>JANQXM010000052.1 GCA_030729385.1 Opitutales bacterium | reverse complement strand
AAATGAACACTGAATTTGGAACCGCAGATGCACGCGGATACACGCAGATTTATGACGAAGAGAATTGTATCCCATCAGCGTTCATCTGCATTGATCTGCGGTTAAACAAATCTAGAACGACGGACTGAAAGCACTCGACCTATTGGCACCTATCAGCCACTTTGAGAGCTACATCCAGACGGAGCTGGTCAATCCCATTTACGCGCTAGTTATTCGACAACCACTTAGACCACACATCACTCAGGCTGGGTTGCCAGTCCTCCACGTTACTCCACTATCGGTCGCCGGGCAGGACACGGCGCACCAAGGCCCACATCTCTTGTAGTTCTTCGAATTTAAAGAGGTAGAGCAGTCCGAAATAAAAGGCGGCACCTGCTGGAACTAGTGTGCCCACGGTCAATCCGGCATGTAATTTTTCGGACCATTCAAATTGGTTGAAGAAAGCCAAACCGAGGGCGCAAAATACACCCATCAGTAATCCAGCGCCGATGACTTTCAATATGGCGGGACGCAAGCGACTGAACGAAATATCCGGACGCTGCTTTGAAAGCGCGCGCCAGAGCACCACTGCTTGAACAAGCGCTGCCAACACATTGGCGGCCGCTAAGCCACTGGCACCAAAGAACTGCATGAGGATGATCCCCGAAACCGCATTGACTGCCAAGCAGAGCCCCGCCACGCGCACCGGGGTTTTCATATCTTTGCCCGCGTGCAACCCACGGGTCGCAAAAGTCGCGGCGGAATAAAACGGCAAACCAATCCCATAAATCGCGATCAATGGAATCGTCGCGATGACATCGGTTTGGTCAAAAGCACCCCACTGAAACAGCAGCCCGAGGATCGGCTCGCCGAGCACGCAAAGCCCGACCCCCGCCGGCACCGAAATCCCCACCACTAATCGCATGCCTTGTAAAAACACTTTCGCAAATCCATCTGCGTCTTGAGCCGACAAGGCACGTGCCATGAGTGGGAAAAAGACGGTGACCACGGCCACGGTAAAAATACCCAAGGGCAACTCCATCAAACGGCTGGCGAGATAGAGCACGGATACCGACGAATCATCCAAAGTAAATGCAAGCAGTCGCGAAACGAGAATATTGACCTGTAGAATCGCCGCCCCCATCAGGCCGGGTAAAAACAAGCGCCACAACTCCCCCATCGCCGCGTTGGCTTTCACCTTCAAACGCGGCCGCCAACCTTGTCGGCTTAGATCCCACGCGGGTGCCAGCAATTGCAATAAACCACCAAACAGCACACCTCCGCAAAGCCAGTAAACCAGTTGAGCCGTTTCTGCCTCCAAGAACAAACCGGCAGCCACCGCCCCGATCATCGCCAAATTCAGCAAAATCGGCGTGCAAGCCGCCACCGCGAACCGACCGACCAGATTCAGCCCGGCCGACACGATTGCAGCCAGGCAAATAAAGATCATATAGGGTAAGAGCACGACCGCCAGCTCCGAGCCCAGCGCCCAGCGTTCCGACAGCCAACCGCTGTGCGCTAAAAACCCGAGCAAGCACATCCCGCCCGTGACCAAAATACACAGCACAATGCTGAGCCGCACGATCACTTGGTTGAAAAAATCAAATGCCCGCTCACGCCCCTCGCGCTCCATCACATCGGAAAAAACCGGCACAATCGCGGAGGTCAGTGCGCCCTCTCCGAGCAGACGCCGAAACAAATTCGGCAGGGTAAACGCTAAAATGAAGGCTGAATTCCACAAACTCGCGCCCAAAGCCGCAAAAATCAAAATATCCCGTAATAAGCCCAAAACGCGTGAACCCACGGTAGATAGGCTCACCACAGCGATATTTTTGAGTTTAGTTGGCATAAATACAGCATTCGGCAGAATTTGACTGCCTATAATTAGAAACTACTCGGGAAAAAACTTTGGCAATTGTATATTTCATGCTCTATGTGGATGCTGTTCAACTTTTAGTCATTTATTCAACCCCCACCCATAAACTTACTTCTTCATATTAAACACAATTTATCATGCCTTTAATTGCTAAACTTGCCGAGCGCCTCAAGCGCCACCCGAAACGCGTTGTCTTCCCTGAAGGCAGCGATCCTCGTATCCTCCAAGCCGCTCGTAAATTTGCCACCCGCGGACTTGGTATCCCCATCCTCATCGGTGATCGTGCTAAAATTAAGGAGAATGCCGAAAAGCTCGACATCAACCTCGAGCACATCCGCATCATCGAGCCACGCCGCAGCAGCGAGTGGGATGGCTTCGTCACGAAATTCCAAGGGCTTCGCCGTTTCAAAAACTTGAACGACAAAGACGCCGAGACCTACCTTGAGAACCCGAACTATTTCGCCACAATGATGCTAGCAACTGGCCAGGCCGATGCCATCGTTTCGGGTGCGACCAGTAATGCATCCAGCGCACTGCGCCCACTCTTGCAGATCATTCCTTTGCATGAAGACGTCAAAACCATGTCTTCGCTCAACATCTTCGACATGGAAGATCCGAAAACTGGTAAAGACCGAGAGCTTTTCCTCGCGGACTGCGCGGTTATTCCCGATCCAACCAGCGAGCAACTTTGCGACATCGCCGTCACCACGGCGGCCCTGCGCTATCACTTGACGAATTCCAAGCCACGCGTCGCCCTGCTCAGCTATTCCAGTAAGAGCGTTTCAAGTAAGAACCCGACCGTCGCTAAGATGAAAGCGGCCACCGAGCTTGCTCGTAAAAAGGCCCTCAGCCTCGGCATCCCGATGGAAATTGACGGCGAGCTCCAAGTCGATGCGGCCCTCGACGCTGCAGTCGCTCATACGAAGAAAATCGACGGCACTGTCGCGGGTCGTGCCAACGTGCTCATCTTCCCCGATCTCCACTCAGCCAATATCGCTTCTAAACTGGTCGATGTGCTCACCCGGGCGCGCAACTATGGTCCTATTTTAACAGGTCTCTCTAAGCCAGCGGCCGAGATCAGCCGTGGTGCCACTGCCAGCGACATCTTCGGCACCGCCGTCATGGTCGCCTCGCAAGCAATCGACCACAAACTGCTCTATCCAACCGATGGCGACGACCTCAACGAAGACGTCACCAAAATCGATTAAGCAGCAGCCAGCCAACTTGTAAACACACGCGACGATGCCCACTCCAAAGAAGCTCTTCACAGAACCCGACGACAACGAGATTCTGACGGCACCGCGCAACAAATCGACCAAGCGCATCTTCATCGCAGCCACGCGTATGAACGATGGTAAGACGACGACCAGTCTCGCCCTCTTTGCCGCGCTCCGCACGTTTACCAAACAAGTCGGCTTCATCAAACCAGTCGGCCAGCGTTTCGTCGAAATTGACGGTCACCAAATCGATGAGGACTCCGTCCTGCTAAATCGTATCTTCGACGTCAAAATACCGATTCAGGCAATGAGCCCGATTGCTGTGCATCACACCTTTACGCGTGAGTTCTTAGACAACCCGAGCCAAAGCCACGAGCAACTGATCGACAAGATGTGCCGCGCCTTCGACCGTGCTGCATTTCAAAACGATTACATCATCATCGAAGGCACGGGCCACGCAGGTGTCGGCTCCGTCTTTAATCTTTCCAACGCCGATGTCGCCAAGCGGTTGAATGCTAAAGTCATTATCGTCGCACGTGGCGGTGTGGGTCGGCCGATTGATGAGATTGCCTTAAACAAAGCCCTGTTTGAAAAAGCAGGCGTCGATGTGATTGGAGCGATCATCAATAAGGTGGAGCCCAGCAAAATCGAGATGGTCGATAAATACTGCCGTATCGCACTCGAGCGCATGGGTATTCCCCTACTCGGTTGCATACCAATGGAGCAGAGGCTCACTCGACCGAACCTCAATCAGATCGTCGAAGAAGTAAAGGGGCGCTGGCTAAACGGCCGCCAACACGGCGAGTCCGAACGTGTGGACAAAGTGATCATCGGTGCCATGGCCGCGAAAGGTCTAGTCGATTATTTACAACCCGGCATTCTCATCGTCACTCCTGGTGACCGCGAAGACATCATCCTCGCCGCGATCGCCGCAGAAGGCATCGCCGGTAAGCGCGTGCTCTCGGGACTCATCCTCACCCGAAACGTGCTTCCCCACCCGAAGTTGATGGACATGATCGCCAAAACCAGCATCCCCGTCGTCATCTGTAACGACGAAAGCTACGGTGTGGCCTCAAAGATCAACAATATGACTGTCAAAACACAACCTACTGACAGCGACAAAATTCCGATCATTAAAGATTTGATCACCAAGAACATCGATCTCGATGTCATCCGTGGCGCTTTCCGCGCCGACGAGTCAGTCGCCCTTAACATTTAACGACCCGACACATGCCAAAAAAACCAACAGACGAACTCTCCTTCGAGACCGCCCTCGAACAACTTGAAGGCATCATTCATTCAATGGAGTCCGGCGAGATCCCATTGGCCGATCTGGTTGCGAAATTTGAAGAAGGCTCTACCCTACTCAAAGTGTGCCAAGCACAATTGAAAAAGGCTGAAATCAAGATCGAGAAACTCAACATCAAGACCGGTGAAGTCGAACCGTTCGACGAGACCACCGCCGACAATTAATCCGCAGGTCAGCATACGCTCACTCTGCCCACTACTTTCTACCAACGGAACATGTCTCTTTTAGACAGCATTCAATCACCTGCCGACGTTAAAAAACTGTCGGAAGACCAGCTCCCGCAACTCGCCCAAGAAATTCGCGAGCGCATCATTTCTGTCACCTCTCGTAATGGGGGACACGTGGGGCCGAACCTCGGTGTGGTCGAACTGTCCATCGCACTGCATAGAGTCTTCAATACACCGGAAGACCGCTTTGTCTTCGACGTCGCCCACCAAGGCTATGTCCACAAACTACTCACCGGTCGCAACGATGAGCGATTTGATAAACTACGCCAGAACGAAGGTCTGAGTGGTTTCCTCAATCGCCAAGAAAGCGAGCACGACGCCTTTGGCGCAGGTCACGCAGGCACCGCACTCTCCGCTGCACTTGGTATGGCCACCGCCCGCGACAAGCGTGGCAGCGATGAGCATGTCGTCGCGCTCTGCGGTGACGCCGCCTTTTCCTGCGGGATCACGATGGAGGCGCTCAACAATGTCGCCACTTCGACCAAGCGCCTGATCATCATTCTCAACGACAACAAATGGTCCATCGCCAAGAACGTAGGCGCCCTACCTCGCTACTTCAACGAGCTCATCACCAACCCGATTTACAATCGCCTGAATGACGACATCGAGGCGCTGCTGCAAAAAATGCCTGGCGGTGAATCGATCATTAACTTTGGTTCTAAATGGAAAAAGGAAACCAAAGACTTCTTCGTTTCCTCCTCCCTCTTTGAGAAATTCAACGTCCGCTACATCGGTCCGATCGATGGCCACGACCACAAGCAAGTAGAGCACTACCTCGAGTTTGCGAAAAACGCCGAGCAACCCGTGCTGCTGCATATTTTAACGACTAAAGGCAAAGGCTACGACGTCGCGATTAACAATCCCGAGCGTTTCCACGGAGCCAGCCCTTTCGATGTCAACACCGGCAAAGGTGCCCCATCAGCGGAGACTGCACCACCGAAATATCAAGACGTCATGGGCGAGACCATGGTCAAGTTGGCGACTGCAGACCCGAAGATCGTCGGCATCACCGCCGCCATGCCAGCAGGCACTGGCATGAACATTCTCGAAAAAGCGCTACCCGAGCAATTCTTCGATGTCGGCATCGCCGAGGAACACGCCGCGCTCTTTGCCGCGGGGATGGCCACTTCCGGCTTCCACCCTGTCTGCGCAATCTACTCCACTTTCCTACAGCGCGCTTACGACCAGATCATACACGATATTGCGCTGCAAAAACTACCTGTGCTCTTCTGCATGGATCGCTCCGGTCTCTCGCCCAACGACGGCGCGACTCACCACGGTCTGTTCGATATTTCCTATCTGCGTTGCGTGCCCGAGGCACTCATCATGGCGCCTGCCAACGAAGATGAACTCGCCGACATGATGGCAACCGGCATCGCCTACCAAGGTCCTGCCTTCATCCGCTACCCTCGCGGCGAAGGAGTCGGCACTCCGATCAAAGAAACACCGAAAGCCCTGGAAGTCGGCAAATCTGTTCGCCTCCAAGAAGCTGGTGAAATCGATATTTGGGCAATCGGCTCGATGGTGGCCGACGCTGAAAAACTAGCTGCACGCTTGAGCGAGCACAGTATCAAAGCAGGCGTCGTCAATGCGCGCTTTGCAAAACCACTGGACACCGAGAACTTGCTATCCGCAGCAGCCAACACCCAATTGATCGTGACCATGGAAGACCATGTCATCACTGGCGGCTTCGGAACCGCAGTCATGGAGGCATTGCAAACAGGTAACTGCATGCGCCCCGTCGAACGTATCGGCTGGCCCGACACTTTTGTGGAACACGGTAATTCTGTCAGTCAGCTACGCGCTACAGTGGGACTCGACGCCGAATCGATCTTTGCCCAAGTCCTCGGTCGTATCGAATCGATCAAAGATTCCAAAGCGCAACACGCCGAGGTCGAGTAGATCGAAACGCTACTCTAAAATATAGATATAGCGGTCGGATGCTTTACGAAAGCTGCCAGTCGCTAAGTTGCCATCGTCTAAGATGTCGTCGACTTTCTGCATGATGTCAGGGCGATCCTCATCCAATGCCAAGCCGACTGAGGCCTTATGGCCAAACCGATTGAGCTCCCAGTCCCAATAACCGCCTCCGGGCACAGGTTGAAACCAAGCCGAGCCTTCCAAATATTCTAAAACAGTTGCAGGTAAGCTATTGCCCATTCCGTCGGGCGCCCACTGCCCCGATTCCAGAACATGCGTTTCAAAGGCACCTGCGAAGACGCGGAAGTCATTGGCAAAACGACTGGCATTACTATTAAGCCGTGCCTTCTGAAAAGCGGGCAAAGCCATAGCAGCCAACAAACCGATGATCACGACAACGATCATGATCTCGACAAGGGTAAAGCCGCGCGAACGGCGACTGAGTATTTTGGTAGTATTGGTAGTCGGCATGATATTCTCGGGTTAGCGAAATATCGCGTGCATAATTAAAAGCACACTTACCGTTGCCCCATAGTATCACTCGCGCAAGCACAGGTTTAATGCCGCCAAAATATGACACGCAAAACGCTACCATTAAACAACTTACAAATCGTAACGGATTCGTAAAAATGCCAACCTACTCGATACCTAGTTTCTTACGTCCTTCATCGGAGATCATATGCGGTGTCCACGGTGGATCCCATACGATATCTACCTGAGCTTGTGAAACACTATCCAGCGCTTCGATACTCGTCTTAGCATCATCCGCGATCACCGGGCCCATACCACAGCCTTGTGCCGTCAAAGTCATCTTCACATTTATGAGATGTTTTCCATCCGCATCAGGCTCTCCGATTTGAAGATCATAAATCAAGCCGAGGTCCACAATGTTCACCGGAATCTCTGGATCGAAACAGCTCTTCATCGCTTCCCAAACCAGCGCTTCGCTGAAAGGTGTATCATTTTGATCCAACTCCGCCGCGTCAGCCACAGCCGAAAGTTGTGCTTTTGCTTCAGCACCGAGCGCATCCCAATCTTTACTCGCTAAGCGAAACAGCCCCGAATCCGTGCGGATCGTCACCGTGCCGCCCAAGGCCTGAGAAATCACAGCACGTGTGCCCGCTTTAAGCGTTTGCACTTCGCCTGCCGGAATAATCGTCGCTGAGGTATCCCGAGACAGAGTTAATTCTTCGCTAAAGTTCATCCACACACACAGATTGAAATCCGCTACGCTGTCAATTCACCTCACACAGTATCGGCAAATGAACATTCTGGAGGGCAATGCTCCGTCATTGCCGCAGATACTTAAGAACCTTATCGAACCAACGGCGGTTGCGACGGAGCGCAACCCTCCAGCTATAAAGTAAATACACCCCAAGAGCCAAAGGAATGTCACTTGCCAAGCAGTCCACAAACGCCAACGATCATATATTATGGAATTCACGCACCTCGACAAAGACCAACGACCCACAATGGTCGATGTATCGGAAAAAAGCGCAACTGAACGCACTGCGATCGCCGAGTGTTTCGTTTTTCTTGGACCCGACATCATGAAGGCCTTTAGCGATTCAGGCTGGACCTCAAAAAAAGGTCCCATCCTCGATACCGCCATTATCGCCGGCACCATGGCGGCAAAGAAAACTTCCGAGCTGATCCCCTTTTGCCATCCACTTAATTTAAAGTCGGTTAAGATCGACATTAAACCAGTCGACGAAGCCCGTCTACGAATCGAAGCCCGAGTCAAAGTACTCGACCAAACCGGCGTCGAAATGGAAGCACTCACCGCCGTCAGTGGCGCAGCACTCACAATCTACGATATGTGCAAAGCGGTCTCTAAAGACATCGTCATCGAGTCCACCCGTCTGGTTGAAAAGACCGGCGGCAAATCCGACTACAAACGATAGCCTCCGCTACATTAAATTCCATGGATTCTCCACTTTATGGTCTCGTCCTCGTCGGCGGCAAAAGCCAACGCATGGGCCGCGATAAAGCGCTCCTTAGCTATGACGGCCAAGGCACGCAACTTGAACGCACTGCCGCACTCCTCCAATCGGTCTGCGAACGCGTCTATATTTCGCAACGCGAAGAACAAGCCTTCCCCTGCCCCGAAGGCTCCGAAGCGATCTACGATTCGGTAAGCGAAGCGAAGGGCCCCCTCTGCGGTATCCTCTCCGCGATGCAGACACATCCCGAAGCACATTGGCTCGTTCTCGCCTGTGACCTGCCCTATTTACAAGTGCCCACTCTGGAAAAGCTCATCCGCACATTCCAAGCCGCCACGCCGGAACTGACCGCCTACAAAAGTAGCCACGACGGCCTGCCCGAGCCACTCTGCGCGATCTATCCCAGCGGTTCCGGTCAAGGCTTGCTGCAACTCTCGCAAGAACTGGGTAAAAGCTGCCCACGCAAACTGCTCATCGTTAACGAAGCTAAACTCGTCGACCAAGACGATCCACGCAGTCTCGACAACATCAACACCGCCGCCGAATACGAAGCCATTCAAGATGCAAATTAAGATCCTCTACTTCGCCCAACTCGCTGACCTCGCCGGTAAAACTGAAGAGACACGCGAGCTGAGTAACACTTCTCCCGCCGCGCTCTACGACGAACTTCAGACCGCATATCATTTCCCACATACGTTTAAGCAACTACAAGTCGCTATCAACCATGAGCTCTCCGCTCATGAAGCAGAATTAAAAGACGGCGACTCCATCGCCTTCCTCCCACCGATGACCGGCGGTTGAGGCGCGATCAAACCAGCAACGATTGCGCGACAGAACTCTTCAAGACTTCGCCAACCGCGATCGGATACCCGCGCAAAAAATCTGCGACCGGCAGCATACGCCCGCCAGGGCGTTGCAATTCGTGAAACACTACCGTGCTCTCACCCGTCGCGACTGCTAGCCCCGACTCAAGGGATAGAACAGTGCCCGGAGCCACTTCACTTGATGCTAAATCAACCGTCGCACGCCCGACTTTGATACGCACGGTATCGTGATCAAAATACCCGCCAGGCCATGGCGTGAAGGCTCGCAAGCGATCATAGATCGCCTGTGCCGATAAAGTGAAATCCAAGGCGCCGTCTTCTTTACTAATTTTACGGCAATGCGTCACAGCCGCAGTGTCCTGCGGCACAAAATCCAAATCGCCACGGAGTATCGTCTCGAGATTACGGCGTAACAGAGGCACGACCGCCTCACCGATTTTCACCCGCACATCAGGACTGGTATCAGCATTTTCAATACAGACTCTTTCCACGTCTGCCACGCCGCCGGCATCCATTGCCTTCACCACTTGCATCAAGCCAACACCTGTTTCGGACTCACCCATCGCAATCGCAGTCTCGACTGGCGAGGCACCGCGATACTTTGGTAAGATCGATCCGTGGAAATTCACCATCCCATGACGCGGCGCTTCGCGCAGCGACTTCGGCAAGAAATGCCCATAGGCCATGACGAATGCGACCACGACCTCGGCAGACACGATCCAATCAACCAAGGCAGCATCTGGCTTTTCAGGTTGGAGCAGCTCTACACCATTCTCTGTCGCCCATGCGGCCACGGGATTAGGTTGCATCTTTTTGCCCCGCCCTTGCGGACGATCAGGTTGCGAAATCACAGCGCATAATGTGCATTGCGACGCGCCCTCGCCTAAGAGGTAATTCAGCACTGGTAGGCAAATCGCATCCGATCCAAAAAAGACTACATTTGGTTTTTCACTCATCGTTCTGTTAAAATAAATCTTGTTGTCCGATCGCATCACGATTCGCAGACGAAGCGGCACTGTTCATGATCAACCAGCGCAGGCTCAAGTCTCCCAACTCAGGCTCCGCATAGAGACGCTTCAGTAGTAAGGCCGAGGCCAAGGCATCGTAAAGCGCACAATGGTAGCGACCTCGTTTTTCCGGACAATAGAGTGCAGCCTGTGCGGTCAACTCCTCACCGAGCCCAAAGACAGCGATCAAATCTTCCAACTTGTAGCTCTCCATTTGTGGATAGATCCGGCGATACAAATACAGAGTGTCCAACCAAGGTCCCCAACTTGCAGTCAATTGCCCCGCTTCCGCAAAATCCGGTGAATTGCGCGGATACGGCCACACGCTTCGCAACAAGCCGTCTTCAACTGCCACATTGTGCGCACAGAGTGGTCCTGTTTCGCGGAGTCCTGAAAAAAGCGCCCATTCCTCCTCGAAGCGGTCATGTTCCGATGCTAGTTCCTCAGAAATCCCATGTTGCAAACGATCACGATCCGAAATCGTGCCAATCGGCGCGCAGAGCCGTGTGTAGGTAGCCTCGACCTGATCGCCGTGCAATGTGACCACGCCATATTCGACAATCCCGCTCTGGCGGCTGCCTTCAAAATCGATCACATGAATGGGGGTCGTCAACACAAGGCAATGGTTGAACATCGAACTTCGAAGGTCGAACATTGAATTCAATGACTATGCGGTTGCCTATCCAGAAATCACTGACCACATTTTAGTCTTTTATCCAATTAAAGCAGCAGTCATGTCAGAACTTACACGCGCTCAAAAAGACGAATTCATCGAATTCATCGCCTACCTCTGTGAAGAGGCAGCGAAGGAAATCATGCCTCACTACGGGCCGGATGTGGAGATCGAACGCAAGTCCGACGCCACACCCGTCACCTTAGCGGATCGTAATGCAGAGAAACGCATCCGCGAAATTCTCGCTGAGCGCTATCCGGACCACGGCATCATTGGTGAGGAATATGGCAAGGAACGCACCGATGCGAATTTCGTATGGGTCCTCGATCCTGTCGACGGCACCAAGTCTTTCATTTCTGGGGTGCCGCTTTTCGCCACCCTCATCGCACTACTCTACAAAGGTCGCCCAGTCATCGGCGCGATCAATCAGCCAGTGATGAAGCAGATGGTGATCGGCGATTGCGAGACCACCACTCTGAACGGCAAGCCAGTAAGTGGACGCGCTCCATGTAAACTAAGTGAAGCCACGCTCTGCACCACCGACCCCATCCGTAAACAACTTTGGCAGAACAATGCTCAATGGAGCGACCTGCCACCGAAGACCGCACTCTATCGCTCATGGGGCGATGCCGGCGGCTACATCCTACTTTGCACCGGCTTTATTGACGTCATGTGTGATCCTCTCATGGAGATTTGGGACTGCGCAGCGATCATCCCATGCTTGCAAGGCGCAGGCTTCACCGTTACTGGTTGGTATGGTGGCGACTCATTTGATGAACGAACCATTATTGCGGCCAAAGCCCCGCTACATGCCGAAGTCATGAAAGTGCTCTACCCTGAAAGTTAATTCCAAACCGTAGTCAATTGGCACAAGTCCTACAATTTTTGAAAAACGCCGTCACCGCGGCGAAGGAATACAATTGTCTAGACTACTTCCCGCTTACCAAATCACTAGGGGGCTATAAGAAAAATTACTTCGCAGGCGACTGCCGTGCGGGGTTCAACGTCGCCCTACTCGCGTTCCCGCAAGGCATGGCTTACGCCTTGATTGCGGGCCTGCCGATTCAATATGGCATCTACGGTTCGGCAATCGCCGCAATCGTCGCGCCGATCTTTGCCAAAAGTCACTTCATAACGCTCGGGCCGACCAATGCTACTTCGGTCATGCTGCTCAGCGCCTTTGCCAGCCTCGGCATCATGGGCAACGAAATGCTGACGCTGGTGCCGCTGCTGATCCTCATGGTCGGGCTTTTTATCGTCATCGGCGCCTACCTGAAAGTCGCCAATCTCGTCCAATACATTTCGCGCTCGGTCATTACCGGCTACATTTCTGCGGCCGCGCTGCTGATTATCACCAATCAAATACCCAAAGCAATCGGGCTCACGATGGAGCGTAAAGGCGCGACCTTTTACGAATCGGTGCTACTCATGGCAGGATCTATCGACACCGTGGTCTGGGAGACCGTTGCTGTCAGTATCATCACCGCTATATTGTTTATTTTCTTAAATAAGAAATTCAAAGCGCTGCCGAATGTCGCCATCTGTTTGATCGCGGTTTCCATACTCACGGAATTAGCGTTTCAGCATCAGTCCGACATCGTTCTACTACCCGGCATCAATGCAGCCGACTGGTCTTTCCAGGCACCTCAAATTTCACTCAGCAGCCTGCAGATGCTCGCCAGCCCGGCCCTGGCAATTGCCCTGCTCTGCATACTCGAAGGTATTTCGATCGGTAAGTCACTCGCCGCTAAAACCGGCTCACGGCTGGATGCCAATCAGGCAATGTTTTCGATCGGTATGGCAAATATCGGCTGCGCCTTCTTTTCCGGCATGCCCGCCTCGGGATCATTAACCCGCTCGACCCTCAGTGCGACCAGCGGCGGACACACTGTCCTCGCCAGCTACATAAGCGGTATCATTGTCTTCATCGGTGCCTTCGCCCTCGGGCCCTTCACCAGTTACATTCCACAATGCACGCTAGCGGTGCTCGTTATAGCCATCGGTATCTCGCTGATCAATAAGCATGCCATACGTATCGTCACGCGCTCGACCCGGTCCGACGCAGTTGTTTTTGGAGCCACATTCACCAGTGGTCTCTTCATGCCACTCGATACCGCAATCTATGTCGGTGTCGGCACGTCCATCGTGCTTTTCCTCAAAAAGGTCGCCCGTCCGGAAATGGTCGAGTATGCCTTCAACGAAGAAGGCCAACTCACACAAATGGCAAAGCCCGAGCATCGCGAAACACCCGAGGTCTCAATCGTTCACGTCGAAGGCGAACTCTTCTTCGGTGCCGCCGACCTCTTTCGCGATCAAATGCGCCGTATCTGCGAAGACCCCAATCTCAAGATCGTCGTCCTCAAAATGCGCAATGCCTATAACATGGATGCCACCGCAGTCATGGCTCTAGAGGAGCTCATGCTCTACATGACTGAAAAAGGGCGTTACCTCATTCTCAGCGAAGTCAAAGTCGACATCATACGTGTGCTCAGAAACTCCGGGCTCTATGACATCATCAAAGAGCGCAACATCTTCACCGACGAACCGCTGAACCCCACACTTTCGACAGCCAAAGCCCTCAAAAGAGCCAAAGAGCACCTCGGCAACACTACCGCCAACGTCTCGATTTACGTTGATCCGGTTAACGACAAACAAAAGCACGGGTAAACGAATCGTCTTACTCTCCCCGTCTTACTCTTACTCCTAATCTTAATCATAATCCCCCTACACCTGTGGCCAGAGCCCTAAAAATAGATTAAGAGTAGGATTAAGAAATGAAGCACTACTTAACGCTTACGAAACCAGACCACTTCCTCGCAGCCATGCGGGCGACTCGGATAACTCTTGCTAGGCACAAAGGATTCGACCCGCTCAAAGTGAGCGCCGAACAAAGCATCAATCGCTTCGGATAAAATCGGATGTGGCGGACCATCGCCTTTGTAATCCGCCACTTCACGATAAAAGACCGCCAAGTAATTGCCTCCCGGCTTGAGTGCCTTCGCAACCGAAGCAGCATAGTCTTCGCGTTGATCCAGTTCCAAGGCACACAGACAAGTATGCTCAACCACCCAATCAAACTGCCCCTCCCATTCGGTTGAGAGATCCAGAAAATCACCAGCAACAAAGCCTTCATCCGCAACGGCAGGAATTGTCTGCGCCTTACGCACCGCACTCGGGGCAATATCCAAACCCAGCGCCGAAGCACCCTGCGATGCCAACAAGCGCACGTCATGTCCCAATCCGCAACCCGGCACAAGCACGCGCCCAGCAATCGAATGCGTTTCTAAAAACTCAGCCAATGGCGGTGCAGCCACCCCTTTGTCCCAAGGGATATCATCATTCTCGTAAGCAGCGTTCCAGTTCTTCGACATGCCAAGACCGTAGCACAACTGAAGACAGGAATCACATCATACTTTCCAAATTCTGAGCCAAAGAGACCGCGCACAGAACACGTCACTGAGTGACGTGGCTACATCACAAATCAAATTGTAGCCACGGCAGTCTCTGCCGTGTTTTCTCTAGCGACGATCTCGATCGCCGCATGCATCAGCCCCGAAAAATCATCTACCCCTTCGCCGCGTCAGCCTTTGCGGTTTCAAAGGCTTGCACCGCACACTTGGAACAAGTCTCACGAATACCGGCGAAGAAATCATTGCCCTTATCGTCGACCAAAATGTAAGCGGGAAAGTTCTCTACCTCGATCTTCCAGATAGCTTCCATGCCAAGCTCGGGATACTCCAAGACTTCAACATTCTTGATATTATGCTCGGCCAACAACGCAGCGGGACCGCCGATCGAACCGAGATAAAAACCACCGTATTTCTGACAAGCATCCGTTACTTGCTGCGAGCGATTGCCCTTTGCAAGCATGATCATCGAGCCACCTTCGGCTTGGAACGGTCCAACATAGGAATCCATCCGACCCGCCGTCGTCGGTCCAAAGGAACCGGAAGGCTTACCCGTAGGTGTCTTCGCCGGACCCGCGTAATAGACCGGGTGATTCTTCATATAGTCTGGCATGCCTTCGCCACGATCCAAGCGCTCTTGAATCTTCGCATGGGCCATATCGCGAGCGACCACAATCGTGCCGCTAAGTGAGAGTGGTGTCGTCACCGGATACTCACTGAGCTCAGCAAGGATGTCGGCCATTGGACGGTTCAGGTCGATCTTGATCGATTCGTCCGGCTTCTCTTCACCGGTCACCGCAGGGATGAAGCGACCTGGGTTCTCTTCCAGTTTCTCCAACCACACGCCGTCTTTATCGATCCGCGCTTTCGCATTGCGGTCAGCGGAGCAGGATACGCCGATCCCGACAGGACAAGAAGCACCATGACGTGGCAAACGAATCACGCGCACATCGAGCGCAAAATATTTACCACCAAATTGCGCACCGTAACCCATTTTACGGGTGTAATTGAGCAGCTTTTGCTCGAGCGCTAAGTCGCGGAAAGCTTGCCCGTGCTCATTACCCACAGTCGGCAATTCATCGTAGTATTTGGTCGATGCCAGTTTGACCGTCTTCATCGTGGTCTCTGCAGAAGTGCCACCAATCACGATCGCAATGTGATACGGCGGGCAGGCAGAAGTGCCCAGCGTGCCCATTTTTTCGATACAAAACTTTTCCAAGTTCGCAGGATTCAACAACGCTTTGGTTTCTTGAAAAAGGAAGGTCTTATTCGCCGAACCCCCACCCTTCGCGACGAATAGGAAATCATAGCTGGCACTGTCGGTCGCCAAAATATCGATTTGCGCGGGCAAGTTCGTGCCGGTGTTCTTCTCTTCATACATGGAGAGCGGCACAGTCTGCGAGTAGCGCAGGTTCTCCTTTGTGTAGGTGTTATAGACACCTTGTGAGAGCGCAGCTTCGTCACCGCCACCGGTCCAAACACGCTGGCCTTTTTTACCGAGAATAATCGCAGTGCCGGTATCCTGACAAAATGGTAGCACCCCATGGGCCGCGACCTCGGCATTACGCAGCATGGTCAACGCAATCGTGTGGTCATTTTCCGTCGCTTCGGGATCTTCCAAAATCGCCGCCACTTTTTCCAAGTGCTCCGTGCGCAGCTTAAAGGAAATCTCACGCGTCGCGGTCTCTGCCAAATAGGTCAAAGCAGCAGGATCGACCTTCAGCATGGTTTCTCCGTTAAAATCGACAGTCTCCACAAACTCGTTGGTCAGGAGACGGTATTCCGTGCGATCCGCGCCAAGCGGAAATTGCTTTTGAAAGTGAAATGGAGGGATTGGCTTGGACATATTAGTTTCTAATGTTAAAACGAACTAGTATTAGTAAAATTGAAGGCAAAGGCAAGCGGACAATTGCAAGTATTGCAGGCTAAACCGGAAATGTGAACCGCGAAACAATCAAAACGCAATGAGTCCGCTAATGGACTTCTCTCAGCGAAACCTATTCAAAAAATTGTTCTGCCCTAAATTATTCTGCCAAAGAACCGAACTCCTCTAACCACATCATCCTAAAAAAATGAGTTGAACCGTTAATTAACGTTAATGCACGTTAATCAGAGGTCCTAATACATAGTGTTTAAATAGTTGAGTGACATCTCTACGAGGAATCGAGCCCTAGCCCATTCGCAATTTTGGCAGTAAATCAGATTCACGTTAATTAACGTCCATTAACGGTTTAAGAATCATAGCCAATACCAACTGCCAAGTTTAGGATCATAAGAACATCCACAAAATTAGATTCACGAATATCCATAAGATTCGCAGGCAAAAATCGTCAAGGCTCTCGAAGCCTTCCTCAAGTCTTTAACCGGTCCTCTCCCCGAGGAATACACCCAAGCACCAGCCTTACTGAAGTGACGGATCACTTTTTCTTTAGGCCATGAAACTCAAATAGGCCGTTCGCGCTAAACATACGTAAAGGTTCGGGCACTCCATAACGTTTCGCCCATTTATAACCGCGGATGCATAGCCAGATCATAAATAAAGCTGGCAGCAGCAAAAGATAATGACTGGCCACTGCGCCTTCTGATCTAAGCGCAAAAAGTAAACTTACCGTGCTCAGAGATAAGAAAGCCGTGAATACCGCTAACAGCGCCTGAATCATCGCAGCAGAGTAACGCTGAATCCGATATTCACTGACCGACTCAGGGTGCAGTCGGTGCACCGTGGTATAAGCGATTTCCTTATCCCGCAGGCGCCACAGATGAACAAACGCCAGCGGTAAAGTAAGCACAGTTTTTGAAACTGATTCAGCATCGTTGTATTTACGTTTCCAGTGCGCGACCCGCCACTCTCCTTTCACGGCTTTATCAGCGTCTAACTGAGCAACGATGGCTGCAGTCTGAGTAAAGCGTTGCAATGCTGGTATTCGCTTCAACCCACTGCCTTCCAAATGCTCCATCAACTTCTCGTCACGCAGTAAGGCGTGTAAGTCGGCGGACTGCTCTACAGTTTCGTCTAACATCGATACTAAAAATGGCGGCTTCTCCTTTACCCAACTCTCAAGGCTGGCTCAATACTGACCTGATCAGTTGCAGTTCCTGCCGGGTCGGCAAAGGCGGCAAAGGCAATCATAGCGGCATTGTCGCCGGTGTGTTTTGGTTGCGCGATTAAGCACGGCATGCGGTAGCGTTTGGCGAGTCGTTCCATCGCAGCGCGCAAGGATTTGTTATTGGAGACACCTCCGGAGAGGCCGAGACTTTGGTAGCAATCAACTTCTAAGACGTGCTTGGTCTTGCCAAAGAGTTGATCGATGACGGCGCTTTGATAAGAAGCGCAGATGTCGGGCATGGCAGCTTCTAGTTCCGCATCGTCCATCTTCTCGATTCGATAACGAAGGCTGGTTTTAAGCCCGGAAAAGCTGAATCGTCGCTCATTACGTGGTGCGATGGCTTTCGGAAAATCAAATGCTTTCGCATCGCCTGTCGCTGCGAGTTTCTCGACGTGCGGACCGCCAGGATACGGTAAACCTAGTAGCTTCGCTCCCTTGTCGAGCGCTTCGCCCGCGGCGTCGTCGACAGTTTCGGCGAGCACGTTGAGTGCGCCTTCAACAGTGATTTCAAAAAGGATAGTGTTCCCCCCGGAAACGATCAACCCAAGGTGAGGCAAGAGCCCTTTAAAAGATTCGGCATACGATGCTGGATCGTGCTCATGCAGTGCGATAAAGGGTGAGTAAGCGTGACCGCGAAGATGATTCACTCCGCAGAGCGGCACATCCCATGCGAGCGCGAGGCTCTTGGCAAAGGCGATGCCCAGGGCGAGGCAACCCGCTAAGCCCGGACCATGTGTCACGGCGATTCCGGTGATCTTCTTCTGTTGCGCCAACACTTCGGAAGCTTCCAACAAAGGGAAAAAGTTCTTCAAATGTTCGCGACTGGCGAGATCAGGCACCACGCCTCCATACTCTTTATGCAAATCGATCTGACTATGCACCCACTCGCCGACGATCCCTTTCTCAGGATCAAAAAGCGCGAGTGCGGATTCGTCGCAGGAACTTTCAATCGCAAATATCATAGCTTCAACAGCACGGTTTCGAGTGTGTCGGTGGCAACTTGAAGTGCCTCATCCTGAACGGGAGCGAAGCCAAAGATTCGGGTAAAGTCTTCGGACGTATGCGAACGTAAATGGTGCTTTTGCAGCATCAATACCACTTGATGTTCCGGAGTGCTTTCGACCGTGATATCGGGATACACGCCAGTGCCGTTGATGGCTTCTCCATTCGGCAATAAATAGCGCGCACTGGTGAGCTTCAGTCCGTCACCTCCGGGGAAACCAATCACCGATTGCACCGACCCTTTACCGTAAGACTTCTGACCGACGAGCAAAGCCCGTCCATGGTCGCGCATAGCTCCGGCTAAAATCTCGGAGGCACTGGCGCTGTTGCCGTCAATGAGAATGACAACTGGACCGCGATAGGCTTGCTTCGCACCACGCGATTGAAAGACCTCCTCTACCCCACGACGCGATTGCACCGTGAGAATCGTCTGCCCCTTTTCCAAAAAGACCTCTGCCATTCGCGCCGCAGTATCTAATCGACCACCGGGATTACCGCGTAGATCAATGATCAGACCGCGCATGCCTTGCGCACTCAGTGCTTTGATTGCAGCAATCATTTCGACGTCCGTGGCATCAATAAACTGACGTATCTGAAAATAACCCACGTCTTCGGTTTTCATTTCAAGTTCAACCACCGAATCGAGTGCAATCGCCTTACGTTCGAGCTCGAAACTGAGTTGCTCATGCGTGATGGGCCGCTCGACTTGTATATTTACCATCGTGCCAGGCTCTCCACGAATACGAGTCACCACTTCAGCGAGCGACTCCTCGTGCGTGTCGACCTCATCGATGCCGACAATTATATCACCCGCGATTATACCGGCACCGCCTGCCGAGCCTTGCTCAAATACATTGGCGATGATGACGCGACCGGAGAACTCACTGATCTCAATCCCCACACCGACATACTCTTGATTGGCAGCCATGTTGAAGGCCTCGTAATCTTCGGCGATCATGTAGTCGGAATAATCATCCAACGAACGGACCGCTTCACGTAGTGCAATATCGGTCAAATGCTCAAACTCGACCTCGTCGGCATGCACATACTCCGACTCCACCAAGCGCATGACTTTCCCATAGCGAAACAGGCTCTGCCAATAATCTGCTGACAACAAGGCACGCAGTTCCGGTCTCGCCCAAAATTGTGCAGCGAGGATTGAAAGCAGTGCGACTGGTATCAGCCACTTAACATAGCGCTTGTCCATCGGGGCACTGTGTGCACCTTCTTGGCATTTGTAAATAATGATGGGCGAGGAAACGAAACAGTTGCAGGAAATACTACAGGCCGCCTGTGCCAACGGGCCGATCAACTACTGCGAATATATCAATCTGGCACTCTACGCGGAAAATTGCGGCTACTACACACGACCTAAAGAACGCGTCGGGCGCACGCCAGAGCGTGACTTCTATACAGCAGAAAGCCTCGGCGCGGTATTTGCCAAAATGGTCGTGACGGCAGCAGAGGACACGCTACCCGAAGGCATGGCAGCACAAAGCACCTTCATCGAAATCGCCGCCGAGCCGGGAGCCGAATTGCTCAGCCACCTCGAAACACACCCTTTTGCCGACTCCAAGGTCATCCGCCAAGGCGACCTGATTTGCGCTAACGGCCCTGTCGTGCTGTTTGCTAACGAATGGCTCGATGCGCTCCCCTTCCACCGCTTGATCTTTCGCGACGGCGCTTGGCGTGAACGCGGAGTCAGCATGACCTCGGAGGGGCAGTTAGAGGAAATTTTACTCGAAAACCTAAGCGCACCGGTCGAAGCCATCGCCGAACGCCTACCCGAAACCATCGAAGACGGCTACGAATTGGACCTGCCTTTAGAGACCGAAACAGCCCTCGCGAGCCTATTAGACCAAGACTGGACCGGTATGCTGATGCTCTTTGACTATGGCAAAAGCTGGCCCGCGCTGCTCCAAGCCTGCCCATCCGGCACCGCCCGCACCTTCTCAAAGCACACCCAAGGAAACAACCTTTTGGACCAACCCGGCGAAATCGATATAACCTGCGATATTTGCTGGGATCCGCTGATCGAAGCACTCAAAAAGGCAAATTTCGCCCCCACCACCTTCGAAAGCCAAGAATCTTTCCTCGTCCAACGCGCCCAACGAGCCGCCGCCGAAATCGTCGAACAAAGCGCTGGATCCTTTAGTCATGGGCGTCAAACGCTGATGGAACTCATCCACCCAGCCCATATGGGACGTCGTTTTCAGGTATTATGGGGAATTCGCAAAGGGTGATTTTTTCGAAGAAAACGCTTGCTAGTGTGCCTCTGCACCCTACTTTCCCGTCCTTTAATTTCAAAATA
This sequence comes from Opitutales bacterium, assembly GCA_030729385.1. GTDB lineage: Bacteria > Verrucomicrobiota > Verrucomicrobiia > Opitutales > Coraliomargaritaceae > JBPOFY01. The sequence goes on along the minus strand of JANQXM010000052.1, from coordinate 42,254 downwards.
AGGAACTCCCATGTCACGAATTTGCGCAATCACAGGTAAACGCCCCGTCAAAGGTGGTAAAATCATCCGTAAGGGTCTCACCAAAAAGAGCGGTGGTATCGGAACGAGTCTCGTTAAGAACACGAAACGTCGTTTCCGTCCAAACGTTCAACGTATCCGCGTTCGCCTCGAAAGCGGCGAAGTGAAGCGTATGTGGGTCTCCGTTAAGGCGATCAAAGCTGGTCTTGTCACCAAGGCGTAGTTCACGAACGCACACAGAATTCCTGAAAAGCCCCGGCCAGCCCGGGGCTTTTTTGTGCCTAGCTAAAAGAAGTGTGCAGTCTCCTGCCGTGTTTCTTCAGCGACGGAAACTCCACACAGGACACGTCACAGAGTGACGTGGCTACACCCTCAACCAAACTGTAGCCACGGCAGTCTCTGCCGTGTTCATCTTCAGTCGTTCCACCCATGCCTCTAGATTTCGCGAACAAAACACCAATTTTAACTATTTAACTGCACGCCTTCGCAACGTATAATAGCTTGATTCAGTAGTCATCTAACTTCTCACTCCTAGCTACTCACTTCTTAGCAGAAATGTCCTCCACGATCATACGACGACACTACCCCATCCCCAATCTCAGTTTTCGAGATTTCTGGGATATCTGTAGCCGTTTCCAAACAGTGCATCCGGAGTATCGTCATGTTTATTTCACGGTGGACGGCCACGACTCTTTTCTAGTTCTCGACGAACCGGAGGTTTCCAAAGTCCTAAAAAAGCTAGAAGGCAAAGAAGACCGCATCCGAAAGTTCTCCGCTCGATTCTACACCAGCCGCACTCAATACACTGAAGGCTACGGCGTCTCCGAACTGCAATACCGTCCAAATACATACGACCGCTACCTCAAAGGTCTGAGCTTTTACAGCGACTCCATCGGCAAACCGAGTTACTACCAATTCGAGGAAGAAATCTACGCGACCTACCCCTTCATCGAAAGCTTCGAGCCCGAAGTCGAATTCGGCAAACCCTGCGAAGTGCTCGCGCTCGTCATCGACATCCGCGGCTTCAGTTTATTTTGCGAGCAACCCGACATCGAATCGCCCTACACCTGTGGACTCATGTCTGCATTTTATAATATGGTCAATCGCTCGCTCCAGCGCTTCCCGCCCGAGATGACTAAGTTCCTCGGCGACGGCGTGCTCGCGATTTGGGAAACCAGCCCTGCCGATCGCGAAATTGCCGTCAACATCGCACTTCAGGCCGCCCTCGATTTACGTCACCGCTGGGCGATGGTCAAAGACTCTCCTCACTTCACCCACGGAGCCCCCGAAGGAATCGGATCCGGCATTTGCTTCGGCCTCGCCAGTCACCTTGAAGTCGGCAACGATTACATCGGCCGCCCGATCAACATCGCGAGCCGTCTCTGCAGTGCCTGCCCGGGCGATCAGGTCTATGTCGACCGCTCGGTGCCCAACATTCCCCTAAGTTTGAAGAAGGACGAAGCCGTCGCCCATATTAAACCCTATGGTCGGCACAACATCTGGTCTTTCAGGCACGACGACGCGTAAGCCCACTGGTCACCGACTTTGAAACAGTCCCTCCAGCCGACTTACTCTGAAGAACTCCCGATCCATGCCCGGCGCGAGGAAATCATTCGCGCCATTCAGGACAATCAAGTCATCGTCATTGCCGGCGAAACCGGATCGGGCAAGACCACTCAAATCCCAAAGTTCCTCATTGATGCGGGGCTAGGTCACAAAGGACTGCTCGGCTGCACACAACCGCGACGCGTCGCCGCACTCTCCGTCGCCCAACGCATCGCCGAAGAGCTCGGCGTCACCTACGGTAACGAAGTCGGCGCCAAAATCCGCTTCACCGATCAAACACGCAAAGACACCATCATCAAAGTGATGACCGATGGTATCTTGCTCAACGAGATACAAGACGACCCGCTGCTCAAGAAATACGAAGCCATCGTCATCGACGAAGCCCACGAGCGCAGCCTGAATATCGATTTCATTCTCGGCTTCCTACGCCTGCTCTCCGAGAAGCGCAAAGATCTAAAGATCATCATCACTTCGGCAACGATTGATACCGAGATATTCTCCAAAGCATTTGGCGGTGCCCCCATCATCGAAGTTTCGGGACGCATGTTCCCCGTCGAGACCATCTACCGCCCGATTGAAGAGATGCTGCAAGAATCCGGCGACATCACCTACATCGAGGCAGCTGCGGAAATCATCACCGAGATCATTGAAGACAACCACCCGGGCGACGTCCTCGTATTCCTACCCGGTGAACGCGACATCCACGAACTAAACCGCAAACTTGGAGACACGCGCGCACGTAGTTGCGATATTCTACCACTCTATGGACGCCTAGCCAACGCCGACCAGCAGCGCATCTTCCACCCCAGCGGCCAACGTCGACGTATCATTCTATCGACGAATATCGCCGAAACATCGCTCACGGTGCCCGGCATTCGTTACGTCGTCGATGCAGGGCTCGCGCGCATCAGCCGTTACAGTGCCACCTCGCGCACACAGCGCCTCCCGATTGAACCTGTGGCTCAGTCCAGCGCCGAACAACGCAAGGGACGCTGCGGACGTGTCAGCAATGGCGTCTGCTACCGTCTTTATTCCGAGCAAGACTTTCTAGGACGCCCACGCTTCACCACACCAGAGATCCATCGCTCGAACCTAGCATCGGTTATTCTGCGCATGCTCGCATTCCGATTAGGCGACATCCGCACCTTCCCTTTCCTAGATCCGCCATCCGACACAGCTATCAAAGGCGGCTACCGCCTGCTCGACGAGCTCGGCGCGGTGTATGGTGATCAGCATACTGATAACGAAGACGCCTACCGTCTGACAAAGCTCGGCAGTAAGCTCGCACACTTACCAGTCGACCCCACCGTCGCGCGCATGCTGCTTCAGGCAAAAACGGAAGGCGTTTTGGAGGATGTGCTGGTCATTGCTTCCGGGCTTTCCATTCAAGACCCGCGCGAACGTCCTGCTGAGCTCGCGAAGGAAGCCGACGAAATGCAGAAGCGCTTCGTCCATAAAGAATCCGACTTTCTCACCATACTTAATATTTGGGATGCGTATCACGACGAGATGGATCGCCTCTCGCAAGGTCAGCTGCGTAAGTTCTGCAAGAAGCACTTTGTCTCCTTCCAACGCATGCGCGAATGGCGCGACATACACCACCAACTCGAGCGGATCCTGAAGAACCTCAAACTTCTAGGCAAAGACACCGCTAAAGGCCCCGACTCCAAAACGGATGCAGGTTATGCGGCGATTCATAGATCCATCCTCACTGGTCTTCTGAGCAACATTGCTATCAAAGAAGAGGAGCACAACTATCGCGGACCGCGAAACCGCAAAGCCTTACTCTTCCCTGGTTCGGGATTGTTCGATCACGAAACTGCAAAAAAGCAGCGCAAAGCAAGCTACGCCAAGAAAGCCAAACCTAAGCCAGCAAAGACCTCCGCGCCCGACTGGATCGTCTGCGGTGAGTGGATGGAAACCAGCCGCCTATTTGCACGCACGGCAGCAAAGATTGAAGTTAAATGGATCGAAGAACTCGCGGGCGACTTGATGCAAGTGCGTCACTCCGAGCCTTTCTGGAGCACCAAATCTGCAGCCGCCCTTTGTAAGCAACGCAAGATTCTCTTTGGTTTAGAGATCAACCGCGCCAACGTCAGCTACACACCCATCGACCCCGAAGAGGCCACCGATATCTTCGTGCGCAATGGCCTCGTCGAAGGAGGCATCAAGGAGCAGCCTAAATTCCTAACACACAACGCCGACATCCGCGAAAAGGCGGAATCCGAAATCGCTCGCCGTCGTCTTGGTTCGGGCCTCGTTATCGATGACGCGCTCTTTGATTTTTACCAACATCGCTTACAAGCCGTCGGCTCCTTTCCCGAGCTGCGAAGTTACGCAAAAGCAAAACATGGCGGCGACCTCAGCTTCCTAAGAGCGGAGCTCCACGACCTCATCGCCCCCGAAGACACGGTCGACAATGCAGACGACTTCCCCCGCGAAGTCATGATTGGCGGCACCACGATGGACTTGCTCTATCGCCATGAACCGGGCAACGAGACCGACGGCGTCACCCTGCGCGTGCCCGTTTCACAATTGGGCGCCATCCAACAAGGCACACTCGACTGGGCGGTGCCCGGACACATCGAAGAAAAAATCGAAAGCCTCTTGCGTGGCCTCCCCAAGCAGATCCGCATCAGTCTCCATCCACTGAAAGAGCGCTCTGCAGAACTTCGCAAAGAATTAAAGCCTTCCGCCCTACCCCTGCGCGAACAGCTCGCCGAAGCACTGCTCAAGAATCACGGCATACAAACTTTCAAAGACGATTGGGCCAAAACCGAAATCCCCGAATACCTAAAACCACGTATTCAGATTGAGAATACAAAAGGTGAAGTGCTCGCCAATGGCCGCGAGCTCGATGCGCTGCGCAAACAACTGGAATCAACTGCCAAAGAAGTCTCCAAAGGCACTGGTCTCGAAGCCATCCCCGCATGGCAAGCCGCGACCGCTCGCTACGAAAAGGAAAATCTGAGCAGTTGGAACTTTGGCGACCTCCCCGAATCGATCGACTTAACCGGCGATGCCGGACTACCACTCAAGGCCTACCCCGCACTCGTCCTAGAGGGCGACAACGTCCATTTAAGGCTGCTAGCCGACAAGGCCGCCGCGACCACCGCAACCGAGCAAGCATGGCCCGCACTCGGCGAGAAAGTAATGGGCCGCGACCTCGCGTGGATACGCCGCGACCTCAAAGAGCTCAAACAACTCGGTGCACAACTACTCCCACTCGGTAGTTTCGATACGATCAAAGAAAACGCCTGGTTGCATTTACGCCGACACCTCTTTCGATCAGACAACAAGCGCCCATTAAAAGCCCAAGCATTTGAAAAGGTCTGCAAAAGAGCCGACGAGGAACGCAAAGGAATCGTTCATCAACTCATACAACGCCTCAGCGAAGTCTTAGAAATACGACAAGACGTCCTCCTCCTGATCGAGCAAAAGAAAACCAACAAAGCCATCAGCTACCCCGGCATGCGCTCGCATTTGGATCGAGTCGCTCCGTCAACTTTACTCAGCGACTACGAGTTCGACGAATTACCTCACGTGGCCCGCTACCTCCGCGCCATGCGCATCCGCGCCGAACGCACCAAAGAAAGCATCCAACGCGACATCGATAAATCAAAACGCGTCGCCCCCTACGAAGCCAAACTACAGGAGCTCGAAAAACTAGCCAAGAAGCACTCCCGTTCAGCAACAAAGCCCTACCACTTACTACTCGAAGAATTCAAAGTCTCCGTTTACGCCCAAGAGCTCGGCACCGCACAAAAAACATCCGAAAAACGATTGGACACACTAGCAGAAGAGATTCAACGAGCGCTGAAACTGATTTAGTGATGACTTCAAAAGGTAGGGCGGGTTCTCCCAACACGCCGTTCGTCAGTTGAGCGAGAGAAGTTGTATGCTTAGGATGGGCTAACGCCACACCACCACGCCCAGACTTGACTTAAATCCGCCCGCCACTGATTCTTTACGCTTTATTTCCTGCATTATGGCTACTGCGACACTTAATTACGAACCCATGGTTTTCACTCCTCGCGCTGAGGAAGCTCCGCTCTCTGCGCTGCAATTGGAAGTGCTCGCGCTGAAGAAAGAGCGTAATGCAGTGATCCTGGCTCACAACTATCAGGTCGATGAGATTCAACGGGTAGCCGATTATGTGGGCGATTCCCTCGGGCTGGCCTATCATGCGGCCGAAGCGGAAGCCGACTGCATCGTATTTTGTGGCGTCCACTTCATGGCCGAAACCGCCAAGATCGTGAACCCTACCAAGACCGTGCTCCTGCCGGACATGAATGCGGGTTGCTCGCTGGCTGATTCCTGCCCTGCTGAGAAGTTAGCCGCATACAAAGCCGCCAATCCGAATGTTTATGTGGTTGCCTACATCAATTGCTCGGCCGCGGTGAAGGCGCTTTGCGATGTGATTTGCACCAGCGGCAATGCGAAAACCATTATCGATAACGTGCCGGCTGACCGCGACATATTGTTCGTCCCGGATCAAAACCTCGGTCAATGGGTGTCGAAGCAAACTGGTCGCGCGATGCAACTCTGGCCCGGCTCTTGTTACGCACACGTGCTGTTCACTCAGCAAGCGATCGAAGCGCTCAAACTGAAATTCCCGGACGCACTCGTCGTCGCTCACCCAGAATGCGTAGAAACCGTTCGCGACAATGCGGACATCGTTTGCAGCACAGAAAAAATGATCGGTTTCTGTAAGGACAGCGATGCCGAGCAATTTATCATTATCACGGAAACAGGCATGATCCACCGCTTACAACGTGAAGCACCGGACAAGACTTTCATTGCTGGACCCACTGACACTTGCGCGTGCAATGATTGCCGTTTCATGAAGATGAATACGATCGAAAAGCTCCGCAACTGCTTGCGCGACATGGCACCAGCGATTGAGATGGATGAAGCCGTCCGTGAACAAGCCTACGTGCCACTCAAGCGCATGTTGGATTGGAGCCGATAGTATCCAATCGGCCACAATCCTAATTTTACTCTTACTCCTAATCTCTACGCCAGTCATCTGCGCTGTCGATTCGTGGTTTAACCGCCCGCTGCGCTAGAGGACGCGGAGAGCACAGAGATTATTACCTGTTATCCTCTCAACGTTCTTTGCGATCTCAAGTGACCAAAGGGAACGGGCGATTACCATAACGCCAGATTAAGATTATGAGTAAGAGCAGGATTAAGACTTAAGTAAGACCCAATGAACACATCCACCAAAGCCGAGCAAACCTATCGCTACGACATCCTTCGGGCGCCGTTCTACGGGATACTCGAAGCGGGTTGGAGCACGTTCGCACTGGTCATCGCGATTCGCTATTTCGAAGCACCTGATAAATATAAATCATTTATCGCTGGCGCGTGGTCGATGGGGTTTTTGCTCACTCCGCTGACACTCTACTTGGTGGCGAAATTGCGTTATCGTTCGAGTCTCGCTTGTGCTTGTATGTTTGGTGCCTCGGCGGTGCTGATGGTGGGTGCGACACTCGCGCAAAGCCTGCTAATCTTCACCTTACTGATTATGCTCAGCCAGATTGCGACGGCTCAACAAGGTCCGTTGATGCTGCAGATCTACTCCGATAATTATACCTCTAAAGAACGTGGCAGCCGAATGACGGTGCCGTTTATTCTGATGGCGCTCTGCACAAGTCTCTTCGCTTACTTTGGCGGCAAGCTACTTGACGCCTCCATCAATAACTACCGCATACTCTTTGCAGTCATCACACTGGCAGCTGTGGGCGCGGCATGGGCGGTCTCACGGATACCGAGCAAAGCACTTACGACCGAGCACATCGGCAATCCATGGCAGAGCTTTAGTCTGATTTGGAAAGATAAACTGTTTGGTTATCTCCTCGGCAGTTGGATGCTGCTCGGGTTTGGCAACCTCATCACCCTACCAATTCGTGTCGAATATCTCGCCAACCCTGACTATGGCGTGAATGCGAGTAATACCTCGATTGCGTTTCTTGTGCTCATCGTGCCCGCAACGGCGCGTGTGCTCAGCACCAAACTGTGGGGCCATTTCTTTGATCGGCTGCACCTGATCACCACGCGCAACATGCTGAATGTCTTTTTCATGCTCAGTATCGCATGCTTCTTTTTCACGACCAACTTAGTGCTACTGACTTTCGCGATGGCACTGCTCGGTGTTGCAATGGGCGGCGGCAAGATCGTCTGGAGTCTGTGGGTGACTAAGATCGCACCCGACGAGAAAGCTTCTTCCTACATGAGCATCCACATGGCACTTACGGGGTTTCGCGGCACGCTGGCACCCTTCATAGGGTATTGGATCCTCAGTCAATCCGCGCCCAAAGTAGTCGCCATCGTCGGGCTAGTGCTGATCGCCCTCTCCGTGGTGCTATTCGAGTTCGTCCGCAAACATCCAAGATGGGGCGCAAGACCAATTGAGCCTTAGCCGGGACACGTCACAGAGTGACGTGGCTACATCATGAAATTGTAGCCACGGCAGTCCCCTGCCGTGTTATTGTTCAGCCTACGTTCAGCCTTTTTTTAGCAGCTGATCAAAGTATTCAATGGTCGGCTTAAGGCCCTCTTCGAGTGAGACCTTTGGCTCCCAACCAAGCACTTTTCTGGCTTGTGTGATGTCTGGTTGGCGTTGCTTCGGATCGTCCGATGGCAGCGCTTCGTGGATGATCTTCGACTTACTACCGGTCTGCGCGATGACTTTCTCTGCGAGCTCCAGAATCGTGAATTCATTCGGATTACCGATATTCATCGGACCGACGGTCTGATCTTGATTCATCAAACCGACGAAGCCTTCGATCAAATCGTCGCAGTAGCAGAAAGAACGCGTTTGCTGACCTTCACCATAGACGGTGATGTCTTTGCCTTGCAGGGCTTGCACGATGAAGTTGGAAACCACACGGCCGTCATCCGGGCGCATGCGGGGACCGTAGGTGTTAAAGATACGAACAATACGGATATCCACCCCGTTCTGGCGGTGATAATCCATAAAGAGGGTTTCTGCTGCGCGCTTACCTTCGTCGTAGCAGGAGCGAATGCCGATCGGATTCACGTTGCCCCAATATTCTTCTGGCTGCGGGTGCACCGAGGGGTCACCATAGACTTCAGAAGTCGAGGCTTGGAAGACACGTGCGTTGAGACGTTTAGCAAGCCCTAAGCAGTTGATCGCTCCCATAACGGAGGTCTTCATCGTCTTGATCGCATTATACTGATAATGAATCGGCGAAGCTGGGCATGCCAGATTGTAGATTTGATCCACCTCTGCCTTAAATGGATCGATCACATCGTGCCGCATGAGCTCGAAGTTCGGGTTTTCCAACAGATGCAGCACATTACTGCGGCGACCGGTAAAAAAGTTATCCAAGCAAATGACTTCGTGCCCCTCGTCTAAAAGACGATCACATAGGTGACTTCCGAGGAAACCGGCTCCTCCAGTAATAAGTATACGCATAATTAAATCAGGTTGTGATTTTTGTAATCTTTTAGGACACTAGACTGACCGACGCGCATGGAAACCTTTTTTTCAGGAAAGAACTAAGATGAATTACTTAAAAATTGCCCCTCTACTCCTTCTCGCCTGCAGCGTGCCCTGTGCCTCTTGGGCTCAAGAGACACCAGCACCCACCGAGGAGCCCGAAGTGCAAGTCAACCCACGACCAAAAGAGACTGATAAAGCGAGTCGTCAATTGATCCAGAATTTCCTCGCGGTGACGGGAGGTAAACAAGCGCACATCAACCTGCGCAACATTGTTGCCAAAGGCACCATCGAAGAAGCCGGCAAAACCAAAAAGTTCGAACTCATCAAAACACAGGACGGCAAACGCAAGCTGACTTTCTCATGGCGACTACTCGGACGCGAGTATGTCGAAGTCACGTCCTTCGATGGCGTGAATGCTTGGACTCAAAAACTGTCTCCCAAAGAATTCCCCGCCAAACCATACGGCGGACGAGACGCCCAACACTTCATCAATCAACGCTGGTTCATCCAACCACTCGTCGTGCCACTCAAAGCAGCCTACGATTTTAAATATCAGGGAGCGGACAAAGTCGGTGGTCGCCCTGCCCATGTTGTCGTCGGCTATGGAAAAAAGGACGAGCGCACGTGGTTTTACTTCGATAAAGAAACCTTCCTCCTCACTCGCTGGGGCGGTCTCGGCACAATTGCCGGCGTCGAAGAATACCTCGACTACCGCGCTACACGTTTCGCAAAAGTCAACGGAGTGCTCCTCCCAAAGCAAATCGATTTACTAGTTGAGGGCTCTGCATTTGGCACCATCACATTCGATAGCATCACGCCGAACGTCGATCTAGATACAAAGATTTTCTACACCCCGATCGATAAGACACCTGTGCTCCGTCAGCGCCCCGTAGCGCAATAATGCACACTCCGATTTCACGATCCGAGCGACAGACAGCACCAATGCTTGACCTCAGGGCGGGATTCAGCAGCCATCACTGACGATGCAAATTGATCCCATCGCTCGAAGCGTGCAACTGAGTGTGCGCGAACTAGCGGCTTACCGCAATGCGCCCACCGGCGATGGTGACGGCTGGCAAGCATGGCGTGCGGCAGTCGGACAAGAATGGCATAAAACATCCGAGCAACAAACCCGCGCGATTGAGCCGGAAGCGCAATTCGAAGTGACCCTAAAAGGACAATGGCGGCACCGCGACTGGACCTTCCACATTCAGGGTCGCATCGACCAACTTCTGCCACAAGCAGACGCACTCTGTATCCGGGAGGTCAAAACGATCCGCACCCCACTGCCCGCGAGTCGCGAAGCACTTACCGAACGCTATCCAGACTATTTCGCGCAAGTCGCGATCTATCTAGGACTCGCCCGCGTGCTGCCGCAATATGCCGACAAAACACTGACCGCGGAACTACAGTTTATCGACATCACCAACGGTGCGATTCAAGGCGAGCCGTTAACAGATGAAGACGCCGACCTCTTCACTCAGCAACTAGACGCACTGATCCCCTTTCTCAATGATCGGCGGAATTGCCGTATTCAACTCGCCGACGCCGTCATACAACCCGCCTTCACAAACTTGCGAGAAGGTCAGGCGGAGCTGTTTGAAACTTTAGAAAAGGCCAGCCTCCAATCGAAGACCGTTCTCCTCGAAGCACCGACCGGGTTTGGCAAAACCGGCATCGTCCTCGAACACGCTCTGCGTCAAATGCAAAGCGGGCTCTACGAGCGCTGCATCTACCTCACCAGTAAATCAACTGGTCAACTAGAAACGATTCGCCAACTACGCGGGATGATCGGCGACCAAGTGCGTTACATCCAAATGCGCAATCGGCATGAGCATGCGATCGACAGCGCCGCTCACACTTGCACGGGAGACGCACAGTGCAACGAAGACCTCGGGCAACGCTGGCTCGAAGCGGGCATCCATCCACCCGAACTATTTCAGGATGCCACCTTCAGTTTAGAACGATCAAAAGCGCTCGGAGCGGAAACAGGCGTTTGCCCTTATGCGCTAACTAAAGGCTGCCTACCCTTTGCCGAAATCTGGATCGGCGACAGCAACTACATCTTCGCACCAGCCAGCCAATCCGTCTTCTTAGAGCAACAGGGCTTCGACCCCGCCAAGACCTTATTGATTATTGATGAAGCGCATAATTTACCCGACCGTGTGGCTGACGCGCTCAGCGTGCAAATCAACACTGGCGAACTTCTCTTTGCCCTCGAAGAACTTCGCGCCGCCGGTGCGCCTCGCCGTTTAATCTCGATTGGCAACGAGCTCAGCCGCTGCATCGATGCCCAAAAATCAGATCAAGCACTGAGCGGTAACGCCGCCTACGAACTACTCGACCTCTGCGAAGACTTCACCCGGCAACTCAAAGAAGCTCATTTTGAATACGAGCAAATTGCGCCCTTCGCACTCGACCTCATTTGGCGCATTCCTGAGCTGGCACAACGCCTCGCCGAACCTAGCCACGAATGGCACCATTGGATACCTCGCGCCAACACCTTCGAAACCACCTGTCTCGACGCCAGCAAATGGATCGCTCGCTGCATCCAGCCATTCGGCAGCAGCCTACTCATGTCGGCGACGCTACAACCGATACAATCCTTTCGCGATAGCTGCGGATTGACGAAAGAAGGCACCACCCTCGCAATCGGCCATGCTCCTTGGCGTGACCACGCCTACGATGTCGCCATCGATTGCCGCGTCGACACACGCTATACTCAACGCGAGAAATACTATGAAACCACCGCTCGCACAATCGCCGCTTTGATCGCACAGAGCCCTGCCGTGCCCGTCGCTGTGTTCTTTGCCTCATACTTGTATGCGGAAAACATACAGACCTACCTGAACGCCATCGATCCAGCCGCCCGCGTCATGCTACAACCGAGAGGTGTCGATCTAGCAGCCCAAGAAACATTCATAGACGAAGGTCTACTCATGGCCGACAGCCTATTCCTGATCCTTGGCTCCAGCTACGCAGAGGGTGTCGACAAACTTGGCGGTCAGATCAACACCGTGATGATCGTCGGCCCGGCCCTCCCCGAAGTAAACTCCGTGCAAAAAGCCAAGATGGATGCCCACCCTTCCCTCTCCCGTGACGAGAACTTCCGCGACGTCTATATCATCCCCGCGATGCGCCGCATTCATCAAGCACTCGGCCGCATCGTGCGCGCCCCAGGTCAACGCGCCAAAGTCTTACTCCACGGCAAACGCTACGCGGAAGCAGCCTACAAAGAGCAACTCGCCCCCGAATACCAAGATGCCGTCGAACTACGCAACGACGCTGCACTACTTGATTGGTTAGCGAACGAAAATGAATAGTCGCAAGAACGCCATTGCTGGGGTGGAATCGCCGACCCCGCCGTCCGTCAGCCAAACAAAACTGTGGCAATGGCCGAACGTTCTAGCGATCGACGCCGCAATGATCGCAGTGATCTGGCAAAGCATCTTCGCGCAGAGCATTGATTTCACACTGACCATTGCCGCCCAAATAGTGCTCGGGCTATCTGTGTGGCTGACCTATATGGCCGACCGATTGTTTGATGTGCAGCAACGTAAACCGGAGCAACTTCTCTCGCTGCGCCATCGCTTTGCCGCAAAGTATCGCATCGTGCTTTGGCGCATCTGGAGCGTCGCCCTCATCACGAACATCGCCCTCGCCTTCACCATGCTGGAGCGCGAACAACTCATGCACGGTTTCTACTTACTCGCCGCCTGCCTCACCTACACGGCACTGAACCAGAAACTATCCAAACGCTTCTTCCCGAAAGAAGTGTGCGTCGCGATGATATTCGCCGGCGGCGTTTTAGTCTTTCTACCAGCATCAAGTTTATGGCCTACGGCTGGTAGCTTAGCGCTCCTGTGTCTGATGAATTGCCTCATGATCGGTCGAAAAGAAAATACCGTCGATTCCGCGATGGAGGTCCGCTCGTTGAGCCGCAACCTCCACCCTTCAGTCATTGGCGTCGTTGCACTCTGCACATTCATAAGCCTTTTAGCAGTCCCTCAAAATCTACTGCTTAGTTTAGTCATACCACTCATGGCGCTGAATTGTCTCAGCATTTTCCACAAAACGCTCTCCTCTGAAAACTACCGAGTCCTCGCTGATGGCGCCTTGCTGTTAGGGTTCCTAGTATTGTTCTAGGTAGCGGTGCTTGTCCCTAAGCGCCATCAGTATGGCTGAATCAACGCAATTGCGGTCGAGACGACCGCCTCTACCTATCACCAGATAGAAGATGCCTATACCCTAGTTCTTAGCAGAGGCACAAAAAAGGCGGCCTCGATAAGGACCGCCTTTTGAAATTTCAAGTGATCAACTTTAGATGATCATGCCCGCCGCAACGGTTGCATTGGTCAATTCATCGATCAGCACGAAGCTACCGGTGATGCGGTTGGACTTGTAGCTATCTGCAATCAAAGGCGCGGATGTGCGGATTTTGATGCGGCCGATATCGTTTAAGTTGAAGATCAAATCATCTTCAACCTTGTGAAGCGTGTTGATGTTCATCTTGTAACGAACTTCGGTCACGATGGCTTTCACTTCCTTCGTTGTGTGACGAAGGATATATTTTCCACTACCAGCGAGTTTCTTGTCGGATGAGAACCAGCAAATCATTGCATCAATGTCTTGCGTCGGCTCTGGGCGATTATTTGCCTTCACAAGCATATCACCACGCGACATATCGATCTCATCTTCGAGTGTGATCGTCGCCGACATGGGCGCGAAAACTTCCTGTTGAGGACCGTCCATCGATTCGATCGCTTTGATCTTCGATGTAAATCCAGATGGCAATACCGTCACCTCGTCACCTGGCTTGAAGACGCCACCAGCCACACGACCTGCGAATCCGCGGAAGTCATGATACTGGTCAGAGTGTGGGCGAATGACCCACTGAACAGGGAAGCGTGCTTCGACGTGATTTTCATCGGCACCGATATAAACAGTTTCCAAATGATAGAGCAGTGTTGGTCCTTGATACCAAGGCATGTTCTCGGACTTATCGACGATGTTATCACCGATCAGCGCACTGGCTGGAATGAAAGTCACATCCACGATGTTATCGAGACGCGAAGCAAAGCTCTTAAAGTCGGCTACGATCTTGTTGAACACACCTTCGTCCCAATCAACCAAGTCCATCTTGTTGACGCAGACAACGACGTGCTGAATGCGAAGCAAGTTAGCGATGAATGAGTGGCGACAAGTTTGCTCGATCACACCCTTACGCGCATCGATCAACACAATCGCAAGATTCGCGGTGGAAGCACCGGTCACCATGTTACGTGTGTATTGGATGTGCCCTGGCGTATCAGCGATAATGAACTTACGCTTTGGTGTCGCGAAATAGCGGTATGCCACGTCGATGGTGATGCCCTGCTCACGTTCTGCGCGGAGACCGTCTGTTAGCAATGCAAGGTTCACGTGCTCGTCGCCGCGAGCTTTGGAACTCAACTCCATTGCCTCCATTTGATCTTCGAAAATTGCCTTACTATCGTAAAGTAGACGTCCGATCAATGTGCTCTTACCGTCGTCAACAGAACCAGCGGTGGTAAACCGCAGTAGGTCCATATCGAGGTATCCTGAATTATTATCTTCGCTCATGATTTTAAATATTTAATAGCTAAATTGGTAATGACTGATGCGGGTTGGCCTAGAAGTAACCTTGTTTTTTACGGTCTTCCATCGCGGTTTCAGAACGCTTGTCATCGGCACGTGTGCCACGCTCTGTCTGACGGGCAGCCGCGACCTCGTCGATAATGTCATCGAGGTTATCGGCAGTCGATAGACATGCACCCGTGCAAGTCGCATCACCAATCGTGCGGAAGCGAACGATCATCTTCTCAACCTTCTCACCGGGGAGAAGTTCGATAAAGTCACAGACACCCATGATCACACCGTCACGCACAAAGCAATCGCGCTCGTGTGAGAAGTAGAGGTGCGGCAACTCGATTTCTTCAGCCTTGATATATTGCCAGATATCCATCTCCGTCCAGTTACTGAGCGGGAAGACACGGAAGTGCTCGCCGTGCTGCTTACGACCATTGAAAATATTCCAGAGCTCTGGGCGTTGGTTCTTCGGATCCCATTGACCGAAGGCATCACGGTGCGAGAAGAAACGCTCTTTAGCACGTGCCTTTTCTTCGTCACGGCGTCCACCACCAAGCGCGGCATCGTATTGACCGACTTCAAGGGCTTCGAGCAGAGCCACTGTTTGCAAACCATTACGGCTAGCACGTGCGCCCTTCTCTTCAACAACTTTACCTTCGTCGATCGACTTCTGAACAGAACCAACTATCAATTCCGCACCGAGCTCTGCGACATACTTATCGCGAAACTCCATGGTTTCTGGGAAGTTATGACCGGTGTCGACATGCAACAACTGAAACGGCAGCTTCGCAGGCCAGAAAGCCTTTTTGGCAAGGTGCGCCATAACGATGGAATCCTTACCGCCGGAAAAGAGCAGCACAGGCTTCTCAAACTGTGCGGCGGTTTCACGAAGGATATAAATCGCTTCGGACTCCAACTGCTTGAGGTGAGTGATGGTGTAATCTTGATACATGATATTTAAAAAGAATTTAGGAGTTAGAATTTAGAAGTGAACTAGTTTTCTATTTTCTTGATTAAAGGAAGGACCCTTTCGAGGAGTTCATTGAGCGATTCTTCTTCGGTTTTGTTATCAGTCGAAATCGTCCAGTCCGGGTCGCCCGCTTCGGGTGCTTCGAAAGAGGAGTCCTTACCGGTAAAGTTTTTAACGCCACCCGCAGCGGCTTTAGCGTAGAGCCCTTTCACATCGCGCTCGGCACATGTCTCGAATGATGCTTGCACGTAAACTGGTGTCATATCTTCCGAGCCAACGATTTCGCGAGCCGACGCTCTAAGGTCGCGTTTCGGCGTGATGAAAGAGGTGAAAACAACCACGCCCATGTCGAGAAAGAGGCGGGCAACTTCGGAAATACGACGAATGTTTTCCTGACGATCCTCATCAGAAAACCCCAGATCCGAGTTCAAGCGGCTACGGATATTATCCCCATCTAATATCTTGGTCACATAGCCGAGCTCGACGAGTTTACGTTCTAAAGCATTGGCTAGCGTGCTCTTACCAGAACCAGAGAGCCCATAAAACCAGAAAACATGCCCACGCTGACGCAGTTGCGCCTCCTTGGACTCGCGACCAAGCATGCGGTGAAATTCTGTGTGTATGTTATCAGGTGTGGACATGGAAAAACCCGCGATGAAAGCGGTTTAAGCTCAAAAGTGAACCGGTTTCTGCTTATCATAGGTTCTTGAGTCAAGAACCTATTAAAAGAAATTAAGCATGTTTAGGCATGAGAATACCATACTGCAAACGTTGGTCGCTATTTTTTCTTCGGCGAAGGCGACGCTTTCAGCTCACGCGCCTCCAGATTCCAGCGTGATGCCTGTGTCGAAGTGCCAGCGGTGGCGGCAACTTTTGCCCCTCCCTCCAGCAATGCGATACGTAATTGCTTATCGAGATATCTTTGCCCGATGAGGCTTTCATAAATTTCCATAGCAGCAGCCCCCTCCCCTTGCTTATAAAGAAAATCGGCAATCTGCTTCACTAAGATCTGTTCGTCATCAGAATATTCGTCGATGTAACGAATAAGCTTAAGCGCTTCGACGGACTCTTTCTTTTGTCCTTCAGCAGCAAACAGCTGAGCCAGCTCATAGGCCAATGCGAGCGAAGGCTGGGCAACAAAAGTCTTTCGAGCATAAGCCAAAGCCGCTGACTGACTGACTTCCGCCTTCAATCGGTTGATCTCACGCAGATGCACATACACCGCAAAGGGACCCTCCGGCACCTTTGCCAACTGCTCCTCCAAATCAATTTTAAATGGACGATAGAGAGGATCTCCGATCGCTACCCCCATCCAGCTCAAACTCGGATTACAATACGTAATTGCCTCTCCAAAGGTATGCCCCGTCAATAAATGCTCCAAAAGCAACTGTGGCCGATGCGTAAACTGTAAATACGGCTCATACACATTGCCCATTGTCGCACAATACCCCTGAGCGACGAATGGTCCCAACCAACCTTGTTTGGCACTACGCACTGTAGGGGCGGAATAACTATGTAAATGAAATCCTATCGCACCGGGAGGCACAGACCAGCGCGGCGCCAGCCAAGGACCATAAGCATTGGGGCGATACCAACCCATATAAATTGCGGGACCATCGTAACGATCATTCATACCCATCGGGCGCTTCGTCGTTTCAAATGAAGTATCAAAATAAGCCGCTTTCGCGAGATCACCCGCAGCATTCATCCACTCGTCACCACTATTATGCGGTCCACCAATATCGAAATATGCACGACCCATCAGACCAGTGCGCTCTGCTTCCAATGTGCGATCGACGAGCTTCATTACATCGCCTGCCTTCGGACCATCTAGGCGAGTGACACGTATCAATCGGCTCAAATCTCCCGCCAACGGACTTTTCTTTTCAAATAGCGGATTCGGAATAAACGCAGTCATTGAGACGTGGGATGGAGCCAGTAAAAGCGCCAACTCTCCATCAACAGCGCCTCGATTGACCTTAAACTCCTCATTCATCTTTCCCGTATTCGCTTCGATCAACTCCGGTGCGTTTGAAATCCGCAAAGGCACACCCCGAACTGTGACCAAATAACTAATGGAATGCACCGCGACCGACATGCCCTGCCGACCATAACGATCCGAACCCGACGCACGAACACCCTCCACCCAGTTGCCTTCGATCAGTTTCGAAAGCAACGGGTTGTAAATCGTCTCAACATATTCAGATATCGTGATTGTCTCTGCCTTACTGGTAGCGAGGTGTATAATGTTTTTCTCAGGTATTCCACGCTTCGATGCGTAATACTCCCCGATCTCGACCGATTCTGCATCGTTGCCATTGACCAGTATGACCACACGCGCGACTTCATCACTCGCGAACGCAACAGCACCTACGAATAATGACGCGGTTACAAGTATCCAAAAATGGGCAAAGCAGTTTCTAAAAGTCATAGTGTTATTGAATACGTGCTAATCGGTTACGGTAGGCAACGATGCCTTCGAAAAGACTTTGAGCAAGTGTTTGACGAAAAGCAGCGGTCCGCAGCTTCTGTGCGGTGTCGGGATGGGAAACAAAACCCAATTCCACTAGGACACCTGGACAGTCCAAGTGTTTCAAAACAAGGAAGCGAGCACGCTTCAAACCGCGATCCGGTCCACCCAAGCGCTGCACCAAAGCACGCTGCACATGATAGCTAATCAATGTATTCCATGCATCCTGCTTATTGCCGGTATAGGCAATGTTATCATGAGCTTCTGGCTTAGCGTATTTTGAAGAAGCCTGGTATTGTGGCGTTAAAGCATAGGACTCAAACCCCGCCGCCGTGGACGAACCAGCGGCATTGAAATGCAAACTTAGAAATAAATCACCCTTTGTTCGATTCGCCACCTTGGGTCGTTGATCGAGCGGGATATAGACATCGCTGTCACGAGTCATGACCACATCATAGCCCGCACGCTCAAGCAAAGACTTTAGCCGCCGAGAGACATCCAAGGTAAGCTCTTTTTCCTTCAAACCATAAGCATCATTGCGCGCACCGCTGTCCTTACCGCCATGCCCTGCATCTATCACGATACGCCGCAACCCTGGCACAGGTCGAAAGGCTTGCGGGGTCAAAACTGATTGCAACACATGTTGATAGTCAGCCTTTGCGATAAACAACTGCCCGCGAGACTCCACCATCGGAAACCCAAGATACACAGGCAAGCGATTCACTTGAAGCGTCTTCGCGTTCTTACCTGCATCAATCGTGGTCCAGCGACTTTTCAGCCGATAAGTTTCATATCCGGCAAGCCAGTAACCCTGCATACCAAAGCGTTGAGCCACTGTGCCGAGATCGACATAGGCGCGACCCGAAACTTGTATTTCACGCGCCGAAAGTGTTGTCGCAGTTAAAAACGACAAGAGGACGAAACAAAAACAGAACAAGCCACCCGGACGAAACGCGAGTCGTGAAGCACTCATCTGATGGGCTCCGACCCGCATGCCTTAATTAGGAATCTGACTCTTCTTCTACTTCAAAATCATCGTCATCATGATCTTCACTAGTATCTAGTTCCACATCAGGACGATTGAATTTCAATTTACGTTTACCTTCCGGAAGTGGTGATAAAATAGCGGTCACTTGACGACCCACCAAGCGTGGTGGTGAATCAGCGGTGGAGACACCAGCCAACTCATCTTTTGCCAAATTTACACGATTAAAGCCAAGCTCGCGGTGCTCATTCTCACGACCACGGAACTGCAAAGTTAATTTCACCTTATTGCCATGATGGAGGAAATTTTCCGCACGGCGCAGTTTGGTTTCAAAGTCATGGCTACCAATCGACACACGAAACTTCACCTCTTTCATCTTGGTGCTGTGCTGCTTCGTATCCTTAGCCTTTTTACTCTCCTCGTAGAGGAACTTGCCGAAATCCAAAATACGGCATACCGGTGGACGAGCAGCCGGCGATACTTCGATTAAATCGAGTCCTACTTTCTTGGCCAGTTCTAATGCCTTTTTCGGAGGCATCACACCGATGTTGGTGCCTTCAGGGCCAATCACACGGACTTCAGCCGCGCGTATGCGATCGTTTCTTCTTAGACCTTTGGGTCCTTGATTACGGTTGTGATAGTTGCCGCGAGAATTCGGGTATTTTGCCATTAATTATTGAGGGAGATGTGCATCTTGTATCGGATTTCAGCCAGTAAAAACCTAAGACAAAGCGAGGACAGCTCCGTGCTGTCCGCTTAAGTGTCGCTTCATACCATAATTGGTTGTGATTGGTTAACCATACAAGAACGCCCACTTTTACGCAGAGGTTTTAGCATTTCAACTCTTTTCTCGCCTACAGTATTTAGCGAAACGCCGCGATTCCGCTAAGCAATGAATCGCTGAATCCGAGAAACCACACGGTCGCGCCCCATCACTGCTAGCATCGGCAACAAATCAGGTCCACCGCCCTGCCCACTTACGGAATAGCGCAGGGCAGGGAAATAGGCGAAGACCTTCTGTCCCTGAGACTCTGCATGTGCCTCCAGCGCCGACTTCAAAGTATCCGCATCGAAGGGCTCAATTGTTTCCAAAATAGGCAGCACCTCGGCGAGCAATACTTTCGGATCCGCTTTCCTCGATATGTTAGCACCCGTCTTTTCATCCATCGTATACTCGTCCTGGAAAAAGTAGGCGCACATCTCACTCATTGTATCGAGTGAACGTGCTTTGGGTTGGCAGAGCCCCAAAACGGCTTGCAAATAATCTTCGTCCTCATCTTCTGCAACCACCCCAGCTTGGTTGAGCAATGGACGCGCGAGGAAGGTAAAGCTCTCCAGATTCAATTCACGCAAATACTCGGCATTCAGCGCAGACAGCTTCTTCTCGTCGAAACGTGAGTTGCCTTTGTTGATACCAGGGAAATCAAACAGATCGATAATTTCACCGATATCCATCTTCTCACGCTCGTCTTTCGGATTCCAACCGAGCAAGGAGATATAGTTCCTCACCGCTGCAGCAAGAAAACCGCGCTCTTCGTATTCTTCGATCAATGCCCCTTTGTCGCGCTTGCTCATTTTGCCCGAGCCTTCTTCTTTCAGAATCAAGGGGATATGGGCAAACACAGGAGGCTCAACGCCGAACGCGTTGAAGAGCTCGACGTGCTTACTCGTATTGGAAAGATGGTCTTCACCGCGAATGACGTGAGTGATCCCCATGGCGATATCGTCGACCACATTGACAAAGTGAAAAACCGGGCTGCCGTCCTTACGAACAAGAACGAAATCCTTCTCCTCCGCGCGCTCGACACGACCACGGACTGCGTCGTCAATCACGACTGGCGCAGCTTTGACCTTCTCGATCTCAGCTTTTAGATACTCGTCGTAAGCCGTGTAACGCTCCCCTTCCAGTTTGAACCAGATCGCACCGTCTTTCTCGTAAGTGCGACCAGCATCGACCAGCTTTTTAAGATACTCATCGTAGATCGACTGACGCTGACTCTGAAAATAAGGTCCATAGTCGCCGCCAGCTTCAGGTCCTTCATCCCAGTCGAGCCCGAGCCAGCGCATACCTTCCAACAGCACACGCAGTGCTTCATCCGTATTACGCTCCTTGTCGGTATCTTCAATCCGCAGCACAAAAGTGCCCCCTGTATGACGAGCATACAGCCAATTAAATAATGCCGTGCGGGCGCTTCCGATGTGGAAGAAACCGGTTGGACTCGGAGCAAAACGAACGCGAACTTGTGACATAATAAAAAGTAATACAGTTAAACCATACGCAGACAATCTGCGCCAAAGCAAAGCAGGCACTCAATAAACATGACGATGCGAGTCAATGGCGATCAGGAATTTAGCCAACAGAACCTCACAGAAACAATTAAGTGTATGCCTGGCTACTCTCTGTGAAGTGTTCACAGCAAGACAACCCCACAACAATGCACGGCAGCAGGGTGCGGTAACTATATTACCAAACTGTAGCCACGGCAGTCTCTGCCGTGTTGAGCCTTAGCAACGAAACTCCCCTCAGGACACGTCACACCTTCGACAAGCTCAGGTCGGGAGAGTGACGTGGCTACAGAATGACACAGGCTTACCGACCGACCCAGCATGTAACCGCCCCATTCTCCTCGGCATGAGCCTTGCCCGACTGTGAGCCAGCAGAACGGTCGTAGGTCTGAGGTGTCCAACAAAAAAGGCCTCCGAGATTAATCGGAGACCTTTAAGAAAATGGAGTGAGTGAAGAGGTTCGAACTCTCGACATCTACCTTGGCAAGGTGTCCATCGACCTTGATTACCAATGACTTGCAATCCAACGATCAGTATTTGTTCACTATAATTCCTGCAACCTGCCAACTTAGATTAGGCAAAACGATAAATGCCGACTCACCAATCACTACTACAACACGAACTGACCTGCTAGTTAATCCCCATCAAAAGCGACCATTTGAAGCAATCTACCTCGACTTGAAATCTCACAAGAATCCCAACGAGCAAGCAGCATGATGAGTTAGCTCATAAATCTAGGCAAATTGAACACACAGCCCCTGAATAACGCCCATGCGCTTCTGGCGCCCCCGCTACGCCTTAAACATAAACTTAGCAGTACACTTTAAAGCGATCAGTTTGCGGTGCCATGTGAGGATTGCATCGGGTGCACAATACTTGTATACTCCATCAGTCCCTTGTTTCCTAGTTTTTTTGCCGCGCTTGACCAATTTATTTATACAATTGATTATTGCTCAACTTCTAGCCCCCACGTATTCTACAGCTGTTTTTAGTCTCTCGTTTGTTTGCATTACGCTGTAGTCGCGTTGCTCCTCGGAACCGCATTCAAATACATGTTCATTCCGCAGGCGCGGGACTGTTTGCGGTTCAACCAGCCCCCAAAGTGGCTAAGAAAATGAGCATTTGCATCTTCAGGTCGCTTCTGATTTTCGTAAGTCATTCGCTAGGAGAACAGTTTCTAAAGTTGATCCCCTCACGCTCTGACTTGTCCACATAGCGACGGAAGACTTGTAGAATTTTGATGAACTTGGCTGGCTCTAGATCGATGATCTCAGTGACTTCCATCTCGCCTATCTCAAGATAGCGATCTGGGCCGGCGATCACTTCGTCGGGGCGATTCGTCGGGGCGATTCGCTCGGTGCGCTCTTCGATATCATCGGGCAGACTGAAGCGCTTGATCCGCTCCTCCAGCTGCGGCTTCTTTGCTTGGCTCGAAGCTGCAGCGACCAACTCACCGATGACCTCATCTTCACGCTCAGCACTCTTGGCGTGCAAGCTGGTCAGCTGTCCTCGACCAACCCCAATTGGATCTCCAGTTGAGCATGATCGACCTTCTCACCTCGGCCCGTGCCAAACAACTTTGCCGCAAGGCGCCGATCAACCGAGTCAGCCGCACGATCTCACGACTATTACGCTCATCGCGGCGGAGCAGCTGCTAGCGCTCCTGCGGCTAGCAAATGCTTGACTGTCACTTTATAATTAATCTAGTAAACGCACGATTAGATTGATTAAAGTAAAAGTCAAAACAGACGATTATTCGTAGATATTTGGCTTTTTGCCTGCACATAGATCCTCCGCTGCTCGATCACTCAAAACCGAAGTGCCCCGACTTCGCTCCACCCAGAGGTTGTGCCCCCTGCTTTAAGCGCCGCGAGCCCATCCATAGGCCGGAGCGATCTCGCCGCACGCACTTCATCAAGCTGCGACTGCGGTTACCAAATAAATACCAGGTCTCCGGCTGCGGCTCATCGACCAAGGCTATCAGCCCAGAGCCACCTTTGTGTAAATCGACCACGCCATGAAAGAGAACTACTTTTGATTTATCAAATTGCATCCGGGCAGAATAGCCCAAACGCCAGTCGTGAATAAGTGCGGGATGGGTTACCGCTTACGATCAAGCACGTCAGCAATCGCAGAGGTTTGCCATGACATACGGACAAATCTGGAATGCTTACAGAGATTGCAAAGAATCCCCCTCTTTACTTCAGGTAAACTAGGCGACGCTTCGCGGGTAATCATACGTCCCGTGTTGATTCCATTTTATTTTTACTGAACAGTGGTGTGTGTGTGGCAGACAAACTAGGCGACCACTACTACTTCGCCACAGACCCAGCAAAACTGGGGGACCGCTTATTGTCGCTTATTGTCGCTTATAGAAATGAGACCAGATATTCTCGTACATAACAACTCAGTGAATCAAATTAAAGCGTTCTTGATAAGCGTCCATCAGCGCACATGAGCGGCTGCGGCCTGCGTAGCTTGAAAAGCGATGAAGGGCGCAGGCTACACTGGAAAAACATACTTTCACCATTAACTTTCATTGACGTGCATTAACGGTTCAAATCATGCGTTGCGCACGCGCTCAATCGGCGACAGGCTTGAGCGACATGCGCATGAAGCCTTTGGGTGCATCGTTGGCATTGAACTCGAAAGCCCGCACACGATAACCAGCTGGAGACGTCGCCTCTGCGAGCGGGGTGGTTTCGCGCACGGGCGCATCAAGGGCGCCGAGGTCGAAGCTCCCTTGAATCGTGTAACCCAGTAGAACGCTTTTTTTCTCTGTATCAGAGGGTGTAATTTCTAATTCCATCCACGAATCGCTACCGGAGAAAACTAAAACCAAAAGATTAAACCATGGGCCCGATGGCGTGAGCGTCGACTCGATTCGATAGCTGCGACCGAGGATCCATACCAGCGAAAGTTTAGCTGCCCGTCATCCGCTGGCTGAAGGCTGGCTACAAAACGACTATCTGAATCGAGCGGTGAAGTGCCCGCGACCACTTCATCGGAATCAATTGAACCATCATGGTCGGTGTCGGCATGCGTCAGGCTGGTACCATGAATCAGATACTCATCCGCGTCGGTGAGACCGTCGTTGTCTGAATAGGACGCATACAGATTCGACTTCAAGCGGATCTCGATTAGGTCGCTTAGAGAGTCGGCATCGCTATCTACAATCCATTCATACACCACCCCACCACGTTGCAAGTCTAGCTTTAAGATGTAAGCTGCCGCATCTCCCGAGTAGTGAGTATAAATATTGGACTGCGCGACAGTGCCTCCCGACGCAGGAATCGCACCTTTCGAAGTGTAACCGATGCCAGAGGCCTCGTTAGCAGAGGCTACCAGCTGCAAAGTCGTATTTGTATACGCACAGAGTGCCGCAGGAAAAAGCGCACAGAGAATGAAGCAAGGCAGCTACGCCGCCGCCTTTGCTAAAAAATGCCACGCCCAGAACGGCAGCCTGCGCCATCGGATGTTTATAAATGCCCAGGGAATCGAACGCTCTTTACACGCGTAGCTTACCTTTTTATCCGATACTACTTTTAAAAAATCTGAATAAAATGGGGACTTAGTAAAATTCAAGACTGGCCAAAACCCGAGGCTCATTTCCGCGGAGCTAGATTCGGTGCCTTGCACCGACTAGACACAGGGCGATGAACCCCAATAAGAGCGAACTCTATCAAGGTTTGAGCGCGTTTTTCCGTAAATACAATGCCAGCAAGCATCAGAGCTTGGGGATGAGTCCCAAACAGAAATATCGCGAGAGTTGGGCAATGAAAGGAGCGTCATGATCACCTGCGTCCGTGGCTTCGCTCCGGTCTGTAAGTACAAATCAGTCTAAAGGTAGAATGAACGTTTCGCCATAGCGATCAACCAACGAGACCGCCCCCTCATAAACTTTCGCCAGCCCAAGGGCTGGTTCAACCGTAACGAGGTCTCCCTGTTTATAGAAATCGCTGGCATTACGCCCACCATAAATGACAGCAGACGACTCTATGTTAACTTTCTGCTTTGTGTTTACTGACCGCAAATTGACAGTGTCACCTTCCCTAAAGCCATTCTCCACGGTTTCTAATGCACCGGCATCTACTTGGTCAAGGACGTCACTGTCTAAACCCATAACACCACTAAGGCGTAATCTAGCTAGAGTGCTGCGAACCAGCTCGGCATGCTCTTCAGCTGTGCGACTACGCTCTGCTACTGCGATAGAACCTACCACCAAATCTGTGCCTCTGGTAGTCCGCAGAGAATCCCCCTTTCGCTTACGAATGACTCCAAAACTTACAAAAAATCCACGTTCATCCAACCCGATATGCTTAGCAATGTAACTGTCCAGCATATCGGGATCGACGACGACTATCTCCTCGATCAAAGGTTCGGCCTGTTCCTCTATCTCAGGTGCTACCTCTTTTTCAAAACTGTAATTCGCCACGAAAGGTTCCTTTCGAATGGCGCTGTATTTTTCCCAGTTTCTGGGTAGCCATTGCTGCCGAGTCAGACTCTGCATCACCTGCCCGCCAATGTTCATATCCATGTTTTCCTCGCGGGATGCCACGGGCTGAACTCCAGGCTTCGGCTTACCGGAAAATTCAGGTAACAGGTCCTCCAGCAAACCATAACTGTGGAGCCCCCACAGCAGGGCAAAAAGCGCGAACGGCAAGACCACGCGAGGGTTGTTCAGATACTTCCGCATTACAATTCAGCCGGAAGGGGTTCATTTAGTCCGTTAGGATCACGCAGCGGCAGAAAAAAGCTGAGTGTCGCCTCGTAACCGTCGCCGAGACGACTCAATTCTATACTCCGGCACTCCATAACGGGCGATCGGCTCCACAGGAAGCGAATGCATTGAGTGAGCGAGTAGAGGGGCAAAAAATTCTCGTCGCCCTCATTTTCTTTCCGCGGAGCACTTACCCTAATGACCCACTCCCGGCCTTGAACCCCATACTCGACTGCCGCTTCCTCCAACTCCGCGTCAGCCTCGCTGACGGCCTCACCGTCCAAAGGCACAACTTTCGTGCTTGAAATAACCCAGCCGTTGGCTGTGAAGACAGACTGGAAGGTGTTCTCCAGGTTGTCGGCGTTCGCTTCGGAAAGAGACAAAAAGTCTTGGTTGAACAGAATGTAGCGCTTGCGCAAATCTTCTTGTCGGAGGCTGTTCAGCTCCTCCCTTAGCTCCTGCCGTTCTTGGCTCAGTTCCATATTCTGGAGGAGCAAGGCTTGCTGCTTTGATTCGAATGGTCGATACTGCCGACCATTATAAACGACAAGCACGGTCGCGGCAAGGAGCAGCGCGATCACGGGGTAAGACGCGAGATAGTTATAGAGAGTGTAAAGTCGCTTTCGCATAGTCTGAAATGATTCGCTCAGGAAGCCGATGGGAGAATTGTGAATTCGAGCGTGAATTTTCTCAAGCGGCCACGCTGATCACCAAACCGAGAGTCTCCCCTTTCTTGCTCGAAGATAACTTCGGGCGCACCGACCCGCCAGCCTTGTTTGACTAGCTTATCGTGTATTTGACGGATCGCCGAAGACAAATCCAAGTCGGCGGTCAGTGGACGACCAACCATCCTGAATGAGGCAGCGCTGTCTCCATGCTCGATCCGACCGGAGTAGGCATCAAGCTCCACGGTCGGCGGCAAAGCATTGGAGATCGCGTGCATCATGACAGAGAGCGGTGTGGGCACTGCCGCCTCGGTCTCGAGGGTCTCGCGCCCCAGACTGAAGCGAATGACATTGTAGTATTTCTGATTGTCGAGGATACCATTGCGCACTTTATTGATCGAAATGGTCTTTGAGACAATTTCGGCGTTCAGTTCGCTCAAGCTCAACTCTAGTTGCTGTTTTTTTTCGATCAAAGGGAGCGATACAAAGATCGAAGCCAATAGAAGCAGGCACAGGAGTGCGAAGGCGCGGTGCCTCAAGCGGGTATTACGTTGCCGGGCAGCTCCCTTAGCATCCAATAGGTTTGAGCTTCTGTTAGGCTTTTGTCGGCCGAGCTGCCCGACAACGAACTCATCTGGCATCGATTCCGCTTCCTCGGGGTCTCGCAAGACAGGTTCGACGCCGAACTCTTGCTCAACGAAGAGACCAAGCCGCCGGGCTCCATCCTGCAACTGCTGTGGGCTCGGGCGACCGCCGTCCAGACGCGTAAAAAAGAGTAATTCATTCGAAACATCGCGAGCGATCAAATAGCCGGCCTCTCCGTGCGCACGAAAATGGATGGAAGCTTCGCCTGCGGCGGCGGCACCCTCCTCCAGCGAGGCAATCGCGCAGGGTAGGCTGAATACCCCCTCTAAGATTATTCCATTTTTCAGACTCCATTCTCCGATTGAACACGGTATACGGTTGGCGAGACTGCTGACCAAAAACAGCTGCTGTGCCCCACCTATATCCGAACGCATGGGAAGAGCTGCCCATGCCCGTTCCTCATCACCATAGAGCATTTCCTGGCGTCGCCGCAAAAGCTGCTTTTGCATCTTTAGGGCGATTTTTGGGACGCGTTCCACATGGTGATCGAGCGAAGGCAGATCCAAATAGAGTCGAAATCTTTCGATCTTGAGCGGCTCCGCTTGGCTCTCCAGCAGAGCCAAGAATCCCCCCATATCGCTAGCGTCCGCTTGATGGAGCAGACTCGCGCCAGAACGAGTCCTCCCCCAAATGCAGACAGATCGGTGATCCCAGGTGATTATAGTCAAAGCCATTTTGAAAAAGGGGGTTAGTAACGCCAGCGTAGCCCGTCGAAACGAAGGGTATCGAAAGGTTTCGTGATTGTAAAAATGCCTATCTCAGATTGGCTCCAGGGCTCCCCCAGGAGGAGTTCTTGAGTTGGCAGGAAATAACGGTTCTGTAGATAAGGGGCACTATTTTCCCAGCCCTCCAAAGACAAGGGGTTGGCGCTGTCGTTGGGGTTGAGCAGAGCGATCGGTGCTCGATCCGTCAGCTCAAGCTCCAAAATTCCCTCGACTGCAGTGGTCACCACCTGACCGGAGTCCTCGGAGACCACTGATTTACTGCCCTTTACCCGGACACTCACTTCCTCAGTCTCATCGACCATGATTCCGCGCCTTGCCAGATCGATGCCGGTCACTTGCGAATACTGGATTCCTGACTTTACGATTTCTCGGACTCTTAAGACAATCTCGGAGCCGACTTGATTTTCAGGATAGGTATACACAGAGCGCAAATCCCAGTCATCGAGCAGTTGAGTGCCCGAGTAATTGGGAGAGGAATCGTCAAAGCTTGCCCCGCTTCCAGCTTGAATCGCTCTTCGGTTTTCAATCACGAGCGTGCAGAGCTGATCGCGAAGATCAAGCCGCTCGAGGCTCAGTTCAGGTGCCCGCCCAGCCCATTCGGAAGAACGAAGGCCGTAGTTAGACCATGCATCGACCCCGCCAATCGGATTTCCGCCGGGGCCCACACTCCAATCATTCCAAAACCGCTCAAACTGGCTCGGAGTTAATTCGTCAGGCAAGGGCAGATCAGGGTTAGCAGTGGACACTAACAGCAGTCGAAGTTCGCGCGGATCCAAGGGATCCGCAAGCCAAGTCTGCCCATCGCCAACAATCTCAAAAAAGGTGCGACCTGACCAGCTAGTTTCGGCAAAATATAACTTCCGCGTAGCGCCCTCGCCGGACCGCACTCCCAATGGGTAACGGACTTGATTGGCACTGCCTCCGCCGTGGCGAGCCGCCAAATTCCACCAAAAGGAGGGGTTGGCGCTGAGTGCGGTGGCTCCGTCGTTCTCGTCAATCGGAAACATCTGCTCACGCAAAATGGCTAGTTCGAGAGCAGAAGCTATCTTCGGGAGCTCCGCCGCTTCGTCGACCGCGCGCTGGACGCGAATCAAATTGATGACACTGGGTATAACCGTCGTCAGGAGCAAGGCGATCACCACCAACACTCCAATCAGCTCCAGCAGGGTGAAACCCGAGCGTTTTTTTGAGGACCTGAGTAAGTGCGCCATTTTCATGAGATCAGTAGGCACCGGGGCTAAGCATGTTAACGAGAGGCAAAAAGACTGCGGCGGCGACCAAACCGGCGAGAAACACCGTCAAAACAATGAGCCCGGGCTCCAAAATTGCGAAGAAGGTCTTGATCTTCCGAGGGACGAGATCGTCGTAGTAATCGACCACCGCTTGCAAAGAGGTGTCGAGCGAACCGCTTCGCTCGCCGACGCCGACCATAGTTCGCACCAGCGGAGGGAAAATCTTATCCTCGGCCATTCCACTGCTCATGGGGGCACCGTTAGCAACGGCAGTCTCGATTCTTTGCACACTGCGCTCGATCACTGAGTTACCGACCACATCGCGCGCCATTGAAAGCGACTCAGTAATGACAATGCCCGCTTGTTGCATCAGTATCAGACTGCGCAGGAAACGAGCGACGGCCAGAGTCAGAATCACTTCGCCAAGAAAAGGCAGTTTCAAAAGCAAATGATCCCGAAAAAGGACCGCTTGGGGCGAGAACTTGAAGAGAACGCGCAACGCAGGAGGGGTCAGAAAGACGAAAGCCAAAATCGCGCCCCAATAGTCGACCACAAAATCACTGAGCGTGATCATCTTCTGGGTTATCCAAGGGAGAGGTATGTCCAGTTCAAAGAGAAGCTCCGTGACCGTCGGAAAAACAAAGCGTAGAGCGATGAAAATAAAAGCAATCAATGCGGTGACGACAAAAGCCGGGTAGAGCATCGCTTGCTTGAATGCTTTCCAATTATTATTCATCCACTCCAAATAGTCGCGAAGCTCGATTAGATTGGCATCGAGCGATCCGCTTTGCTCACCCACTTGGACGATATTGCGGATATAGCCTGGGAAAATTTTCGGAAACTTCTCCAGCCCTCTGCTTAGAGGCGTCCCTTGCTCGACGAGTTCACTCAAGTGCTGACGGACGGTCGCCCCCACGCCTGAGGTCTCTTCCTCTTCTCTTGCCTTCAATGCTTCGACAATCGAAACACCCGCCCTCAGTTGAATGCCTACTTGAAAAATCAAATTGGCGAGTTCTTGAGGTTTCATTTTCAACTTTGAGAGTCGGTATGAATCCCGTCGATTGCTTTGCTTCGCGTCAATCAGTTCTTGTCCGTTTTGAGCCAGCAAATCGGCCAGCCGTTGGACAGTCTCCGCCTCACGCCGACCTTCCACCAAGCGGCCATTTACGGTGACAGCTCTGTAGTTATATTCAGGCATCGCTCGTCGATGCTCCCATCTTCAATTGAACAACACGGCCCACCTCTTCAAGGCTCGTGAGCCCAGCCAGTGCCTTGGACAGACCATCCTCGCGCATTAAGGGGAGGCCGCGCTCTCGCAGGCAACTCTTCAATTTCGAGACAGACTCATGCTCGTCAATACGCTGCTGTAATTCAGCATCCACCCGGATGATTTCAGCTAGGCTGATTCGACCGTTATAGCCCTTATTTCCACATGCCTGGCAGCCCACGGGCCGGTAAAGAGAGACATCGGAATCCACCTGCTGACCGCCCGCCGCAGTCCATTCATCCGGGGTCAACCTAACCTCCTCTTTGCAAAACTGGCAAAGGCGGCGGGCCAGGCGCTGCGCGCTCAAGCCCAACAAACTACTGGAGAGCAGGTAGGGCGGTATGCCCAGGTCCGTCAACCTCGGGACCGAGCTGATCGCATCGTTGGTATGGAGTGTCGAGAAAACCAAGTGCCCTGTGAGCGCCGCCCGAACCATGAGCTCTGCCGTCTGCTGGTCTCGAGTCTCACCGACCAAAATTACATCCGGATCTTGGCGTAGTAGGGTGCGAAGTCCGCTCGCAAAGGAAAGGCCGATTTCATCTTTGATCTGAGTCTGGCGAATCAGGGGCAGACGATACTCGATCGGATCCTCCAGTGTAAAAACACTACGTTCCTCAGCATCGAGCATCGAAAGCAGCGTGTAGAGAGTCGTCGTTTTGCCGCTCCCGGTCGGCCCGGTGATGAGAAATGCCCCGTGCGGTTGGTCAAGGATTTGACCAAACTGTGACTGCTGCGTAGCCGAAAACCCCAGAGCCCCAAGCTCCAATTGGAGGCGAGATTGATCGAGCAGTCGCATGACGACGCTTTCACCATTGCTCGTTGGCAGACTCGAGACCCGAACGTCGATTTCTTCAGTTCCGATGGCGAATTGAATTCGTCCGTCCTGCGGCAAGCGATCTTCCGCCGTGTCCATTCCAGCGAGAATCTTGAAGCGCGCCGTCAGGGCACTGCGGATCGCGTTCGGAAGGAGCAATCCCTCTTCCAAAACACCGTCCACTCGCAAGCGGATTCGGCAGAAGCGCTCTTCGGGATGAAGGTGAATGTCGCTGGCTTCCCGCGTGGCCGCGTGCATCAGAATCTGCTCCGCTAGACGAATCATTGGAGGGTCGTCTTGGCTTTGTTCGTTCAACGCTGCCGCATCCATCTGAATGAAGGCGCCTACCGCCTCGTAGAGGGCGTCGCGCGCCGTATAATTCCGGCTGATAGCTAGTCGGATGTCCGTCTCCGATGCGGGCAAGGCTTCGACCGGCTGTCCTGCCGCCGCCTGTAGACGCTTCAGGGTCGGCAAGTCAAAGGGATTTGCCGACGCGACCCAAAGCACGCCCTCCCGCTCCGCCACAGGGACTGCGGCCAGGCTCTGGCACAAATCCAAGGGTAACTTCGCACGGAGATCTTCATCCAAAATAAGCCGCCGGAGGCTGAGATGGTGGTCATATCCCTTCCCTTCTCGGATGAATTCACTAGCCGTGCGGACTTGACCGCGCATCGAACGGTAACGCGAAAGCTCTTCACCCGTGACAAGACCGAGCCGCTTGACAATTTCGCTGAAACTAAGGCCGAGCCGGGCGCCTTCACGCTTCGCCAAGGCCACCTGAGACAACGAGAGCATTCGCTCCGAAACAAACCAGGCCTCCATCGAAATGGAAGCCCGGTGAAAAGTTGTTTCTTCGGTCTGCTGCTTGGGATTCAAAAGCAAAAATGAACTCCGGCGGGGTTACTGATGCGCTACGTAGAGAAATGCGTCATAAGTGCTGTCCCCATTGTCCGTAAACCAAGCGTTGGCTCCATCGATATTGTTCAAAGGGTTACCGCCGCCGCCAGTCAAGGATTCACCGATAACACTAAGGTCCCCCATAACTGTGTTAGGGAAAGGACCGTTCACCTTGGTAGCAAGGGCCGCAGCCTCCTGAGTCGTAAGGTTAGGCATGAAAAAATAGACTATTCGACTGGCTCGCCCGGCCGATTTGAAAGCGAAAGGAGCAGTGCCGTAACCAGTTGCGGTGCCGCCGCCCGCGGATAGATTCCCCCCAGCAGCCAATGTGGCACAGCCGACAGCCCATTCTTTGCCATTGGTATCATCACCAATTGGGGTCCTCTCCGCCTCGAGAAGTTGCTCCTGACGAACAAGCAAATCACCGAAATCAGCATCACCCCCAGAAATCGTCGTGCTACCGGTAGGGTCCGTGCGATAATCGACGATTGTCGCCAAAGTACCGTCTTCGGGAAAACGATCATATCGTTGATAATAGCTGAGTGCGGCCGACTTCGCGGAGTTGACCGAACCGATCGCCGAAGTCACCTTCGCGTCGCGTATCGATTCAATGACCCGGGGTGCCACAATTGCTGAGAGGATACCTATAATTGCCAGAACGCCAATCATCTCGATAAGCGTGAATCCGTTATTAACTCTTTTTTGTGTTACCTTATTCATATATTTTTACCAATGATTACTTTACGTTGTTTATAATTTTTTGAAGGAATGATCAGTGGTAGTAATTCATTCACAGCCATCAATCATTATAACTAAGCAAGAGCCCAACAAATCAATCAATCAAACATAGTTTATAGGCAATTTCGGGTCAATGGATGCGTAAAAAAACTGTAAGCAGCGATAGCTATCACCGAGTTGCTCAACCCTTGAGAGAAGAAGGTTCTTCAGTACGAACTGCTTCGACTAGCCCATGCGCCACCGCCCAACGAGTCAGGTCCGCAACTCCGCAAACATTCAGTTTGCAATATATGCTCAGGCGATGTGAGTCGACAGTTCGAAGCATAATTTCTAGCTTCTTCGCGATTAGTTTATTAGAGTATCCTTCTGCAACAAGTTGAGCGACTTGTAATTCTCGCTCAGTTAAAACACTTAACCCATTTAGCTCCCCACAAGATTCTAAAGTAGCACGCAATACTTCTACTACCTCAGCCCCGTAGCAGCTTGCTCCCATTGCAACCGACTCGACAGCAGACTTGAAGTCGGCCAGACTTGAGTCCTTGCGTATGTATCCAGCTAATCCATACCGAAGTAAACTTGATATCGTGTATCGCGCACAACCCGCAGTGTATACCAGTGTACGCACACGTGGTAGATGCTGCATCAGGCGCCGCAGTATCTCAACCCCATTCATGGTGGGCAACATAGCATCAAGGATCAAGACATCAGGCTTCTTATCCATGCAAAGCGAATAGCCCTCCGCCCCATCTTGGGCATGCCCAACAACCTCGAGTGTTGGCATTTGGTTAATCACATCGCACACCATTTCTCCAATCGACGCATGGTCTTCAATCACAACAACTTTAAGCACCTTGGAGATGGAGCTATCAAAATTTTTACTGTCTTCAAATGGGGTCTTCATAATATTAAATTATAATAAAGAAAATCTTACTGCTCATCTGGATTTGCAGTCCAATCTTATTATTGGGTAATTACAGGGCAATAGACATTGCACCCCAGTAGTACTGCAACTCGACCTTGAATCAACAAGTCATCGACTCAGGGGTATCCCAAAGAAGGTATTCCATCGATCCATTGAACTTTGACTCCAGCTCAAGACATCCACCTTATCCGGGGCTAAAAGGATAGCAAAGGCGTTCGGTTCGGGGACAGCCACAGAAGCCTCAGCAAACAAAACATCATGGTTTTGGTTCGATCCACCCGCCCGAGCATGAAGCCACATTACATCGCCGAGAACTCTTCGAGCCTAGCCTCTGGAAAGGCATTCTCAAACACACCAATGATTCCGACGGAAGTTTCGAATTGCTCACCATTATGAAGTGTAGCTGCCAATGAATTCGATGACGCAGTATATGTTAGATCCACTGAAAATACATCGTATTGGACAAACAGATCAGTTTCTCCTAACTTAGTATTACCATCCCAGAGAGTAATGTGATAGTCCGATGGATCCTCCCCACCGTTGTCGAGCGCATCAATGGTCACACTGAGCACTGAATTCGCCAGATTCCAACCATCTTGATCCGAAATCAAACTTTCCGTGTTATCATCGTCATAAAGATGCATGCCCATACCATCCGCACCTTAAGAACCAGGGTAAGATATTTCGCAAGCATAGCCAAACCACCAGTCGCCGTGGTGTAGGAGTCTGTCGAATTTCAAGGAAATTCAGGTGTAATCTCCATAACACCTCCCTGAACACATCCGAGCCTCAATTCACCTCGAACCAATGCTAGTTGCCTTAGAAATATCGCACACTTAACGGTTTCAATCCGACAGACTCTTAAGTCAAAAGACTGCGCATCCAGCCATGCAGCTCCCCCTTGGTCATTATTGGCAGAAGTTAAACGGAGCCTTTCGCTAGGGCTGACACCATTATCGTCGACAAAAAGGGCACTTCCATTTAGATCCCAAACGGTGTTGCCACCCGCTCCACCGTTATAGATCGCTTTGGTGAACTCAAAACTTAAATTAACTGCCGCCAGACTCGAAATGCAAACCTTAGTTAGGGCTGAAGCTGTTAATTTGAGAAGCTTAGAAAACTTTTATATTTTTTAATGTTGCGGTGTTAATTTTCATGCGGGGCGAAAGCGAAGACCCAGGACACCTAAGCCAAGCCATGAAAATGGTTGAAACTTGGGTAATGCATCTTCTTGTTATAATACCTTTGATTCAAGCAAGCCCTCCCTATGGGATCATTCTAGCAACAGATAAAAACACCGAAATCACCCTAGATGAACACACCGCAAGCGCTAACAAAATGCCCCTTCGCTGCGCATGAAAATTCTCAAAGCGAACATCCAGTATCCGTCAATACCCACTGGGAGGCTGAGGCGCTAAGCCAGTGCATTGCACACCACTCACGCGACCAAGAGAAACGGAGTCAAGGCCGGCAAGACCTGACGAGCGATGCTCGCTTGGCGTGGCGCAATTCGATACGCTGTATCGCTCGCCCCCGCTGGCAGAGCCTAAACGTAATCGATGCTCGTGAGCTCGAAGATCCCGATGATATTTTCGACGCCCTTCGAAAGCATCTTCGAGACGCCACTAACTGCGGCAACATACGATCCATGATGACAGTCTTTAGTCAGTGGGAGGATCCGAGCAGCGAAATCCGCATTTGGAACCATCAGCTACTACGCTACGCCTGCCACCGGGCGCGCGACAATACCCTAATTGGCGACCCAATGAACCGAAAGCTCACTGAGTTAGCGCTGGCGCTTGGGTGGAACCCGCCGCAGGAACGTAGCGCATTCGACCTACTACCCTTGATTATTCAAGCAAAGGGCCGACTAAGCCTACACCCTATCACGACTAAGGATGCGCTGGAGGTATCAATCCAGCATCCAAAACACACAAAGATAGACCAACTTGGCCTTAAATGGTATGCGCTCCCCGTCGTAGCCGACATGCTGTATGCAACTCCTGATGCGTTGCATACCGCAGCTCCCTTCAGTGGGCATTACATGGCTACCGAGATTGGTGCGCGTAACTTGGCCGACCGAAGCCGCTATAACCAACTACCGCGCATTGCACATTGCATAGGAGTCGACACTAACCAGAGGACTAACCCGCTGTGGAAAGATCACGCCATGTTAGCGCTCCAGGAGGCGGTGCTCCACTCTTTCGAGGCTGCAGGAGTACGAATCGAGAACCATCACGAAGCAAGCGAACGCTTCACGCAGTTTTGCAAATCTGAGCAAAAACGCGGGCGGAGTGTTTATGGGGACTGGACCTGGCTAGTGCCGCCGATGTCAGGCTCTGCAAACAGCGTCTTCCATCAAAATTTGAAGCCGCAGCTGGAGCTGCCAAACTTTTTCTACCAAAAACCAGCTTGGAAGACTGCAAATGGCCAAGCCATATTAGCAAAATCGACAGGCAATAGCCTTTTAAAATAGTATATGCACCACAAGTGAAGCATCGAACTTGAAGCCATCGAGGCCATCGAAGCGAACTGCTTAGAGTAAGCCCAGCGCCCTAGCCCGCCGCAAGGCATCCTCACGCCGTTTCACATTTAAACGCTTATAAATCCTCTTGAGGTGCGAGTGAACGGTGTGGTGGCTAATGGATAGCATATCAGAAACTTCCTTGTAGACATGGCCCTCATTGATGAGGTTCAAAATCTGTAACTCTCGGTGTGACAGTTCAACTCCGCTAATCTCTGAATTCGTCGATCCAACCGCCTCAAGCAAGAACCTCGCCGCTTTCGGACTAACCGCTGCCCCCCCCTCACGAATGAATCTTAACTGCTGCATTAGCGAGGCGAGTGGAGCATCTTTAGTGATGTAACCAGAGGCGCCCCTCTTAATCGCATCTAAAATGACATCACGGCCCGTTTCAGAGGTCATCATAACTAAAAGCAGCCCCGGATAGGTCTCTTTTAAAAGGCCCACCAAATGAACACCAGATAACCCAGGCATATGGTAGTCCAATAAGACTAGATCAGCCCGCGCCCAGATGGTTTTACAGGCAAGCGCGCTGTTAACACTTTCAAAACAAGCAATCACCTCAAAATCGGGCTGCGCCTGAATGGCACCAGTGAGCACATCGCTGAAAGCCGAGTCGTCCTCGACCAAAACAACTCGGGTAATTTTCTGAGGATCTAGCTGTGGCAATTCTGTCATCATATCTTGGAAACGGGCGGTACAGTTAACAGAGATAACAAGCTATATCACCCGATCTGACCTCTAAAAGCCTGCACCAACGTTACCTAGATATTCACTACTTTGAGTATTTGTAAACCGCAATTTGCCGTAAATAAAATGTTAATGCCGATTATTGCACTATGAAACATCTTGGGAAACAGACGCCACTAGCATTAAAATAAATCACCATTTACCTCACCACTCTGATGCAGTTGTGCGGGGCTCTTTTGCAACTTGACGAATCGGCTGATTTGGCAGGGCTGACTCAGCCAGCACAAAGCATCAGCGAACACCACAACACACAAAGCGTTGAAACTACAGTAAATATTTTTTTCTATTTTATCAAAAATGCAACCTATCAATTTCCATCTGAACACTACCTAGGTTATGACGGCTCAAACCTACTAACTGCTTACCCTTGGCAGCGACTGACCCGAGAAGCGACGGCAGCAAATACCACAGGGTTTAACTTGTTACCCACTCAAAGCGCAGTGAACTATTACATTCTAAACATCGCAGCGGTGAGGCTGGAAGCTCCTCAAGATCAACTGAGTACTATCTCTCCGCAGATGTTCAAGAACCTACCATTGCCCTACTACTCCCCACCCCCATTCCTTAAAATTGGAGCACTTAGAATCGTCGCCATAGGTTTGCTAGCGGTTGTGCTCGTTGCCGCTCTGTCTATCTACCTCGGAGCGTTGGCATTTCGATTTTCAAAGCGCTCACGGCTAAAAATGAGCTGGCATGATTAATTTTGACTCAAAACAAACGTAACTTATGAACAAACAACAGAATGCTCCAGAACTAGGAGTCATATGCGTCGAGCCCGAATCAGCTAAGATGAAGGAATTACTGCCACCTCGTTTGTACTACAAAGTACGCCAGCCCATTTTTTTGGTCGGCAACTTCCTGGAATCCGAACTGCGAAGAGTTTTACATTTATAAAGATACCCCAAGAACCCCTATTTACAATATCTAGAAAACACTGCATGATCACAACCCTGGAAGACCACGCGATAGTAACAGACCTCGGTAGCACGCTAGGCACATTCGTTAACGGAGTTCGGCTAGGAGCTAGTAAAAGTAGGCCACGGACTACGCTACTGAAGGCTGGCACACACACTATCACGCTGGGGCTCGCAGACAGTGACGTCAGCTTTACCATCCACGTAGGATAGTCGCCCCCCCCTTTTTTTTCGACACACACACTTATTAAACAACAAAAGGGCAATAATGTCGGCTCAAACTCAAATTTTGTGCCCCAGCCTGTAAGCTGCGCTCTTAGACTGCGATGCAGAAGTTATGAATCAAAAATGTGAACCAATCATCACGTCATCAGTGCATGACGACCTTCTCCAACAAGCATTATTAGATGTCTTTGATACTGCTGATGACGGTATTGCACTACTCGATAAAGAGGGGCGCTTTCTGTATCTAAACCATAGACATTTAGAGATCTTCGGTTACACCCACCAAAACCAACTACTTGGCGGGACTTGGCACCAACTATACGACAAGGATGGGGTCCAGTGGTTCGAGTCCTTCGTAATGCCTCAATTCTCTAAGGCAGGCTACTGGAGAGGAGAGTGTAAAGCGCGCAAAATAGACGGCTCTATGTTCGACGAAGATATCTGGCTCAAGGCTCTACCCGATGGGAACATGGCCTGTTTTTGTCGAGATATCACACGAGTGAAGGAAATTGAAAAACAATCACTTTTTAATCTTAAGCTTAAAGAGAATCTAGAGGAGATGGAGGAACGCCTACTGCTCTTTACCAGCCATGAGCTGAGAGCCCCACTCGGCGGCATAGGCCTAATTGCAGATTATCTTGCAGAATACCACGAAAGACTAGAACGAGATGACATCATGAGGCATGTCTTTCAAATCTCCCAATTTGTAGGAGAATTCCGCGATTTGCTCGACGCATTCTACGTGTTTCAAAACACCCAAGAGGCATCGCGCCAGAAGATTAGTACATCACCAGTAACAATCTGTAAATTTATCGAACGCATTGCTAGTTTAACAGCAAAGCGATATGGAAAAAACACCGTTTTCAAAATTATAGGTGACGAAAAAGAGACAATCATCCATACGGACGAAACTCTATTGAAGCACATTATTCAAAATTTACTTAGTAATGCGGCTAAATATTCGCCGCCAGCATCCTTGGTATATATTAAAATCACAAAGTGTGCACAATTCACCACGATAGTAGTAACCGACCCGGGGATTGGTATCCCAAAAGATGAACAAAAGAGGATCTACGAATTTATGTATCGCGCTAGCAATTCAAAGTATGCAAATGGAAGTGGGCTAGGCTTAGCCTTAGTCAAACAATGCCTTGCGACGCTCAAGGGCACAATGAATATTGAAAGCGAACTCAATTGCGGGACAACAATAACCATTACACTTCCACTCATCCACTCTTATAATGAATGAAAAAAATAGTCCAATCACCATCGTAATTGTCGATGACGTGCCTTTATACAGAAATGCTCTTAGGATAGCACTAGCAGCGTCCTACCCAAATTGTACTATTTTTGAAGAGACAGATGGTGCAAATGTAGCGTTAACATGTCGACACACTTCCCCCGACATAGTAATAACGGACCTCAAAATGCCTGTAAAAGATGGCTTCGGCGTACTAGAGGAGCTATACGAAATCAGCGTCGATTATCCAGTAATGGTTTTAACGGCCTTTGCTACGATCGTGGCACTCGAAAAAGTAACTTCAAGCGGCTGCCTAGGATTCGTTGATAAGTCGTCCAGTATGAAAACGATCA
This sequence comes from Opitutales bacterium, assembly GCA_030729385.1. Classification (GTDB taxonomy): domain Bacteria; phylum Verrucomicrobiota; class Verrucomicrobiia; order Opitutales; family Coraliomargaritaceae; genus JBPOFY01. The sequence continues at coordinate 2,250 of JANQXM010000052.1, read as the reverse complement.
TCGAAGGAGTCGATGCCGTGCTAGAGGGCAAACCTTACTACAGCCCGTATGTGCATGCACTGATTCAAAGACACTTTAAAAATGAGAGAATTGGCAATGGAGCATAACCAAACAGAAATCGAACGACTGAAGTCGGAAGTCGAATCACTCCAGACGCTAGTAAGTAACCTTCAGGCATTGTTCAAAGCCACACTAAGTGGGAAAAGTCACATGATCCACCATTTGGCATCGGCTGCATCCGGGTTCTGGGAGATTATCCAACCAGACGAGACCATTCGCTACATTGATAGTGCAGAACAAGCTCATGGACAGGCCGCAATAGCTGCCGGACGCATTACAGACATTCAAAGACCATCTCTCCTCTAGCGACAGAATTAGGCTGCGCAATCAGCTCTCAAATATGGTGTTGGCTCCAATGGCATTTTTTGAGTTTTCCTACCTCAAGGCAAATAAACTCCGCCGCCTACATGGCAAAGCAGTGGAATGGGATCACAACGGTGAAGCAAGTAAACTAATAGGTATTTATGTAGAATCACCTGCTAGCCGTGTTGATTCTGAACAGGCCCCTACACTATCAAAAAATGCGCAAACTGCGGGAACTTTGAGTCTTCGGCCTTGGAATGGAACACCCTAGAGGACTATTTTAAACAGCAGTTTGACCTAAAAGTAAGCCATTGCACATGCCCCGTTTGTGCAGAATTGATTCTAGGAGAGCATCTGCCATAAAGATATTTATTGTATAAGTAGCTGAGCATGTGGAAGAATCCCACTAGGCGCGCAATATTGGTGTCGCTAGCCTGAAGGGCACAGGATTTTCGGCTATTACGTCGATTTTTATTTCGATAAAATTGATCGGAATCACGCTTCCGACCCGCCTCAGGCACCTCTAATTTGGGTCGATTTCCTTGCATTATTTCGATCATTTCGATCACGCTTTCTTGGGGTTTTGCTATCCGACCAGTCGTTCCTCCTCTCCGTTTTCTCGATGATAGTAGTTTAACAGCCCTCCGAGCCGTTCAAATTTCACGACCGAACCGCTCCTGCCCTTTATTTTCCCTGCATACGGGAATGGAATCAGATTATCCAAGCCTTGATGGTTCCGCTCGTGGTGATAGTGCTCCATATACTCATTTACGGCCTTCCTCAGCGAGCGCTCGCCGAAGAATATCATCCGGTCGAGACACTCCTCTTTCAGGCTTTTGACGAAACGTTCGGCGTAGCCGTTCTGCTCAGGAGTCGCCACGCGGGTCTTGATGACTTTCACACCTGACACTTCCAGCGTCTCGCAGAATTCATTCGTAAACAAGGTGTCGTTGTCGCACACGAAGTATTTCATGCCATCGAGAAAACCATCCTCGGCATCGGTCAGATTCCGGGCGACTTGCGCCATCACCTGGCCATTCATCTGGCAGCTGATCTGAGCAATCTGCACTTGCCGTTTAGCCAAGTTCATTACGAATAGTGTGTGATTGCGAACCAAGCCGTGAAGTGTCCATACCTCCGTGGTCAGAAAATCGGCGACGCACATGGTCGCCATGTGTGATCGCACGAATTGCTTCCACGTGCTTTTCTTCATCCGCTCCTCGGAGGGCGGAATGCCTGCGGCCCTGAGAATGTTGCCGACCGTGGTATCGCAGACTTCGTAACCGAGGTTGGCAAGTGCCCCTTGGATGCGACCATACCCCCAACTCGGGTTCTCATCGGCAAACTTCAAACAGAGTTCCTTCACGACCTCCATTTTCTGTTGCCGATCAGTCTTTATCTTGCGCTTGGCCGTGTATTTGAGCGCCACCAGATTGCGGTGCCAGCGCAATATCGTGTCGGGCGTAACGATACTCGCGTATTCCACCAGCCCTTTTCGACCGAGCTTCTTGCCCTTTTTCGCCAGCTTGCGCCTTTGGGTGTTGCTCAGATCCAGCTTGCCGCCTTTCTTCTCAAATTGTTCTTTGAGTATCTCGTTCTCCGCATGCAGGTAATCGATCACATCCTGCTGTTTGCGGTTCATCCAACCTGCCAATCCGGCCAAAAATATTGTCAATTGCGTCTTCAAGACGCTTTTTTCTCATTTTCGTAAGTCATTGGCAAGTAGAACAGATCCAAAGTTTGAAGGGCACAGGATTATGACGCAGGTAGAAAACCGCCATCTCGGCGCTATCCGGCAAAAAGAAAACCCCTAAGTCTCAATGACTTAGGGGTTTAAGAAAATGGAGTGAGTGAAGAGGTTCGAACTCTCGACATCTACCTTGGCAA
>JANQXM010000051.1 GCA_030729385.1 Opitutales bacterium | reverse complement strand
AAACCAAACCCACGGTTCGGTGATGGTGGTTTGTAAAGCTGCGACATCAAGCGAACGAAGCGGTCGTAACCCTACCTTTGCGAATTCTCGATTTCATCGTCGATTCGGTTCCCCCGATCCTCCAACTGAGAACTACTTTTATCAAGAAAATCCACCACCGTATAGGCACCTAATAATGCACCCGCCCCAGCTCCGGCGCTCATCAAAAAAATGAACGCGCTCAAGACAAAGCTCAGATCGAAAATACGACGGGATAATACCAGCAACGTTCCAAGAACAAGCGCAGCAAATCCGACCCATGGTATGTAAACTGCCCAATCCTCTTCTATATCGGACACAGCAAAAAATTCTATCGCGGCGTATGCGAGCCCTCCGAAAACAATTGGTAGCAACACACCTAAACTGATCATAATAAAACCGCCCTTTCCACCGAACATGCCCAATAGGACTCGCGCCGTAACGAGAGCTCCCAACAAGGTAACTCCTAGGACAACATAAAACTCATTTGTGCCTACTTCATAACCAAAGACGAACGACAACAAATGCAGGAGTGATTCCAGAATAGGTTCAGACATAATAATCGGCGTTAAATAAAATGATGCGCAAAAGATAACGCGATTTCATCGCCGATGGCGATTGTTTTCTGAGCCGTCAAACCGCCCAGTTCATGCAGGGAAAAGGCAGATCCTTACTTCTTCTTATCCTTCTTCTTGTCTTTCTTTTTTTCGGATTTCTTCAAACCCTTCTTCTTTTTCTTACCGCGCAATAGCTTCTTCACTTTTTTGCGCTGATCCTCGCGAACGATATAGCCAATACAATCATCTGTGCCACAGAGGCAGGGGTGATCCAAAAAGTGCTCCATGTCATAACCATAGTCATAGACCAACTCCTCACCTTTCTTAATATCCTTACGGGCCACGATCCAAATCTCACCATCGAAATTGATAGCTTCACAATTCCCATCGCAGGAGTGATTCATGTAGCGAGCAGGGTTATCACCCTCACGACCATCGATGTCCCACTCATCATCGACCTCAAAAATATAGACAAGCCCTTCACCGGTCTTACGTGCCTTTTCTTCCCATTCCAGCGCACGCCGAGAGGACTCTTCCTTGGAGATTTTCTCTCCAACATATTGTATGATCTGAGTCTCCTCTTTGATGTCGCAAGTAGCAAATAAACCACTCTGGTGAATGGATGAGGAATCAACTGTGCAGAACTTATTTGTAGACATAAACAAATGTTAAACGAAGCAGGAAAAATTCTGGCAAGGCAATAGATACTTCTTTGCCGTGAATTCGACTTACAAGCACACTCGTAAACGATCCTCTAGCACTTCCAAAAGTAATGAGTGTTCTCCGAGTAGAGGAGTGATATAAACGTTCTCAAATATTCCTTGGTCTCGCAGACCATCACAAATTTCAACCACATCGCCACCTTCGCCCGCGTGGCGACCAGGCAATAGAAAGAACATCGCGACAACACAATCATGACGATTCTTCGCGACCGTATCAATCCGCTCCAACAGTGGCTCATTGAAAGCATACTCGGACCCCTCTCGTCGCTCCATGGAGCTAGCAATGACTTCCAACACTTCGCCACCCAGCAAAGTTGACAACTGCCCGGCGACCGCATTGCGAACTACATTGACCGGCTCCACGGGCGTGCCGTGATCCACCAACGCGACTGTCGGGCGCTGAATTTCGTGCCGTGCCACAAGCGCTCGAACATGGTCCGCGAGCATCTGTGCCAACCGAGTATCTGGCTGCCGCACATCCGCACCAGCTAAAGGGTCGGCTATCCGCACCGATAAATCGGGTGCCATTTGGCGCGCCTCTTCAACCAGCTCCGGCAGATAGTCGTGTATCGCCGAGCTCGGTCCGAGAAAAAGGGGCAGCATTATAAACGAGCGCTCACCCGCCTCGACGCACTCACGCAAACGGCGACGCACAATCGTAGCGGGCTCACCCCCGAGGGCTGATGCATCGACCTTGTGTGAATGCAACAAACTGACAGGTTCCACCAAACAGCCGGCACGGGTCGAAAGTTGTCCCGCCAAAGCCCTGAGCGCAAGAGTCGCCTGCGGACGCAGCGATCCGTTATCGATAAGAAAAACTGTGGTCGGTGATTTCATGAAAAGGCCTTTCCGCGAGAATTGGGCGAAGCGCCAAACTGCAAAGTTTTCACGAATTAGCAATCTTCGCCAAGTAAAGCATGCCCCAGTGGCATTATTTATTCACAATGCCCTCTTTTCTCTCTCAGATTAAAGGAAAATGTTTGCGAGATGGAAACGATATGCCACATTCATCGCACTATGTATAAGACGGCTCGATATTTCTTTACCCTACTCCTCGTTGCAATCCTCCTCCCAGCTTGCACAAAAAAGCAGCTACCAAGCGGCTACGGCACCGATACGGGCATGGGCAGTGGCGCTGACTACGGCGACATCGTCCCCAGTTTGGAAGGCGACTACGGTCTCGGCGCTGAAGGTTTGGAAGCCCGTGCTGCAGGTGATGGCATTAATGGCAACAAATATGGAGATTGGGACATGGTTGAAGGCATCCTTCCCTCCGTCTATTTCGGCTTCGACTCTTCCTCCATTTCTGCGTCTGAGCGCGCGAAACTCCAGCAAGCGGCTGACTACCTCATGGACAATCCAGCCGAGGCTCTCCTCATCGAGGGTCACTGCGACTGGTATGGCACAGCAGAATATAACATTGCTCTCGGTGAGCGCCGCGCCATCAGCGCGAAAGACTACATCACGACCTTGGGCATCAGCCCTAGCCGTGTAAACACTCTCTCCAAAGGTAGCCTCGAGTCCACCTCAGGTCTCTCCAAAGAGCAGTCTTCCCAAGACCGCCGCGCCGACTTGATCATCCTCAAGTAATCAGCGATTACCACTTTAACAAAAACGCCCGCCGGTTAATGCCGACGGGCGTTTTTTGTATTCACTTATCTCCGAGTGTAGCCACGTCACTCTGTGACGTGTTGGTCAAAAAAACATAGTCCCCAATACACGGCACAGAGTGCCGTGGCTACAACATATGGGGTTAAAAATATAGCCCCACCTATCCCGCCACCAAAGCCTTCTTTTCGGAACGAGACAGCTGCTTGATTCGATACTCCTCAGCACAGGCCTCCGAGCGTGTGCCGATCTCTGATTGATACACCAATTTCAGCGGTCCCCGACCACGCGTGTATTTTGCGCCTTTCGGACCTTGGGATTGATGCTCCTCAAAGCGGCGCGCCACATCGATGGCTACACCCGTATATAAAGTTCCATCCACACAGCGCAGTATATACACACTCCAAGTCATCCGATTGAGGAATCGGTGATCACACCATCGAGATAATGCCAGGCACCTGCATGACGCTTAAAACGGGAATGCTCATGATGCACAGAAGTTTGCCCGCCTTGTAAATAGGTCGCCTTGAACTCGACCTTGCCGGTCTTATCCGATGGCGTCCCTTGAAAGGTGCTGACGATTTCGAGACCGACCCATTGAATCGTCTCATATGTGGTTTGATATGCCACTTTAAGATCTTTCGCTCGCTTATCCGGATGCGTCGTCTGCAGCAGATAATCAATCGCCCCCATCACGTAAGCGGCATAACGAGAACGCATCAGCGCCTCCGCTGTCGGCGCTTTTTCGGTGCCACCGTGATAGCGACCGCAGCATAGATCGTAGTCAGTTTCACTGCCACACGGACATGCGCTCTGCGTTGCTGGCAGTGACATAATTACCTCACCCGCAGCACAATAAAGCGCTTCGTGCCTGCAAACCATGTGTAGAAACGATTGGCACCTTCCTTCAGATGCGCCTGCACCTCTTCGGGTGTCGAAACAGCCTGACCATTGACCTCCAAAATCACCACGCCGCGGGAAAACTCTTCGATCTCACTGTAGAGAGAATCAGGAGACACACTCTCAACGAGCACACCTTCGATCTGTTTAGGGATCGTGAAAGCTTTCCGACCCATGTCATCTATTTGACGGAATGTAACCCCCTCCAATATCCCCTGCTCGGGCTCAACGATCGCCACTGGACCATTCAAACTTCCGAGGACCACTTGCAATGACATGGGTTTACCTTGCCGCACTAGTTCCACTGCGACTTCTGTCCCAGGCATCATCTGCGAAACCACCAAGCGGAGTTGCGGAGCCGATTCGATTTCGACGTCATCGATACGCAGAATGACATCCCCATGAAGAATACCGCCACGTTCAGCGGGAGAGTCTGGCTGCACTTGATTAACGAGTGCACCACGCGTGCTGTCCAAGCCAAACGCTTCGGCCATATCGCGATCTAGATTCTCGGGAAACAAGCCCAACAGACCGCGAGGCACCTCACCGCTTTCGATCAAGTTACGCACCACGTTCAGCGCTAAATCCAATGGGATCGCAAAACCGATGCCGTTACTGCCACCCGAGCGTGAAACAATCGCGGTGTTGAGACCGACCAAGCGTCCCCAAGCATCGACCAGCGCACCACCCGAGTTACCTAAATTAATCGCAGCATCGGTCTGAATGAAATCCTCATATGCACCGGGCCCTAATATCTGACGAGAGTTACGCCCTGTAGCCGAGACGATACCTTGCGTCGCGGTGAGCCCAACATCCAAAGGATTACCGATCGCAAAGACCACATCGCCCACACGTAGTTTCTGACTATCCGCAATGGTCAATGCAGGCAGTGGATCCTCCGTTTCGATTTTTAAGACGGCAATATCCGTCTTCGTGTCCGAGCCAATCAACTCAGCGACATACTCACTATTATCACTCAATCGGATAAGTATCTCATCCGCAGCTTCTCCTCGAAGACCCGTCACAACATGCTCATTCGTTACAATGTATCCATCACTGGAAATAATCACTCCCGAACCAACACCGAGCGATTCACGGCGCTCGCGTTGCGGCTGCGCGGAACCATTTTGCTCCGGCACTGGTAATCCAAACTGACGAAAAAACTCGGGGACTTGCTGAGGTGCGGCATTCGCACCACCGGTGATCCGTGACGTATAAACCGACACAACCGAGGGCGTGGCTTGCTCCAAAACGTCGGCGTAAGATACCACTGGGCGACCAGCCTCTTGCACGATGGCGCGAGTGTCTTGGCTCACATTTAAAGGTGGGTTTTCCTCCGCAAAAGACAGTCCACAAGTGGCAGCCAATGCAAACAACGAAGTAGCGATCAATTTCATAATGTCATATACTGTGGTTAGATAACGAAAGAGACAAACTAGATTCAACATCTGTCTGATCAACATGACATAGCGCGAAACACGAGGTTCCGCACAAATTTACTCTACTCGCTAGAGAAGATCTGCAGCCAACTCAGCGAGCTCGGAACGCACACCCGTCATCAACTCAAGGTGAGCTGTGATCTCTGTGCCCTTCAAGCGTTGCGCGGTGTGAACCAAACCGTTCGACCAAGCATCGAGGAACATGCTGTCCACCTGATATGGATCACCGAGTAAGATAACTTTTGAGCCCTCCGCCATACGACTGACGACAGTCTTAGCTTCGTGTGGCGTCAAATTCTGTGCTTCGTCGATGATAAAGATGGTGTTGGCGAGCGAACGTCCACGGATGAAAGTCATGGCTTCCACCTCAACGATACCATAGTCGAAGAGAAACTGATATGGCTTACGTGACTTGTTAGATTCTTCCTCATCCGACTCGCCGTGCGCGGGTTGCTTGGCTAGCTTAGCCATCGCCTTCTTGCGCTTACGGTTCGAGGTGATGCGATCGATCTCCGAATGCCCCTTTTGAGGTTCCTCTGGCTTGACGATTTTTCGGTTACTAAAGAGCACCTCCAAATTATCATAAAACGGCGCGATGTAGGGAGCCATCTTCTCATCTAGGGTGCCAGGCAATGCACCGGTATCTTTACCGATATGCACCAAAGGTCGCGTGATAAAAACACGCTCATAGAGGTTGTCTTCACCAAGTGTTTGGTAAAGCGCCATAGCGATACTGACAAGCGTCTTACCGGTGCCTGCTTTACCGCAGCAAGTGACCAACTTAATGTCCTCGTCGAGTATGGCATCCATCAGCATGCGCTGCTCATCGTTGAGTGGATGAATTTTGATACCCTTCGGAATCTTAATGCCCACCTCATTACCGAGAATCAACGCCTCAATCTGACCATCCCCGCGATAACGGGCTGGCTCGCTGCTGACGCCATCACTGATAAAGATATATTCATTGAGAAACAAATGATTGGTCTGCTCGGGTGAAAGATCGACGCCGTGCTCCTCGATAAAACGCACATAGTCCGGCTTCTCAACAGTCAGCGTCTTGCAACCGCCACCGATCTTGGAGGACGTCACTTTGTCGTTCATGTAGTCCTGCACTTCGAGACCGAGCGCGATACCCTTCAGCGCCATGTTCGCGTCTTTCGTGACCAAGATCACCCGCTGATCATCGCAAACATCCTTCAAGAAAAAGACCGAAGCCAAAATACGGCTGTCCATTTTTTCCATATCCACCAGCGTGGCTTTGAGGCGGCTCATACCTTCGCTGGCTGGATCACCACCTACAAAATAATCGTTGATCACCACGATCAAGCGACCGCCGTTGGCGAGGTCGCGGCTCAAGGCCGAGCTCCCTTTATCCTTCATTTCAGGCGGCACCGCGAGTTCGTCGTCAAACAGCGCACGTAAATCGCGATGAATTTTTCGAGCCGCAAATCCGAGCTCCCCGGGAGCAGATTTCTTTCGATCCAGTTCTTCGAGAACCTCGACAGGGATGGCTAAAGTATTATCCTCAAACTTATGTAGACACTGGGGGTCATGAAGGAGGACGTTGGTATCAAGGACAAATATTTTGGCCTTGTTTTTGAGCGATTTTTGTTTCGGCAAGGGACTAGTATTGGTAACAACTAAATTGCAAACTGCCATTTGCAGCCTGCGGTTATTGAACTATCAATAGGCTTACTCTCCCACCCATGTCAGGCGCAAGCCGTAAACACGTTCGCTCACTTTTTTACCTAAACTATGACAGATTTTAACCAATTAGAGGCCAAAATCGGCTACCAGTTCAAAGATTTGGGGCAACTTAGCCTCGCCCTCACCCACCCCAGTTGCGATTTGCCCAGCGGCGACAACCAACGACTCGAATTTTTAGGCGATGCCGTGCTCGATCTCGTCATCGCCGAGGCGCTATACACCAACTACGAAAACATTAACGAAGGCACGATGGATCGCCTGCGTGCAAGTATCGTCAACGGCAAGTCACTCTCCAGAAAAGCCTTAGACATCGGTCTCGGCGACTTCCTGCAAGTCAGCGACGCCCACAGAGAGCATCACCCCGACCCCAGCCACGCTATGCTTGAAGATGCACTTGAAGCGATCTTTGGTGCCATTTTCCTCGATGGCGGGATGGACGCTGCCCGTGGAACAATCCTCAAGCTCTTCAGTCAGAACATCGAATACGCCGACATCGGGCAATCTTCCAAAAATTCAAAAGGTCGCCTTCAAGAATGGGCCCAACAAAAGCACAAAGGAGCCATCCCCGAATACAAATCACTCTCAGAGAGCGGTCCCGACCACGACCGCCACTACACCGCCTCCGTATCGATTCAGGGCACAGTGCTAGCAGAAGGCAGTGGCAGCTCTAAGAAAGCCGCTGAATCCGCCGCTGCCAAAGCCGCACTGGATACGATCAAGATCTAAACATGCCAAAGCCGCTTCCAACGGCCCATGGCCCTCGCCTGTTTCATGGCGTCTGCTCCGAAGCTAGGGCTGCCTTGGTCGCGAGCCTAGCTAAAGCCTCCACGACCACAGTGGCTCTGGTTGCCGACCCACGCCGCGCGATGGAACTCTCGGTCGAGGTGCAAACCTACGCTGGTTGGACGAAGCAATCCATTGAGGTCCTCCACTTCCCCGAATACCCGCCGCCTGATATCGACGCACACCGCCGTGCCGACCGCATCTGCGACCGCCTCACCGTGCTCAGCGCGCTGCTTCGCACGACTAAAACGCCCCGACTCTTACTCGCCACCCCCGAAGCACTCCTCGGCGCATGCCCACGCAAGACTGCCTTTGAAGCACGCCAGATCAAACTAACCGTCGGCGAGACGCACCCATTTCGACAACTGGTCGACCACCTCACCAATGAACTCGACTACGACGCCGAGGCATTGTGCGAACACCCTGGTCAGCTAGCCACTCGCGGCGGCTTGATCGACATCTACCCTTACGACGCCACGCAACCATATCGAATCGATTTCTTCGGCGACGAGATCGAAAGCATACGCACCTTCGACCCGACCACCCAGCGCACGGAGAAGAACGTCCACTCGATTACCGCTTCCGCCTCGGCTAGCGACGAAGCCACCCACTCAGGTGAAGGCGCCCTACTCGAATACTTCCCGACGCAAGCGATACAATGGATATTGGAAGATCCGGCTTTGCTCCTGCGCGAACACCCCTATCGCTTCGAAAACATCAAAGCAGCATCAGGCACAACTCGTTCCTTCTATCAAATACTCAAGCAACGCGAAGCCACAGAAGATTCACTACTTGGTATTTGCGAAGTGGATACAGAGCCCAACTTATTCAAAGAAGCCACACGTGTAAGCATCTCAACAGAACCCACGGAGAACTACCGCCTCCACACCGACGCCAGCCAAGTCGGCTACGACCGTTTTGAATCCGAACAAAGCGCACGCTCAAAATTCGAATCACAAATCTCAGATTGGGCAAAAAAGGACGCCCTCAAGATCGCCTTCGTGACGACTGGTCCGAGCGAAGCAAAGCGCATCGCCGAGCTACTCGCCGAGAACCCGCTCACTGCAAAGCTGAAGCCTCAATTCCTCGAAGGTCCTGTCTCCGGCGGCTTCGTCGCCCGCGGTGATGCCACATGGTTACCCACCAAAACGACTGCGAAAGCTAAGGGTCTCGCCCTCATTACCGAGACGGAATATTTTGGTCGTCGCCAACGCAAAATCGGCAACACACAAAAGCGCGCCCGACCTACGATCTCGCAAGTGGATCAATTGCTCGACTTCACCGAGCTCGCCGATGGCGACTCACTGGTGCACCTCCAGCATGGCGTCTGCCTTTTTCGCGGACTTAGCAAGCTCGACATCCAAGGTGGCAGCAAAGAAGTCATCTCTCTCGAGTTTGCCGATCAAATGACGATCCACGTGCCACTGCACGAATCGCATTTGCTGACCCGCTATGTCGGCCTAACTAAAGCCCACCCGAAGCTTGGTAAAATCGGCGGCGCGGCATGGGAAAAGACCCGCCAGTCCGCCGAACGCGCCACCCTCGATTACGCAGCAGAAATGCTCAATCTCCACGCCAAGCGCAGTCAATCCGGCGGTTATGCGTTCCCGCCCGAGCATCACTGGCAAAAAGACTTCGAAGCCGCCTTCCCGTTCAAAGAAACACCCGACCAGCTCACCGCGATCGAAGACACCAAAGACGACATGGAAAAGCCACTGCCGATGGATCGCTTGATCTGTGGGGATGTCGGCTTTGGCAAAACTGAGGTCGCAATACGAGCCGCACTTAAGGCAGTGCTTGCTGGCAAACAAGTCGCCATCCTCGTGCCCACCACCGTGCTCTGCCAGCAGCATTTCAACACTTTCCGCGAGCGTATGGCGCAGTATCCGATCATCATCGATATGGTCAGCCGTTTTCGCAGCAGTAAACAAAACAAAGAGATCATCTCCCACCTCGCCTCGGGTCGTATCGATATCGTCATCGGCACCCACCGTTTGCTCAGCAAGGACGTCCATTTCCAAGACCTCGGTCTACTCGTGGTCGATGAAGAACAACGCTTCGGCGTCCGCCAAAAGGAACGGATCAAACAACTCCGCGCCGACATCGACATCCTCACCCTCAGCGCCACGCCGATCCCCCGCACCCTCTACATGGCCATGGCTGGCGCACGCGCCATGAGCGTGATCGAAACACCACCCGTCGACCGTCGACCCATTGAAACCGTGGTCAAAAGTTACTCCGAAGATCTAGTCAAAAGCGCGATCCAGGCCGAAACCGATCGCGGCGGCCAAGTCTTCTACCTCCACAACCGAGTCTCCACCATCGAAGGCGTCGCCGCTAAGATCAACGAGATGCACCCAAAGCTCAAAGTCGCCGTCGGTCACGGGCAGATGGAAGAGGGGCAACTCGAAAAGATCATGACAAAATTCGTCGCCGGCGATTTCGACGTCTTGGTCTGCACCACCATCATCGAGTCAGGGATCGATATCCCCAATTGCAACACCCTCATCATCGAAGGCGCGGACCGCTTTGGGCTCGCACAGCTCTACCAAATCCGCGGCCGCGTCGGACGTTTCAACCGCCAAGCCTACGCCTACCTCCTGCTCCACCGCCACGCTGCGCTCGTCGACCAAGCCCAAAAGCGGCTCAACGCACTCAAGCAACACAACCAACTCGGCGCCGGCTTCCGCATCGCCATGCGCGACCTCGAGCTACGCGGCGCGGGCAACCTCCTCGGCTCCCAACAAAGCGGTCACATCGCCGGTGTCGGCTTCGAGCTCTATTGCCAACTGCTCAAGCAAAGCGTCGCCCGACTGAAGGGTGAACCGGGCGCCGACCGCATCCGCGCCGAGGTGAAGCTCGACTTCATCGCCACCGGTGAAGGCGGCAGTCGCTCGCGCAGCACCAGTGGCACCTTCAGTTTTGCCGCCATCAAAGAGGCCGAATACAGCCGCCCCGGTAAAATCATCGAAGCCGCCCTCCCAGTCGAATACATCGCCGAGCCACGCCTCCGGATCGACCTCTACCGCCGACTCGCCCTCGCCGATAGCCGCGAAGCCGTCCAAGCCATCGCCGACGAGATGCTCGACCGCTTCGGTAAGCTCCCGTTAGCCACACAAGCCCTCGTCGCCATCAGTGAAATACGCGTCTTAGCCGAGGCCGCCAGCGTCCGCCGCGTCGAAAGCGAAGGCGATCGCCTCATCTGCCGCCTCGCCCACCCAGGCAAAGCCGGCGAGTATCTAAAGACTGGCACCCGCTTTCCCCGCTTGACCGCACATGATCCGCTTCTAAGGTTGGGCGAAATTAAGAAATTCCTAAATCGCTACGCGCGCCTATGAAGCTCCATCGCACACTTTCCCTTCTCCTCGCACTGACCGCCATTACACCGGCAATCAACGCGCAACAAGATCCCGCCCTCGCCCGTCTCGGCAACGGGATAGCAGCCGTCGCCGAAGGTGAGATCATCACCGTCGAGCAGCTCCGCCAAGAGCTCGAACCCATCATTCCACGCCTGCGAGTCGAATCAAAGAATGAGCAGGAATTCTCAAAACGCATCGACGAGCTCAGCCGCGAGATCCTGCAAAACATGATCGATCGCATCATCATCGTCAAAGCAGCCGAAGAAAAAGGGATTATGATCCCACAGTCCTACATCGATCAAGAGTATGACGATGTCATCGCACGTGACTTTGGCGGCGACCGTGCACGCTTCCTCCAATATCTCAACGCTCGCGGCATCACCGCACGCTACTACCGTAAAGACGTCTACAAACGAGTCGTGGTCAACGTCATGCGCCAACAAACGCGCAAATCGCAATCTGAAATCAGTCCCGAGCGGATCGAAGACTTCTACGTTAAAAACAAACTCAAGTTCTACCAAGGCGAAGCGCTCCACCTCCGCCAGATCATTCTCACTCCTATGGCCGACGAAGGCCTCGTGCCACTTCGCCAAACCGCCAAGCAAATCATGAGCGAGCTCCAAGCCGGCGCCAACTTTGGCGACCTTGCTCGCAAATATAGCCAAGACGACATGAGTCGTCGCGGCGGCGACTGGGGCTGGATCGAGCGCAAAGACATCCGCTCAGAACTCAGTGAAGTCGCATTCAATCTAGTGCCCAAACAATACAGCGAACCCGTCGAACTCTCCGGAGCTATTTTCATTCTCTACGCCGAAGACAAACGCGAAGAAATGATCCAGCCCATCTCACAAGTGCGCGACATCATCGAAAATGTCCTCATCGGCGAAATCGCCCGCGACACCCAAGAGAAGTGGCTGCAAGACATCCGCAACAAGGCCTACATCCGCTACTACATGTAAGCGGCCTCGCTAACTCGTAGGGGCTCTGCTTGCGGAGACCGCGAAATGTAGCCAGTTCAGAAAGGTAGCGCCGCTAGCAAAAGTCCAAAGACCATTCGTCCATTCGTGGCATCAACTCACCATTCGATGTTGGACGTTCAACGTTCCTCCTCTACTCCGAACGCAAGGTATGCACCGTCACCTCGGCTGGGCAATTCAACCGAATCGGCAAGCCCGACGCCCCCGTGCCGCGACTCGTGTAGCCTTGCATATTACCTTCACGCCAAGGACCTGACAATAGATGCCGTTCGGCCGTGCCATCGTGCACCACCACCCGCCCACCGGGTAAACAAATCTGCCCACCATGCGTGTGCCCGGACAACTGCAGATCAAAGCCTAAGTCCGCCGCGATTTTATGCGTTTGTGGCGCATGTGAGAAAAGCACCCGACACGCCCCATCATCCGGCAAGTCACGCATCGCATGCTCAAAATCATGCGTCTTATAAAAATTCGGATCATCGATCCCCGTCAGATGTAAAGCCGCCTCACCGCGGCGAATCGTCGCCGACTCATTCAACAAAAACTTCACCCCCGCCGCTTCAAGCGGTGGCACCTTGATTAAGAAATCGTGATTACCTAAGATCGCATAACAAGGCGCAGACAAACCTTGTAGAATTTCAATTGCCGCCTCCGTCGCCCCCGTGTGGTCACCATAAGTGCAGGTCCGGAAATCGCCCGTCACCACGATCAAATCGCACGGCACATTCTCCACGGCTGACCGCACCGCAGCCGCGAAATCCGGATGCAGGTCCGCGTGCAAGTCCGTCAGCTGCAAAATACGAAACCCATCAAACTCTGGCGCTAAACGCTCCAAGAAAACTTCGTTCGACTCTACTCGAATATCTAAGTAGTTACGCAAGCCTCGCGCCCAAAGACCGGAAACCTTCAGGCAAAATTTGATACAGCCATACAGATCAAAACTGTCCTCCCAACGAAATATCCCTTTCCCTTGACCATGCCCACGCCGCTCACGCAACTGCGCCTCCTTATCCAAGCGCTCCAGAAACTTCGCCTCCCCCATTCGGTCAGCAAGCCCCTGTAATTCGATCGGTATATCTAAGTCAGCCACAGCCGTTTAAACTGACCGAACACAGCCATCAAATCAATGACGAAGCCATACGTCACACGATGACTGTGAGCAACAGAGTAATACCCAAGATGGTGTGGAGGAATTTATGGGCGGGTTATTTGGTTGAGCGATGAAGCTGGTTCAAACTTATAGAGTTCATCTAAGGGCAACGAAGTCTTCTCTTTGGGAGCAATCATTTCCCCATCAATCAGAATCTCACCAGCACTGCCAAGGGAGAACTCCTCTCCATAGATAATTTCGGTGTAATAAGACCATTCACTTTCATTGGTTCTTTTCGTGAACAGTCTGCCGCTTCGTATCGCAAGATTTAAGCCTAGCTTTTCAGAGAAAGCCGAAAGTGGCCAGTATTCACCCGATGGAGAGGATGTTGTGACCATCCATTCATTCTGCAATTGCAGTTTAAGGCTAGAACCCTGCCCAATCCTGTGGGTCATACTAGGCTCCCACAAGATGAGCACTGAAACGACACCAACGCCTAAGATAATAACGACGACGAAAGCTTTCAGTAAGATAGACATTACATATTTTAAACGTGAAGCAGTGCGTTGCTTTAGCCGTTTCCCGCCTACACCTGGCTAGACTTCTTCTGGTCCGTTGATTGCGGATTGTGACGAATGCATCCCTATAGATTCATTCTGCTTTCTTTCTTTTCTTCTTACGAAAAAGTAGATGAGTGCGCCTATCCAATTCGTCAGGACGATGACGAGTATCCAGATTAGTTTCTGGTTCTCTTCATTCTTTTCATATTGCAAGCAGTCAACGAGCATCCAAATCCAGAATGCTAGAAAACTAATTGAAATCACTCCGCCGATCAGGAGGAACAACACAGGAATGAGTGTGATTACGATGTTAGGTGCGGTTGATTCCATAATTTCTTTCGTCTATTGGTGTCATATCCGCGACTCAGTCGCGAATAGCTCGAGGTGTGAATTTTTAAAAATCGAATGCGTTTAAATATGAGCACTAAGGCAATGGCACTTTTCACCTTAAAATCAGGGGTCAGCACCAATCAACCTCTATAGGTCTAGTGAAATTAACTAACTGTGCAAGGGGTATCATTCCGGCAATAACACTGCTCCATGCATTCCCACATTACTCCTCCTTCATGCCTCCGCGCACTCCTGAGACTGAAAGGAACGGGTGGTTAAACCACATTAATTCGGCCCAAAACTTCTCTTCAATAACGGTTGCGCGCGGGCGGGACGCACAATACTGTCCCTCTCTTTCAAAATAATGACTACGGCAAACATACCTTCCGACGCATTCGACAGCATTGAGTCCGCAATCCGCGATATCGCAGACGGCAAAATGGTGATCGTAACCGACGACGAAGCTCGCGAGAACGAGGGCGACCTCGTGATGGCGGCCTCCAAGGCCACCCCTGAGGCGATCAATCACATGGCGCTCCATGCCCGTGGCCTGATTTGTGTACCCATGCTCGGCCACCAATTACGCCGTCTCGCAATCAATCCAATGGCTGCAGAAAACCGCGAGTCCCACCAGACCGACTTTGCGATCTCCGTCGATGCCGCCGAGGGCATCACCACTGGCATCAGCGCTTACGACCGCGCCACCACGATCCGCATCCTCAGCGACCCCGAGGCGCACACCGATGCACTGGTTCAACCGGGACACGTCTTTCCGCTACGCGCCAAACCAGGCGGCGTGCTACAACGCGCAGGTCATACCGAAGCAGCAGTCGATCTCGCCCAACTCGCGGGGCTCAACCCCAGCGGTGTGATTTGCGAGATCCTCAACAAAGACGGCAGCCTCGCCCGCCTTCCGGATCTCATCGAGTTCAAGAAGGAGCATGGTCTCAAACTGATCTCGATCGCAGACCTGATCGAATACCGTCACACTCGCGACCGCTTAGTGGAACTGGTTTTGACCCGCCCCTTCGAGTCCGACTTTGGCACCTTCGACCTCCATATTTTCCGCAGCGTGCTCGACGATCGTCAGCACATCGCCTTGACCAAAGGCACGCTCAGCAAGGAACCGACACTTGTGCGTGTGCAGAGTGAAAACCTGTTGGCCGACATTTTCCGATCATCCAGCAGTGGCGGCTATAACTCGCTCAAGACCGCGATGGAAGCGATCAACAAAGCCGGGCATGGCGTGCTCCTCTACATCGAGCAACCACAAGGCGGCGTCCGTATCATCGAAGGCAAAACCCGCGAGATTGGTCCGACTAAAATGGACTTCCGCGACTATGGCATCGGCGCACAAATTCTCGTCGCGCTCGGCTTGCAGAAGATCCGCCTGCTCTCTAGCACGCAGCGCAAAGTAGTCGGCATCGACGGCTACGACTTAGAAATCGTCGAGCAGATCGAGATCTAGTTTCTTCCTGTAAAAGGAACGCTTGCTTTACTATGTCTATTAATTTCAAATAATAACCATGTATAAATTATTCAATACTACCCTACTACTTACCCTTACCGCTTTAACCTCCACCTACGCTTCCGAAACATGGGTCAACGCCGCGCATGAATATGCGGGCATCGAAGGAAAGCAGCATCGCTGGGATACACAGGCGCCAGGAGAGGCGCCCCAGATAAAACTACACGACGTATTGCTAGCATTACCCCATCCGGACAAATGGAGCGAACTAGAGGCGACCTACAACGCATCACTGCCACAAGACGGCACCAGCAAGGAGGAAGCTCTACTCACTCGCCTCATGCTGGCTTACCTCAACAACGATCTAGCTGCAGCAGAAGCCCTCTTGATCGACTTTGAAACACAAGTCGGATCCATCGATGACTGGTATAGCGACACCAGCGAACTCCGCAGTCAGCTATTCGCAGTCCAGCAAGACACTCACCCCGAAAAAGCGCTCGATCAATTTAAGCTGCAATTAAAGTCAAACCAACCAATCAACGAAGCCGAGATCGCCGAGATCCTTGGCGGCCCAGAGATACTGGAACAGCTTAAAGCATATACTGCTGCCCAGCAGGAAATCATGCTGACTTACATGAAGCTGTTTGAGAGCGGCATGCCCGAAGGTGGCGAAGCAGAAATCTTCGCGCTACAGGAGCGAGCCACGAAGCTACCAACAGCACACGCCGAAGCCGTGGCCGCGATGGAAGCACATGAGGACAACCCACTCGTCCAAAAGTATTTTGAGAATGGAATCAACCCGATGCAGGATATGTATCTGCCAAGCATTCAAGTGCCTGACCTCATCACGCTGACCGACGAAGCCCAAGCCACGGAGCTGCTGCTTCAAGCGCTGCAAGCGAAGGTCGAGCTCTCAATCGACAACGCCGATGCCACACTCCGGCTCGCCCAAAAGTTGGCTTCGGAAAACATCGACACACTCGCCGCCCCACAATGGGGACTGGCGCAATCAATCGATCAAGTCGCGCTCTACGAAGCGATGAACACAAAGTTTCCGACGAAAGTAGAGAACAACTACAACTACCAGCGCAAGAATGCCACGGGGTATTACTTCTGGGGGCTGGTCGCTGCCGACCGTGCCACCGAAGCCATGGAATTGATCCGCAGTATTCCCGACCTACAGGATTCCTTACCTTGGGACGCGGTCCGCTCACTCAAAAAAGCCGGCTACACCAATGAAACCTGGAATTTCCTCGATCAACTACTCGCCACATACCCTGAGGTAGAACTCTGGGACGACTACATGGCACTCTCCGCAGAGTTGAATAAAAATGAAGCCATGCTGGCACGTGTGAAAGCAGCCATCGAAAACAAAGATAGCGATCATGCAGCCGTTATCGAAAAGCACCAAATTCTCGCTTCTGCCTATCTCGCCAGTGATGACATCGAGCAAGCTGTCCTACGGCTCCTAGAAGCCCTTAAAGTCGAGGCGGACTCCTCCGAGGCGAAGCAAGCGCAATACGAAGTGGCGACAAAACTAATCGAAGTGGGTCATCTAATAAACAACTCCGCATGGGTCAAAGAAGGCTTCGCCGAGGCAAAGGTCGACGGCTTGGATTTCCAAACTGAATATGGCAGCATCAACGCATCTCCTTATCGCGATTTAATCAGACTCAAAATAACAACCGGGGATCGTGCAGGCGCTATAGATCTCGCCGATGCATTGATTCAACGTCTCGAATCAAGTGGTGAGGCACTCGTCGCCAAGCAG
This sequence comes from Opitutales bacterium, assembly GCA_030729385.1. GTDB lineage: Bacteria > Verrucomicrobiota > Verrucomicrobiia > Opitutales > Coraliomargaritaceae > JBPOFY01. The sequence continues at coordinate 48,744 of JANQXM010000051.1, read as the reverse complement.
GCAAAAAAGACGAAAGAAGAAGACTACTATCGTGGTAATGATTACAAAACAATCGAAGCCTTTCGCGCTGACAATAAGCGCGAGTATCAAGATGCATTGATCATGAAGATGGGACTGCTCGTCTCGAACAAAGATTATACCGCCGCCTTAAAATTATTAGATGAAAGCACACTTTGGCTGACTCATGATGCGATCGAGCTCTTAGCACGTGGTGATGCCTCACCTGAGAACCGCCGCTTTGGCTGGCTACTCGCCAAGACACTCCAGCATTCAGGCAAGACCGATGCAGCCGCCATGACTCTCGAAGCTTTGCTCAAACAAGACAACGGCTACGACCCCGCCTATGCGCTCTATTTAGAAATCAAAGGCGCTGATGCCCTCGGCTTTTTCGACAAGCTCTTCGCACTCGATCAATTTCAAGAGCGCCCACTTATTTGGAAAGCACAGCACCTCGTCAACGAAGGCGATTTGAGCGCAGCCGAAGCGATTGCGACACAAGCGATCGCCATCGACCCCTCCGACGGCGAGCAACCGCGCAACGACCGTATGCGCGTCTATGATGTGATGCGTCAGATTCGCGCCGCACAAGGCAACAACAAGGAAGCGAAGTTCTTCGCTGATGTCGTCAAAGCGATCCGCCACTCCGAAAATGCCGATCAGTTTTACAGCGCAGGTCTCTACCTTCAGGCCATTAAGCGCTACAAAGAATCACTCACTTTCTTTGCCGACGCTTATTGCGTGCAATCACGACTCGCAGTGCGCCTCTACGATGAAGGCCGCGTCGATGAAGCAGCGATTCACTACAAAAAAGCTTACGAGCTCATGCCGTCCAGCTTCGGACGCGTCGAGAGCCATTGCTTCGGCTGCGAGAGCGTTTTCAGCGGCGAGAAGCCACAATCCATCGCCGATGAAGTGTTCAGCAACTTGCTCATCACCCAGCCCGAAGTGCCTCAAGTCCACTACCTGATCGGCTATCTCAGAGATCACCAAGAGCGCGAAGTCGAAGCAATGAAGCACTTCCAAGATGCCGTCGCCTTGGATCCCGACTACCTCAACGCATGGGAAAAAATCGCCTCGCTCAGCGAGCGTATGCACATGACCGCAGCAGAAAAAGATAAGTTGATTTTAAAGATCTATTCGCTCGATCCGATGCAGAACCATTCATCCGCCGACCTAGGAGAAGTCTCCGACCTCAAGGCTGTATGGACTGCCGTGCTCAAGAATCAGGAACTGGTCGACCTTATCCCTACTCCTAAGTCAGTCTATCCTTTCAAAGCGGCTGCCAAGTTGCCTGTAACCACAGCCCAATCTGGCTTCGACTACATGATGGAGAACGTCATCAAACATCCAGCCGACGCACTAAAACAAAATCAAGTGATTGAATCGATCGAAGCACTGTTCATCGACCTCGGGAATTTAGAGTAAGCCGTAGGGGCTTTGCTCGCGAAGACCGCGAACAGAGATCTAGTCCTAGAAGGATCGTCTGGTTTGAGTTGTCGCGGTCTTCGCAAGCAAAGCCCCTACACATCAAAATCTTTGTGATGTGTAGGCTCCACCGCTCAGTCTTCCTTTTTCAAAATGATAGCGCCCGCATGATAGAGGTCGCGGTTGCTGGCTTGAAACTCTGCCTTTAGGCGAACTTTGAAATCAATCAAGTCCACCACGCGCCAAGACTGCAATAGCCAGCGATCTCCCATGCGACCTTGATGGGAAACACCAACGATTAAGTGGCTGGCATCTTCGGTTATTTTATTAGTGCTACGCTGTGGCTCGAAATAGAAAGTGCGAAAGCTACTCGTCTCACTGCCCGCTTTATAGACTTTAGGGTCGATGTAAAAGATACGTCCGGAAGCCTCATACAGCAGTCGGATATCCGGATAACCCGAGCGCTGAAGATCGCCCAATGCATTGACAGGCACGCCGCAAGTCAGCCCCTCCATAGCATCCAGTGCTTTGATTAAGGTGTCCTCCACGTGGCGACTGATTTCATTCACTCGACCCACTTGATGAATCGGATGTTCCGCCTAAGCCAATGTTACAAAAGTTTGATCCATGGGGCTTCCTAAGGCTGCAAGCATGGCCGCATCGACAGGGTCTTCGGCATTAACGGGAAGCACCGAGCAACCCGAAGTGGCACGCACAACCTCCGCAAACGACACGACCTGTAAAGGTGCCTCGTCTTCAAGCAACCAAGCGACAAAAGTCTCTACCCGCGACGCTGATTCTATCTCCGTGGTAGCGAGTTGTCCGAACGCAGTGCTACCGACGAGCAATGACATGATGACGCTCAAACTGATGAATCGCATGACACGAGCATTGCGAGAATCCGCGCGGGGTCGATTCTAACTTTATGGTAGGGACGGCTGCCTCAGCCGTCCGCGGCAACTCGCAACATAATCGGACGCCCGGGGGCAGGCGTCCCTACCCCATACTAAATCACGACACAAAAAAGCCCGACCGAAGTCGGGCTTTTGAAAATACTATTCTAGGATAAACTAAACAAACTTCTTGAAGAGAAGCGTTGCGTTGTGACCACCGAATCCGAGGTTGTTGCAAATCGCGACATTGACTTCGGCATCGCGTGCCTCGTTTGGCACACAGTCCAAATCACAGTCTGGATCGGGATCGGTGTAGTTGATCGTCGGCGGTACTTTGCTGTCGCGAATCGCGAGCGCACAAACCGCAGACTCAATACCACCGGCAGCACCGAGCAAGTGACCAGTCATCCCCTTCGTGGAAGAGACGGGAATCTTGTATGCGTGATCCCCGAGAGCTTTCTTGATCGCACCTGTCTCGAACTTGTCGTTGTAAGGCGTGGAAGTGCCATGCGCGTTGATATAGCTGACGTCTTCAGGTTGAAGGCCTGCCTGCTGAATCACTTTAGTTATGGCGGCACCAAGGGCTTTACCTTCTGGGTCCGGAGAGGTGATGTGGTAAGCGTCGCAAGTCGCTCCGTAGCCTGCAATCTCACAAATAATGTTGGCACCACGCGCTTGTGCGTGCTCCAAAGTTTCCATGACCAAGACGCCAGAACCTTCACCCATGATGAATCCATCGCGACCCTTATCGAAAGGACGGCTGGCTGTCTGTGGGGCGTCGTTATAGCTCGTGCTCATGGCTTTCATGGAACAGAAGCCGGCATAACCGAGTTCTGTCACTGCAGCCTCACTACCACCAGCGAGCATGATGTCTGCATCGCTATCGCGGAGCATTTTAAAAGCTTCACCGATACTGTGTGTGCCGGAAGCACACGCACTGACGATGCCGTAATTCGGACCACGTGCACCAACTTCAATCGCAACCACACCGCTGGCGATGTTAGCAATCAAGGAAGGAATCATAAATGGCGATACCTTACGCGGGCCACCCTCGAAGAGGCGACGGCTTTGCGTCTGAATCGTGATCATGCCGCCGATACCAGACCCGATGAGAACGCCAAAGCGATCAGCATCGAGTGTCGTGGGGTCGAGGTCGGCATCTTTCAATGCGAGACGAGACGCAGCGACAGCAAATTGCGTGTAACGGTCATTCCGACGGGCCTCTTTCGGGTCCATGTAATCACCCGCGTTAAAGTGGAGCGCTTCAGCCCCAACCTTTGACGGGTAATCGGTGATGTCGAAAGATTGAACGGTGTCGATACCGCTTTTACCGGCTAGGATGTTATCCCAGAAGGATTCGACGCCGTCACCGTAACTGGTGACAGTTCCGATTCCTGTAATGACTACTCGGTTTCGTTTAGGTGCTTCGTCCATAAGAGTTTATAAAAACTAAGCCGCGGTTAAGCGGCTTAGTCGTTAAAATGTAGAGAGTGGAATTATCCAGCTTTCTCGGTGATGTATTTGACGACATCGCCCACGGTCTGGAGCTTTTCAGCATCGGACTCAGGGATTTCTCCGTCGATTTCGTCGCTAAACTCTTCTTCGAATGCCATGATCAACTCGACTGTGTCGAGTGAATCAGCACCCAAATCGTCGAGAAACGATGCTTCTGGTGTAACCTGCTCTTCATTTACGTTGAGCTGGTCTACGATGATTGTCTTTACGCGTTGTTCGATTGTTTGATCGGCCATAATTTTCTAGGTTTGAGTGAAAGGAATCTCAGCATCACATCACCATACCACCGTCAACTGTAAAAACTTGACCGGTGATGTAGCCTGCTTCTTCTGAGGCGAGAAATGCGGTTGTATGAGCGATGTCTGCAGCGGTTCCCATGCGTTTCATGGGAATCATGCCGACGATGGCTTCCTGCTGTTTTTCATTTAATTCAGCAGTCATGTCTGTCGCAATAAAACCAGGTGCAATCGCATTAACGGTTACATTGCGTGCTGCAAATTCTTTGGCAAGACTCTTTGTGAGGCCAAGCATGCCAGCTTTTGCAGCGGCGTAATTCGCCTGACCGGCATTACCAGTCAGTCCGATTACAGAGGACATATTGATGATACGACCCCAGCGCTTGCGCGTCATCGGGCGGGCCAAGTGCTTAATCCAAGTAAAGCAGCTGGTTAAATTTGTCGCGATGACATCTTCCCAATCGTCGTCGCTCATACGGAAAAGGAGACCGTCGCGGGTGATCCCTGCGTTGTTTACCAAAATATCGATATTGCCATGCTCTTCGAGGAGCTTTTCGCAGGCTTCTTTAACTGCAGCCTTATCGGCTACGTCTAAAGCAAGCGACTGGGCGGAGCCACCATTTGCATTGATTGTATCTGCAACTGCACCACAAGAACCTTCAGAACGGCTCACGCAAATTACGTGGTGTCCTTTGTCAGCGAGAAGCACAGCGATCTCCTTGCCGATGCCGCGACCGGCACCAGTTACAAGGGCAATTTTTTTGTCAGTCGAATCAGTCATTCAGTAAATAATAAGTCAAAGTCGGTTGAATCAGTAAACAGATAAAGTTCACAGTATTTCCATAGATGGGGGCAAGCACGAATGTTAACTCCAAGCAACATTGACAGCAGCTCCTGATTTCGGCTCAAGTTCAGGTATGTCAGACCAGGAAGAACAGCGTATTCAAAAAATTATAGCCAATGCAGGCCTCTGCTCACGTCGTGAAGCAGAGCGCTACATCGAAGATGGCAAGGTGCGCGTAAACGGCAAAGTCGCCGAGTTAGGCGACAAAGCGCTTCCAAGCGCGCCGATATTTGTAAACAACAAGCCCTTGCTAATGAAGCAGGAGCGTATCGTCACCTTGATTATGAACAAGCCCAAGGGCGTGATGTGCACTAACTCGGATCCGCATGCGGAACGGACTGTGTTTGACCTACTGCCAGCCGACTTGCTGCGCCTGCGCTTATTTTGCGCGGGACGACTGGACAAAGACAGTGAAGGCCTGCTCGTGATCACCAACGATGGCGATCTCGCACACCGGCTCACCCACCCTAGCACCGAGATCGTGAAACGCTACCGGGTCGTACTGCATCGCGATTTCAACAAAGAGGACATTCCAAAACTCCTTAATGGCGTTGAATACGAAGGCGATTTCCTCAAAGCCGAAAAAGTCCTCCCTGCGCCACAGATCGGCGAAGGCCACCAACGCCGACTTGAAGTGCACCTACACCACGGCAAGAAACGTGAAGTGCGCCGCCTGTTCGAAGCAAACCGATATTTCGTCAAAAAACTCGTCCGCGTGCAAATCGGTGGCATCATCTTGAAAAATATCCCTAAAGGCGGCATAAAGATCCTCGGGAAAAAGGACATCGAGCGCCTCTTCGCTTGATACTCGTTAAACCGCCCGTCCATCGACACATATTGATACCATGCAGCGCATTCTAAGATACACACTGGCACTTTTATTTTGCGCCACCGCAGGCTCACAAGCTGGTGAAGTGCTTTTACGACTGAACCCCGATGCCAATGCTCCGACGGTGGCTCGCGTTGACGAAACAAGCACAACCATCCAGCGAAGCACCCAAGTCGCCAACCCCTTTCTGGCTCAAAATGGCTGGAAGCAGAGTCAACACAAGGTCTCGATCGAGGGCTACATTTCGACCGCTAAAATGTCGAAAAACTTCGAAATCGAACTGCAAACACCGCTCTCTGCCGATTCCAGCCTCAACGGCACACCACTCACTCGCATCGAACAATCCGACCAGATAAAGGTGCTGAAAGTGGCCGACCAATGGGCACAACTACGCGTCACCAAAACGCTCTCGGTTTATTTCGAGCAACTCACCAGACCGGTCACCCCGTTGGCACCGATCACGATGGTCGACAAGCCGACATACCGCCGGGATACGAACGATAAAAGCTACCTGAACGACTTTGATCCCGCGCGTGGCGTAGGCATCACCCGCCCCGAAGCCCTACCCCCTGAAAATGTGGTTTGGAGGAGCTCCAACAGTGCACCAATCCCTCGGCCAGAACCAAAACCAAAAGCGCCAAGGATCACACCGGCACCACTCTCTCAAGCTACTGCAGCCCAACAGACGACTTTCTTACCTGGCGTCATTTATCGCTTCTCCGGCACCCTAGCCCAAGCGGGTAATGCACTACAGCTCGAAGATAGCCAAGGCAACCGCTTGGCAGACGTCGACATCTCGCAAATGTATATCAACGACATCACGCCTTATCTCAACCAGCAGGTTTACATCCACGGCGAGGTTCAATTAAGCGAAGGCCACAACGAAGTGATTGCCATCACCGCGCGCACCATACGTATCGACCAATAATCCCATTTTTCAACCACCCATTATCATGCAACTCATCGACGGCAACGCTATCGCAGAATCTATCATTGAAGAACTGACCAAAGAGGTCGGTGCACTTCCGGGCAAAAAACCAGTCATCGCCGTGATCCGTGTTGGCGAAGACCCCGCGTCTGTTTCGTATGTGCGGAAAAAGGAGAAGACTGCCGCACGTATTGGTATCGGCAGTCGCATGCACATTCTACCTGAGGACGTCAGCAAAGAAGACCTCTTCGCTCAGATCGATGCACTCAATGCCGACCCTGATGTGAACGGCATCTTGATTCAAGCGCCCCTTCCGAACCACATCGATGAGACCGAAACCTTCAACCGCGTCCTTCCAGGTAAAGACGTCGACGGCTTCAACACCATTAACATCGGCAAACTTTGCCAAGAAGACAGCAGCGGCTTTGTCGCCTGCACCCCAGCTGGCATCGTCCAGTTGATCGAGCGCAGCGGAATCGAAACGCAGGGCAAGCACGTCGTCGTGCTCGGTCGCAGCCAAATCGTAGGCAAGCCCGCCGCCCTGCTGATGGTGCGCAAGGCCGTGTCAGGAAACGCCACCGTCACCATCTGCCACTCTCGCACTCAAGACTTGCCCAGCATCACACGTCAAGCCGACGTCCTGATCGCTGCGATTGGCCGCCCCAACTTCGTCACTGGCGACATGGTCAAAGAGGGCGTCGCCGTAATCGACGTAGGTATCAACCGCGTTGTCGACGAGTCCCGCAAGAGCGGCTACCGCCTAGTCGGTGATGTCGATTTCGAAGCCGTTTCTCAAAAAGCGTCACACATCACCCCCGTGCCAGGCGGTGTCGGCCCCATGACAGTGGCCATGCTCATGCACAACACCCTGCGCGCTTTCAAAGCCAGCCAGAGCTAAACTGGATGGAAGAACCCAAACATAACGAACCGCTCAAGCCAGAGCGGCGCTCTGATTTGCCGCCGCCACTCAAGCCAGCCAACGTGCTGGACTCGATCTTCCAACAAGGTGGCCCCATGCCGGCCGCTGGTCTCGGTATCCGCGGGATCGCCTTCCTCCTCGACTTCGTGCTCCTCACCGCTGTGTCGATGCTCCTGATTTGGAAATTTGCGATTCCTCAGAACCACCCCGGCGCGTTTCACGAGTTTACCGCATGGGTGGATGCATTCACAGCTTGGCTACAAATCGCAGGAGAAAAACCAGCAGCACCAGAAATGAGTCGCTCGCTGATTGAAGCGCTCGGCTACGCACAAAACTTACAGTTCTTTATTTTCTGGATCTACTTTGCCATCGGCGAAACCTTTTACGCAGGCAGCTCTCTCGGCAAACGACTATGCTGCGTTCGCACAGTCAGCACAATCAGCCTCGGCACAGCACCTTTTTTCACGGGCATCGTGCGCGCAGGACTGAAAACCACGACCATCTTCCTACTCTTCCCCGTCAGTATCTTAGTCGGCATGTGCAGCCTCTTTTTCAATAAACGCCGTCAACTCGTGCATGACTTACTCAGCCGCACAGCCGTAATCGACGAGCGTCTCTCACACCCCAAAGAGTAAAAGCGGGGTAAAACCACTGAGATAATCCACGAATTTACTGTTTTACCTTCTCAGATAAGATCCTATCTATAAGCAGAACCAATCGCGGCATACTGCCTACGACAATCACGCACATTTAAATCCCGAACTATTTTGAGCACAAAACCCAAGCCCAAAATCCTGGTCGTCGACGACCAACCCATCAACATTAAGCTCTTGCAACGCAAGTTAGAGCGGCAAGGGATGGAAGTATTTGTCGCCTACAATGGTCGCGAGTGCCTCAACATCGTAGGCGAGGCGAAACCCGATCTTATTTTGCTCGATATCATGATGCCCGAAATGGACGGCATCGAGACTTGTCAACATCTGAAGGCAAACCCTGAGACGGAAACAATTCCGATCATCTTCATCACCGCCAAAGCCTCTAAAGAAGGCAAACTGGAAGGTCTAGATGCCGGTGCTGTCGACTACATCACCAAGCCGATCGACCTCGACGAGACGATCGCGCGTGTGCGCACGCAGCTTCGCCTACAGGAAATGTTCCGCGAAAAAGGTCCTAGTGTCTTAGAAGTGAAAGTCGTTGATCAAGGCACTGGAATCGACCCCGAGGTAACCGACACTTTGTTCGAGCCATTCATCACCACCAAGACCTCCGTAGGTCGAGGTATGGGGCTCACCATCGCGCGCCACACCATGCGCAATCTAGAAGGTGAAATTCGTTTGATCGAAAATCCCGACGGTGGCTGCACTGCCACAATGACCCATCCCCTTTAAGGAATCCAATATGAGTATTCGCATTGTTTTTATAGGTGCAGGGCGCATGGCTTCCGCCATCGTTCGCGGCTTGCTTGATAAAGAGCATTACCTACCTGAAGAAATCGCCTGCACCTGCGGCGACGATCCGACTGGCCCCACGCTTGCAGAAGAGACTGGCATCCACTATTTTGCCGACATCACCAACGCGCTTTACGAAGCCGAAGCCGTCGTACTCGCCTGCAAGCCACAGCAATTTAACGCGATCGATACCACGCTCGCCGACGCCGCCACCGGCAAGCTTGTGCTCTCCATCCTCGCCGGCACACCACTCGCGAGACTCAGCGAGAAATTCGCCAAAGCCCGTAACATTGTTCGGACCATGCCCAACACGCCCGGTCAAATCGGAGCAGGCGTCACCGCATTTGCGCCACTACGCGGGCTCACCGAGAAAGATTTTGGCATCGTTGAAAACACCCTCAGTTCATTGGGCAATTTCCACGAGGTGGACGAATCCGACCTCGATGCGGTAACCGCACTCAGCGGCAGCGGTCCTGCTTATGTCTTTGAATTTGTCGCCGCACTACGTGAGGCCGGCATCAACTGCGGGCTCGACGAAGGACTGGCAGAATCCCTCGCCATCGACACCTTACTCGGATCAGCCATGCTACTCGCGGACAGCGAAAGTGCACCGGAAGATCTACGTGACGCCGTGACCTCTCCAGGAGGCACCACCGCAGCCGCACTTAAAGTCTTTCAAGAAGGCGACCTTCGCGGACTCGTCGATAAAGCACTCGCTGCTGCGAAAGCCCGCTCGCTGGAGCTGGCACAAGAGTAAGTAAGATATCGCTTTAAGCGCGAAGTTACCCGCGAGAAGCCACTACAACTGCAACGGGTCGACCGCGAAAAACTGGCTAGCATTTAGGAACTGCCCTTGCGCATCCAGCCAAGCTGGGTCCGCAGTCACTTCGGACATCGATTTCTTCGTATTATTACAGAAAAGGTAAACATCTGGACCGAGGCAGATATAGGCGTCGATTCCCACACCGTCACCTTCGCGGGTAAAGCTGAACTCACCACCAAGTGCAGTTTGATCTTCGGTCAATTCTTTGCGCAGCGAAATACTATCGTCTGCAAACTCACCCATGAAGGCCGCTTCGCGAGGACCTTCGTAAAAGTGTAATTCCAGTGAACTACCCGATAGTCCAACTATCGCCAGCTCATCAAAAACCGGCCGTCCATAGGCTTGATTTAATTTCGCAAAGGACTTTTCGATTCGAGTAGTAGCAGCCTCTAAGTTCATAAATCTAAACAACAAGAAACTTACCCATGCTTCAAACTAAAATCCATTTGAAGCACTGATTTGAGCGAAATCCGACAAACCAAATGAGTTTTTTACAGCGGTCTAAAGGATACCCCTCACCAAAGAAATCAGATATTCAAGCCAACCATAGCCAACAAAGATTATCTAGCGTCGAAAACGACGAGCCGCTAAAGACGAACTGACAGGTCTCTTCTTAGAGGCCGATTTCGGCTGCGGGCGCCCATGGTTTAAACCGGGGCGAAACGATAGAACCGATTGAAAAGCTTCAGGTAGTTCAGAAACTGCTTTGAAATCTTTCATCTTACCGTTAAAAGCGTAGCGCACGGACGTTTCCCCCGAATGGAGCATCATTCGCTTTTCACCCGTTTCGCGCGAAACTTCGCGGTTAAAACTAAAGCTACCGTATGTGCGATCACCCACGATAGGATGACCGTGTTTTTTACACTGCACACGTAATTGATGCGTCCGCCCTGTCACTGGCATGAGTTTAATTAAAGATACAGGAAAACCTCCGACGGGGGACTTGACCACTTGATAGCGAGCCTTGGCCGGCACGCTCTGACCATTGCGGACCAAGCGCTTGCCGCGTAGCACATCCTTTTTCAAGGAATCGTTCCATACACCGGTCGGCAATGAAGGCGCTCGCTTGACCACCGCATAGTAGGTCTTCGCTACTTTATGAGTGGCAAAAAGTTGCTTAATCGTCGTGGCGATCTCGGCATTCAATCCGATCAAAATCACTCCCGAGGTCGGTGAATCCAGGCGATTGATCAACCAAACTCGCTGCTCCTCGCCTGCCTCGTTCTGCCAGCTGAAGCATTCCTCATCATAATCGTAAGCCGCATCAAGTAATGCACGCTCCTTATCCTTCGCAGAATTTGGATGCGCAAGCACCCCTATCGGCTTTTCCAATGCGACGAGCCCGTCTTCATTCGACGCCAAGACGCCCACACCTCTAGTGAGGGGTAAATCTTTAATCTGTGTCTCGTTATGCATGCTTGAAACGTTGCAATGTTATGAGATCTAGAAAAATCACAACCCTTTCCTTCAACTACGACTCATCGATAATGAAAAGCGACCGTCAATGTGCGCTCTTGGCCAAATACCTGAACCATCTCGTGCGTCCATGGGCGAAACGGTGAGCGCTTCACGATCGCACTTTCACAAATAATGGTGGCAATCTCACCTGCCGTAGTTCGCACGACTTCAACATCGGTGACCTTACCATCCGCATGTATCGTAAAACGAACCTGCACGGTGGCAGACGTGTCAATCGGTTGGTAAAACTCAATCTCCTGATACCACCCAGCCTGTAGTGCGGCGTAGAACTGTTGCTGATATTCGCCAAACTCGCTGAAAGTCGCATCGATCGCCAAGGTGCCACGTAGACGAGTGGAGCCAGTCGATTGCATCAACGGTCCGCGTATCAACTCGGGATCCAAGCGCGGACGTTCGCGGGGCATCGGCTTGGCTGTCGACCCACCATTACCTTCACCGTTTTGCGCTTGCTCAACGGATGGTGACTGCGGCGATGGCTTATAAACATTGATCGGCGCATCCGGATCGGGGTTCGGCGTCACTTCGGTTGCGACCCCCGGCGTTTCCAGCCGGCTACCCGGACCTTCTTCAGTCACGGGTGTTTGCTCTAAAAATGCCGGTGTTGGCAATGGTGGCGCAGGTGTCGGTGTAGGCTGAGCAATCGCACCTGGCTTACCTCCGTCAGTGCCGTCGCCCTCTCCTGGTTTCGCTTGAGGCGAATAAACGCCCGGTGTCAAGGGTGGGGCTTGCTCCGATGCCCCTTGAATTATTTTTTGCGACTGCGTGTCGCCATCCACATCCGGTGCTTCGAGCAGCTCGTCACTCACCTTCTCACTGGCCAATTGCTGATTTTTGAATGAATACTGGTCCTGCCGATCTGGCGTATTCTCCGGAGCCTCTGGATTAACCTCAACGAAGCGTAATTGATCCGCAGTCAAAGGCTCGGGCGGCACAAGCGTCACTTCGAGCACGTCATCTGCCTTCTCTCCGATAACAGCAGAGAATAGTATTTGCTCGGGAATCACCCAAAGCAGACCGACATGCAGTAACAACGCAATGAGCAGGGCGCACACAGTCGTGAAGCGACGATCATGGCGATACGTATCAAAGGGGTGCTGCCCACTGGAAACTGTTTCTGTGCCGTTCAAATCAAAGGAATCGAATCAGCTTTCGTCCCGAAAGTCGAAGCGATGTTCCGCAAACTTAACAGCCAGTGCCTGAATCGGCAGCCCCATCACATTTTCAACAGAGCCTTCGACGGACTCGATAATCAATTCCCTGCCCTCCTGAATGCCATAAGCGCCGGCCTTATCGAGCGGATTGACGATCGCAAAATAAGCATCGATCGTGGCATCATCGAGTGACTTAAAACACACATCACTACGCTCAACAAAACATTCCCTAAAGCCACCAGCATTCCAATGCAAAGCCACTGCAGTATAGACAGTGTGCACGCGACCGGACAAACGTTGCAGCATGGCTTTGGCATCTGCCAAATCAGTCGGCTTGCTCAACACCCGATCATCAATCGCAACAGTCGTATCGGAACCAAGGATGAGTGCGTCGGGATAAGTGTCCTCCATCGCGGCAGCTTTGAGTGCCGCATTATGATGCACCATTTGCTCAGGACCGTTCGATCCGGAATCGTCTTCCTCGGCATGCGATGGATGCACCTCAAAAGCCAAGCCCATACGCTGGAGTAATTCACTCCGCCGTGGAGACGCCGAAGCGAGCACAAGTTTTTCAGGTTGCGATGCCATCGAACTATTCCAACACACGCTCCACTGATCCGATGGCACGGGCAAAAGCCAAACGACTTAATCCGTATAAATAAATGGCTCGCAGATGACTGTTTTCCGCATCGGATAAACGTTGCTGCGCGTCGATCAACTCGCGGTTATCAGCGAGGCCCTCGCGATAGCGTTCTTCCGCCTGCTCGATTTCCGCACGCCCAAGACGAATCTCATCACGCGCAATCTCGATTTGAGCATAACGCGAATCCATATCGATCATCGCGAAGCGAAACTCGCGCTGTATGCGATTCCCTAAATCACGCATCAGATATTCGCGCTGACGAACCACGGCAGCGGCCTCCCGGCGCTCCGAAGCGATACGTCCACCTTCAAAAATGGGAATGCTCGCTCGTATGCCTGCTAGCCACGCCTCCTTCTCGTCGCGATCAAAAGCGTCATCCGAATCGTAGCCCCACTCCCCGAACAGTTCGATACTAGGCAGTCGTTGCCAAGCCGCGGCCTTCCTAGTTAATCGCGCCTGATCCAACTGCAATTGCTCACTCGCCAGTTCAGGGCGTAATCCAAGAAGATCTTCCATCGTAGCATACTTTTTCAAGGACGGGGGCGACTTGATGCCTTCAATGATTGATCGGTCTAGTAAAAGCTCGCGGTCCAAGTCCACGTCGAGAAGTGCCTTCAACTGGAGAATCGAATCTACAACCAAGGCTTCCGCTTCCATCAATGTCCTGCGCTCCGTCGCCACACGCACCTCCGCCCGGGTGACATCGATCTTAATCGCCGCCCCGGCATCAAACTGCTTCTGTGCAAGCTCCAGTAGTTCCAGATCGCGTTCGATATTTCCCTGCGAAATCTCCACTCGGCGCAAATCCCGCAAATGGGTAAAGTAAAGCTGCAGCGCCTGATTCAAAATATCCTGCACCGCGACATCATAGTCATTGTGCGCGATGGCTTCACTTATTTTTGCCACACGATATTGGGAATATTTTTGCGTATCGAACAGAGTCTGGGTCCCAACCACACGAGCATTGAACGAATTAAATGGCGGCGACTCAAAATCAGCCCCCGCGAAGCCACTGCCATATTGCTGACGTGTCTGCTGTGACTGTATCGAGAGCTGCGGTAAGAGCGCCGCGCGCTGTTGAAAGCTTTTCTCTAGCGCACGCTGGACCGATTCTTTCTCAAATAGAACACGAGGGCTTTTCGCCTTAATATGCTCCATTATCGAATCGACCGTCAAAAACAATGGTCCTTCCGCTGTCTCAGCTGTTTCCGACACATCAGGCACAACGGATTCCGAAGCGATTGCAGCAGTGCAAAATAGCAGGGTAATCGAAATGAAAATACTGAAAGTCTTGAGTTCTCTTAACATCGGAAAATAGTCGTTACCTCTCGGCTGTTTTGTAACCGATCGTGACTATCTATGCCATCGGTCGATTTGCAAGTCGCCACATCAAACAATTGTTTTAAATTTTACCCATGAAGATCGGTCTTGCCCAAATCAACACCACTGTCGGCGACTTAGCTGGCAACCAACAATTGATCCTTGATGCCTATCAGGCACTCGTGGCCGACGGCGCAGAGCTTGTGCTCTTCCCCGAGCTAGCCATCTGCGGTTATCCGCCGCGGGACCTTCTCTTTAAAAGCCGCTTCGTCAGCGATATTGAAGCAACCCTCAAAACAATCGCCACAGAGATAGGCAGCGTGCCAGCAGTCATAGGCACAGTCGAAGCGCGCAACAAAGACGAATCAGGGCGCCCTTTTTACAACGCAGCCGCATGGTGCGAGAACGGCACCATACAAACCATGGCCCGCAAATGCCTCCTCCCTAGTTACGATGTTTTTGATGAGGACCGCTATTTCCAACCTGCACTAGCACCTGTCATCCACGAATGGAATGGCAAACGTATCGGCATTACTATTTGCGAAGATATCTGGACAGCACCCGCTGTGCAAACAAACCGCCGCTACAATGTCGACCCACTCACCACATTCGCCGAGAAAGGGATCGACCTGCTACTTAATCTATCAGCTAGCCCTTGGCATGATGGTAAAAACGAAGCACGTGAACCATTGCTCCAATTTGCTGCGGATCGCTGCAAATGCCCGGCCATTTATTGCAACGCAGTCGGTGGCAATGATGAACTCATCTTCGATGGAGGCAGCCTGATTGCCGACCCCGAGCGCGGACTCATCGCAGGCCTCGCCGCGTTTCGCGCAGAAAATCGCGTCATAGATATCAACAATCCATCCGCGGTGGTCGTCTCCGAGCATTTCAATCCTAAGGGCAACGCTGCCACACAAGATGCGCTCGTGCTGGGGCTACGTGACTACGCCCGCAAAAGCGGTTTCAAGAAAGCCCTCATCGGTTTAAGCGGTGGGATCGACTCTGCCGTGGTTGCAGCGATTGCCGCCGAAGCCTTTGGCCCAGAAAACGTGATCGGCATCGCCCTCCCCTCTGCGATTTCTAGTCAGCACAGCCGCGACGA
Organism: Opitutales bacterium; assembly: GCA_030729385.1. GTDB lineage: Bacteria > Verrucomicrobiota > Verrucomicrobiia > Opitutales > Coraliomargaritaceae > JBPOFY01. The sequence goes on along the minus strand of JANQXM010000051.1, from coordinate 33,186 downwards.
CGCAGCAGCACTGGCAAAGAACCTCGGCATCGAATATCACGAAGTCGCCATCGCCGAGACCGTCGCTTCCGCTGAGTCTGCCCTCGCTCCGCTCTTCGAAGGCATGCAAGCCGATGTGACCGAAGAAAACATTCAAGCCCGTGCGCGTGGCGTGCTCCTCATGGCGATGTCCAATAAGTTCGGCGCACTGCTGCTGACAACTGGCAATAAGAGCGAAATTTCCGTAGGCTACTGCACGCTTTACGGCGACATGTGCGGCGGTCTCGCGGTGATCTCCGACTTGCCAAAAATGAAAGTCTATGCCCTCGCACGTCACATCAACAACGAGCGCGAAATCATCCCCGTCAACACGATTGAAAAAGCGCCTTCCGCGGAGCTACGCCTAGATCAAAAAGACGAAGACTCCTTGCCCCCTTACCCAGTTCTCGACGGCATTCTTCGCCTCTATGTTGAAGAAGGTCTCTCCTCCGCAGAGATCATCGAGCGTGGCTACGATGCCGAAATCGTGCGCGACATCATCCGCAAGGTCGACCTCAACGAATACAAACGCAAACAAGCCGCTCCGGGACTCAAAACCACACCCCTCGCCTTCGGTGTCGGGCGCCGGATCCCCATCGTACAAAAATATGTAAGTTGAGAGTTGTTGGTTGAAAGTTGTTAGTTGGCAGTTGAAAGTGCGTCTATGGACAGCCAACAAATTTCAACCGATCTCTTCGCTCGTGCGCAGCAACTCATACCCGGTGGGGTCAACTCGCCGGTTCGGGCCTTCCGCTCAGTAGGTGGTGCACCTTTCTTTACCCAAAGCGCCAACGGTGCACACCTGACGACTGCCGATGGCACAGATCTGATCGACTTTGTCTGCACCTGGGGCCCCGCGATCCACGGGCACAACGATCCGGACGTGCGAGCCGCAATCGCCAAGGCCCTCGAAAACGGCACCAGTTTCGGCACACCCAATCCCTACGAAGTCGAGATGGCGGAGCTCATCGTCGAGATGGTGCCTTCGGTCGAAAAAGTGCGCATGTGCAACAGCGGCACTGAAGCCACGATGTCTTCGATTCGCTTGGCTCGCGGCTACACTGGTCGCGATAAAATCATAAAGTTCGCAGGCTGCTTTCACGGTCATGTCGATTCATTGCTCGTGAAAGCAGGCTCCGGTGCACTGACCCTAGGCAACCCTGACAGTGCAGGCATACCCGCAAGTTTTGCTGCCGAAACAATCGTCGTGGATTACAACGACCCCGAAGGAGTTCGTGCCGCGTTTGAGCAACACCCCGAACAAATCGCCGCGCTGATCGTCGAACCCTATCCCGCCAACTGCGGACTCATCCTACCCGACAAAGGTTTCCTTGAACTCCTACGTTCACTTTGCACCGAGCATGGCACGGTCTTAATCTTCGACGAAGTGATGACCGGATTTCGCCTAGCAAAAGGTGGCGTGCAGGAACTCGTGGACATCACACCCGACATAACCGCACTCGGTAAAATTATCGGTGGTGGTTTACCTGTCGGCGCATTTGGCGGTAAAGCTGAAATTATGGATTATCTCGCGCCACTTGGCCCCGTCTATCAAGCAGGCACTTTAAGCGGCAACCCACTCGCGATGGCCGCAGGCATTGCAGCACTCACGAAGCTAAAAACTGACAACCCGTATCCACTTTTCGACACACTAGGCAGCACCATTCGCACCGCGCTTCTTGACGCAGCGCAAACCAAGGGTCTCCCCTTACAGGTGCCACAAGTCGGATCAATGTTTGCCGTTTTCTTCAGTGAAGAACCCGTGCGTAATTACGATGACGCCATCGCCAGCACCACTAGTCATTTTAACAAACTCTTCAACTACGCGCTAGAGCATGGGGTTTACCTACCACCTTCCGCCTACGAGACCTGCTTCATTTGCACCGCTCACAATGGCGCAGACATTGAACGCGCCGCTGAAATTCTAGCCGCAGGCATCGCATCGATTTGAACAGCTAGCGCCGCTTAATCAAACTTACGCGCCGGATTTCCAAAAACTTTTTGACCGTCTGCAACGGAGCGAATGACTACCGAACCGGCACCCACAAGCGCATTCGAACCAACTTTTTTACTCGGCAAAATACGTGCCCCACTCCCAAGCAAAGTCCTTGCACCGATGCTAACATTTCCAGTGACATCACAATGCCCACTGAGCGTTGCGTAATCACCAATCACCACATCGTGCCCGATACTGCTGTGGCAATTCACTGCCACAAAATCACCGAGTTCAATATCGACCGTCAGCACTGCCTGAGGGCAGATAACAACACCACGTCCAAGCTTCACATTGACGCCGACCACGGCGGATGGGTGGATCAAAGTAATGAAATTTGCCGAACGTTCTAAAAGTTTTTCGCAGACTCGCTGCTTAATAAGAGGTGCACCAATTGCACAAACAAAGAGCTCGTCCGCTTGCGGAACATGACCTTCAATCGTGCCAATGATACCAACCGGATATTTAAACCGATCCAAGACAGTGGTGTCGTCGTCTAAAAAGCCATGTATCTCCCATGCCTCGCCGCACTCTGGATGCTGCGCAGCCCAAGCATATACTTCACGGCCGAAGCCGCCGGCGCCGACGATGATTAATTTTTTCATATCGTAAATCCTCCATCCACAGGCAAGGTCACACCGGTGATCCAACGCGAAGCATCTGAAAGTAAAAAGCTGACTGCACCGACGACATCCTGCGGTCGACCCACCCCTAATGGATAAGCTTTCGCATGTGCCTCCAGCGCATCTGCTGAAGCATTTTCTGCGAAGCCGTCAGACATATCACTTTCAACCATTCCAGGCGCGATACAGTTCACGCGAATTCCTTTCGGCGCTAACTCCACTGCAAGGCAACGCGCCGATGCTTCAAGCGCCGCTTTGCTGCCAGAGTAAGCCGCGTAACCGACTGCGCCCTTACTGGCTGATACAGAAGAAAGAAAAACAATGGATGCGCCTTTATTGATCTTTTTCGCTTTCAATAAATCTCGAACCAACAGCAGCGGCATACATGCATTGAGTTGAAAACATGCCTCCAAATCCACCTCTTTCAAATAGCGGACGGGCGCGAGTGGTGCCACCCCTGCAGCAAAGACAACACCATCTAACTCAGGTGAACTGGCGACCAGTGCTTGTCGACCTTCTTCGGTTGATAAATCGGCAACGATTTTTTGCTCCGCGCCATCGATGGAAAGTATATTCAGTTTCTCTGCACTACGCCCAGAGAGCGTCACTTCAAAACCATCTGTAGGCAGATGGCTCGCGATGGCACCGCCGATCGAACCGGTTGCGCCAATCACTAAAATAGAACCGCTCATGAACTCACCTTGGTTTGAACCAGCGCGTAAAGTGCCTCTAAAGTTTCACAGCTTTTCAAGTCGTCGGCTTTGAGGCGCACTCCGTAATCAGCATCCAGCATTGCGATGACCGTGAGCACGGCAAGCGAGTCCCACGGCTCTAGCTGGCGGTAATTCGTTGCACCATTTAAAGTGCCGGCTTCGACGTCTTCAACCGCTTCTTCAAAGTCTTCAATAAATTGCGTTAAGCTCATAAGGGTCAGTTTTGTAGTTAGACGATGGATACCTTAAATCATGTAGGTGAACAAGTTTCTATTCACTCGCCTTAAAGTCGATGATTTCACAAACAGACAAATTCGCTAGATCTAAAAGAGCACTCGCCCAAGATAGCCCCACACCAAAGCCGGACAGTAGCACCCGCTGCGAGCCTGCTCGCAAGGCGTCGGGCAGCTCACCGCAAATCGCACATGGTATGGATGCGGAGCTTTGATTGCCATAGCGCTCCACTGTTTGCATCGGCACTTTCGCTAGATCGATTTTCAAACGTTTGGCGATATTCGTCAAAATATAGCGATTGGCTTGATGAAATACAAAATGATCCACCGCCTCAATCTCGATGCCCGCATACTCTAACAGCTCTTGCACCGCGCGTGGCTCGACTTGAATCGAAAAATTAAAAATCTCCGCGCCGTCCATGTAGAGATTTTCTGGAGTGCGACAATTGCCTCCCTCATCCTCCGTTTCGACTGCCGTCTCCGGAGAGCACGGCGTGCGTTGACCGCCCGCTGGAACAATTAATTTATCAAATCCGGTGCCATCGGTTTCGAGACTGAACCACGCAGGTAAGTCCGCTGCGCTGCGTTCAACCAAAGTGGCACTGCCACCATCGCCGAAAATCGGCGCAACGGCGCGGTCTTTTGGATGCGCCAAACGACTGATCGTATCACCGGCAAGCACCACGACACGCTCGCAACCACCTGCCGAAACCATCATATGCGCCAACCAAAGGCCATAAACATAACCGGAGCAACCGAGGTTGACGTCAAATGCGGCACAATCCTTGCGTAGCCCCAACTGCCCATGGAGTACAGCCGCGTTACATGGTTGCGAATAATCGGGCGTCTGGGTCACACAGACCAAAGCATCGACTTGATCAATACCGACTGCGGACTGCTGAAATAAATGCTGCGCGGCCGCCCCGCAAAGGTCTGCTGCAGTCGTGCCCGGATCCGCCACCCGACGACGGTCCAAACCGATCGTCTTTTTCAAACGTGCAATTTGCTTCTCGTTTCCGCCAAAGAGCGCCACCTCGTCGTCGATACATTTCTCGGTCGAGGGCACGCAGGTGACAAGGCCACTGATTTTTACCTGATTAAAACTGCACTTGGGCATTCGGGGAGGATGAGTGGCGTATCGATCAAGTGAAAGCTCATTTTTCAGCCGATTCCAAGTGCATCAAGAATGCAACAAAGGCATTGCACCTTCAGAAAAGCTTCCCTTAAGTGTGACCAATTATTTACTTCTTCTTAGTAGTAAATAGTAAATAAATCTCACGCTTCACTTACTAACCCTTAAGAAAGGACACAATTTGGACCTAAAAGTAATTAAACAGGTAGTCGATCTGATGAAACGCTCGGAGCTCTCTGAGTTCGAAATCGAAGAAGAAGGCTTCAAGCTACGCCTCAGCCGTAAAAACGGTGAAGCGCCACAAGTTATTCATGCCGCACCCGTTGCCGCCGCGCCAGCCGCAGCAGCACCTGCCGCCGCACCCGTTGCCGCTGCAGCACCAGTGGACGAACAAGGCATCGAGGTCGTCAAATCCCCGATGGTCGGCACTTTCTATAGTGCAGGATCACCTGAGAGCCCTGCATTCGCAAAAGTTGGCGACAAGATCGGCGCTGACTCCATCGTTTGCATCATCGAAGCAATGAAGGTGATGAACGAGATCCAAGCTGAGATCAGCGGCACTATCACTGAAGTGCTCATCGAGAATGGTGAAGCGGTCGAATACGGCCAGCCACTGTTCAAAGTTAAAACTGCATAGTTTTTGAATGATTAAAAAAGTTCTTATCGCCAATCGGGGCGAAATCGCGCTCCGCATCGTCCGCGCTTGTAACGAGCTTGGGATCAAAACGCTCGCCGTTTACTCCGAGGCCGACGAGCAGTCCCTACACGTTCAACTCGCAGACGAAGCGATTTGCATCGGGCCACCTGCAAGCAATCAAAGCTATCTGAAGGCAGATCGCATCATCGCAGCTGCTGAAATAGCGAACGTCGATGCAATCCACCCAGGCTACGGTTTCCTCGCGGAAAACGCAGACTTCGCCGAGCAGTGCGCGAAGTGCAATATCAAGTTTATCGGCCCCGGCCCTGAAGCGATCATCAACTTCGGCGACAAAGCGAAAGCGCGTGATATGGCGGTCAAAGCCAAGGTGCCTGTTATTCCAGGCAGTGATGGCACGGTCGACAACGAGAAAGACGCTCTAGCAGAGGCTAAAAAGATCGGATATCCGGTTATTATTAAAGCCGTCGCCGGCGGCGGCGGTAAGGGCATGCGCACAGCCCACAACGCAGTCACATTCGTCAAAGAATATAACAACGCGCGCAACGAAGCTGAAAAGGCATTCGGCAACGGCGCTGTATATCTCGAACGCTTCCTGGACGCACCACGCCATATCGAAATTCAACTCTTAGGCGACCAATTTGGCAACGTCATCCACCTTGGTGAGCGAGATTGCTCAATTCAACGTCGCCACCAGAAGGTCATCGAAGAAGCGCCCTCTCCCTTTATCTCCGATAAAATTCGCAAGAAAATGGGTGAAGATGCCGTCAAATTGGCGAAATCTGTCAAATACGAAGGGGCTGGCACGGTCGAGTTCCTCGTCGATGGCAACGGAGACTACTTCTTTATCGAGATGAACACTCGAATCCAAGTGGAGCACGGCGTGACTGAAGAAGTCACCGGAGTGGACCTAGTTAAAGAGCAACTGCTCATCGCCAGCGGACTGAAACTCAGCTACAAGCAGGAAGATATCAAAATCACCAAACATTGTATCGAATGCCGTGTTTGCGCTGAAGACCCGGGCCGCAACTTCGCCCCCTGCCCAGGTGAAATCGGTCTCTACTATGCTCCAGGTGGCCATGGCGTGCGCATCGACTCACACTGCTATAGCGGTTACACCATTCCACCTTACTACGACAGTATGATCGCCAAAGTCATGACTTCCGGTAAGACTCGGGAACTCGCGCTCGACCGCATGGATCGCGCACTTGGCGAATATTTAATCCGCGGCATCAAAACGAACATTCCCTTCTCGCGGGCAATCATCCGCGACCCCATTTTCCGCGAAGGTAAAGCCACGACGAAATACATCGAAGAGTTTATCGAACGCGTCCCTAAAGACCTATACACTTAAAAAGCATTCAACCCGTATCCAACAGACCATGAGTAATTCATCTGAAAACAACGAGTCCACAATCCCTACACTATCTGAGGATTCCAATTCACTTGGCGAAATCCGCATCAATCATAGCGTTGTCGCCAACATCGTGCGCCTCGCCGCACTCGAAGTCACAGGTGTCGTCGCTGTCGGCGGCGGCTTCGTTGACGGTATCGCAGACATCTTTAAATCGAAAAAAGGCGACGAACGTGGCGTCCGCGTCGATGAAGACGAAGTCGGCGATTACAAAATCGAAATCCGCGTAATTCTACGCTTTGGCGTCGAACTGGCCGTAGTCGCCACAGACATTCAGCAACGTATCTCTGAGCAGGTTGAAAAAATGACCAGCAAGAACGTCGCTCGCGTCAATGTTGTGATCGACGGTGTCCGCTCGGAAGAAGAACAAGCTAAAGAAGACTGGGATCACCAACCACACACCGACTAGTCGGCACCTTCCTTACGCACTAAAACATTATGGACTTCGCCGAAATCACTGAGGCACTACAGCACCTGACACAGCCCGCTTACCTGTATATTGGCGGCGGCGCAATCGTATGCGCGTTTCTGCTGATATTACTGGTGCGACGCCAGCCAAAGAAAGTCGTCGCTTATGTCACAGAGAACGGGCGCGTTATGGTCAGTCGCTCGGCCATCATCGAGTTGGTGCAAACTTCGTGCCAGCAACTCAATGATGTTTCCAAGCCACATGTCCGCATACAGCAAAAAGGTAAAATCACTCACCTTGACGTCTCTATCAAACTCCTCAGTGGTGGGCGCCTACGCTCAGTCGAGGAAACCTTGCAGGCTCATTTGCGCCACGCGCTAACTGAAAACCTGGGCATCGAGCACCTCGGACGCATCAACATCGTCGCCACCGGCTTCAAAAGTGGTCGCATCGAACAATCCAGCACTGTCAACCGCCCAGCCGACCCGACGCAGGATTCTTTTGACGACTACGATTTCGAAACATCCGAAGATTCGGCAGAAAGCAAATCACTCTAACGAGCAAAGAACGTTTTCAAATATCACGACCCCGCCGCTGACGAAGCGGTGAGTCCTATACAATGGAACCAGCATTCTCCATTTTACGACGGCTATCTCAGGTAGCCGTTTTTATTTTCTCAGCCTGCTTGCTCACGACCTCCGCTTGCAGCCGGTTCGAAGCATCGGTAGAAGGCTTAGACGGATTTGCTACCGAATTCCGCCAAGCGAATCAAGCCAGCACCGTAGATTCCCTCCTCGCGCTCTATGAACTCGAAGGCTGTGACGATCGCACACTATCCATGCTCAAAGCGGCTCTGATCTACGAGCTCGGCCTACCAATTAAGCGCATCACCTTCGAACCGCTTTCAGGGGCACCTGAGGAAGCGATTGATTACGAGCATGATGGAGTTCGCTATGGCCCCAGTCTCACACCCAGTCAGCGGATGCGAGTCGAGTATGCGGAGGAAGATCAATTTACCAGCCTGTTTAGCATAGGGCAAACAAGCGACGGTACTTGGCGCATTGTCAGCGCGCGCCCGGTTCCCAAACAGTAGATTTTCCATTTTAATCGCCGCAAAAGCACCCCTTTGCCACTCGCTGAGTTGACATCGCCTCAAAATCCCAACAAGTAGCGAGTATGAAGATTATTGCATATCTAAAACCTACCTGCGGATGGAGCATGGGCGTTCGCGCTATCATGAAAAAATACGGTCTCGAATACGAAGACCGTGATATCATCAATAATCCCGTTCAATATGCGGAAATGGTCGAGAAATCGGGACAACCACTCTCCCCATGTGTCGAAATCGACGGCACTATGCTGGCCGATGTCAGCGGCGAAGAAGTGGAGAACTACATGCTCAGCAACGAGTTAGTCTCTTCGACTGCTAAAGAAGCCGATGCACCGACTAATGCACCATGCACAGACGAAGAGCACGAAGCCATGCGCTCGAAAACAGTGCGCTTCTTCTAAGAAAGCCTGACAGCGCGTAATGCGTTTACTTCAAAACCGGGCATGTCCCAGTTTTTTGGACTCAAATCTGCTACAAAAAAAGGTGCAAGTTGAAACACTTGCGCGCATAAGGGTTATTTTCTCTAGACAGTGCCCCAGCAATTATTACTTTCCACCTTCCTTTTAATATCTGCGATCCATCAACTTAGCGCTGCGAGCGCCTGAAATCGCGATAAATAAGCCACTTTTAACCGAATCATTTAATACAAGTTATGGACAAATCACACATCCAGCCCAAGGCGCAGGGTCTTTACGATCCTCAAAACGAACACGAAAACTGCGGTATCGGCCTCATCGTCGATATGAAAGGGCGTAAATCCCACGATATCGTTAAAGGCGCACTGGAAATCTGTGTAAACCTCGACCACCGCGGTGGTTGTGGCTGTGACCCTATTACTGGTGACGGTGCAGGTATCTTCATCCAGCTACCACATAACTTCTTTAAGAGCGTCTGCCAAGCTGAGTGCGGCTTCGACGTCCCCGCTGAAGGTGACTACGGCGTCGGCTTTGTCTTCCTCTCTAAGAACGATGAAGAGCGTAAATCTGAAGAACAAATCATCGAAGACATCGTCACAGAAGAAGGTTTAAGCATGATCGGCTGGCGCGACGTTCCTGTCCGCAGCGAAATACTCGGCAAAGCTTCCAAGGCCTGCGAGCCCGTAATGCGCCAATTTTTCGTAGGCCGTGGCGATGTGCCCGCTGGCCTCGAATTCGAACGCAAGCTCTACATCCTACGCCGTGTCGCTACGCACCGGATCCGCTATAGCGGCAGCGATGAAGATGCGCTCTTCTACATCAGCTCCCTCTCCAGCCGTACAATGACCTACAAGGGCATGCTGACCACTGAGCAGCTAGAGGCATACTTCCCTGACCTATCAAATGAGTCCATGGACTCAGCCCTCGCGCTAACGCACTCACGTTTCTCGACCAATACATTTCCAAGCTGGCCGCGCGCTCAGCCATTCCGCTACCTTTGCCACAATGGTGAAATCAACACGGTTCGCGGCAACGAAAACTGGCTCTACGCTCGCCAAATGCAGCTTGCCAGCGAAGTATTCGGCAAAGACATCAAGAAGCTCCTACCCATCATCCGTGAAGATGGCTCCGACTCGCAGAAGTTCGATAACTGCCTAGAGTTCCTTATCCTTTCCGGCCGTAGCCTCGCGCATGCCATGATGATGATGATCCCAGAACCTTGGGAACGTCACAAAAACATGCCCGACTTCAAGAAGGAATTCTACGAGTTCCATGCTTGTATGATGGAGCCTTGGGATGGTCCAGCATCCATGGCTTTCTCGGACGGCGTCCAAATCGGCGCCACACTCGATCGAAACGGTCTCCGCCCTTCTCGCTACTACGTCACATCCGATGACAAAGTCATCCTCGCCTCTGAAGTCGGCGTCCTTGCGGGCATCGAGCCTAAAAACGTCGTCAAAAAAGGTCGCCTAGAGCCAGGTCGCATGTTCCTAGTGGATATGAAAGCAGGTCGCATCATCGGCGATGCCGAGGTAAAGGAAAATGTCGCCAAGCAAGCTCCTTACGGACAGTGGCTAAAGGAGAACTTAGTGAACTCCGAAGAACTTCCAGAGCCCGAAGGACTTCCAGAAGACAACTTCGACGACATCGAAACTCGCCAAAAGGCATTTGGCTACACCTTCGAAGACATACGCTTCATCCTCGGACCAAGTGCCGAAACAGGTAAGCAATCACTCGGCTCGATGGGTAACGACGCGCCACTGGCCGTCCTCTCCGATCAGTCGCAGACGATGTATAACTATTTCAAGCAGCTCTTCGCTCAGGTCACCAATCCTCCGATTGACCCGATCCGTGAAGAACTCGTCACGGCCAGCGTGTCGTTCATTGGCTCTGAAGGCGACCTCACTCGCCCAGGTCCAGATAGCTGCCGCATGATTAAGTTCGAGTCGCCATTGATCGACGACAAGCAACTCGCCCAACTTAAGAACATCAAGCTAGCTGGCTTCAAGTCCGCCAAACTTCCAATTACTTTCGAAGCACAAGTCGGCGGCCTAGCAGAAGGGCACAATAGCATCTCCGAGCCTTCAATCTCAGGAACAGGCCTCGAGGCAGCACTCGACAAACTCTTTGAATTAGCCGATGCCGCGGTGAATGACGGCGTAAATATACTCGTCCTTACAGACCGTAAGATCGGACCAAAGAAGGCACCTATCCCTGCACTTCTTGCAGTTGCCGGTCTCCACCACCACTTGATCAGCAAGGGCACACGCACACGTGTCTCCATCGTCCTCGAGTCCGGTGAGCCTCGCGAAGTGCACCACTTCGCACTGCTGCTTGGCTACGGCGCCAACGTCATCAACCCATACCTCGCTCTTGAGTCAGTTCGTCACATGGTCGACCGTGGAGATCTGGATCTAACTCCTGAAAAGGCTGGTTATAACTTCCTCAAGGCGAACCTCAACGGCGTGATTAAGACCATGTCGAAAATGGGCATCTCCACTGTCGCATCCTACCGTGGTGCACAGATCTTCGAAGCGATCGGTCTCAATCGTAACGTCATAGAGAAGTATTTCACCAAGACTGCATCACGCGTCGAAGGTATCGGCCTCAACACCATCGCGAAGGAAGCAGGGATTCGCCACTCCAACGCATTCGGTCTTCGCGGTGACGAAAAAGGTGCAGCGCTCGATCCAGGTGGCATCTACCAATGGCGTGCAGGCGGCGAACGCCACCTCTTCAGCCCGATGACGATCCACAAGCTACAGCTCGCAACCAGCCAAGGCGATCGTGCGGTATTCACCGAATATTCTAATATCGTCAACGATCAGTCAAAGGAGATGTTCACACTTCGTGGTCTCATGGATTTCAAATTTGACGGAGCCAAAGCAATCCCGCTGGAAGAAGTCGAATCTGCACGTTCCATCGTGAAGCGCTTCAAGACCGGTGCGATGTCCTACGGCTCCATTTCCAAGGAAGCACACGAAGCCCTCGCCATTGCAATGAACCGTCTCGGCGGCAAGTCCAACACTGGTGAAGGCGGCGAAGATCCAGATCGTTTCACCCCCGATGAAAATGGCGATAGCCGCCGCTCAGCCATCAAGCAAGTTGCATCCGGACGTTTCGGCGTAACCAGTAATTACCTAGTCAATTCTGACGAAATCCAGATCAAGATCGTGCAAGGCGCAAAGCCTGGCGAAGGTGGCGAGCTACCTGGACACAAGGTGTTGCCACAAATCGCTAAGACTCGCGGCACCACTCCAGGTGTTGGCTTGATCTCTCCTCCACCTCACCACGACATCTACTCAATTGAGGATTTGGCGGAACTGATCCACGACCTTAAGAACTCCAACGTCAAAGCCCGCGTGAATGTGAAGCTGGTATCCGAAGTCGGTGTCGGCACAATTGCTGCCGGTGTTGCCAAGGCAAAGGCCGACGGCATCCTCGTTTCCGGCTATGACGGTGGCACAGGTGCATCGCCGCGCTCCTCCATCCAGCACGCAGGTGCTCCTTGGGAACTCGGTCTTGCCGAAACCAATCAGACGCTCCTTCTCAACGACCTACGCTCACGTGTTCGGGTTGAAACAGACGGTCAACTCAAGACAGGTCGCGACGTCGTGATCGCTTGTTTGCTTGGCGCCGAAGAGTTCGGTTTCGCCACGGCACCACTCGTGACCCTTGGTTGCTTGATGATGCGTGTTTGCCACAAGAACACTTGCCCTGTCGGCGTCGCCACTCAAGACCTCGAACTCCGCAAGAAGTTCAAGGGTGGTGCAGACGCAGTGGTCAACTTCATGAACTTCATCGCCGAAGAAATGCGCGAAGTCATGGCGAAGTTTGGCTTCCGCACGATCGAAGAAATGGTTGGTCGCGTCGATAAACTCGAAATGCGCGCCGGCATCAATCACTGGAAAGCAAAGGGCCTCGATTACAGCAAGATCCTCTACCGTCCAAACGTAGGACCAGAAGTCGGCACTTACTGCACCAAGGATCAGGATCACTTGCTTGACCGCTCGCTCGACGTCACCGAGATCCTCGAGAAGGCACAGCCTGCCATCAACGACGGCAAGCCTGTCGTCATTGACCTGCCGATCATCAACACTAACCGTGTAGTCGGCACCATCACTGGAGCTGAAATCTCTCGTAAGTATGGGGCTAAGGGCCTCCCAGATGATACCTTGAAGATCAATGTCAAGGGCTCTGCTGGTCAAAGCCTTGGCGCATTCTGCCCGAAGGGTATGACATTCACCGTCACTGGTGATACCAATGACTACCTAGGCAAGGGTCTCTCCGGTGCGAAAATCATCGTTCGTCCCGATCCTGAATCTCCATTCGTGGCTCACGAAAACATTATCACTGGTAACGTCTGCTTCTACGGCGCAACCAAGGGCGAAGCCTACATCGCAGGTATGGCTGGTGAACGCTTCTGCGTTCGCAACTCCGGCGTCGAAGCCGTCATCGAAGGTCTCGGTGATCATGCGCTCGAATACATGACTGGCGGTATGGTGATCAACCTCGGCAAGACTGGCCGTAACCTTGGCGCTGGCATGTCCGGCGGTGTGGCTTACGTCTACGACGAAGCAGGTGATTTCGTGCAGAACAGTTTAAATCCTGACATGGTCAACGTCTACCAACTCATCGAGTGCGAAGATCAAGAGATCGCACTAGTGAAGGGTAAGATCGAGAAACACGTCGAACTCACAGGTTCGGTTCGCGGTCAATCCATCCTCGATGGCTGGCCTGACACAGCCGGCAAGATCCTCAAGATCATGCCACAGGACTACGAGCGTGTGCTCCAAGCCATCAAACGCGCAGAAGCCGCCGGCCTCGCCGGTGACGATGCCATTCAAGCCGCATTCGAAGAAAACGTCGCAGCGGGACACTAAAAAGGAGTTAGGATTTAGAAGCTAGAAGTCAGAAGCAATGGAAACAAACCCGACGACCGCTAGCTTCGAACAACTCCTTGTTTGGCAAAAAGCACATCAATTCGTATTAGACACTTATCAAATGACACAACAATTCCCAGATTGCGAAAAGTTCGGACTGACATCTCAGTTCCGACGTGCCGCAGTGTCCATCCCGGCCAATATTGCCGAAGGATATGGGAAACGTTCGTCTGCAGATAAAGCACGCTTCTTTAACATAGCGCAGGGTTCATTAAATGAATGCCGCTATTACCTCCGACTCGCAGCCGACCTCGGTTACGCAAAAACAGAAACACACTTCAAACAAATCGACGAAATTGGACGTATGTTAAACAGCTACTCGCAAAAGGTCTTGGCCTCATCATGCTAGCTTCTAACTACTGTCTCCTAACTTCTAACTTCTTTTTAAATTATGGGCAAACCAACTGGATTTATGGAATTCGAGCGCAAGACGATTGCAAATCGTCCGCCACTCGAACGCGTCAAGGACTGGAACGAAATTCACGAACACTTCGACGAAGACAAAGTGCGCACTCAAGGCTCACGTTGCATGGATTGCGGCACACCTTACTGCCACACAGGCATGACCCTCGCCAACATGGCGAGCGGTTGCCCCGTCAACAATCTGATCCCGGAGTTCAACGACCTCGTTTACCGCGGCAAGTGGAAGGATGCTTACCTGCGCCTCTCGAAGACCAACAACTTTCCAGAGTTCACTGGCCGCGTCTGCCCCGCCCCTTGCGAAGGCTCTTGCGTGCTAGGACTCATCGAGCCAGCCGTGACCATTAAGGACATTGAATGCTCCATCATCGACAAGGCATGGGCCGAAGGTTGGGTCACGCCACAAGCGCCTGCTGAGCGCACTGGCAAGAAGGTAGCCGTCGTCGGTTCCGGACCTGCAGGTCTCGCAGCTGCTGATCAGCTGAACAAAGCTGGCCACCTCGTCACTCTCTTCGAACGTGCAGACCGCCCAGGTGGTCTCCTCATGTATGGTATCCCCAACATGAAGCTTGAAAAGCAAGTCGTCACTCGTCGCGTCAAGTTGATGGAAGACGAAGGCGTCATCCTCAAGTGCGGCGTCGAAATCGGCGTCGACATTTCCTCTAAGCAGCTCTTGGAAGACTTCGACTCCGTCGTGCTTTGCTGTGGTGCCACTAAGCCACGTGACCTTCCGATCGAAGGCCGCGAGCTTAAAAACATCCGTTACGCAATGGAGTTCCTCGGGCCCAACACCAAGGAGCTTTGGGACGTCAAGGACGGTAAGTCAAAGCAGTTCAGCGAACTCGCTAAAGGCAAGAACGTCGTGATCATCGGCGGTGGCGACACCGGCACCGACTGTGTAGGCACTTCCCTCCGCCACGGATGTAAGAGCGTCGTGCAGCTTGAGATCATGCCGAAACCGCCAGAAGAGCGCACGGCAAACAACCCATGGCCAGAATGGCCAAAGACTTACAAGATGGACTACGGTCAAGAAGAGGCCGAAGCGATTCAAGGTGAAGACCCACGTCAATACCTAGTCAGCTCTAGCCGCTTCACAGGCGATGCCAATGGCAACGTCAAGGCAGTGCACATCCACAACATCGAATGGACCAACGACAACGGTCGCTTCATCCCGAAGAAAGTCGAAGGCAGCGAGCGCGTGCTCAAAGCCGAACTCGTCCTCCTCGCAATGGGCTTCCTAGGACCAGAAGCCACCATCGCTGAAGAGCTAGGTCTCGACCTCGACGCTCGCTCCAACGTGCAAGCCGAATACGGCAAGTTCAAGACCAGCGTCGACGGTGTCTTCGCAGCCGGCGACATGCGCCGCGGACAGTCCCTCATCGTGTGGGCGATCAACGAAGGTCGTGCCGTCGCCCGCGAGTGCGACAAGTTCCTAATGGGAACCACCAAGCTTCCGTAAAAAGGAGCTAGAAGTTGGGAGTTAGAAGCTCTGATACCATAAGTTTTTCAAAAGCCGCATCCTAACCGATGCGGCTTTTTTATGGTTACCAGTATTACGGACTAAAGTCCAAGTCCTGCCTCCAACTGCTCAATACCTTCTCCGAAGCCGTTTATATCAAACTGCAGCTCTAATTCCTGATCATGGTAGTCTTTAACAAAGACGCGCAGCACCCGTCCGCCCTTCATTTGATCCCTTAAATAAAATGCACGAGGTGAGAAAGAAACTTTACCCACACTATTCAACGTCCAGCTCTCCTTTATCAAGGGTCCATCATCCACTTGATATGCGACCGTCCACTTACGGATAAACGTCATCTTGTGGTCAAAATCGATGAATGCTTCGTATTTCTTTCGATAAAAACGAAAATGTATCTTCGGTTTACCTGGATAATTCGCTTCAGCCTCAAGGCTGAGTAACTTAATCACCTGCCCATCTTCGGGAGAGTTCAAGTCCGTCAATATCCAACCACCGATGCTCTGGTCATTAGCGAGCTTCTCCTGCGCAATTTCAGATGGAGGCTTTGTCAAATCTCCCTTTTTAAGTAAATCCTGCACCCGTCGTTGTAAGCTCTGAGGCACCCTATCCATTGGCACTGAAAATTCCTCATCCGGGTTCGTAATCTTTCGGCAATAAAGAAAATCATCATCCGCATACAAAATCTCAGAGCGCACCATCACTCCTTTATCCAGACGTAAGGTGGCGATCGGACCAGCCAGTGCTGAACTAAGACCGATGAAACACAAAACTAAGATGCGAATTACCATTTAACGTTCAAAAACCAAACCAGCGCTTAATCACTTCAAAGATACTAGGCTTCGGCGCGGGTTGTGGTGTACTGTAACCACTCTCACTGGATTCCTCTGCCGGTGGATTTGTTGTGGCGGTCGATGAGGATGAAGACGCTTTCGGCTCGAAGCTTAACTCTAAACGATAACCTTCTATCGTCGGACGCTGATCCACCGCTTCACCGACAGTGGTTTTGAGTTGTTCGTAGTAATCTTGCCCAGTCGACTCGAGCAAGATCGGACCGAAATAATAACTGAGCGACTCGTGCTCATAGATCACATACCAACCGGTATCGAGCTTTGATGGATCATCCAAAATCGCGCCGGGGTAGCGCTGATCAAAATCTGCTTTCGATAAAAATCGGGTGAATGGAATCGCTTCTTCTTCAATCACGCGGAGCTGGCCATGTGCAGTAGAAAGCGCCACCAAAAAAAGAAGCCAGCCGTAGTTCACTATTCTAAATTTACTTTTCATCACTCAAATTCCGGAAGGTAGGTTGGAGCCATAATCACCACTGCCGCCGCCGGAGACATTACCAGATTGCGAACCACCAGCAGAGTCTTGTCCTTGGCTATTCGAACTGCCGGTGCTCGTGCTGCCCGAGTTCGTAGTGCCTGTAGAAGCAGTACTCGACTCGCTGCCACCGCCACTACTTTTAGAGCGGTTCACCTCAACTGTTTCTTCAGAGCTCGCCCCACCAAAACCAAATTCATTAAAATCCCGCGGTTCAGAACCATTGCCGGAACCGGAGCCACCGGGTTGAGCACCTTCTGGTATTTCGCCTGCAACCCCGCCGCTACCACTGCCTCCTGGGATGGTGCCCTCGGGTGGCTCTTGTCCATTCGCGCTGCCACCGCCTCCGCCTCCGCTCGGGGTTTGACCAGCTACTTCAGATTCGGCACCTGAGCTGCCACTAGTCTCATCCTTTGAACCGGATTGTGCGACAGTTTCTCCACCACCCACACCGCCGATTTCACTAAAGTCCCGTTCACTGGAACCGTCGGTGGATTCTGCACCCGAGCCACTTGCCTCGGCAGGAATCTCTGCGGCCGTGCCACTAGATGCACTCTCGGAAGACTCAGTGCTCTCCGAAGACTGGACACGTCCGTCAAAAATATTCGGGTCCGGCGCCGCCGTCAGCAACACTGCCGACGCCAATAATAACAGGCCGCAGCTGATCGGATAAACTAGAGTTTCTCGGTGCATTCGACGGTGATTTTTTGGTTCTGTTTCGTGGCATCGACTTTCAACTCGATTTCGACTGATTTGTAGCCGCTGCGTGTGCCCTTCACTATATAGACATCAGGAAACAGATTTAGCTCCGTAACTTTAAAACGATCCGGCGGTTGCACACCGATGATACTGACATAAGTGCGTTTATCTGACTCGACAGTCACCGAAACCTCTTGGCTTTGCGCATCGATCACAGTCCGCAGCTTTTGCTCTGCGGCGATTTGTGAAGGTGGCACCGTGCTGGGGCGACTCGCCATGGCGTCATTAAAGAATTTTGCAGCCAAGGGGTAGCGCCCTTCTTTGATATACTTGGAAACGTTGGCAATATTCTGAGTATAGCGAATATTTGCGAGGTAGAGGCTCGATGCTTTTTCGAGGCCAGTGCGGGCCTCTTTAGAGTTGGGCTCAAGTGCGATAGCTTCTTTATAGAGATCACGGGCTACTTCGTAACGTCCAGCTTTGAGCGCGTCGTAACCAGTTACCAACAGCTGTTCGAGACGAACCGCTTTGTATTGTTCTTGAAGCGCGACGAGGCGTTTCTGCATCTCAGCGGTTGGCTTGAGAGCAATCGCCGCTTCGAGCGCCTTGATCGCATCAGCTAAACGACCTTCAGCTTCAGCTTTGGTCGCTTGAGCTACTAGCGCATTATAGTCGCGCTCTAATATGCGTGCCTCGATCGCGACTCGTTGGTTACGGAGAAAAGGATTATTCGGATTGTTCGCAGCTAACTTATCAAGTTGCTCGAGTGCCGCTTCGTATTGCCCTGCCGCTTCAAGGGCTTTGATAGACTTCACTTCTTCGGCAATGCCCTCAAGCGCCTGAACCATGACGAGTCCCTCAGTCGCGGACTTATTTGCCGAATCAATGCGCAATACTTCCTGATAGGCATTTTTTGCTGCGGATAAATCATACGCCTCTAGGGCGACCTTGGCAGTTTCCAAAATATCACCAATTTGCTGAATCGCTCTGGCTTCCAAATCCCCGAGAATGGCTCCGGTCGAGAGGAGACTATAGATACTTTTCTGATATTGACCGGCATTGAGCGAGCGAAGCGCTTCGCTGTATGTTTCTACGGCTTCGCGGTAGGTGTTGATGAAAGCACTTTGCAAGTATTCCAAGCGCTGGAGTTCAGTATAAGTGGAATCGTTGAGCGCACGGGCCTGGTCGGCTAGGGCAAGAGCCGCGAGTTGCGCTTCCGCGGTTTGCACGACGCTGCGGTAGTATTGCTCAGCTCGCTCCAATTTGCCTGAGGCCAGTGCGGAACGCGCCTTGTTTGCCTCCTTGTTTAACCCTGCCATGAAATCGAGCGAGATATCCCCTTTTTGCACCGCATCGACCAAATCCTTAGATAAGAGCTTTTCGGCATGATCCGCCAATTGACGCAGGTCAAAGTCCACAACTGTGCTGTTGCCCTTCGAGGAAGCTTCATCGATCCCCAATTGAGGTGCATCTCCCCCGGCGCGGGAGATCATTAAGATGATCAATGGCAAGATGATAAGTGCCCCGAGCACAATGGCGACGATGACGACAGGCTTTTGATTTCGACTCATGATTTCAATAAAAAGGACGTTTTGGGGTCTGACAATGGAAGTCATCAGATGATATAAGGAAAAACTATGGACTTGTGACAAATTTGCACGTTCCGAAATGACCTAAAAATGTGGTCGATTTCGTCCGCGTTCGTGCTTGCATGGGAGGTCAAAAAATCCACCCTTTCGACAATTTATGCCAAAACGCACCGACATTCAGACTATTCTTATCATTGGTTCCGGCCCGATCGTTATCGGCCAAGCCTGCGAATTTGACTATTCCGGCACACAAGCTTGTAAAGCGCTCCGCGAGGAAGGCTACAAGGTCGTCCTAGTGAACAGCAATCCGGCAACCATCATGACGGACCCAGAGTTCGCTGATGTGACTTATATTGAGCCACTTACGGTTGATGCACTGGAAAAAATCATCCTCAAAGAAAGACCCGACGCACTCCTACCGACACTCGGCGGACAGACTGGTCTCAACTTGTCGATGGACCTACACGACGCCGGCATCCTAAAGAAATATGGCGTGGAAATGATCGGCGCGAAGCCCGAAGCCATTATTAAGGGCGAGGCCCGCGACATATTTAAACAAGCGATGCTCAAGATCGGTCTCGACGTGGCTCGATCGGAAACAGTGCACACACTGGCCGAAGCGATCGTAGCGATCGACCGCACCATCGGCGACTTCCCCATTATTATTCGCCCTAGCTTTACGCTTGGCGGTTCTGGAGGCGGCATCGCCTACAACCGCGAAGAATACGAGCGCATGGTGCAAAACGGTCTCGACCTCTCCCCCACGACCGAAGTGCTCGTTGAAGAGTGCCTTCTTGGTTGGAAGGAATACGAGATGGAAATCATGCGCGACCACAAGGATCAGTGCGTGGTGATTTGCTCGATCGAAAACTTTGACCCGATGGGCGTCCACACTGGTGACTCAATCACTGTGGCTCCAGCCATGACTTTGACAGACAAGGAATACCAATTGATGCGCGATGCGTCCTTTGCGTGTATCCGTGAAGTCGGCGTGGAAACAGGTGGCTCCAACATTCAGTTTTCCGTCAATCCTAAGAACGGCCGTATGGTCGTGATTGAGATGAACCCGCGTGTCTCTCGTAGCTCCGCGCTCGCGTCCAAAGCGACCGGTTTCCCGATTGCGAAAATCGCCGCAAAACTCGCGGTCGGTTACAGCCTAGACGAGCTACAAAACGATATCACACGTGAGACGCCTGCCAGCTTCGAGCCAACCATCGACTACGTTGTCACTAAGATCCCACGCTTCACTTTCGAAAAGTTCATCGGAGCCGACACCACTTTGACCTCTGCGATGAAGTCGGTCGGCGAAGCGATGGCAATCGGCCGCACTTTCAAGGAATCCTTTCAGAAAGCGCTGCGCTCGCTCGAAATCGGCGCAAAGGGCTTCGTCGGTCCCGCGAAATTCGAAGAAAAAATCACCGATCTACAAGCTGTTCGAAAAGGGATTTCAATCCCGACTTGCGAACGTGTTTTCTGGCTCCGCCACGCATTGCTAAATGGCATGACTGATGAGGAAATTTTCGACCTCTGCGCGCTCGACCCTTGGTTTATCAGCCAACTTCGTGAGCTCGTCGAAATCGAAGGTGATCTACGCAGCAGCAGCCTCGCTACGCTAGATAAAGACCTGATGTTAACAGCTAAGGAAGCTGGCTTCAGCGATGCGCTGATTGCAGACATGGTCGGGTCTAACCGGGCATCCGTGCGCAAGCGACGCGAAAAGCTCGGCATTATGACCGACTATCGCCTCGTGGATACCTGTGCGGCAGAGTTTGAAGCCTTCACGCCCTACTACTACTCTTCCTACGGTGCGGAAAACGAGATCTCCGTTTCCGACAAGAAGAAGATCATGATCCTCGGTGGCGGCCCGAATCGCATCGGCCAAGGCATTGAGTTCGACTACTGCTGCGTGCACGCCTCATTTGCTCTGCGCGAAGCTGGCTACGAGACCATCATGGTCAACTCCAACCCAGAGACCGTTTCGACCGACTACGACACTTCGGATAAACTTTTCTTCGAGCCACTTACGCTCGAAGACGTGTTGGAAATTTACTACCAGTCCAAATGTGACGGTGTGATCGTCCAGTTTGGTGGCCAAACACCGCTCAACCTCGCAACTGAACTCGAAGCGCACGGCGTCAACATCATCGGCACTTCGCCCTCAATGATTGACGCAGCTGAAGACCGTAACCTTTTCCGCGACATTCTGGATCGTGTCGGACTCAAGCAACCAGAGAACCGCATCGCCAACTCACTGGAACAAGCTTTCGAGCTGGCTGGCGAAATCGGCTTCCCGATTCTTCTGCGCCCTTCCTTCGTGCTCGGCGGACGCGGCATGTTCATCGTCTATGACATGGACGAGATGAAGAAGATCGTGCGCGAGGTATTCGACGTCGCACCCGGCACACCCGTGCTACTCGACAAATTCCTAGAAGACGCCTACGAGCTCGATGTCGACTGTATTTCCGACGGCGAAACCACCGTAATCGGCGGCATGTTGCAGCACGTTGAGTTTGCAGGTGTTCACTCCGGCGACGCCGCGATGGTCATGCCTCCACACACGCTCTCCGCTGAGATGCTGGACACAGTCCGCACCGCCACCTACGCGCTGGCCAAGGAGCTGCAAGTGATCGGACTGATGAACGTGCAATACGCGATCAAAGACGACGAACTTTACATCATCGAAGTCAACCCGCGTGCCTCCCGCACCGTGCCCTTCGTTTCCAAAGCGATCGGCGTGCCGCTGGCGAAACTCGCCGCCCGCATCATGGCCGGCGAAAAGCTCGTCGACCTCGGCTTCACCGAAGAGATCATCCCTCCGTATTGGGCAGTTAAAGAATCCGTCTTTCCTTTCAACCGCTTCCCTGGCGCACCCATCATGCTCAGCCCGGAGATGCGCTCCACTGGCGAAGTCATGGGGCTCGATAAAGACCTCGGCGTGGCTTTTGCTAAATCGCAAATGGCAGCGAAGCCCGCACTTCCCGAATCCGGCGACGTCTTTATCAGTGTGAAAGATTACGATAAAGAACGCGCCGTCGAAATCGCCAAGGGTCTCAGCGAACTCGGCTTTGGCATCCTTGCGACCGCAGGCACTGGCAAACTCTTTAAGGAAAACGGCATCGAAGTGAAAAATGTCTGCCGTCTCAGTGAAGGTCGACCCAACGTAATTGATCTGATCAAAAACAACAAAGTTTGCCTGATTATCAACACACCACAAGGCACCGTCCCTCGCCAAAACGAGAACGAGATCCGCACCGAAGCCGTGAAGCACAACATCTGCATAATGACCACGATCTCCGCCGCCTCCGCTGCCGTCGATGGTATCCGCTCGCTTCGCGAAAAAGGCTACGAAGTGCGCTCGATCCAAAGCTATAGTCAGGAAGCAAATCCGAAATAACATTTCGAATTTGCCTCCGTCGCTGCCCCAAATGAAAGCAAACTCCATCATCGCACTACTCTATGGCCCGGACCAACCAGGTCTGGTTTCGCGCGTGTCTAGTTGGATCTTTCTATGCGGGAGTAACATCGTCCACGCCGACCAACATGAAGATCCGGAAGCTGGCATTTTCTTTCAACGTATTGAATGGATCCCTTCTGGTCAGATCGACGAGGAAGCCGCTAGCTTTGAGAAGTTCGCTTCTAAAGAACTCGGAATGACTGCAAAAGTCGCGCAGTCCACCGACCGACCGAAGGTCGCACTCTTCGTTTCGAAGATCGATCATTGCTTCCACGATACCATCCTGCGCTTCCGCTCAGGTGAAATGTCCGGCGAGCTCGCGTGCATCATCTCCAACCACGAAGCACTTGCTGAGGAAGCCGCTCGCTACAACCTACCCTTCTTTCACGTTCCAGTCACAAAAACGAACAAAGCAGAGGCAGAAGCCGAGCAACTTCGTATCGTGCACGAACAGGACATCAGCCTGATCGTGATGGCCCGCTACATGCAAGTGCTGTCAAATGACTTCCTAAATGGTGCAGGTTGCCCAGTGATTAACATTCACCACTCCTTCCTGCCTGCCTTTGCTGGCGGCAAGCCTTACCACCAGGCGCACAATCGCGGGGTAAAACTGATTGGCGCGACCGCACACTACGCCACAGCAGACCTTGACGAAGGCCCAATCATCCACCAAGACGTTACCCGCATCAATCACCGCAACTCGGTGCCTGATCTAGTTCGTAAAGGTAAAGATCTCGAAAAATCTGTCTTTGCCCAAGCCATACGCCTTCATCTCGACAACCGCATTCTAGTCTATAACAACAAAACAGTCGTCTTCGACTAAGCGGCTACGCCGCAATTTGTAATTGATAATAGCTTATAGCTAATTAATTACTACGCCCACTTTAGCCATTACTTATTACCTATTAGCAATTTAGACCCATGAACCACCCAAAACAAAACAAATCTAAAAATCCAACGCTTCCCGACGATCAACAAATCGACGAGCGCAACCTCATCGACCTAGAAGACTCTGAGGACATTTCGATCGAAGATCGTATCAGCATGTATTGGATGGAGAATAAAGGCTTCATCACTGGCTGCGTCACCGTGCTAGCGCTGATCATCATCGCCTTCAACGGCATGCGCATGTATAAGGACCACGCGGTCAAGCAGCTTCAAGCCAACTACGCCGAAGCACAGGCAGCCGACACACTCGCTGATTTCGCGAAAGCCAATTCAAATAAAGAGCTCGGTGGACTCGCAGCACTAACAACTGCCGACGCCGCTTTCGAAGCAGAAGAATTTACCAAAGCACTGGAATTCTACCAGATCGCTAGCAGCGCCCTCGCTGACAACATCCTCGCAGGACGCGCCGCACTCGGAGAAGCCTTCTCACTCTACCTGTCCGGCAGCGCTGAAGCAGGCCTCGCTAAGCTCAATGCCATTGCCGCCAACAGCAGCCTACCCGAGTCCGCTCGCGCAGAAGCCGCATACCACCTCGCCATCGAAGCCGACGTCGCAGGTCGTAGCGCAGAATTTGACAGCTATGTTGCACAAATCAACGAAATGCCCCTAGCCGGTGCATGGCAGCAACGCCTCAGCTACTACCAGCAACAAGCTCGCTAACCAGTAAACATCATTGCGCTCCGTTGCTCGATCTTTGCACCCATCGGTGCTAGGTAATTAGCACCTTCAGCCATAGTCGGATAGCAACGAGTAAGATTACCATGGCCGTGACAAACCGCACACGTGCGCGCGGTAGTTTATTTGTTAAAAGGTAGGTGCCCACTCGCCCTCCGACCAGCACGGCGATTGGGCAGGCGATCAGGACCATTACTGGCAGGGAGTCCAGCAAGCGCTCTCCTTTCGTCAACTGCCCCATGAGTCCGGCAAAGCTATTCAATGCGATAAACATTGATGTGCAGGCAGCAATTGTTTGCGCACGCGCCCATCCGCATAAGTGCATAATCGGGGCCAGATAAATGCCTCCACCGATTCCGGTAATGCCAGCGAGAAAGCCCAAGAGAATACCTACACCAATAAGTAGACCAGCTCGCGGCGCTTGAACGACATCCTGCCCATCTTTCTCCAATATATTTTGAAGAATCATCGCGCCGCTCGCCAAAGTCAGCGCCACTGCCAGTAAAACCAGAAACGCCGACTCGGGAAGTCGCCACGCGCCCCCGATAAATGCACAAGGTATCGAAGCGATCAATAAAGGTCTCAGGATACGCCACTCTGCAAAACCTCGCCTTATCAGCAGAATACTACCCTGTGCACTAACAATTAGATTACACGAAAGAGCCACTATCGGTATCGCTGCCAACGGCAAACCACTGATCGCAAGCAAAGCGATATAAGTGGACCCACCTCCGAAACCGGCCATCGCATACAGCCAAGCGACAAAAAGAAAGAGTATAGGTAAGAGAGCAGACACTTGTATGTTTCAGACAGTTGTTTTCACGTCAAAATCGGCGATTCCACCCCATAGGTCTTACTTTCGAGAAGACTCCAAATCAATCGCGTATTTATTCACTCGCAGACCATCTTCACACGTGGACGACCAAACAAAGCGTTAAACATACATCACACAATTCGCTAATTCTGCACTGAATATAAATTAGCTAAGCTTATCAATAAGTTCCCTTCTACTAAATCATAAAGGTTACTTATTCGGGAATCATTGACAGTAAGCACAGAGCGTGCACAACAACACACTCGCTAGCCGAACATCCGTATGCACAAAACAGACGGAGGCTGGCACTCACATCTCAAATAGAAAATACAAAGCTTTAATATGAGCACTATCATCACAGACATCCGCGCCCGCGAAATCATCGATTCTCGTGGCAATCCTACTATCGAAGTCGACGTCGAACTCGACTGCGGCATTATCGGCCGTGCAGCCGTTCCTTCTGGTGCCAGCACCGGCGAACACGAAGCGGTAGAGCTTCGTGATGGCGACAAGTCCCGCTACCTCGGTAAGGGCGTCCTCAAGGCTGTCGAAAACGTCGACAACCTCATCGCCTCCGAACTCATCGGTTTCGACGCCTGCGACCAGCTCACGATCGACAAGATCATGCTCGAGCTCGACGGCACCCCGAATAAGAGCAAGCTCGGCGCTAACGCCATGCTCGGCGTCTCCCTCGCAGTCGCACGTGCCGCTGCAGATGCACTTGGGCTTCCTCTTTACAAATACCTCGGCGGCCCGAACGCCAAGGTGCTTCCGGTCCCAATGATGAATGTCATCAACGGTGGTTCACACTCCGACGCGCCTATAGCGTTCCAAGAGTTCATGATCCGCCCAATCGGTGCTGCCACATTCAGCGAAGCCATCCGCATGGGTGCTGAGTGCTTCCACAGCCTCAAGAAAGTGCTCCACGATCGCGGTCTCAGCACAGCTGTCGGCGACGAAGGTGGTTTTGCTCCAAAGTTCGATGGCACAGAAGACGCACTCGACACATTGACTAAGGCAGTTGAAGCCGCTGGTTACAAAGTCGGTTCCGACATCACATTCGCACTCGACTGCGCAGCCTCTGAGTTCTTCAGCGACGGCGTTTACGACTATTCTAAGTTCGAAGGTGAAGGCGGCGCTAAGCGCAACTCACAAGAGCAAGCAGCTTACCTCCAAGAGCTCACTGAGAAATACCCAATCGATTCCATCGAAGACGGTTGCGACGAAAACGACTGGGATGGCTGGAAGGCTCTCACAGACGCAATCGGCGATAAGGTGCAACTCGTCGGCGACGATCTTTTCGTCACCAACGTTAAGTTCCTCCAAAAGGGTATCGATCTTGGTGTTGCCAACTCGATCCTCGTTAAGGTGAACCAAATCGGCACACTTACTGAAACTCTCGAAGCAATCGAGCTTGGCAAAGCCAATGGTTACAACTCCGTCATCTCTCACCGTTCCGGCGAGACAGAAGACACCACCATCGCAGACATCGCTGTCGCGACAAATGCTGGCCAAATCAAGACTGGCTCCATGAGCCGTTCCGACCGTATCGCAAAATACAACCAACTCCTTCGCATCGAAGAAGAGCTTGGTGAAAACGCGATCTACGCCGGCACACTCTAAGCCCTAGAATACGATTTAAACAAAAGCCCGACGGTTATATACCGTCGGGCTTTTTCGTATTAAAAATGCCGCTTCGATAACAGCAGCTAATCCGATCACGCTACTCCACTTTGCTCCTTGAAGAACTTCTCGTCGGCGAGGCTCTCGATCAAATGCTGCGAAGTGGGACTATCATCTCGAAAGTTTTTCAGTTCTTCCTCAGTCAGCGTATCGCGCTGGGTCAGTGCCATAGAATTACGGATCACTCGAACCAAGCGAGAGTAGTCCAGCGCTTCATGAATTGATTCCAGATATTGAACCGCACCACTGGAGAGCGTGCGCGTGCAAAGAAAAGGATGCGCCACTCGAAGCGTCGTAAAAATGGATTGTGCGATCACATGCACATCTTCTTTACGCTCATTCATGCCCGGCAATTCTAGTATCGTGCCTGACTTGCGAAAATAATCGACCAACTCAATCGCACTCTCCGAGACATACTCTTCCGAGTCGATCACATGCCCTAGTATAAATCTGACGGGAGTCTCTTCATTCACGGCATGGATTTGCGCCAGAAAATGAGAAAATTGCTCAACGGATTGTCGGGTCAATTCATACGACAAACCAACATAACAGTAAATCGTCGTATCCTGCTGCTTAATCAAGGCCTCCAATTCATCGGCATCAACATGCATCGGATCTAAAACCGTTAATGACGTCTCATCACCATTTGCACGAAAGTTCAACTCACGTGCGACTAATTCAAACTCAGCACCGTCTTCGCTTTCAATCAAAACAAGTGACGCATTATTCGCGACCTCACAAATTTTCGCGACAAAATCCTGCATAACAGAACTCCGAGCAATCAAATATCTTGGGATCGTTACTGGCGAAATAGAATCATTCCGATAGTTGCTTTGCTCTAGAACAACAGGCTTCGCCTTTGCCACAACAGCGCGCTTACGCTTCGCCTTCTTCTTTGCATTTTTTTGATCCACCTCGTGAATGACCTGCTGCAAGCGAACTTTAGAGCGCCGCATATCAGAAGAAAGCACTAGATAATGCTGCGCATTTGCAGGGCAACGATGCTCCCCTTCTTCACCGCCTGCCTCAATTGACTCAAATGCAATTAAGTTTGTCTTGGTCGAACCATAATGAATTGCGTCGAAAGCCCAGAGTGTCGCCTCCAATTGCAAGTCGTAAAAAACCATGTCCACCTTCTTCAACTTAGGGAGGACAGAAATCAACGCCTCTAAGTCAGAATAAAATTTGAACGGCTGTTGCCCACCCGCAAATAATTGCGTGAGCTGATCGACCATTTTCTTATCCGTAGTGAGAATGTGAATACTCATAATTGGACGATTCAACATACTAAAACGATTCTTACATGCAACTCATGATTAAAGCAGTTAATAACCTACAAATTCCTTATGTTATAGTATGATGCAATAGAGTTACACAACAACACCTACACCACGAACCACCTACAAATAAGCCTCTAGAGCACTTTCAATGTTCAACGGATTGAAATTAGTGAATAAAAAGATAAAGACCCTCAGGGATTAAATAGTTTGTTAAAATATAACGAGCGCCCCCATTAAATCAGCTCAAGCGCATCTAGCACTTAACTTAGCTTTTCAATTATCTCGTTAAAATCATCCGGCAAAGGAGCGATAAACTGCATCAACTCATCACGTTCCGGATGCTGAATGTGAAGCTCGGTTGAATGCAACATGACCCGCGGCACCTGAAGCTCTTTCAAGCGACTCGCCTTATAGCCATATGTCGGATCACCCAAAATGGGGAACTTCAATGAACTGAGGTGCACACGTATTTGGTGCGTGCGGCCAGTATGAATCACACAACTAATCATCGCGGCTTTACTGCCAAAGCGTTGCACCACTTGCCAATCGGTATGCGCTTCCTTTCCCGAAAAAACGACTGCCATTTTTGTGCGCATCACCGGATGCCGACCGATCGGCTCTTTGACCGAACCTCTGGAAATTTTCGGAACACCTTGAACCAATGCAGTATAACGTTTATAGGTTTCACGTTCACTAAATGCCGATGCGAGCTTATGATGCGCTAAGTCGTTCTTCGCGACCACAATCAGTCCGCTCGTTTCCTTATCCAATCGATGCACAATGCCCGGACGGTCCGGGGCACCAACACTGCTCAGGTTGCCCTTACAATGATGCAAGAGTGCGTGCACCAAAGTATCGTCCCCTGTGCCACTGCCCGGATGCGTAATCATACCCGGCATTTTATTCACGACGACCAACGACTCATCTTCGTAAATAATATCCAAAGGTATCGCCACTGCCTTCGGTCCTTCACCGAGGTCAGGCTCTTCCAGAACAGCACGTAAAAGTCCCGGCTGGTTTACCTTGAATCGTTTATCGATCACCTGCCCATCAAATGTCACTAGACCTGACTCAAATGCACGTTGCAATCGCACACGACTGACATCGTCAAACTGTGCCGCAAAGATCTTATCCGCACGCCCTGCCTTCGCACCTTTAGGAACATTAAATTCTATAATTCGCTCAGACATGGTTGAAACCGTCGATTAATAGACCCCAACCAAGAAGTCACAAGCGGATAACAGCTAATTCGTCCGATGAACTGCAGCTGCCTTCTCCCGTGCAAACACCACCTTATTGTAAAAGAAGCCGATCCCCATCAAAGCCACACCCAAACCTAGAAACGAAAACACGCGGAAGATACCTTCTAGTTCCGATGCATCCACCAGGAAGACCTTACCCACGGTCACCAGCAGTAACACCAATGAACCAGTATGAATCACTTGCTGATTCCTCCAAAGCCCAATGGCTTGATAAGCTACCGCCAAGAGCAACCACACGACTGAATAAGTATAAACCTCCGCGCTAGAAGCTTTCCAGCTGAACAAATACTGACCGCCGAAGTAATCCTGAACCAAAAAGGTGCTCCACACAAAACCAAGCATCATCGCACACAACTGATAGAGTCGACGCGCCACCTCGTCTTCGCTCTCACCACAAAACCACGCGAGGGCAAAAGCGGCAAAGAAAGGCACACCAAACTGCAACAGCAACGCATTGAAGAAAAAGCTCTCACCTGCCGCACCCGAATCAGCGAGGTGCAAAAAGACCACACGTATCGCGACCAAAACCGAAAGCAGCAAACTGGCCGTGCGGCCACCACAGAGACGACCCGCATAAGCACGCCCGACGACTGCGAAGACGGCGAGCAATGCCGTCAACCCACCCTCGATCATAACACGAGTCCACGACTCCGGCACCACCGATTGATCCAACCACTGGTAAAGCGCCACAAAACCCAATAAGGCGACGAGTCCCGAGCACCAAGCAGACGCACGGCTCAGCAGACCGTCTTCTTCTCGCCCCAGCCACAGGATCAGCACCGAACCGATCGCCCCGCAGAGCCAAGCCAACACCGCGACTCCATCCTGATGAGTCTCGTGCTGAAAAGTCTCTCTAAAGAAATAGGCCACAGCATCCGCGGCAAAAGGCAACATCACCACTCCCCACGCAGCACTCACAAGCCCGACCACTAAACCCATACGCCCTAAATCACGCCATTTCCAATAGAGTGCCGAAACGATGAACAGCCCGGCTAAACTATGCGCGAGATAAGTTGCCGGCACATACGTCCATAAACCAAAACCAATCATCGCGACTGCAAAGCATGAATATTCTCCAACCACCTCGAGTGATTCTTCACGACGACGTAAATGCTCTGCCGCCAATAGCAATAACGCTGCGGCAACTGATGCGAGCAGAAACCAAAACCCCGAGAACGGAACCTCGAAAGCTGGGTTATTCTGCTCTGCCACATTACGCCAGATGAAATCTATTTCCTGCGACGTGCCCAACAAGACAACGCGATTTAGATACAACAACGGTGCAAACAAAAGTGCCGAAGCCACTGACAATCCCCGCCAAATTGTGAATTGCGTAGAGCGCAACCCCTGCCAGTGACCCACCGCGAAAAATACGCCCAACAATCCTGCAGGCCAGATAAACCAACTCAACCAACCCACACTAGGATTCGCAATGACACCCACCGCGATCGCAGCCAATGCAAACCAAGCAGCCCAAATGAATTCCTCCTCACGCAGAACAGCTAAGAGCAAGGCACCCAAGCCCAACACCCCAAAGAGTGCCATGTCCACGCCAGCAAAACCGCCCAGCCAAACAAGCGCTAGCGATTGCAGCAGCCCACCGCCCCAAGCAAGTAACCGAATCGTTGAAAACAATAAGATTGTCCCTTCACTCGGCGTCTCGGCTTTAGCCATCACCGCCCACAACGCATTGGCCACACAGATCCCCATCACAAACCACATCGCACCTTCAATGTGCTGGGCTGAATGATTCAGACCTTCTGCGATCACAATAAAAGACCAAACATACGCCCCTACCAAAGTGCCCAGTAGCAAACCCCACCAACCACGTCGCATGCAAAGAAACTGAGCACCACAGAACAGTAGAAATAGATAACTAAACAGCATAGCGGTGTCCGCCAGATCAGCTTGCATCAGCCAAGGAGTGAGAAATCCGCCAACCAAGCCCATCAACGCAATCGGCGCACCGTTCTTCAGCGAGAGCCCAACCGCCAAACCCGTGACTGCCACCATCGAGATGAAGCCCTGGGTCGGCGACAAAAAGCCATACAAGTGCACCGCCGCATAGGCCGCAAAATACAAACAAGCGACACCCGCCCCAGACAAAGCCTGACCAATTCGTTCATTCCCAGCCAATTTCGACTTCACACTAATGACAAAACCAGCCCCACAGAGCAGCACACCAAACCCAGCAGTCAGCCACAGTCGCACCATCGGCGTCAGCCAGCCCGATTCGATCGAGTATTTGACCATATAGAACCCCGCCATCAACAGGGCAACACCACCAACCCAAACAGCCACCTTGCTGAACCAGTCATTCGACTCGACCGCAGCTTCCACTCGCGCTTCTGGCGCAGGGGTTCTCGCAGGAGCAGCCGCTACCGGCTTAACTGATTCAATGACCGCCTTTGGCATCGGTGGTGGCACAACCGGCGCGGGTGCCACCTTCTCAACCACGACCTCTTTCGAAATCGGTTTCACGTCGGCTTCCACTTTAGCTGGTGCCTCTTGATTCGGAGCACCCGACGTTCTGGATCGTTCCAGTTCCTTGGTAAGTCGCTCGATGTCTCCCCGTAACGAGTTATGACGCAACAAATTCACCCAAGGTAAAACCATCGCCGCTAGTAGTGCACACAGAATTAAGATAGCCAGAAGTTCCATAATGCAAAAAGTTTAAGAATATATTTGAACATTGTTCAATATTATTTTTAACAGTGTTCATAATAAAGTAATATATAACGCAAAAACGCACCCAAAACTTTCCAAACCCACTCAATTAAATGGCTCGCCGCAAAGATCACACTCGTGAAGAACTCACCGCCCTCGCCACCAAATGCGGACAACAACTCGTTATCGCAGAAGGTCCTAGTGCACTCACCGCGCGCAATGTCGCCAAAATGATGGGCTATACCGCAGGCACGCTCTACAATATTTTCGAGAACATCGATGGCCTTGCAGCAGCAATCAACATTCAGAGCATGGATTCATTTGCCAAAGGGATTGAAGAAATCCTCAGGCACAACGCGAAACCAAAGAAGCGCCTGCGCCTCATTTCCAAAGCCTACCTCACTTTCCAAGAAGAGGAGCCCTATCTGTGGGCTCTACTATTCGCAACTCCCATCAACAGTGACTCAGACGCCTACCGGCAAGCGGTGCACCGCATCTTCGACCAAGTCGCCGAGGCACTACAACCACTCAGCGGAAGCGCAAAAGCCGCCCGGCAAGACGCCAAAATCCTCTGGTCCACCCTGCACGGTATATGCCTGCTTAAAGAACACGGAAAACTCGACGTATCGACGACCGACACTCCAGAAGAGCTGGTAAAACGATTTCTAGATCAATTTCTACAAAAATGAAACTCCTCTCCACACTCACACTGCTCCTACTAATGATCCCTAGCCTTCACGCCAAAGACACTGTGGTCCTCTTGCACGGTCTCATGCGCCAACCCACTTCAATGAGCAAAATGGCAAGCGCGTTGGAAGCCGAAGGTTACCGTGTGCTGAATATCGACTACCCCTCTCGCGACCAGACAATCGAAGTGCTTGCTGGCACGGTAAGGCGACAGGTTGCTAGAGATACTGCAGACAGTGCGCAGGTCCACTTCGTCACCCACTCCATGGGCGGCATCTTAGTGCGACAAATGCAAAAGAGCGCCCCGCTGCCTAACATTGGGCGCGTCGTCATGCTCAGCCCGCCAAACCAAGGCAGTGAAGTTGTCGATAAGATCGGTCACTGGAAAGCCTTCCACTTCATCAATGGACCAGCAGGCAAACAGCTAAGCACAGACATCAAAGGCTTCATTGCCGAGCTAGGTCCCGTCGACTTCGAGTGCGGAATCCTTACAGGTGATCGCAGCATCAACTGGATCAATTCGATGATGATACCTGGCAAGGACGATG
>JANQXM010000050.1 GCA_030729385.1 Opitutales bacterium | reverse complement strand
GCGACACTCGCTGGCCACACGATGGAGCACGAGCTCACTGTTTGCACAAACGCCAACATGCTCGGCAGTATCGACGCCAACCGTGGCGACGAGCTAATCGGCTGGGACACTGACCAGTTCCCAACAGACATTTACCTCACCACACAAGTCATGCTCGTCGTGCTTGGTATGGGTGGATTCACAACAGGTGGCCTCAACTTCGACGCCAAACGTCGTCGTGAATCTCACGAGCCAATCGACCTCATGCACGCACACATCGGCGGTATGGATGCTTTTGCTCGTGGTCTGAAGATCGCACATGCGATCCGCGCAGATGGACGCCTCGCCGACTTCGTCACCGCTCGCTACGGCAGCTTCGACAAGGACATCGGTGCAAAAGTGGAAGCTGGCGAAGTCAGCTTTGAAGACCTTGAAAAGTATGCACTTTCCAACGGTGAACCGCAACTCGCAAGCGGTCGTCAGGAAATGCTCGAAAATCTGATCAACGAATTCATTTAGAATTCGATCTAGAAGAAAGGCAGTAGAGAGCAGGAAGTCCCTGGAAGTTCCGCTCTCTGCTGCCACTTTTTTTAATAACATCCGACACGTCACAATTTCGCTATGCCCCACACACTAGGTATTGATTCCTCCACACAAAGTTGCTCCGCCATCATTATTGATACGGACTCTGGAACAATCGTCGCCGAAGCTTCAGTGAACTTCGGAGAACGCCTGCCACAATACAATGCACCCTCTGGCTTCATTCCGGATGCGCCTGACGGCGAAGTGCATGCAGACCCATGTATGTGGCTCGATGCGCTGGATTTACTGCTCAGTGAATTGGGACAAAAATGCGACCTTTCGCAAGTCAGTGCTATTTCCGGCGCGGGACAACAACATGGCTCAGTTTACCTTAAATCCGACTGGTTCGACTGGATCAAGAAACTTGATACAAAACAGTCACTCGCCGATCAACTGAAGCCGATCCTTTCTCGCCCGACTTCCCCCATTTGGATGGACAGCTCCACAGGCGAAGAATGTCGCGAAATTGCAACAGCAGTCGGCGGCGACGAAACCGTTTGCGCAAAATCAGGATCCATCGCGATCGAGCGCTTCACTGGTCCACAGATTCGTCGCTTCTACAAAAACGATCCGGATGCTTACGCCGAAACCGCACGCATTCACCTCGTCAGCTCTTTCCTCTGTTCAGTCCTCTCAGGCGCCGACGCCCCAATCGATACCGGCGATGGTGCCGGCATGAACTTGCTCAATATTCAAAATTGGCAGTGGGACAGCGAATTACTGAATGCCACAGCGCCAGATTTGGGCAGCAAGCTTGCTGCTGTAGCCAGCGGTCATACCACAACAGGAACGATTGCACCCTACTTTGTTGAGAAATACGGCTTCACGGCGCAGACACCTATCACGATTTTTACCGGCGACAATCCTAGCAGCCTCGTAGGCATGGGCGCCAGCCAACCCGGCAAAGTCGTGATTTCGCTCGGCACCTCCGACACCTTTTTTGCCGCCATGCCAGGAGTCGTCGCAGACCCTCAAGGCTGTGGTCACGTCTTTGGCAATCCAGCTGGTGGTTCGATGTCACTGCAATGCTTCGTCAACGGTTCCCTCGCTAGAGAAGCCGTTAAAGACAAATTCAGCTATAACTGGGATGCCTTCACCGCAGCTTTCGATGCAACACCTGCGGGCAACAACGGCAACGTGATGCTGCCCTTCTTCATGCCCGAAATCAGCCCACGAGTGAACCTTGGCGAGCCACGCCTACAAGGCACAGATGAATTCGAAAGCTGGCAAGATGCCGACGCAGCGGTTCGCGCCGGCGTGGAAGGACAATTCATTAACATGAAACTCCGCACGGATTGGATGCAATTGGCGACCGATGTCGTTTACATTACCGGCGGTGCTTCAAAGAATGATGCAATCGCTCAAGTCATTGCCGACATTTTCCAGGTCAAAGTCCAACGCCTCGCCGTCAGCGGCTCAGTTGGTCTAGGAGGCGCCATGCGTGCCGCCAATCAGACATTCGGCATCAGCCTCGAAGCACTCGGCGACGTGTTCTGCCGAGCGTATCTCGATAGCACAATCGAACCGAAAGCTGATGCGCAGACCTATGCAGCCAATGCGGCTATTATTGATGCACTCCTCGGTTAAGACTAACGAGGGACTCTATCGGCGAGATCTTCCAAAAGAGGAGAACAACCAGTAAAAGCTCCTGCCCTTACCAAGCTATCCTTATACACAAGTCGTGGCAGCCATAGTTTTGGCTTAGGATACGTTAATTTAACCGCCCGCTCCCTTCTTCGCTCTCCGAGCTACGCAGGACAGGTCGCTTGAGTTCGCGGAGCACGCAGAGATGCATGAGACAAATGAACAAATATTATTGGCACGTCTCGTCATTGCCCCAGTTGAACTCCTCTAACCTCCTTTGCGCCCTCTGCGAACTCTAGAGACCGCAGGGAACGGGCGGTTTAAAATGCATTTGGATAGCCAGTGCCCACAGTTAATGCACTTCCAAAAGGTGTGTATGTGAATATGCTTACCAAGGGAAGGATCGGCTTGCCCGATCGGAAGGGTTCTCCACGAATATTAGCTGCACAGGTAGCCCCTGCAGCTAACGGCTATGACACAAAAAACCACCTCGGTCGGACAAGCCGACCACTCCTCCT
The DNA here is from genome assembly GCA_030729385.1 of Opitutales bacterium. GTDB lineage: Bacteria > Verrucomicrobiota > Verrucomicrobiia > Opitutales > Coraliomargaritaceae > JBPOFY01. The sequence continues at coordinate 15,291 of JANQXM010000050.1, read as the reverse complement.
ATATTATGTGGAGAGCTGAAGGTAGAATTCACAGAACTCTTTTTGAACTTTTCTTTCGAGTTTGATACATAGGATAGAGCCGATAATAAAGGCACCATCCGAATGAATCCATTGCCCAACAAAACTCTTAGCTCACAGGCCTTAGTCGCCCTGGTGACTATCCTGTGCGCGTGTTTCAGCCCAAGCGCTTCCGCTCAATCCAATCTCGCAACCGAACGCCTGCTAAAGATTTCGGAGCAAGAGGAAGCCTTCTATAAAAAAATCGCAGAAGACCCCGACTTCTATAGCGAGCAAGACATGGATCGACGGATCGACGACTTGGTTCAATCCTACAGGACCTATCTCACCGAGCACCCAGACGACGTCAACGCACTCATCCTCTACGCCAAACTGCTCCGCCGCACAGAGCAAACCAATCAAGCCTTCACTGCTTTCCTTAAAGCAGACGAACTCGACCCAGAAATCGCAGTGGTCAAACAACAAATCGGCACCCACCTTGCCGAACAAGGTAAAGGCAAAGCCGCCCTCACCTTTTACCTGCGCGCCGTCGAGCTCGAACCCAAAACTGCGCTCTATCACTTTTCGCTGGGGCAACTACTTCATCAGTTTCAAGGCGAATTCATCGAAGACGAAATCTTTACTCGCGACTCACTCGAGCGCGAAACCATCAGCGCTTTCAAAAAAGCCGCTCAGCTCGAACCGGAGAATTTAGACTTTCAGATGCGTCTGGGTGAGGCTTATTACGATCAAGCCAGCCCCGATTGGAAAGCCGCCTTATCGCACTGGGACAAAATTCGTAAGACGACCAAAACCACGCTTCGTGGTGAAATCATCGATCTGCATCGTGCTCACGTATTGGGCAATCTCGGTCGCATTGAAGAGGCCAAAGCCTTAACAGAAACGATCCAACATCCTACTCTACAACATTCCAGGCAGCAAGTGCTCGACGCAATCGCGCAGCACTAATCACCGCGCCAGTGCTTACTTCGCCAAATCGTAGATAGCGTAGCCGGCAAGTAGGTTCGGCAACAACTTGCACTCATCGCGCCAGTTTCCACCCAGCGGCACCTTATGCTCGATACGGATCGAACGCGCTTCGCAGAAAGCCTCAAACTCACTCAAAGAGAATGGATTGGAGCGCAGCGTTTCATACCACGGCTTCGGGTAAACTTCATTAACCGTGCCAGCTCCAGTGGTCAGAAAACTCAATCGGTTTTTCCAATAGCCGTGATTCACAAATCCTACTGTGACACGCTTACCGACACGTAACGCATCTGCTAAAATCACATCGGGCTCATCCAGCAGTTCAACCGATCGGCTGAAAATAACACGGTCAAAACTATTGTCGCCAAAAGTAGAGAGCAGATTCTTCACGTCTCCATGATACGCAGAAACACCTCGCTTCACGCAGCTAAGGATTCGATCAAAATCAATATCCACACCAACTGCGTAGATTGATTTTTTCTGCTTCAAATACTCCAATAGCACCCCACGCCCACAACCAAGATCGAGCACGCGGTCGCCTTCATTCACCCATTGAGCGATGACTTGGAAATCAACCTGACGTTTTTTTGTGTTTGGGTTCATGTAATTAACGATTGAGAAAACGATCGATCAACTCGTAGAGCTTCTTATCGCGCAATAAGAAGGAATCATGCCCGGCATCGAGCGCCAGTTCGGCGTAAGTCGCATCCTTGCCCAGACGCAACAACGACTCCACCACTTCACGATTGCCCTGCGGCGGATACAGCCAGTCGGATGTAAAACCAACCACGAGCCCCGGCGAAGTGACTACCGACAATGTTTCGTCCAACGAATTCGGACCATGTAAATCGAAACGGTCCAAGGCCTTGGTGAGATACAAATAAGTGTTCGCATCGAAGCGGGAGACAAAGCTCTGCCCTTGGTAGCGCAAATAGCTCTCTACCTCAAATTCGACATCAAAGTGCTCCTTCGACTCGTCGACCACACGACGACGACGACCAAACTTTGCCTCCATCCCCGCATCGGAGAGGTAGGTAATGTGCGCCATCATGCGAGCCACAGACAAGCCCTCTGCCGGCGGTTCGTCCGGTTCATAATCGCCCTGCTCCCATGCGGGATCGCTGATAATTGCCTGACGACCCGTATCATTGAAAGCAATCGCCTGAGCATTGTGCCGCGCACAACACGCCAAGGCGATGTAGCGACCGACCCGATCCGGACATTCAATCGCCCACTGCAAAGTCTGCATTCCACCCATGCTACCACCGAGCACCGCATGCAAGCAGTCGATGCCCAAATAATCCAACAACAAGACCTGCGCCTTCACCATGTCGCGAAGCGTCAGTTTCGGGAAATCCAAATTGTATCGCTTGCCTGTCTCCGGATTAATCGAGCCAGGTCCTGTCGAGCCCTGACAACCACCGAGCACATTCGAACAAATCACAAAATACTTGGACGTATCGATTGGCTTGCCCGGTCCAACCATGAAATTCCACCAGCCCAGCTTCTTTTCATCCACATTATGCACACCGGCGCAGTGATGATCCCCTGTCAGCGCATGACAGATGAGGATTGCATTATCCTTGGCAACATTAAGACGTCCATAGGTCTCATAGCGCAAGGAAAGCTCAGGAATTGATCCACCGGACTCAAAATGAAATGGCTTACGGGAGACATAATCCTGATACTCTACAAAGCCGACTTCTCCTTCTTCGGAAATCTGCGGTGACTGTTCGGAATCATTCATGAATTAAAAATACAACTATTCTGCTTGGGTATAGGTCGACAAGCCCTTGAATCCAGACCAAAATCGAAGTTACCACTTTACATATCAACATATCATTATATTTTGATCCGTCAAATGACAAATCTTTCAATCAAGCAACGCCTCGAAGGCACGGACCCACTCTTTTCAATCGAGTTCTTCCCGCCTAAATCGGACGAAACTGCCGTGCAACTGCTACGCACTGCAGAACGTTTGCGTGCCTACTCCCCCGATTTCGCCTCCATCACTTATGGCGCTGGGGGAAGCACACGTAGCCGCACCCTTAAATATGCCCGCAGCCTGCGCGAAGACTACGATTATGTCGTCATGCCGCACTTGACCTGTGTCGGGCACTCCCGCGACGAGCTGAAAAGTATTATCGCAGAGTTCAAAGATGCCGGGCTCAGCCAGATCATGGCCCTCCGCGGCGATCCGCCAAAAGGCGAAACTAATTTCACGCCCCACCCAGATGGACTCAGCTACGCCAACGAACTCGTTGAACTGATCAATGAAGTCTATCCAGAGTGCGTGCTCGGTGTCGCAGGTTATCCCGAAAAGCACCCCGAGGCCAGTTCAGCCGATATCGATCTCCTCAACTTGAAACGCAAAGTCGACGCTGGCGCCGACTTCGTCACCACCCAGTTGTTTTTCGATAACGCCCACTATTTCACTTTCGTAGACAACTGCCGCCGTGCCGGCATCACGATCCCCGTCTTGCCCGGACTGATGTCAATCACCTCACGCGATCAAGCGCTACGTTTCTGCGACATGTGCGGCACCTCCATCCCCGCCGAACTCGATGCGCAACTACTCGCAGCTGGCGACGACAAAGAGGCGGTCGAAGCCGTCGGCGTCGAATGGACTTATCAACAAGCTCGCGAACTGCTCGAAAAAGGCGCGCCCGGCTTACACCTTTACATCATGAATCGCGCAAAACCTGCCGTCGCATTGATGGAAAAACTTCAAGCCGCCGGGTTTTATAAATAGTCGACGATTCACTGACGCCAAAGGTAGGGACGCCTGCCCTCAGGCGTCCGAGATTGGCAGAAAATGCCCCGGACGCCTAGGGGCAGGCGTCCCTACCAAATACACTCATAACTCACCACTCCCAACTTTAAATGCCCAAACCATCCAACATCCAACTCATAGGCGACGAGCTCTGCATTCTATGGGATGACGGCACGGAAAGTTTTTTCTCCGCAGAGTTTTTGCGCCAACATTCACCAAGTGCGCAGAACGTCGGCGAAATGGATATTCTCGGCAACAAGTATGGCGGCGACGGCCCCAAAGAGTTCCCTGGCGTCACCATCAAAGAATGGGACTTCCAAGGCAACTACGCCATGCGCCCGACCTTCAGCGATGGTCACAGCAGCGGTCTTTTCAGTTGGGAGTTCCTCAAGCAGCTGGAAGCTAAGCTGCAAGGTAACGAGCCGAGTGATTAACGCTCGAAATTAATACGCGTTACGTCGTCCAACATGAGCAGAGGGATACCCTCCAGATTGATCGCCATGTAATTGGACTCATTTAAACGGTTGCGTGTAGTAGAAATCTTTCGGCTGGGATCACTCAATTCCATCACATGAATGACGGTATTTCCGCGATAGAACTCGATCGTTGAATACTTCCTTTGATTGCTAAACTTCTGCTTGAAAGCGAATTCAAGATGATACGCTTGGTAAGCTATATAATCCTGCGCGCCGTCCTCACCTTTAATGGCTTCTGTAACAGCTCGTTGTGTAATCCCCTGCATAACCACCTCAGCAGTCGCATTATCAAAAGTGATTTTAAAGTCTGTCTTCGCGATCGCTACGGACTCAAAAACAGACTCCGCCGCAAGCGAGCTGAACAACAACATGAATAGACAAATTACAGAAGCGGGGTATTTCATAACACTGAAAATGTAGCCACTAACCCGAAGGGTCAACCTTCACGTTGGTTTCATCCGACCAGATGGATAAGCGGTCGTCAGCTATACGCCCCCCCGAAGCCGAGCTTCGAGGCTACAAAAAAAAGCACCACGTAGCCTCGTTGCTCGGCAACGGGGAAGTTGCGGACAAGTATTACGTATGCGACCATTTCTGATTCCATGCACGTCCATCCGTGTCTTAAAAAACAGAACCTCAGCCCACTACCGAATTTAGGTTGATGCAGCTATTTGAGACGCTAGGTTCCTGATTGCGCTCAGCGAAAACAATAAGCCCCAAGACTTGATGCTAAAAATCAGCTATTATCTAACCGCCGTTCTACTTTTTAGCATCCACGCCTACGCAGAGACCACCCAGCCCATGAATGTGCTAGTGCTCTATGCAGACGACTGGCGCAACGACACACTGGGGGTCGCGGGTAATCCTGTAGTGCTCACTCCGCAACTAGACAAACTGTCGAGCCAAGGCCTACGATTCACACAAGCGACTGTGACAACGGCTATTTGCGGCGTCAGTCGCGCCTCGCTCTACACGGGTCAATGGATGTCACGCCACCAGAACATGTCGTTCAAAATGTTTAAGACTCCTTGGGAGCACACCATGCCCGGACAGCTAAGGAGCCATGGCTACTGGGTGGGACATGTCGGCAAGTGGCACAATGGACGCTTCCCCGCTAAGTATTTCGACTTCGGTCGCTCCTATGCGGGCGTTCACTGGTTCAAAAACCCGGACGGCAGCAAAACCCATGTCACGCAAAAGAACGAAGACGATTCACTCGAATTCCTGCGAACACGTCCGCTAGACAAACCCTTTTATCTCACTGTCGCATTCTTTGCCACACACGCTGAAGACCGCAATCCGTTACAATTCCTACCTCAGCTTAAAAGCATGGCACTCTATAAGGACACAACGATCCCCGTGCCGCCCAATGCCACGGATGCTTCGTTCAAGCGATTGCCGGAATTCATTGCCAACGAAAAAAACGAGGGGCGCGCTCGCTGGCATTGGCGTTTTGATACCCCCGAAAAATATCAAACGATGATGAAAAACTATTATCGTTTAGCCACCGAAGTGGACAGCGCCTGTGGGCGTCTCATCGCAGAGCTCGAAGCCCAAGGCGCACTCGACAACACCCTCATCATATTCACAGGCGACAATGGCTACTATCATGGCGAGCACGGTCTCGCAGATAAATGGTATCCACACCAAGAAAGCATCCGCGTGCCACTCATCATCAAGGATCCGCGTATGCCGCAGGAAATGATCGGCACCACCAACGACGACTTCGCGCTGAACGTGGATCTGGCGCCGACAATTCTCTCGGCTGCAGGCATCACCCCGCCGCCAAGCATGCAAGGCAGTGACCTCGCCCCACTCTATCTTTCGGCGAATAAGCCTGAATGGCGTAGCGAATTTTTCTACGAACATCCCACTCACCGTAGTATCGATTTCATTCCCTCCTCCGAAGCGCTCGTCCGCAAAGATTGGAAATACATCTACTGGCCAGACTACGACCGTGAGCAGCTATTCAACCTACTTGACGACCCACGCGAGGAAAACGACTTAGTGAACAATCCAGAACATCAACCACGACTCGACGAAATGCGAAGCCGCTTTGCCGAATTAAAAGCTGCCGCTCGCTAACATCAAAAAATGACGACTTACACAAAACTCGAGACCACATGAAACCCCATCATTTCCCCAAAAAGCTGACTGCTATCGCAGCCGCATGCCTAGTAGTCGCTCATGCTGTCACTGCTGCAGACCGTCCAAATATTCTATTTCTATTTAGCGATGATCATGCCCCCCAGTCGATCAGCGCCTACGGCTCAAAGATCAACCAGACACCCAACATCGACCGACTCGCTGACGAAGGCATTATCTTCCGCAACAGTTTCTGCGCAAATTCGATTTGTGCACCCAGCCGAGCCAACATCCTGACCGGCAAGCACAGTCATTTGAATGGTCAACGTGACAACCGAGATACCTTTGACGGCAGTCAGGTGACCTTCCCACAGATCTTGCAAGCTGCGGGCTACCACACGGCCATCTTCGGCAAGTGGCACCTCAGGTCGGACCCAACAGGCTTTGACGAATGGATGGTCTATCCCGGACAAGGTCATTACTACAACCCCGACTATCGCACACCCGAAGGCACTAAGCGTATAACCGGCTATTCGGTCGATGTCACCGCTGGCCTCGCCCTAGACTTCCTCAAGCGACGCCCGACAGATCAACCCTTCATGTTGATGTGTCAGTTTAAGGCACCCCATCGCCAGTGGTTACCAGGCCCCAAGTATCACCACTTATATGCCGACGAAGAAATCCCAGAACCAGAGACACTATTTGACGACTACCAAGGTCGCACAAGCTCTGCCGCTAAACACGAGATGGGCATCGACGAACACATGGTCATGACCTTCGACCTCATGGTGCCAAGCGAAGGCACTTTTGATTGGAAGCGTATGAACGCCGCTCAAAAAGAACTCTGGAAGTCGACCTACGACGCACGCAACAAAGCGACCCAACCAGAAAACCTCACAGGCAAGGAACTGGTTCGTTGGAAATACCAACGCTATATAAAAGATTACTTACGCTGCGTCGCCGCAGTGGACGAGAATATCGGGCATATCCTCGATTATTTAAGCGAGAGCGGATTGGATAAAAACACGATCGTGATTTACAGCTCCGACCAAGGCTTCTATCTCGGCGAACACGGCTGGTTTGATAAACGATGGATGTATGAAGAGTCCCTCCGTATGCCACTCATCATGCGCTGGCCGGGCACGATTCAACCCGGCAGCGAAGTCACCGAACTCGTGCAAAACATCGACTACGCCCCAACCCTAATCGAGATCGCAAACGCAGCAGTGCCAGGGGAAATACAAGGCAAAAGCCTATTACCTTTCCTCAAGAACGAGCCCGCAGATGACTGGCGAGACTCCATCTACTACCACTACTATGAGCACGGTTTCCATGGAGTGCCTAGACACGAAGGCGTGCGCAACGCTCGCTACAAACTCATACACTTCTACCACACCAACGAGTGGGAACTCTTCGACCTCGAGAAAGACCCCAGTGAAATGAAAAGCCAATTCGATAACCCCGAATATGCCGAAGTCCGCAAAAACCTCGAAATCGAACTACAGCGTCTACGTCAAAACTACGATGTAACTGAGCCAGTGAGCATGCTCAATTCCTCACGTGCTCCACGCTCCGTTAAATAGCCTCATAGTTCTAAATATATGAATCACCCTACATTAGGCAAAATTAGTAAGATTGCTGACGAAGAAGGAAGTTATGAGGCAAAAGTCATTTATGACAGAACAGAAATTTCTGTTCAACTAGATGTCGACGACGGAACACTTGCTGAGACAGCTGCACTAGCTGCCAGCTTAATAGCGGAATTGAAAAAATTCGATGATGCAGCGAAGACCATCATCGTTAATGATCTACACGAAACATATAATGACAATTGGCGGTCTTATGATGAAAAGCAGTCGGATGGAACATTTAAGACTATCACCAACCCAGAACTATCAGAAAACGACTTCAGAAAACAATTCACACTTTCCGAGATAGCGATTACAGGCAACGAGTGTGTTGAAATGTGGTATACAGATACAGGGCTATTCTTGGGACATGGGATCTTCGTTCAATCACTCGATGGCCTAGATTTCAACGAAGCAGAATCCCAACTCTTTGGATGAAAATGACACTCAGCAGAAATCATAGACATCAGCTTCTTTTGCTCTCCGACCTCAAACACCCGAAAAAAGAATAATGAAAATACCTTTTCCACCTAATCCCGAAGATCACGCGAGGGCGGTCGATTATATAAAAAGCCTAAAGAGGAAATCGAATGAAACGGAATTGGATGCAGTGTTATCGGCGATGCAAAGCTCTTATCATCTAGCATGGATGTTTGCCATTCTCTTGGCAGTGACCTTGGTCGGAAGCAATTTCTGGCTAGCTGCTTTTAAGTTTCTAATATCTCTGGGGTTCTTTTTAAATGGAATGAAACTAGGCAAGTTGCTAGAACTCTTCAACGAGGGAACGCTGGTTGAGCGAGAGGTGAACCAGTCGACGCCGATACCGCGCTCGTAAAACTCTAAAACAAACTAGTCCATAATCTCCACTGTCGGCTTATCTAACCCTATTGACATAGCACCCATGAACACCCTACGAATTCTTCTCCTCGCCAGTCTACTCCCCCTGCTGAGTGGCTGCCATTCAATAAAAGCCAAGCCGCTCTTCGATGGGGAAAGCGCACAAGGTTGGGCAGGTGCTATTGAGAATTACACCTTTTCTGACGGCGAAATTCGCTGCAATCCAGGCAGCGGTGGCACGATCTACACCAAGCAAACATTCACAGACTTTGTTGTGCATTTTGAGTTCAAGCTACCCGAGGGCGGCAACAACGGTCTGGCGATCCGTTATCCAGGGAAAGGCAATCCCGCTTACGCTGGCATGTGCGAACTGCAGGTGCTCGACAATACAGCTGAGAAATATGCCAAGCTGGATCCGCGTCAGTATCATGGATCCGTATATGGTATGATTGCTGCCAAGCGCGGCTATTTAAAACCAGTCGGCGAGTGGAACACTCAAACCGTTACCGTGATTGGTTCGACGATCCATGTCGTGCTCAATGGCGAAGTCATCCTCGACGCGGACCTTGCCGAAGTCACTGAGTTCATGAACGATTCCCCGCACCCGGGTAAAGACAACACAAGCGGTCACTTCGGCTTTGCGGGTCATGGCGACCCGGTCGCCTTCCGAAATTTATCAATCAAAGAATTACCCCATGCAAACTAGACGCACATTCATCCGCAACGTTGCCCTTACAGCAACCAGCTTGCCGCTATTCAACATAGCCAGAGCGGGCACCACGCCTAGCAATACCATCAACCACGCCAGCTTTGGCGCGAATGGGATGGCGTTCGCAGATCTAAAGACGCTCTCGAATCATCCGAACCTCACTCTGCGTGCCGTCGCGGAGGTGGATGACAACAACCTGGTTCGACTCAAAGAAGCCTTTCCAGATGTGCGGGTCTATAAAGACTGGCGCGTGCTTTTGGAGAAGGAAGGCAAACACCTCGACTCTGTTAATGTATCCACCCCTGACCACATGCATGCACCGATCGGTGTGACTGCCATGCAGATGGGGCTGAACGTTTATGGTCAAAAGCCTCTGGCGCAAACCCTCTACGAAACACGTCGCATGGCTGAGATCGCTAAAGAGACCGGCGTGGTCACACAGATGGGAACGCAGTTAACTTCAAGCACCTACGAACGTCTTGCTGCCCGCATGATTCAAGACGGCGTGATCGGTAAGGTAAAAGAAGTCCACATGTTCAGCCACAAGACTTGGGGCGACTCCAAGCCACGCCCCGAGCGAACCGCTCCCGTCCCTGCAGGCTTCGACTGGGATCTATGGCTAGGCGTGGCAGAAGAACGTCCATACATCGACGATTACTATCATCCTGGTAGTTGGCGCGCGCGTTTGGACTTTGGCACAGGCACCTTAGGTGATATGGGCTGCCATATCTACAGCCCAATGTTTCAAGCCTTGGGTATCCGCGCTCCGATCTCCGTAAAATCAATCGGCAATGTTCCCAACGAACATAACTGGGCAATCGACGAATCCTTCGAATACATTTTCCCAGGCAATGAGTTAACCGCAGATGACACGGTCAAAGTCACTTGGACAGATGGCTCATTGCGCCCACCACAAGAACTGATCGAAATGTTCGGCGACAAGATGCCCAATCAAGGCTCCATATTTATTGGCACCGAAGGCATCCTGCTTCAACCGCACGTAGAACTTCCAGTCCCCTATCCTCGTGAGAAATTTGCAGACTATCGCTATCCTAAATTAGAAGCGCGCAACCACTACAAGGATTTTGCAAATGCTATTCTTGGCGGTAAGAAGAAGCCCCTTGCAGACTTTGCTGATTATGGTGGTCCACTCACCGAAACCGTGTTGCTCGGCGCACTCGCCTCACGCTTTCCAAATGAAACACTGAATTGGGATGCCAAGAACCTACGCTTCACCAATTCCGAAAAACCCAACCAGTATATCTCTAAAACTTATCGTAAAGGCTGGGAAGTCGAAGGTTTATGAGGGTCGGTATCATTGGTTTAGGCTTCATGGGCGGAATGCACTTTAACGCTTGGCAACAAGTCGAAGGCGCTCGAGTCGCAGCCGTGTGCACGCGCAGTCCAGTCACGGAACAGGCGAAACAAGGTAACATTGCTGGCGACTCCGATCAACTGAACCTAGACGGTGTGGCCATCTACACCGATCTGGCCGAAATGCTCGCCCAGGAAAACTTGGACGCCGTATCAATCACCCTGCCGACATATTTGCACAAGGATGTGAGCATACAATGCCTACAAGCTGGTGTGCATGTTCTCTGCGAAAAACCGATGGCGCTCAATGTGAAAGACTGCCAAGCCATGACAGATGCGGCTATGACTGCAGGCAAGCAGCTCGTGATTGCGCATTGTATCCGCTTTTGGCCACAATACGCGTGGCTCAAGCAGGTCGTCGATGCGAAGACCTATGGCAACGTGCTGGTCGCCGAATTTGAGCGACTCACTTATGCACCCAAATGGAGCACTTGGCTGGCAGATACCGAAAAGAGCGGCGGCATCGCACTCGATCTTCACATCCATGACCTCGATTTCATACAGTATGTGTTCGGCACGCCACAAGCTATCCGCTCCGAGCAATCCCGCAACGAGAACGGTGCGCCCATGCACGTGCAATCATCTCTCGACTACGGGGAGGACCTGACCGTCAGCGCAACGGCAAGCTGGCAGATGCCGGAATCCTTCGGTTTTAAAATGGCCTTTCGAATCGTGTTCGATAGCGCGACCGTGATTTTCGATAGTCAAACACTCAAAGTCATTCCAGCCGAAGGCGACAGCTTCGAGCCAGAGATCCCCGCCGGCGATGGATATAGCGCAGAGGTCAAATACTTCGCCGAATGTATCAGCGGAACCACTACACAAGAAATCATTACCCCAGCGCAAGCAACCGAGTCAGTCCGTATGGCTCTAGAAACCGTATAAATGAAAACAAGAACCAGTATTTGCACATGGTCACTACAGAATGACCTGAAGCGCGTTACCGAGGTGATGCAACAAACGGGTTTATCCAGCCTCCATCTCGACATCTCCGCGCTGGACACATTCAAACCTGCGATCAAAGCACACAACTGGAACATCAGTTCGACGATGATCAGTTTCCCTCAAGAGGACTACAGCACACTCGCAAGTATCAAAGCAACCGGCGGCATCATACCAGATGCAGAATGGCCAAACAACCGCGCCTTGATGCTAGATGCCATGGAGAAGACCGCTGCAATGCATGTGCCCTACCTGTCAACACACGTAGGCTTCATTGATCATAATGACCACGCTAGCTACGTAGTATTCTGCGAACGCATACAAGAACTTGCCGACTCTGCTGCAACGCATCGAATCATGCTGCTTCTTGAAACCGGTCAAGAAACAGCCGATGCCTTGAAGACCTGCCTCCAAGACTTGAATCACCCATCACTGGGAGTGAATTTTGATCCCGCCAACATGCTTCTCTACGGCAAGGGCGATCCCATCGAAGCGATCCAAATCCTCGCGCCGTGGATCAAGCACGTCCACATCAAGGACGCGATGACCTCTCCCATCCCTGGCGAATGGGGCCAAGAAGTGCCTTGGGGCGAAGGTGAAGTGGATACAGTTAAGTTTTTTGAAGCGTTCAATGAGACCGCTTACGACGGCGCTTTTGCGATTGAGCGCGAAGCTGGTGAACAACGGGTTGCAGATATCGTGCTCGCAGCCAAACGAATGGAGATGACCGTATGAACCCAAATAAATTATCGACTTCAATTTCAGCGCGCTTGTCCGTGATGATGTTTCTCCAATTCTTCATTTGGGGCGCATGGTTTGTCACGCTGGGCACCTACCTCTCAAAAGGACTCAACTTTGAGCCCGAGCAAATCGGTCGCGCCTACAGCACAATGTCTTGGGGAGCCGTGATCGCGCCATTCATTGCAGGCATGATCGCAGACCGCTTTTTTGCAGCTCAAAAAGTCATGGCATTCATGCATATCTGCGGGGGGTTTATTTTGTTCTACGCCAGCACAATTGAAAACTCGACGACGCTCTTCTGGGTGCTGATCGCCTACGCGATTTTCTACAATCCAACACTCAGTCTGGCGAATGCGATTTCATTCAACCAAATGAGTAGCCCAGAGAAACAGTTCCCACTCATCCGTGTGTTTGGCACGCTTGGTTGGATCGTAGCGGGTCTGTTGATCGGTTTCCTAAAGTTGGAAGCGCAGAGCCTCCCCATCATCATCGCGGGTGGTTCCTCGATTCTACTGGGTCTACTCTCTTTCTTCTTACCTGACACGCCACCGAAATCACTCGGGCACAAAGTCACAATAAGCGATATGCTCGGTCTAGAGACTTTGAAGCTATTGAAACAGCGGTCCTTCGCGGTCTTTGTCATCGGCTCGCTGCTCATCTGCATCCCACTGGCTTTCTATTACAACTTCGCAAACATGTTCCTCAATGATGTCGGGGTCTCCAATGCGGCTGGCAAAATGACGATGGGGCAAATGTCTGAGATCTGCTTCATGGTCGTCATGCCCTTCTTCTTTGTCCGCCTCGGAGTGAAGAAGATGCTACTCATAGGTATGTCTGCGTGGGTCGCACGCTATGCACTATTCGCATTTGGCAGTCCGGACTCTCTGGTGTGGATGTATTACCTCGGCATCCTCCTACATGGCATCTGTTACGACTTCTTCTTTGTTACCGGACAAATCTACGTGGACAACGCCGCACCGAAGGCGATTCAAGCGCAGGCTCAAGGCTTTATCGCATTCATCACCTATGGCGTAGGCATGGTCATCGGCGCGAATCTGTCTGGCGAAGTCGTTCAGCACTTCACCAGCACAGTGGAAGCCGGCGCAGTCGTCGAGCAAGTCATCCAATGGCAAAAGATCTGGCTCACCCCTGCCCTCATTGCAGGATTCATTCTGATCCTATTCGCCGCTCTATTCAAAGATGAGGCGAAGTCATAAACTCTTTTCTCACATACATGAATATCAGAATGAAGGCCTTGCTCAGTCTCCTTATCGTCGGAGCTTGTGCCATATCCTCAGCGACAGCCACATCGATAAGGGCGAATATAAACCAAGCTGAGAAACTGACATTCGACTGGAAGTTCAGCCATTCCGATTCGCCCAAAGCAACAGAACCGGACTTCGATGATTCGGATTGGGAAACGATTTCGGTTCCCCACGATTGGTCCATACTGGGACCATACGATAAAGAGAACCCCTCCGGAGGACAGGGCGGATATCTGCCAACTGGCTTAGGGTGGTATCGTAAAAACTTTGAGATCGGGCAAGTCGATCCCACGAAACAGTATCTTATACTCTTCGATGCCTCCTACATGAACACAGAAGTGTGGGTGAATGGCGAGAAGGTCGGCGGACGCCCTTATGGTTACATCAGTTTCTACTTCGATATTTCCGAACAAATGCAGTCCGGGAGCAACACCTTGGTTGTCCGAGTCGACAATGAACAAGCTCCGAACGCTCGCTGGTATGCCGGTTGCGGCATCTATGGCGACGTGACCTTAATTACCAAAAATAAAATCAACTTCGATCAGTGGGGCGTTTTCGTTACAACCCCAGAAGTGGATGCGACAAAAGCAACCGTCGCCATTGAATCGACGCTAAACAACGGCAGTGCTACCGCGCGAGAGGTCACGGTGAAATCCATCATACGTGACGCGAATGGCAACGAGCTCGCGTCTTTGACATCTGAGCAACAACTACCCGCGAACGAACAGACGATCGTGAAGCATCAACTGATCATCGGCAACCCAGCGCTCTGGTCGCCAGACTCCCCCGCCCTTTACACTCTGACCAGTGAAATACAAATCGCGGGACAAACAATTGATACCAACGAAACCACGTTTGGTATTCGCAGCTTAAGATTCGATCCAAACGAAGGTTTCTTTCTCAATGAAATACCGACAAAGCTGAAGGGTGTTTGCGAGCACTCAGATGGAGGTCTCGTTGGCGTAGCCATTCCCGAAAAAGTCCTGCGTCGTCGCCTACAAATCCTCAAGGATATGGGCTGCAATGCTATCCGCGTTTCCCATAACCCCCGCCGCCCCATCTTCTACCGTATGTGTGATGAAATGGGCATCATGGTCATGGATGAATTATTCGATGGATGGGGCGCAAAAAGTAAGCATGACTACGGTCGGCACTACTTCAAAGATTGGTGGAAAGAAGATGTCAAAAATTGGGTCAAGCGTGACCGCAACCACCCATCCGTCATTATTTACAGCATCGGCAACGAAACCGGGATCAAGGATCATCACCGCATTTCAGACGAAGTTAAAAAATACGACACGACCCGTCCGACCACAGGGGGCAGCCTGCTCTACGGCGTCGACATTGCTGGATTCAATGCTCCGGGTGGCACACCGGGAATCCTCGAAAAGTTCCACGAAGAAAACCCTGAAACACCTGTCGTGCTCACCGAAGTGCCGCACACACTTCAAACCCGGGGATTCTATCGCACACTTAC
>JANQXM010000049.1 GCA_030729385.1 Opitutales bacterium | reverse complement strand
GCAAAACGAATTGTTGTCATACCTTGCAGGTGATGGGCGTGCATGTGGATGGCGGGCATGTCTCGGAATTGGTCATTTCTGCTAAGTATCTGCATAAGAGCGACACCTTGAGTCCGGATCAACTCGCTTTGGTCGAACCATTGGTGATCGGAGCGCACGCAGTGGAGCGCGCCGCCCCCGAGGCGGATGAACCTGTGGTTGTCTTGGGCATGGGACCGATCGGTTTGGCAGTGGCACTGTTCGCCAAAGCAGCGGGAGCCAATGTAGTCGTAGTGGATTTAGACGAGGCTCGTTTGAAGTATGCCTCTGATACGATGCAGCTTGGCACTGCGATCGCAGGAGGAGAGGGCTTGGATGAACGATTGAAGACGCACTTCGGTCAATTGCCCACCTGCATTATTGATGCGACAGGAAGTCCGCATTCGATGAATGGCTGCTTTGATTTCGCCGAGCATGGTGGGCGTGTGGTGTTTGTTGGTTTATTCATCGGCGACCTGCAATTCAATGATCCGAATTTCCACCGTAGAGAGCTCACATTACACGCCAGTCGAGCAGGCCTGTCTTCTACCTTTTCTACGGTGATCAAAATGATCGAGGATGGCGCCGTTGACCCGCTGCCGCTGATCACGCATCGCTTGCAATTTGATAAGCTCGATCAGCAATTACCTGAAGTCCACAAAAACGAGGGCCTCGTTAAAGCCATTATAGATTTTTAGACGTATGCATATTACCAAGCTAGAACCGATCATTTTGCATGCTCCCGTAACTCGGGGCGGCATTAAGGATAGCACACACGCAATCACACACTGGGGTGCTCCTGGTGTCGCGATTCATACGGATACGGGGCATATCGGTTACGGATTTTCCGGCACGCATGCGCATCTGCCAACGGATAAGTTGATCGTGGATTGCATCGTCGATTCTTACGGCCCCTTACTGATTGGCGAAGATCCATTCGAGGTGCGCGCTCTTTGGGAGAAGCTGCATAAGCAAAGCGAGATTTACTGGGTGGGGCGCTCAGGGATCACGCACCTTGCGCTCGGCGCGATCGATATCGCACTCTGGGATTTGAAATGTAAGGCTTTGGATCTGCCACTGTGGAAACTACTCGGCGGCTCTTCCAAGACACAAGTAGAGGCATACAACACCGACGGTGGTTGGCTAAACTGGAGCATGAAGGACTTGATCGGCGATTGTAAGCGGATGGTCGAAGAGCAGGGCTATCGTGCGGTGAAAATCAAAGTCGGCGGTGATTCTGGTAACGAAGATCTGCGCCGCGTTGAAGCGGTGCGTGATGCACTCGGACCTGACATTCGTATCATGACCGACGCCAATGGTCGCTGGACTTTGCCGCAGGCGATTCAGCTGGGCTCACGTCTAGTAGACTTCGATATTACATGGATCGAAGAGCCGACGACCTTTGATGATGTGATCAGCCACAAGCGTTTAGCTGAGTCGATTTCGACGCCGATTGCGCTGGGGGAACAACTTTACCTCGCGCACCAATTCAGAGACTTCATTCATGCGGGTGCGGTGCATTATGTGCAGCCTGACATCGTGCGACTCGCTGGTGTGACGGAGTGGTGGCAGGTCGCAGATCTCGCGCATAGCTACTCGTTGCCGGTTGTGCCGCATGTTGGGGATATGTGCCAGGTGCATCAGCATTTGTGCAATGCGCACCCAGCCTGTCAGTTGCTGGAGTATATACCATGGTTGCGTGATTGGATGAAGGATCCTGCCCAAGTGAAGGACGGATACTTTATCAATTCGCAAGTCTCAGGGGCTGGCATGGAGCCGACCGAGGAAGCGCTTAATACAATCAATCAGCTTTAGTCGTGCTATGAAATACCGACAATTAGGCAGCACAGGTCTCGACGTCTCGATCCTTAGCTATGGTGCATCCGCACTGGGCGGCGTGTTCGGTGACGTTAACGAGGAGGACGGTATTCAAGCCGTGCATGATGCGCTCGACTTAGGCATTAACTATATCGATGTTTCTCCTGCCTATGGTGACACTCAAGCGGAGACTGTGTTGGGTAAGGCGCTACGTCAGCGTCAACGCGATGAGTTTTATTTGTCCACCAAAGCGGGTAAGTTTTGCACGCCAGGTGCCTATGGGGGGCATGTTTTTAACTATTCCGAATCCGCGATCCGACAGTCCTTGGATGAAAGTTTACAGCGACTCGGAACCGACTATGTCGACGCGCTTTATTTGCATGACATCGAATACGAAGGCCGTTCGCATGTCGAACATGCCTTGGGCGAAGGCTTGTCGACTTTGCAAGCGCTCAAGCAAGAGGGGAAGATTCGATTCTACGGCATCTCCACGTATCCGATGGATTTATGGAAGACGGTGATGGATCGCGTGGATTTCGACATCGCGATGACGCATAGTCATTACTGCTTGAGTGATACATTGTTATTAGACTTGGCGGAAGTGAGTGAAGCGAAAGGCATCGGACTGGTGAACTCTTCACCGTTTTTGATGGGCGTGTTGACCGCGCGTGGACCGGCTGATTGGTTTCCGATTTCTGAAGAAGACAAGTTGGTTGTGAAGGAAGCCGTTGCATTTTGCTTGGAGCAGGGCACGACTCTTGAAGCACTCGCCGTGCAGTTTTCAGTCGCGGATGAGCGCATCCCGACGACTTTGACCAGCAGCTCAAACCCCGATCGCATTAAGCAGAGTATCGCCAATGCTTTGATTGCTCCAGACCCTGGATTGATTGAGCGCGTGCAAACAATGCTCGCACCGATCTATAATCGCGACTGGAACTTCGGGGAAACCTGCTAGGGTTATCAATATTATGAAAACAAATCCGACACAGTTTCAATTAGAGGGAGACATCGCCTTAGTCACTGGCGGTGGCAGTGGTATAGGTCTGGCGATTGCAGAAGCCTTTATCAACGCCGGTGCGAAAGTTTGTATTACCGGGCGTCGTGGTGATGTGTTGGACGAGGCTCTGGCTCAGTTAGGCACCCATGCGACCTCGTTTGCGGGCGATGTGACCAGTGCGGCAGATCGTGCCATGATGATTGCGCATGCCGAGCAGCACTTTGACGGGCATATCTCGATACTCGTTAATAATGCCGGTCAAAACATTAAGAAGCCCGCTTTGGAAGTAACTGATGATGACTTTGATCAATTGTTAGACACCCACGTGAAAGCGGGTTTCGCGCTCGCGCGTGACGTCGCGCCGGGAATGATCGATCAAGGTAAAGGCTCGATACTCTTTATGGCATCGATGGCCTCCTTGATGGGAGTGCCGCAAGTGATCGGCTACACCGCGGCAAAGACTGCGGTGCTAGGGCTTACACGAGGCCTTTCGGCTGAGTGGTCGTCTCTCGGTGTGCGAGTCAATGCGATCGCGCCCGGTTGGATTCACACTCCGATGACGGATCAGGCATTTGCCGGAGATCCCGCACGCAAAGCCAAGGTGCTGGGGCGGACTCCGATGAACACAATGGGAGAGACGGAGGACATCGCTCATTGCGCAGTTTATCTATGTTCGCCCGCAGCCAAATTTATAACGGGTCAATGCCTGAATGTGGATGGCGGAGCCTCGATCGGTTTTTGATTATTTGACTATTTTGCCACGTG
>JANQXM010000048.1 GCA_030729385.1 Opitutales bacterium | reverse complement strand
TTGCGCTGCAATGCGCAGTCCACGACGAGGCCGGCGACCAAGATAAGATTACGCAATTCCAGCAAGCTCTCGTCGACTTTAAAATCCCAATAGTATTCGTTGATCTCGCGATCGAGTGTTTGGATACGAGTGCGCGCTCGTTCGAGACGTTTAGTAGAGCGAACGATACCAACATAGTCCCACATCGTGCGCTTCAATTCGTCCCAGTTATGGAGCAGAACCACACGCTCGTCGGAGTCGCGAACATCGCCATCGACCCAATCAGGCAAGGTCTGCGCTTCATTCTTAGAGGCAGCTAAATAATCGGCTACTGCCTTCGCTCCGCGATTGGCCATAACGACAGCTTCCAAAAGTGAATTACTCGCTAGTCGGTTGGCACCATGCAAGCCCGTGCAGGCAACCTCACCGCAGGCATACAAGCCATCTAGCGAAGTCTCCCCGCTGAGATTAGTCTTCACTCCACCACAAAGATAATGCGCTGCGGGCACGACCGGTATCATGTCTTTCTCCAAAGCAATCCCCTGCTTCGCGCAGTAATTATAAATATTCGGAAAATGATCGTGCAGTTTTTGCAATGAAATCGAGCGCGTATCCAACCACACATGGCGCGCTCCAGATTTTTTCATTTCAGAGTCAATCGCCCGCGCCACGATATCACGCGGGGCAAGATCCTTACGCTTGTCGTAACTCTCCATAAAGGCTTCGCCTTTTAGGTTTCGCAAAATCGCACCTTCGCCTCGAACTGCCTCACTGATCAGAAACCGGTCGGAGTCTTTACCATAAAATGCTGTCGGGTGGAATTGGATGAATTCCATATTCTGGATCTCGACGCCCGCACGATAAGCCATCGCGATCCCATCCCCTGTGGCGATGAATGGATTGGTTGTGTATTGATACACTTGTCCGATCCCGCCCGTAGCAAGGAGCACGACTCCCGCTTGAAATGTTTCCACTTTCTCGGACTGTGTATCGAGCGCGTAAAGACCGAGCACACGATCAGCGGTATTTTTCGCACGGCGACCTTTGCCCGGAGCAAGCTTCGACTCGGTGATCAACTCGATCGCGAAGTGATGCTCGTAGGTATCAATATTTGACGAAGTCGCCACCGCATGGACAAGCGCCTCTTCAATCGCCTTACCCGTGACATCTTTGACGTGGAGAATGCGACGCCGTGAGTGCCCACCTTCTTTACCGAGCGACACGCTACCATCTGCCAATTGCGTGAAAGCCACACCGCGATGAGCCAGCTCATCAATACTTGCTGCGCCGTCCTTTAAAATTTCTCGAACTGCTGCTTCATCGCAAAGCCCATCGCCAGCATCCAAGGTGTCCGCTACGTGCATTTCGACATCGTCCGTTTTCGATGTCACCGCCGCGATACCACCTTGAGCGTAATTGGTATTCGATTCGGCTGAGTTCTTCTTCGTGATAATTGCCACACGACGCCCCGCCTCTGCCACTTTCAAGGCAAAGCTAATTCCGGCAATACCGCTGCCGACCACGAGCACATCGTAGGATTTGGACATAACTCAATGGCTAATGAATAATTTCTAATGACTGATTCAAGAAACACATTTCTAAATCAAAATATTATCGATCAAACGGGTTTGATCGACCCAGACGGCGACGGTAATGACTTGCTTACCGGGGAGGATTTCGCGGGCGGGCTTCATCGTATCGCGATCGACGATCTGGACGTAGATCACTCGGACGCGGCGCGAGAGTGATAAATGGTGTGTGATTTCAGCCACCACGCGGTCAACACTGCGGGTGCCCTCTTCGATCATACCTTTCGCGATATTGAGCGCCTTAGAAATGCTCAATGCCTCGGAGCGCTGCAAAGTCGACAGATATGCGTTGCGCGAACTGGTGGCTAAACCATCTGGGTCACGATGAGTCGGACCAATCACCACCTCGGCGGGAATATTCAGGTCGTTCACCACCTTCCGGATCACGGCACATTGCTGCGCATCTTTTTGACCAAACACAGCGATGTCGGGGCGAGTGATGTTAAAGAGCTTCAGGCAAACCGTCGTCACACCACGGAAATGATGTGGGCGAGAAATGCCACAAAGTCCCTCCGAAATGGCTTCCTCAGTCACATAAGTGGAATAACCGTCGGGATACATTTCACTGAGCGATGGATTGAATACTATATCGGCCCCGCGCTCGCGGCATTTCTCGATATCCTCCTCCAACATGCGGGGATAACGGTCATAATCCTCGTTCGGTCCGAATTGGGTGGGGTTGACAAATATCGAAACAATGACTTTGTCTGCCTTTTCCTTGGCAATATCAATCAATGAGAGATGCCCTTCGTGCAGGCAACCCATCGTCGGGACCAGCCCGATCAATCGACCGCTGGAGCGCAAGCCGATGGCGTGAGATTGCATTTCGTTGACCGATTGAATTGTCTGCATAATAAAGTTTCCGCATTGATTTCGTAGCGGTTACCTACTTTTTCACAATACTATTCATAAATCAACACACACGAACTCTTAGCCATTAGCTATTAAACATTAGGCTTTTTCATTATGAGCGATCCATACATCCAAGAACTTTTCGCCGAACGCATCGGCGGCAATCAATACGGCAAATCCACTGCCATCTATAAGTTTGAGAAAATCAAACGTGCAAAAAGGGCAGCCAAAGCAGCCAAGCCAGACGTCGCTCTAATCGACATGGGCGTCGGCGAGCCAGACGAGATGGCCTTCCCGATCGTCATCGAAACCCTTCAAGCTGAAGCAGCGAAGGAAGAAAACCGTGGTTACGCGGACAATGGTGGCGACGAATTCAAGGCAGCCGCGGCCAAATACATGGCTGAAGTTTTTGGTGTGACCGATATCTGCGCCGCGACTGAAGTCGTGCACTCGATCGGTTCGAAGACCGCGCTTTCGATGATTCCCGCCTGCTTCATCAACCCAGGCGACTACGTGCTCATGACCGTGCCCGGCTATCCAGTGCTCGGCACCCACGCCAAGTATCTCGGCGGTGAGGTCTATAACATGAAGCTGGAAGAGGCGAACAACTTCCTCCCTGATCTCGACGCGGTGCCGACTGATGTCGTCGCTAAAGCCAAGATAATGGTGCTCAACTACCCGAATAACCCGACTGGTGCCTCCGCAACGCTCGGGTTCTTCGAAAAAGCCATCGCTTTTGCTAAGGCCAACAACCTGATCATCCTCCAAGACGCCGCCTACGCTTCGTTGATCTTCGAAGGTAGCCCCGTTTCCATCTTCCAAGTGCCGGGCGCGAAGGATGTCGCGATCGAGCTGCACTCGCTTTCTAAAAGCTACAACATGACTGGCTGGCGCATCGGCTTCGTAGTGGGCAACGAATTGATCGTGAAAGCCTACGCCGACATGAAGGACAACTCCGACTCTGGTCAATTCCTAGCCATCCAAAAAGCAGGTGCGGTTGCGCTCGCAAATCCGCAGATCACAGACGAAATCGCGGCAAAATACTCCCGCCGCATGGATCTACTTGTCGACGCCCTCAACAAAGCGGGCTTCAAAGCGAAGAAACCAAAGGGTAGCTTCTTCCTCTACGTAGGCGCACCCAAGCTAGCAAAGATCGGTGAAGTAACCACCGAGTTCGCCAACGGCGAAGCGTTCAGCCAGTGGTTGATCACCAACGAGCTGATCAGCACCGTCCCCTGGGATGATTGCGGTAACTTCGTCCGTTTCTCAGTGACCTTCGCTGCCAAGGGCGTCGAAGCCGAGAAAACCATCGCGACCGAAATCGGACAGCGTCTCGCCAAATACGAATTCGTTTTCTAAACGTTTCTAAAGATTAATTTCAAACGGCCGCCCTTGCACAGCAGGGCGGTCGTTTTTGTTTACGGAAAGCCTCAAGGAAGGTAGAGACGCCTGCCCTCAGGCGTCCGTCGTAAATAGTCCACACCGAGTGGTCAGCTGGAGGCAGCCGCGCCTGCCCGAAAAGCTCACCCGCTATTCCGAAACGTTAACTTGATCGTATGCATTTTCCCAGTGGGCGTGGGGCCTGCGGAGGAGACTTTACGAAAAGCAGCACGAATCGACTCGTCAAAAATGGTGTTTCCGGAACTGGGGTTAAAGCGTATATTGCTAATCCGACCAGAGGCAGAGACATCAAAAGAGACTTCTGAAACCAATCCGGCATTGGCCAAACTCGCGGGTTTGATCCATGCGCTATTCAAGCGAGCATTGATCTGTGAGGCGTAACGGCTCAGCGCATCTTGCTCTTGCGGCGACATATTACGATCCGAGGGCGTGGTGACCGTGGCATTCGGAATGTTAATGACCGGCGTTTTGATCACAATCTGCTTGATTGGCTGAGTCGGACGCGGGGTTTGCGGGTTCGGCTCCTTTCTCGGGTTATCCTTAAAAAATTCAGCGGCGCTCATCAGCTTAGGCGGTGCGGGCGCAGGTGAGGTGTCCCGGGTCGGCGTAGGCGTAGGCGGCGGTGGTGTCGGAGCTGGTGGCGGCGGCGTGACCACATCTGGAATATCCGGCAAGTCCAAGGGCTCGACAGGTTCAACGGGGGGAGGCGTGTCGACTGCGACCTGCGCAAATTGCTCACTCGGCGTCTCAAACACCTCGAAGACATGTATCTTCTCTTTCGGCTTGAAGGCCTGAACAATCGTCGCGAGCAAAAGACCAAACAGCACCACCAAGTGAATAATCACTGAGGTCCAGAATGCTTGGTTTTTACGAAAGTTCATTTTTTTAAACTAGTCCCTATAGTGTAAGACGAAAATAGACGAAGTATATTAGAGAAAATTCGGTTTCGCGTCTTTCGTGGTCAAATATCACTCCACCTTGGTGTCCAAACTGATCTTCGAAAGCTTCCGCTCCTTGATCATATCGACGACGGTGATCACTTTTTGATAAGGAATCGAAGCGTCGCCTCGAATACTCAAAACGGGCGGCGCGGGGTCCATCGCCACGGTGTCTAAAAGATCGGCGAGCTGCACAATCGTGACTTGATCAGGTCCCCAAAAGTAATTACCGGACTTATCAATCGAGATGGATTGAAACTCCTCACGCTCCTCTGGCTGCGGCTTCGCCCCTTCGACCGGCAGGCTGACCTCGATCGTCTGCTCCAACAGCGGCGTCGTGATCATAAAGATAATCAGCAACGCAAAGGCCAAGTCGATCAACGGTGTGACGTTGATCTCGGTCAAGGCAGAGAGCCGATTTTTACGATGGAATTTACGAGCCACTTTTTTGAATTAAGAAAGACGAATGTAGAATGAAGAAATATCTTATGCTTCGGCGGCCGCGGCTTGAGCTTCGAGTTCAAGGCGGTCGGCCACGGTGCTGGCAAAGTTTTCCAGTTCAACCACCGCGATCTTGGTGCTTTGCAGTAAATAATTGTAACCGAAAACAGATGGAATCGCGACCACTAGACCGGCAACCGTGGTGAGCAGCGCACCGGAAACACCGGGAGCGAGACTTTGCAAACTGGCGGAGCCTGCGCCAGCCATACCACCAAATGCGTCCATCACACCCCACACCGTGCCAAGCAAACCAAGGAAAGGAGCCCCAGTCACAATCGAGCCGAGGAGCACCATTTTAGATTCATAGCGAATGACCTGTTCAGCCACTGCACGTTGCAGCGCGTTTTCCACATGACCCATGCGCAGGGTCGCGCGATGAGTATCAGTATCAACCACTGCCCCTCCATAACGGAAAAACGCTTCGAGCGCATCGCGGACAATATTGCAATAAGGACCACTACCCTTCAATGGGCGCTCAGCTTCGAGGGCGAGCAAATGCGACTCCTTACTGAGCAAACGCTCGTAGCGTAAATTTTGAGCGCGCAACTTAGACAAATCCAAGTGCTTCCCCAACATCACCGTCCAAGCGACGATACTGAACAGCGCCAAGATCGCAATGACCACCTTGCCGGCGAAATTCGACTGGGCAAAATAGGTGAAAACATTCGGCCCTGAGGCCGCTTGAATAAAAAGCGAATCGAATAAGAAAGTGAAACTCATGTGTGAATCAGTAAAGGTGTTTGCTGGATAGACCGCTATTAACAACGGACGTTCAATTCCCTGCCAGCAAAAACCGAAAAAGCTTTTCACAGCTTATACACAAAAGATTTGCTCCGATGAGCACGTAAACATACATATGCCCGTTAAAACACAACATGGACAACAAAAGCATCACCCTTTCCGAGCTCAAAGAGAACGCCGCCAAAGCACCTCAAATCAAAGTGCTCGTCGGCATCGACGGTTTCGTCGACAAGATCGTCCACCCGGTGGACAAGCGGCACGGCCCTGGCGACCAGTTCGAAGCGATTAAAACAATCACTGAATTTGGTGCCCGCATCAGTTCCGCAGCGGGTAAAAGTGCTAACATCGAACTCGCCCCTGTTATCGAAAAGCTAGGTGGCAACGGTCCTATCATGGCCAACGCGCAAAGTGCCCATGGCCTCCGGGTCCGCTATCTAGGCGCACTCGGCAAGACTACGATCCACCCTGTTTTCGAAGAATTCGCAAAGAAAACAAACGCCATCTCCATCACTGATCCTGGTGTGACCCACGCCGCGGAGTTCACCGATGGTAAGATCATGCTGGGCTCGATGGCCAGCCTCGACGAAATCAACTACGAGCACATCGTCACTGCAATGGGTGCTGACGAGTTGACCAAAGTCTTCGGCGAGTCCGACTGCATCGCGATGGTCAACTGGACGATGATCCCCTACCTCTCCGATGTTTTCCGCGATTTCCTCCAGCGCTTGCTGCCGGCGGTGAAACCCAACCCTGAACGCACCTTCTTCTTCGACCTCGCCGACCCTGAAAAACGCTCCGAAGACGACCTGCTCGAGGTGCTCGATCTGTTCGGGAAATTCGAAAAATTCGGTAAAGTCATCCTCGGTCTCAATTTGCGCGAAGCTGAACAAGTCGAAAAACTCCTCGGTTTCGATGCACTCGAAAATACGCCAGAAAACTTGCAAGTCATGGCCGAGCGTATCCGCCAGAAGCTCAAACTCAACACTGTCGTTGTCCACCCAACCGCCGACGCAGCCTGTGCCACACCAGAAGGCACCGCATACGTGAAAGGTCCCTACTGCGACAAACCGAAGATCACCACTGGTGCAGGCGATCATTTTAACTCTGGCTTTGTCACCGGTCGCCTTATCGGTCTCTCACCAACTGCCGCACTCACGGTCGCAGTCGCGACATCCGGATTCTACGTGCGCACCGCAGTGAGCCCATCGCTCGACGAGCTCGCCGAGTTCATTAGCACTTGGTAAACAGATGGCAGGCTTATTCATCAGTTTTGAAGGCGGCGAAGGTTGTGGCAAATCCACCCAGATTCGCACCCTAAATGAAAGCCTACAAGCCGCTGGCCACAAAGTCGTGCAAACCCGCGAGCCAGGCGGCACACCGCTCGGTGAAGCGATCCGCAATTTACTCCAACACGATGAAGTCGGCGAAGGCATGAGCCCCGAAGCAGAGCTCCTGCTCTTTACCGCCAGCCGCGCACAACACGCCCGCGCACTCATCCAACCAGCTATCGACGCCGGCCAAATAGTGCTCTGCGACCGCTACCTTGATTCAACCAGCGTCTATCAAGGCGTCGCCCGTCAAATTGATCCGGTCTCGGTCGATACCATCAATCAATTTGCCATCGGCCAAACCCTGCCCGATCTGACGATCCTAATCGATCTAGATCCAACAGTCGGCATGGAGCGTGTTAAAGCGCGCAGCGGCGGCAAACTCGACCGAATGGAACAAGAAGCCATCGAATTTTTCGAAGCCGTCCGCGCAGGTTACCTCAAAGCCGCAGCCGCCGACCCCCAGCGCTTTCTAGTCGTCAACGGCGACCAAAGCATCGAAGCCATCCAAGCAGAGATTTGGGAAGCTGTAGAGATCTTGCTCCCCACAGCTCATTAGCTTGCCGAGCGATTCCGCCCCAATGGAGGGACGTGTTTCACACGTCCGCACGTCGCTTAGCTTGACGCCAAGCTATATACGCAAGCGAACTCACCCCCACCCCAACACTTCAGCACGTTGCCCCAGCTTGCCCATAAGCGCGGCAAAATGTACTCGATCTTCATCGTCAAAATTTTCGAACAGTAAATCGAGATCGGAGGCATGCGCTTCAAAGGCCGCTTCAATCAGTTCCTGGCCTGCTTCGGTTAAATGCACCAGCACCACCCGAGCGTCCGTTTTACTCCGCTCACGAGCGACAAAGCCTTTCTTTTCAAGTCGTTGCACTGCCGTCGTGATCGATCCGCTAGTCAATAGGACCTTCTCGCCAATCGCATTCACCGGCAGCGCCCCCTTGTGCAACAATACCTCCAACACTCCAAAATCAGAAAGCGAAGCAAAACCCGAGCGGCTGATGCTCGCCTGATCGTAAGCCATCACCGCCCGCGAAGCCTTCCACATTAAAAGGAAAAGGTGCGAACCAGAATGTTGATATATTTTAGGCATAATGCATAACATGACTGCATTTATCTTGATGTCAAGTTAAATGGCCTGCCAAATCGTTAAATCATTCTATGCATAGGAAGCGGTTCGTCCACTCGCATGAGCTTGCAGTATACTAGGGAACTCACCACTCCCACTAAATGAACGATAGACTTGCACAGAGAGTCACGACAACTATCCTCACGAAAACTACCAGAAACCAACTGCTGACCACTATGCCTACACTATCCAAACTACTGCAAAACAATCGCACTTGGGCGCAAAGCGTCACCCAAGAAGACCCCACTTTTTTCGATAAGCTCTCTCAGCAGCAGAGTCCCGAATATTTATGGATCGGCTGCTCGGATAGTCGGGTGCCCGCCAATCAGATCACTGGCCTGATGCCTGGCGAAGTGTTTGTCCACCGCAACATTGCCAACATGGTTGTGCACACCGACCTCAACCTACTTTCCGTCCTTCAATATGCGGTCGAAGTGCTTAAAGTGAAGCATATCATCGTCTGCGGGCACTATGGCTGCGGTGGCGTAAGAGCCGCACTCAACAACCAGCCCCTCGGCTTGATCGATAACTGGCTTCGCCACATTCAAGACGTGGAGGCATTTCATATCAACGAGCTAAAACCCCTTGAAGGAGAAGCGAAATGCGACCGCATGTGCGAACTCAACGTCATAGCACAAGCGGAAAACCTTCGACGCACCTCTGTTCTAGGTGATGCCTGGAAACGCGGCCAATCCGTCGAGATCCACAGCTGGATCTACAGTTTAAAGGACGGCCACATCCGCACATTGCAAGACGCGATCAAGGAGCAGTAATCGCCTCCCTTAGAATACGCAAATAAAGCCTCGACGCTAAAGACATAGAGTTCATCCCCTAAACTGGGCTTAGGCTATATTCTCGACACGTATCTCCTTGATATATAGATAAATACGCATAAATAGATAGTAGGCGCGCACGCCACCCCCGAACCACCCCTTAGGGCGAAGGCGACACCGTTCTACTGCTCGATGAAACATATACCCCTCTACCTTTTCGCCTTCCCCTTGTTCATCAGCTATGCGATGGCGCTTGATGAGAATGGCAACGGGCTCAGCGATGTCTGGGAGCAACGCTTCAACGCCAGCGATCTCGTGCTCGAAGACGACGACGATGGCGACCGCTTCACCAACCTAGAAGAATGTATCGCCGGAACCGACCCTAACGACTCTACAGATCACCCTCAATTATTCCCAACGGTAATCAACGAGACTGGCGTCGAGATGCAACTGCACTTCGATACACTCAGAGGCAAAAGCTATACAGTCAGTCACTCCAGCGACCTGACCAATTTTTATGACGTGCCTCCATCTTGGTCCGGAGACAATGCCACGCGCTCCCTCTCCATACAAAACGACGGCGTAGCAGAAACGCTAAGCTCTATACGTATTGATTTTTGGTCAGACCTCCCCGGCGATACCATTAGCGACCTACATGATCTAAGCACCTATCCCAGCGCACCCGACGGCACCGCCTATAACGCCCTTCCAAAAGCGCCGGACTTTCTAGCCACCGGCTATGGCGCACGCCTATCCTGCTGGATCGAAGCACCTCAAACTGGAGCTTACACCTTCTTCTTAACCGCCGGCGGTCCCGCCGAGCTCTACCTCGACCTAACTCCTGACGAAAAGAGCACATTGAAAATTGCCGAGGTTTTACCCACACAAACCGGATTAGCTCCCAGCGAATGGGACACATATGCCACGCAACGCTCTGACGCAGTCGACCTCATCGCGGGTAACCGATATCATATCGAACTGCACTATGTATCCACAATTCCGCGACAACACGCGCAGATAGCATGGTCACTCCCCGGAACCGCGGAAATCGAACTCCTCGAAAGAGACGACCTCGCAAAAGTGTTTTTCCACACAAAGACCGTCAGCGGCAACACCCTACTCGAACACGACTACGATAGCATCGGTCAGACAGGCACACTCTGGCCAAACAACACAAGCATCGAAGCAGGTCCAACAGGCACGTCAGGCGATGTAGAGCGCGTCAGTGGCAATGTTGGAACCGGCAGCGAAGAACGTCTCACATTAGGAAGCGGCAGCAGTGATCACTTCTATGCCACTTGGCTCTTCAACATGGGGTCGGGCGCACAAGACAGCTATCTGTATTTCATGAATGGCTCAGACTACAGTCAAGAAGGGCCTCGGATCGATATAGAAGACAGCACATCGAACCCAACAGGCGCAGTCGTCCGCGCAGGCGGATCAGGCGCCAGCGAGGCACAAGTGGACATTCTTTTTGATAAGACTTTCCGCATCGAAATGGTTCTCTCGCTAGCAGGCGAAGGGTTTGAATACAGAACCCCCACAGAAACCCTGACTGTCGCGGCAGACACATTCGACATCTATGTGAGCGACACAACGGGCAACCTCATCGGCTCCGCGACTAGCTTAAACTTTAAAGATCTTGGTGCCAACTTAATCCAGAGCATCAGCACATTGCGCATGGGGGCACCAAGCACCCCAAACATAGTTTACGACGACTGGTTTATATCGACTGGCAACATTCCCGGAGAGGGCTATCTAGTCGCCAACGAGGTCGACTTTGGTGGCGGTCCCACTCCTAACTTCTTTAAGTTCTCCGTTGAAGAACAAGATCAAGACAGCGACATAATCCCCGACTGGGAAGAACTCGCACTCGCACCTTACGCCAACCTGCTGTTTTTCGATTCAGAGACCATCAATGGCACACCCGACGTCGACACGCTGCAAGCCTACCTAGCAGGTGCCACCGGTCTACCCGACATCGCACTCTACGGCTCCGACGCCTGCGCGATGGAAAGTAATTATCCAAACACCATTCCCGACGATGGCGAAATCACCATCACGCGCGAAGGCGTGCTGACTCCGGTAACCGTCCATCTAGAAATCATACCCCTCGAAGAAACTGGCAGCACCGTCACTCTTTGCGACGGCTCTTGCTGCATGCTGGTTGGCACCGCCGGCGATGAGGCAGCCGAAATAGAGGACTATCAAATCATCGACGAAGACGGCAACATCATCACTGACAGCGTGCACTTCGAATTCGGCGAGCGTCAAAAAATCCTCACCGTTAAAGCGATCAACGACGAGATCAACGAATACCCCGAGACCTTGAACATCGGCATCGCACCCTCGCCTGACAGCAGTTACACGATCTCCACTTTATTTAGCGGCGCGTCCATTCAACTCTTCGACTTACCGGATAGCCCAGACAACCTCACCATCTTCACTGGCGCCTTCAGCCAAGACGGCAAAGCAGTCAACGCGACGAGCGGCTCCGGATCCGTGACAGCTACTATCAACGGCCCACGCACTGAGATGCGCTTCTGGAACCAATTCTCGAACTTAAACGATGCCCAACAAGACTCGCACGTGCACAAGGCCAACCCAGGCAACACCGCCGGCAGCATCATTTATGCGATCACCAACACACCGGGCGATGAATCCGGCGCCTCCCCAGGCTCGGACCCTTTCAATGGCCAGCTAAAATATTACCCCGTCCAAGTGCTCGCCGGCGAAGACCCCGGAAGCGCGGTCGAAGGCGATGGCTACCCATGGGACTTACAGGAATCTTCAGGTGCCGTCCCCACCTTGGGCGGTGCGGCATCCAAACAAACCATTATCGATTCACTGTTCGGGCAAAACGGAGAGACCTCGCTTTATCTCAATGTTCATACAGTCAGCAATCCTGCTGGTGAGATCTGGGGTTTCCTAAATCTCTCCGAAGGTTCGATCAGCGATCCCGGCGATGCCGCAGCAGCCGACGCACCAGGCACTAGTGGCTACCCACAACTCAGCGGCGATCTACTTGAAGCTGAAGTCAGACGCTTTCTAAACCAAGCCACCTTTGGAGCCACCGATGCCAGCGTCGCAGCGCTGCTCAATACGATTAATGCCGAGCGCGTCACCGACCCAAACTACCATCGCCACAGCGCATACGAAACATGGATCGACGACCAGATGAATCCCACGGTCACCAAGCAGACCTTTCTTCTCGATTATTTTACCGCCACTTACTTTCAATATTTAAAACTCTCTGGCGTCTTCGACCCCGCGCGCAATATCACCGATACCGTCACGCCAACGCCAACGACTCCCGCCACATGGCCCACAATCAATCGCGATGCCCCCAACTCGGAGCTTTGGTATCTAAGTGCCCCTTTCCCAATCACGCGCCCTGAATACCTACTGGCAGATGACACCAATAATCTCATCTCATCCACCGGCTACAGAAATCTGAACCGCAGCACATTCTCACACTTGATGCTGAACGCCAAAGATCAGTTACGCCAGAAAATGGGCTTCTCACTACAACAGATCGTCGTCGTCAGCAACTCGCTGAGCACGATCGAGGATCAACCCTTCGCAACCGTAAACTACCAAGATCAATTCAACCACCACGCCTTCGGTTATTATCGCAGCATACTTGGCTACGTAAACTGGAGTCCACTGATGGGCGCATGGCTCTCCAGTTTAAAGAATCAGAAGGCGATCGATTTCGACGGCGACGGTCTGTTCGACACATATCCCGATGAAAACCTCGCGCGAGAGAACATGCAGCTCTTCACGATCGGTCTATTCAACATCTGGCCCGATGGCAAACTGCGCCTCACCCCCAACGGGCTCCCCGAAGCGAGCTACACCAATGCCGATATTCAAGAGTTCGCAAAAATCCTCACAGGCCAAAGCTTCAGCTTAGAGCGCAACACTCCGAACGGACTCTACCAATGGGGCGGCGTTCCCTATGCCCCCGACAACGATACTTTCAACGCGAGCACCCTCTCGGGGCCAATGGCCAGACAGTATCTCTACCCAATGAAGATGTTCGGCGACTATCACAGCCTAGGTCCAAAGACATTTGCCGGCACCACCATCGACAATAGCGCCCTGCCCGACTTCAGCGATCAAGGCATTGCCGATGTAGAGGCCGCCATCGACTGGCTGGCTGGCAAGCCAGGCGACGGTCTGCCCGACTTCGACATGGTCAATAGCCACATCAGCACACCCGCATTTGTATCACGCCGACTGATACAACGCTTCACCACATCCAACCCATCGACCGAGTATCTGCATCGCGTGGCAACCGTCTTTAAAAACTCGGAGGGACATCTCGGACTCACCGTCAAAGCCATCCTACTTGATCCCGAGGCCCGCAACCTAGATGTTTACGATACGCAATTCGGGTTAAAGAAGTCACCACTTGAAGGCTACTTACAATTACTACGCGCCTTCGACGCTTACAGCTATATCCCCCTCACCGACCCTTCCGGCGCCAGCCCATACGATGCAGCACCAGCCAGTTTTGCCAACGCAGACCTCTTTCTCAACACCTTCGATTATCCCGCGGAGCAACTTGCAAACCATGAGAGAAATGCTCGCTTCATGTTCAACAGCTTCTTCACCAGTGGCTCCGAAGGGCTGCAAATGAATCCCTTCGATCAAGAAACGGTATTCAACTTTTACCTACCGGACTTTAATCCAGGCGGCGCGATCGGCGCGGCAGGTCTCGTTTCCCCCGAACTGCAACTCGCAAACGAGCAAGACATCATTCGTAACATTAACTATTTCGAACAGATCACACTCTCTGAAAGTGGGCAAGGCGGCATCAGCCTCGGCAACACTATCGCCAACCAAAGACTCGCATATGGTGTCAACAACAACTCAACCGACAGCAACGACAACACACGCCTGCCACTCCAAGCCATAGCCGACGCATTCTACCCTGCCACGGCACCCGACAACAGCAGCGACCCGAGCCGCAGTCCCGAGTCACTCGCCGACGAAGCCATACTCGACGAGCTCGACAAGCGCCTCACTAATGGGATTTTTAAAATCAAGTATCCCTACGATCCCAACGACGATGACGACCCCAGCATCGCCGGCGTAGACGACCTCCTTAAGAATCCGCGCGAACTCATCATCGACTCCATCACAGGTGCTTACGGCGACCCATTCAATGGCAGCAACGACGATGCCGACCGCCGTGATAAGCTAGAGAATATTCTTTTCTTAATCACCTTCACGCCCGAATACCAAATCAAAAAATAAGCGCCATGTCTAAAAATTTGAACCATATTTCCCGCAGGCAATTTCTCCGCGCAGGCACTTGTGGCGCGATGACAATCGGTCCACTCGTCAACACCATCGCACAACTCTCGCTGATCAATTCAGCCGCTGCCAGCGCACTGGGCGGCTCACTTGTCGGCTCCGACTACAAAGCTCTCGTCTGTATTTTCCTGCGTGGCGGCTGCGACATGAACAACGTGCTGATCCCCATCACCGGCAACCCACAAGCCGACGCCTATGCAAACGATCGAGGCGTGGTTGGCATCCCCAACGGCATCACCACTTCTTACAATCCCACAGGTGCTGACAATACTCTTCCGATCACCGTCCCCGGAGCCGATCCCTTCGGCATGCACCCGAGCCTAGTGAACCTGAAGGCGATGTTTGATAATAGTGAAGCAGGCTTCATCACCAACGTCGGCACCCTCGCCGAGCCAACCAATAAGAACGACTACAGCACCACCAGTTTACCCAAACAACTGTTCTCCCATTCCGACCAAGTCACACAATGGATGTCATCCATCTCCGACAAGCCCTACATCTCTGGCTGGGGCGCACGCGTCGCCGAACTCTATCACGACGCCTGGAACATCAACAGCCAGACATCGATGATGATTACCGCGGCAGGGAACAATCAGTTCATGAGCGGCAGTAGCGTGAGCCCATTTTCCGTCACCTCCTCTGGCTCGATTAGTCTCGCAGGTTTCGGCACAAATTACGCCAGCGCCTTAAACACCGATGGCAGCTACAAGACCAATTCAACCGGCAGACGATTTGAAGCGCTGGAGCGTATCATGCAATACAGCCACGCGCACATACTTGAAGAAGGATACGGCGAGGTCGTGCGCAGTGCACGCGCCAACGAGACCATCATCAACGAAGCTATCGCAGCCACTCCATCCGATGTCGACTTTGATCAAATCTGGCTTGATCACGAAGCCGACAGTGGCGTTGCTAATGAACTAAAATCAGTCGCACGACTCATCGCCGGTCGCGAATGCATGGGCAACAATCGTCAAATATTCTTCGTCGATCTCGGCGGGTTTGATAACCACGCCAACATTAACGGCGCGCAGCCCGCACTGCTCGATCAATTAGACCGCGCTATCGGTGCCTTCAACGCCGGTATGAAAGCGCTGGACGCCAGCACCATCGACACCGACTTCAGCTACGATAAAGTCACCACCTTCCAAGCCTCCGATTTCAATCGCACGTGGACACCCAACGGCACCGACTTTGATTCGGCAGGCACTGACCACGCATGGGGCTCACACAGTTTCGTATTCGGTGGAGCCGTCAACGGCGGCAACTTCTACGGCAGCTACCCCACACTAGAAGTCGGCGGAGTCAACGACGTGCCCAGTGGCTCACGCGGTCGCTGGATACCCACCACCTCGGTCGATCAATTTGCCGCCGTCATGGCCAACTGGTTTGGCGTCCCGATCGGCAGTAGCGAGATGGAAACCATCTTCCCGAACCTGAACCGCTTCGAAGATCCGTTTGATATCAGTGGAACCGCAAACCTCGCATTCCTCCCGCCCTACGTGCCACCCATCATTTAGACTAGATGAAAAAAAATTGGATGATCCTCATCTTCGTAGGCGCCAGCCTACTGCTACTCCTTTATGTGAAGGTGAGCTCGATTGACGTCGCAAATGACACTGCGAGTGAGACCCAAAATAATACACCCGCAACCACATCCGAATCAGTCACGAGCCAGACCACCGAGCCGAACCCTTACGACATACCCCAACCCGACGACCCCAGACTCACTCGCCTCGCAGATGGGCGCGTGCTCTACAACCCATCCGTAGATGCCAGTCGCACACTCGACCAAACCATCGACCCTGACGAAGCACTTACAGTGATCGATCAACTCATCAGCCACTACCGATTCGCCTATAAAGAAAATCCAGTCGGCAGCGAGAACACAGAAATCACCGAACAACTCCTCGGCAAAAACCCAAAGCGTATCGTCTTCCTCGATCCTCAAAGCCAGGCACTCACAGACAAACAGCTACTCGACCAATGGGGCACCCCTTATTTCTTCCACGCGCTCTCCGCACAAGAAATGGAAATCCGCTCCGCCGGCCCCGACCAACAGCACTGGACCAACGATGACTTCGCCATCAATCAAGCCCAGCAAGACTCTGAGTAGAGCCTTCAGGCTATTCATTGGTATAGTGAACCACGAAGCTCTCCCCATACGTTTGTAAAACCATGCCTCTGAATATAATGTAGCCACGTCACTCTGTGACGTGATCGTCAGCATCGACTTTGTCCACAATCGCAAAACACGGCAGGAGACTGCCATGGCTACAACAAAAAGGATGAAGATAGGCCTGTCAGAGTCAGTCCGAAACCCCACTAACGCAGCTGCGCGAATCGAAAGCAATCAGTGGTATGATCGTTAACCATACCGACGGCTTGCATGAAGGCATAGCAGATAGTGCTGCCGACAAACTTGAAGCCTTCTTTCTTGAGCGCTTTACTCATCGCATCCGACTCGGGTGTGCTGACAGGGACATCTGCTAAAGACTTCCAGCTATTTTGTATTGGTTGACCGCCCACGAATTGCCACAGCCATTTTGCGAAACTGCCCTCACGCTCGACAACTCGCGGGTAGGCCTGCGCATTGCCAATCGACGCAGCTATTTTCAAGCGGTTGCGCACGATTCCGGCGTCCGCTAGCAACTCGGCGACCTTTACAGCATCGTAGTGTGCGATCTTAGCCGCATCAAAACCATCATAGAGCCGACGATAGTTCTCCCGCTTATTCAGTATCGTGATCCAACTGAGCCCTGCCTGCGCACCCTCAAGAATGAGAAACTCAAAAAGCACTCGATCATCCCATACCGGCACGCCCCACTCTTCATCGTGATAGCTTTTATAAAGCTCCGAACCGACTGACCATTGGCAACGTTGACACATAAAAATAGTATTCGTTGATTAAAAATTAATCTGCTCATCCGGCTCACGAATTTGTGTGCGGAACCAGGTGCGCTGTTTTTTCACTAGGTGAACTGTGTTTTGAACAATCTCAGGAACGAGCTCTCGCATTTCAAGTTTATGATCTAAAAAGGCTAAGGTCTCACGATAACCAATCGCAGATGAGGCGCTCGGATTCTTACGAATCCCTAGTTCGACCAATTTTTCGACTTCATATATCAAACCATCATTAACCATATTCTGCGCCCGCTGAGCGATACGCTGCTTTAGGTTTTCAGTATCTCGCTCAAGAAGAATCAACTTCTTCTCAAACTCACCAAAAGGCTCAGGTCTCGCAGCAAATTCTGCCTGCAGATCTGGCAACGACTTACCAGAGGCGATACACCGCTCCAAAGCGCGCAGCACGCGACGCGGATTTTTTGGATCTAAATTACCAATACCCTCTGGGCTACGTTTCTGCAAATCAGCTAACAAGCCATCCAAGCCTTCAGCTTCATAAAGCGCGGCCACTTGCTGACGCTCGGCATCGCTAACCTTTACAATGTCAATCACCGGCGCGAAAAAACTCTTTAAATAAAACCCACTACCACCTGTCACAACAACTGACTTTCCACGCGCCACGATATCCGCAACCGCTGCTTCGGCATCACGCACATAAGCAACAATATCATAAGGCTCATCAACCGCATTCACATCGATCAAATGATGTGGCACACGAGCTAGTTCTTCCTTAGTTGGCTTCGCAGTTCCAATATCCATGCCACGATACACCAAGGACGCATCACACGAAACAATCTCCGCGTCATGCTGTTCCGCATACTTCAACGCATACTCTGTTTTACCAACAGCAGTCGGTCCTGTAATGATATGTAAAGTAGGTATCATAGCTGTGGCAGTTAACATTCTCAACTTCGAACTAGCAACCAAGGATCAATCATTATGGAAATTTGTATCGTCACCAAAACCATCGACAGACGAGAAACTTATTGAGCAGTTAGAACCCTAGAGAATGCAGCCGTCCCTACCCGAGTCTCACCGCTTCGCGAAGTCGCTGAACTTACCTTTATAACGACGTGCAATTTTCTCCATCGCATCGCCGGCTTCGAGTTCGACCTTGAAACCAATAAAGTGGATACGCGGCTCGATACCATACTCGCGAACAAGATCGCGCAGTGTCTTTTCCACATCATCCCAAGGCACATCGCCTCCACTAAACTTCTCGCTTTTACCGCGCTGAAAGTCTCCGTCTGAAACGATGAAAATGACTTCGGGCTCCATTTGAAATGCAACCGTCAGGGCGCCTTGAATACCATTCACCTCGAATGGTAGCTGCGTGTTCTTGCGACTGGAACGGACATTATCGCGCACCCACAGTTTAGCGGCTTGTTTATTTCGTGCACCTGCCGCGATCATGTAATCCCTAAAGGTGCCGACTTGCTGCGCAAAGGGCACCAACCCGAAGAGCGTGTTCGCGTTCAAGCCGTCAATCAACACAGCCAACTCGCGGACAAAGGTATCGGTCGATACGCCCGCGGCACTGGCTTTGTTCCAGACGGTCGAGCTATTATCAAAAAGTATGAGGATACGCTGTCCACTGTCTTGAATACCAAACAACGAAGCCGACGACGATTCCGTCTTCAAGCCCTGCAGAGCACCCAGCACTCCCGATTGCCCGAGCAAAGAATCGGACTGCAAGGCAGCAGGGTTCCGCTCGATCGGGTTGAACTCACTCGTCGGCATGTTCGGCAACGATGGCAGAGCATCGGGCAAAAGTGCCGCCGTGCTAATGCGCTCCATCTGCATCGGCGAACTAGCCGCATTTTGAAACTCTGCCAGGGCGACTTTGTGCTCCAACTCCTTCTGTGGCAGATAAATCTTCTTTCGGGCAACAAACTCCGGGTCCGACTTGAACTCCGGCACCAGAACCACCACAAATACAGCCACCAACAGCAGTCCTGCTTGTATCATCAATGCCAA
The DNA here is from genome assembly GCA_030729385.1 of Opitutales bacterium. Lineage (GTDB taxonomy): Bacteria > Verrucomicrobiota > Verrucomicrobiia > Opitutales > Coraliomargaritaceae > JBPOFY01. Next base: position 49,431 of record JANQXM010000048.1, on the reverse strand, counting down.
TAGCAAAGGTCCCACTTTCGAGCGTCGCGGCGCACGTGTTCCTGTGACAGTTGGTGAGGTTGCAGGCATTAGAGTCACATATTGTAAGCAAATTCGAACATGGCAAAACCCGATTTCACGGGTAATATAATAATCGTTTCCGACTCGCCACAGACCCGTCCTCGCGTTGCACTTAAACCAGAATTTCAGATATGTTTCGCTCCTTACGTAATGCTTTTATCACCGGCGTAGTCGTCATCCTCCCACTGGGTGTGACGATCATCGTGATCAGTTTCCTATTGGAACGCCTCGGCACGCCAGCGAGCAACTTCTTCTTTTGGTATCTCGATCCAGATTGGAGGGACTTACCTGCAGTCGAGCTCATGCTCAAATTCATCTCTGTCGCAGTCGTATTCCTGCTAATCACCTTGCTGGGGTATTTTTCCAAGTTTTTCATTGGGAAAATCATGCTGAATAGCATCGAACGGCTCCTAGACCGAGTCCCTATCATTAACACCGTCTATAGAAGCGTTAAACAAATCGTCGACACCTTCAGCCAGCAGGAAAAATCAGTCTTCCAGGAAGTGGTCTTGATCGAGTATCCACGGCCACGTTGTTACGTGCTCGGGTTTTTAACAGGCACAGCTAAAGGGGAAGCTCAAAGAGTTACTGGAGAGCACATTGTAAATATCTTTGTGCCAACGACACCCAACCCAACGAGCGGCTTCCTTTTAATGCTGCCAGACTCCGACGTCACACGACTTGAGATGAGCATCACTGATGGCATTAAGCTGATCATTTCTGGCGGCGCGGTCGTGCCTGACCCAAAGACCGGGGAACCCATTCAGATCGAAAATCCGAGCGAAGCAAAGGCTTAGTAAATCTGCCCTTTTACAGCTTAAGCCGCGCTGAGCATAATGGCTTTCTCTTCCACCACTTTCTCTTTGAGTGGATATGGCAAAGCACAGGAGCGAGGATAACGATTGGTCTTAATCACAAGACGACCATCTTCTAGCATCGAAAGCTTTAGCTCCGAAGATCCAGAATAGGTGAGCACTTGCGGCAATTCATCGAGCAAACGCAGCTTCACTTCATCGAGCATCGCTGCGAGATTAGAGCGAAGCGCCGGCTCTTCATTGAAAACACGTAACATGACTGCTGCAAATATCGCATCACGCAGACCACCTGCATCATCCTGAGAGACTTCAATCACGCCTTTAACAAAATCGACACGAATCGAGGCAGCTAATTCCACAGTCGGCACAACCTTCACACGCGAGCCTGCACAAATCTCCATCATACTCACAAATTGCACGCCACTGAGATCATAAAGACCCAGGCGAGACTTGTTCGCGATGCGCATCAAAAGTGGGATCAAATGAGCCAATTGGCACTGATCCGGGACGGGCGTTTGCCCGCCGAAGCGAATAGCGTCCATCCCACTTTCGCCCAAGTTATAGTATGCTGACCTATCCATAAGCCCATATATAGTGGTTCGCCACAAACGTGGTAAGTTTTTGCGACCGTTTGCCAGCAGAAGTAGAGAATGCCATAACTCAGCATAACGACATTAGAAACTCGAATAAAGGCAGCGGCTTGACGCTAAACCCTCAGCCCCACGCTCAGCGCAGCCCAAAAGGCCTAATTCCGCGTCCAGCAGCTAGCCTGCGCGATGCTATATTGAAACTTCCTAGCGTGCTCGCGAATAAGGAATGGCATGTCCCATTGCCGTTGTAAGCCAAAGGCGGGCTCTAAAGCTCGGCGCAGCCCCGCAAAAGAATCCTGAGCCCCATCACCGAGCCAATTTTGAGAAGGCGTGTATTCTTCCAGCCATGTGAAAGGCGTCGTTATAAACAACTGACCGCCCGGTTTCAGTAAATCAGGCAACCGCGCCAACAAGCGCATCGGCTCGGGTAATCGGCAGATCAGATTACAAGCGATCACCACATCAAATTGTCCGATATCCGGACGAATGTGCTGCGCATCACCCTGCTCAAAACTCACGCGACTACGGTCGACAACTGGGTCGACAATAACATCGAGAGCCGTCGTCGCCGACCCCTCGTCCAACCGCGTGGCGGGATGCTGCCCATCGACTTGGAGCCGCTTCGCAACGTCGATAAAAGCATGCGAATAATCGATTCCGATGACCTCGGAGCAATGTCTGGCGAGCTCAAAAGACGAACGCCCCACCGAACAACCGAGATCCAGCGCACGTGCTGGTTCGGATAGTCGTGAAAAGTCCACACCTTCCAAGGCGCAACGCTTCGGAAAATCCAGCGCATCTGCCCCACCGAAACCATATGGAAATTGCTCCGTAGCGGTAGCGTAATGAAAGACCAGATACTGCTGCAGCAGTTCGTCCGATTCGTATGGGTTGGTGGGCATCATTCGCCTAAGCGTCTACCGGTAGATCCGCCTCCAAGAGGTCGACCATGAACTTCGCAGGTTTGTAGTGCTCGATCAGCACGGTCGTCTCGCCGTTCTTAATCATACGAGCTTGCTGTAGGCGAATCTCCGGCGTCTTGTGTGGAGCATAGAGCACATCATCATGCGAGGCGTTTTCATGCGTCTTGAAGAGGTCCGGAGTGATGTTGCCACCTAGGTGGTCGTCGCGACCCGTTGCTACGTGAATCGTGCCCAGGATCTTTTCATCCTGAATGTCGCGACCAGAGAAAGGCAGCACCTGTGTGCCGAAGCCGAGTTCGCCAAGCGCACCGATCATGGGATCGTCTTTTAGGCGGCGGTTGTGATCTTCAATTTCAGCATAATCACCATAAACGAATTGCGACTTAACGATTTTGCCATCTTCCACGTGGAGTAAGCCAATCGTGCTCTCATCGTATTTAAAAGGAAAGACACCCTCGGCGCTTTCTGGAACAAAATACACTTCACCGGCAGGGAGATTGGCCACATCGGGCTTACCCGGAGGACACAAGCCATGGCTCTTCTGCGCTTCTTGCCCATTAGTGTGTAGCTTCAAGGTATAGACCTTGTTCTCTACCTCGAAATCGATCTCAAAACGGTCCGCATTTGTTAGCCCTAGGCGCAACTTCTCTGCCTCTTCACTCACAAGATCGTAATCAACGGAAAGACCTGTCGCCAAAATGATCTGATTCAACCCATGCAATGTTGCCCCGCGAAAACCGAATTCCTTGCACTTCGCGGTGAGTGGTGCCGTAGCAGAAAACGTCGAAACCGTCAGAATGATATCATATTCCGTATAGATATCTTTGTCCAAACTCAGTAAATTACCTTCAGGGTCATAACACTCATCCTCCATGTCGAGGTTACTTCCCCCGGTTTCCTTATAGGCAAAAATATCTCCGCCGGCCCAGTTCATCGCTTCAAGACCGCCGGTTTTAAAGCCTTTATAAAAGGTCTCATGACCATAATTCTGAATCGAGAGCGTATCGTCTTCCAGAAACTTAAAATCTTCGATATCTTTAGGATTTGGCAAATCGATTAAAATACAGACTTTCTCGCCATTACCATGCCCGAAGCAAGTCGTCAGCAAACGAGTGAGGCTGAATGGAGGAAAAGTGCGTTCATTGGCGTCGAGTATCATAGTTCTACTGTGTTTGTGTTAAAAAAGGAAAGAAATGAGTCTATAGATGAATAAAAAACTGTCAAAGCTAGGTTTGACTGCTCTGCGTGAGTCAATGAAATCGTAACCTATTCCCCAACCTTACAAAAAACTATTTTCTAGATGAAGCGCCTCTTCGACATACTCGCGACCTTAGTCGGCCTGAGCGTGCTCTGTATCCCACTCTGCGTGCTGTGCATCATACAACTGGTAGTTCTCGGGCGACCTATTTTCTTTCGCCAGGTGCGCGCGGGGCAAAACGGGAAAGCCTTTTCCATTCTTAAATTCCGCACTATGCGAGACGGCACGGGCAGCGACGCAGAACGGATGACTCGCTGGGGCCAGTTCTTGCGCAGCACCAGCCTCGACGAATTGCCGGAACTCTGGAATGTGCTAACCGGCGATATGAGCCTCGTTGGTCCACGCCCACTCCCCACTGTCTACCTAGAACGCTACTCTCCCGAGCAATCGCGTCGCCACGACGTCCGCCCCGGCATCACAGGATGGGCACAAGTCAACGGGCGTAATGGTCTAAGTTGGGGACGACAATTCGAACTCGACCTGTGGTATGTGCAAAACCGTTCCTTCTTGCTCGATCTCAAAATTCTCGGTTTAACCATATGGACCGTCATACGCCGCGAAAACATCTCCGCAGAGGGGCACGCCACACGTGGTGAATTTTTCGGTTCTCAAAACCCTCCGACTCCCGACCACACACAAACAGATGCCTGATCGTTCTGAAATCGAAACGCTAGTCCTCGAATCTGTTCGCCTCCTTGCGGAAGATTTCGAAATAGCTGCGCTACAATCAGCCGATGCCAGCAGCACACTCTACGCCAGCACCGGCTCACTCGACAGCATGGCGCTGGTCAACCTCATCGCCGATATCGAAGAAGCCATTGACGAGAAATTCGGCGCATCCATCGCCCTCGCCGACGAGAAAGCGATGAGCGCTAAGAACTCTCCTTTTCGCGACGTCAGCAGCCTAGTGGACGCCATCATTGAACGAATCAAATCATGAAAACCATCGTCATCACAGGCACCCGAAAAGGCATCGGCCAAGCCCTTGCCCAGCACTACTTAAACAAAGGCTGGAATGTGGCTGGCTGCAGCCGAGGCGACGCTTCAATTCAACACGAGCACTACACCCACTTCAGCCTGGATGTGAGCGACGAAGAAGCCGTCGTCGCCATGGCCCGCACACTCAAAAAACAATTCGGTCAGGTCGATGCACTGCTCAACAATGCAGGCATCGCATCAATGAACCACGCCCTACTGACCCCAGCTTCGACCGTGAACCGTATTTTGCAGACCAACGTCGTGGGCACGTTTCTCTTCTGCCGCGAAATGGCAAAGCTCATGCGTTCGACGAAAGCCGGTCGTATCATTAATTTCACTACAGTCGCGCATCCGCTCAATCTTGAAGGCGAAGCAATTTACGCCGCAAGTAAGGCAGCCGTTGAAAGCCTCACCCGCATCTTAGCCCGCGAGCTCGCAGAGCTACAAATTACCGTCAACGCGATCGGGCCGACACCAATCGAGACCGACCTCATACGCGGCGTGCCTGCCGATAAAATGGAAGCACTACTTCAACGCCAAGCCATCCGCCGCATGGGGGAAGTCAAAGACGTGATCAATGCAGTGGACTTCTTTATTCGCCCTGAAAGCGACTTCATCACTGGACAGGTTATCTATCTCGGTGGCGTCAACTAGAATGCATGTCTATCAAGACTGAACGGCAATGACGGAGCATTGCCCTCCACAAAACGATAATACATCGAATGAACTGGATCGAAACTAAGCTTAGCGCATTTGACGAACGTATCGCTTGCCATGAAGCAGGACAGAGTTGGACCTACAAAGACTTCCGCAAATCCATTCACGCCATCGCATCCAAGCTGCCATCTACACCGGCGACCATTGCCATTCAGACAGAGACGAGCATCGAAGGTCTAGCCGCGCTGCTCGCCATTGCTCAAACACAGCACATCGCCCTACCGCTTCCGGCAGAATTACCAATAGTCGAGCAAGCCGACATGCAGGAGATTGCCGCTGCGGATTATCGCCTCACCGGCACGGGACAGACTATCGCACTTGTCGAACAAGCCAGTCCAGAACGCCCAAAAATCTACGAGCAATTGCAAAGCAGTGGACTCGTGCTCTTCAGCAGTGGCACAAGCGGCAAACCGAAGGGCATGCTACATAATTTGGACGCTCTACTCGACCGCTACAAAAGCATAAACACCCGCCAAGATCGCAGCCTACTTCTATTGCTCATTGATCATATCGGCGGATTGGACAGTGCCTTTCGCACGCTCTTCGCTGGGTCAACACTCGTCATACCCGAAGCACGCACGCCTGAAGCTGCCGGAGCCGCCATCGCTAAACATGCGGTCAACATACTGCCCGCATCACCGACTTTCCTCAACCTAATGTGCCTCGCTCACACACCCGAGAAGCACGACTGCAGCTCTGTCGAAATCATCGCCTACGGAGCCGAGGCTATGCCAGCACCGCTACTACAACGTGTTGCAGAAGCTTTCCCTAATGCCGATCTACAACAGAAATTTGGCACCAGCGAAACAGGTGCGGTTCGTATCAAAAGTGAAAACAAAAGCAGCCTTTTCTTTAAAATCGAAGACCGCGACACAGAGTGGAAAGTCATTGAAGACGAGCTATGGCTCAAAACACCTTCCCGTATAATTGGTTACCTCAACGCCGACGAAAGTTCACTTGAGGCAGACGGTTGGTATCGCACAGGCGACCTCGTCGAAGAAGGCAGCGAGGGTCACATCCGCATCATCGGGCGTGCCAGTGCGGTGATCAATGTCGGCGGTCAAAAAGTGCATCCTGCGGAGATTGAAACGGTGCTTCGCGACATTCCGGAGATTGAAGATTGCCGAGTATTTGGAAAAGAAGACCCTATCACCGGCAGCGCGATAGTCTGCGAAATCGTCAGCCAAGCCAGTCACGAAACACGCGCTTGGAAACGACTCATCCGTAACCATTGCCGCGTTAAACTCGCCCCGTGGAAAATACCCAGCCAGGTTACGATCACCCAAAATTTAAATATCAACGCCCGCCTCAAGAAGGCATAAAAATCATATGCAACCTACACTCTTAATTCTAGCTGCCGGAATGGGCAGCCGCTACGGCGGTCTCAAGCAAATCGACCCCATGGGTCCAAACGGCGAAACCGTGCTCGACTACTCCGTTTTCGACGCGATTCGCGCGGGCTTCGGCAAAGTCGTTTTCGTCATCCGGCGCGATTTCGCTGATGCGTTCAAAACTGCGGTCGGCGATAAATTTCGCGACCGTATCGAAGTCGCTTACGCTTTCCAAGAACTGCACGATCTGCCCGAAGGTTTCACCATCACCGTAGGCCGAGAAAAACCATGGGGCACCGCCCACGCGGTTCGCGCTGCTCGCAACGACATCGACTCTCCCTTTGCCGTGATCAATGCAGACGACTTTTACGGGCAAGATGCTTATCAACAGCTCGCCGATTATTTCAACCAAAGTAACGATGAGCCCGAACTGCGCACCTGCATGGTCGGTTATCGTCTAGAAAACACTTTATCTGAGCATGGATCGGTCAACCGTGGGCTCTGCCTCGTCGAAGACGGTTTCCTTAAAGGCGTCGAGGAACACACCGTGATCGCCAAGGGTGAAGACGGTATCGTTCGCGGCAGCAACTTAACCAACCAACGAGTTAACATTGCGGCCGATGCCATCGTCTCAATGAATTTTTGGGGTTTCACGCCGGCACTATTTGCCAGCTTAGAAGCGCACTTCGTGGAGTTCCTCGGCAAGCACGGCTCTGAAATGAAGTCCGAGTGCTACATCCCCACAGTCATCGATGAGTTGATACAATCAGAGCAAACTGACTGCGCTGTGATTGAGACCAGCGGTTCGTGGTTCGGTGTCACTTACCCCGACGACAAGCCTTTCGTGCAATCCAGTATCCAAACGCTGATCGCCTCGGGCGAGTATCCCGCAAATCTATAACTATAAAGGCGACACCTCGCAGTGCCGCCTTTTGTGTAAAGTTATTAAGTCGCCGGAGGTGGCGCCGGATCTTGCGAAACGACTTCACCTTTTTGCGCGGAACGGTTTTTGAAGAAGCGGAAGATCGTGCGGATCACATAGTAGAGCAAAACCAATACAAGTAAACCGGCAAGAAGCGGGACCAGAATCGCTAAGCCAGCAGTCAAAATCGAACCTCCGAGCTCAGCCGTAGAGACTACTGGGTTACCAATACCTCCAGTCGTTGCCGTGGAAGTGCCACGGGTAATCACCGAAGCGCCTTGCACCAAGCCTGCTGTGCCACCGCCCATGATTGCAGCAGCAGCCCACTTAACCGAACCATCTCCGATAAAGTCAGGCATCATTTCGCCAGAGATAAAGGTGCCAGCGATCACAGCTGCTGGTGTCGCAATCGAATCCAGCGCATTATCCAGCCACGGGATATAATAACTGCCGATTTCAACCACAGTAGCGATCCCCAGCGTGATTGTCGCTAGATCACTTCCAAGCCAGTGATGCTCACCTAGAAGCTCCTGCATGTTAAAATTCATCAACAGCTCTGTCTCGTAACCTGTATTAGCCGCGAGACTCGCAATAAACAGAGGGACAAAGACACGAAAACCGCAGGCCGCCGCTAATCCGACCCCTGCAAAAATTGCTAACATTTCATTCATAACAAATAACTATTGTAAGCGATATGACCTGCGGTGGAAGCTTAGAGTTCCATTGAAAAACTAGCGGTTAAAGAGCTAAACAGCCTGTTCTGCGGCTGCTTCGACGATTTTAGAGTAAATCTCATCGACCGGCATCTTCGCTAATTCACGAGAAGTGATCCGCGCAACATTGAGCACTGGTAAAGTTTCCAATGATTCAGAAAGGCACACATCGCGATTCGCTTCGACTTCTTCCACGCGATCAATCGGCGTAAAGTGCGGCGCGGAGTTCAGCACCTGTGGATGCTCCTTCACCAGCTTAATGATCGCTTTAACGGCATCAGCGAATCGATCCAACTCTGCCTTGGTATAGCTTTCGGTCGGCTCAATCATGAGACCAAGCGGCTCGGGCCACGCAACTGTCGGCGCGTGAAAACCGAAATCGAGGAAGAGCTTTCCAATCCGTGGCGCGGCATCAGTCTTGCGCAAACCTACCGATTCGAGGGCACCAAAGTCTTCTGGCTTCAAAGTGAGAATGAACTCGTGCATGCGCGGCTCCGAGTCCGAACCAGCAGGAAGTGTCGCATAATCGGTTTCCATCTGCTTGTGCAGGTAACGCGCACTCAGCACAGCCATGGCTGACATACGGCGCACGCCCTCACGCCCAAGACGCAGCAAATAAGTATAGCAGCGCACCTTGTGAGCGAAATTCCCCCAGTGGCGATGGAAAGAACCGATGGATTTCTCCGCTTTGACGGGACGGTAGAGCTCGCCATCAAACTCGATCTGGTGACCAGGCAAATAAGGTAACAGAAGTTCGCTAACAGCAACCATCGCGTCGCCGGGACCACCGCCGCCATGTGGAATCGTCCAGGTTTTGTGCAAGTTATTGTGAACCGCATCCACTCCGAGCGCACCGAGATCCACCCAGCCAGCAATGGCATTCATATTGGCTCCATCCATATAGACTAGACCACCAGCTTCGTGAATCTTCTCCGCAATCTGCTTAAAAGAGGTCTCAAAAATACCACTGGTATTCGGATTCGTGATCATGATACCGGCAATACGGCTGCCATATTCTTCGATTCGACGATCCAGATCCTCATTCAACACACGACCAGCGACATCCGCATCGAGGTATACAATCTTACCCTTTTTGCCGGTGAAGCCTGCGATTGTGGCAGTGGCAAAATTGGTCCCGTGAGCGGAGCGAGGAATCAACACGACATCACGCACCTCACCACGATCACTGTGGTAAGCCTGGAACAACTTCAGCCCGACCAACTCACCTTGGGCGCCCGCTAGCGGTTGTGTCGTGACACCAGCGAGACCGGTGATCTTCTTGAACCACTCCTGAGTCTCATGCAGCACATAGAGACAGCCTTGTGCATCTTCGATTGGCGCTTGCGGGTGCACATCAGTGAATCCAGGCAAACCAGCCGCCCAGTCATTCACCAAGGGATTATACTTCATGGTGCAGGAACCCAGTGGGTAGCAGCCGTCATCCGGGCTGACATTCAAGTCTCCAAGTTTGGTGTAATACTCAATGACTTCCTTAGCGCTATACTGCGGGAGACCTGGAGCAGATGCTCTTAAAGATTTGTCACCGACTGGTTTCAATTGCTCTGCACTACCCTCGCCATCACTACCAAATACATCCGCAAAGACTGCCACAAGGGCTGCCAAATCTTGCTCACGATTCGAGAATGACAACTTGAGCAACGAACGCCCACCTTCGATTCGGTCTGAAACATCCGCTCCCGCTAGAATGCCCGATGTTCTGGCTGCAGCCAAAACATCGGCAACCGATTTAGAGAGCTCAAATGTCACCTCATGGAAACATACACTCTCCGGAAACGCTAAAGTCACACCTTCCAAGGCAGTCAACGCCTCCACTGCTGATTTCAATCGCATGCGGATGGTGCCTAGAATCTCACCAAGCCCGGCATCGCCACGCTCTAACAGAGCAGCACCGACCAATGTGGCTACGAATGCCTGATTCGAGCAAATGTTGGACGTCGCCTTGTCCTTGCGGATGTGTTGCTCGCGCGTGGAAAGGACACCCACTCGGCAATCTCGCCCAGAAGAATCCTTAGCCTTACCGATAAAACGACCGGGTGCCGCGCGGACGCCGTTACGGTCCTTAGATGAAAAGCGCACACCGAAGAGCCCGAGGCCCGGTCCGCCAAAATTGGGCGCCAGCGCAAGGTGCTGCGCTTCGCCTACAATGATATCCGCACCCTTCTCGCCAAATTCAGACGGTGGCTTCAAGCCACCTTTCGTCAGAAGCAATGGATCGATCACAGCAACCGACTTAACACCTGATTCGGCAGCAAGATTCGTCAGCTCATCAACCGACTCAATTAAGCCGAAAGTATTGACCTGCGGGAACACAATCACGGCCAAGCGATCGAGTGAGGCATCCACCGCGACCTTCAAGGCATCGAAATCGATACAGCCTGTCGCCGCATTGGCGGGCACACGGATCAACTCGACTTCAGTCTCCTCCGAGAGCGTTGCTAACACCTCAAGGTCTCCAGGGTAAAGCGTTTCGGGGATAATCGCAGCAGTTTTGCCGCGACTCATGCGAATGGCCGCGCAAATACCCTCAAAAATGGAGGTGGATCGGTCGTAGAGCGAGGCATTGACCGCCTCAAAACCAGTCAGCCGAGCCATGGAACATTGGTAGATCCAGTGTGCAATCAAGGTGCCTTGGCTCAGCTCCGGCTGGTATGGCGTGTAAGCCGTCGTCATGTTACGAATATCGCAAACGGGGCCGATCACTGGAGAAGGCTCTAAATCCAACACGCCATCACCGAGAAAGCTCGTGCCAACGCGGTTCTTCTCGGAAATCGCCTGCAAGCGCGCACGAAGCGCCTCATAGTCGAGCTCCTCAGGCAAATCCGGAGCGTCGGCAAACAGCACGTCTGCAGGGATGTGCTCGAATAGACCCTTAAAGGAGGTCTTCCCGATACTCGCAAACATCTGCTCTATTTCAGCATCATTTGCGGGGATGTAGTGGCGTGCTTTTTCACGCAAATCGGTCGATGGTGTGGACATTTGGAAAGATGTGATCGGATTATTGTGACGCCTCAGTCAAAATTGAAAAACGGCGCATTAGTTGATTGCCAGACAAAGCCTGTCTTATTGCATCGCAAGTATCTTTGTATGATATTCGAGAATTTACTCTCAAATTGACCAAATATTGACCGATCCGATGCTAGAAATCCCACTTCACAATTTTCACGCCGAACAAGGCGCCCGCTTCGTCGCCTTCGGCGGCTGGAACATGCCCGTGCAATATTCCAGTATTCTGGAAGAACATAAGGCCGTCCGCACCTCAGCAGGTCTCTTTGACGTCAGCCACATGGGCGAATTTCACGTCCATGGTGCCGATGCGGCACTGTTCCTCGATCGCTTGGTTGTCAACGCGGTGCGCAAGGCACCCGTAGGCAAAGCGGTTTACTCCCCGATGTGCATGGGCGACGGCGGCGTGGTCGATGATTTGATTATTTATAGAACTGGCGAAGAAACCTTCCTCGTTTGCGTCAATGCCAGTAACATCGAGAAAGACTTCGGGTGGTTCCTCAAGCAAGCCGAGCGCTGGGCGCTGGATGTCGAAATCGAAGACCACTCTGACGAATATGCCCTACTGGCGCTACAAGGACCTAAGGCGGAAGCGATCTTAATGGCGATTGGTCTGGACGGAGTTTCTGACATCAAGCGTTTCTGGCATACTCAGATCAGCTTCTCTGGGGAGAAAATACGCGTCTGCCGCACAGGATATACCGGTGAGGACGGATTCGAAATTTATAGTTCGCCGAAAGCAGTCGAGCAATTGGCCAAGCAAATATTGATCGAAGGCGAGGCATTCGGGCTAAAACTCTGCGGACTGGGCGCACGTGACAGTCTCCGACTGGAGGCAGGGCTTCCGCTCTATGGTCATGAATTGAGCGACAACATCACTCCCCTAGAAGCCAGCCTCGACTGGACAGTGAAACTCAACAAAGAAGACTTCATCGGGAAGAATGCACTGACCGAGCAAAAGGAAAACGGCATCCCGCGCCGCGTGCTACACTTCAAGCTAGAAGGCCGCCGCATCGCCCGCGAAGGCACGCCGGTCATCAACGAAGCAGGTGAAGCGATCGGCAAAGTGCTATCCGGCACCTTATCTCCGATGATCAATTGCCCAATCGGCAGCGCGATCATCAATAGCGATTCGCTTAATGAGCCGCTCTTCGTAGATCTTCGAGGTAACAAGCTGGCACTTCAAATTGCCAAGCCGCCACTACATAAATAGTCTACCCGATTGCACGGGTATTTGACCGACCTCTACTCCTCAGACCCAGTCTGCAGTTCTTTAGCTTCAGCATCCACAGGCACGACAACAGCGGAACTGAGCACGGTGTCTTTCTCAGGGCGTGGTAGCGTTTTCACAGAAAACTCTAGCTCCTCCTCGCCACGCTTTACAAGAATGGAGGAAAATTGGTTCGCTCGGGTGAAGAAAATCGCCCCAGGCACATCGGAAACATCTGAAATCTCACGCCCACTGATCGAGAGCAAATGATCGCCCTCCAATAGTCCGGCCTCTTCCGCGGGAGCGCCTTCAATCACCTTGGAAAGGATGACCCCCTGGCTGTCATCCAGATTCAAATGGCTTCTAACTTCAAAGCCCATCCAGCTGTGGATGACATGCCCCGAAAAAAGTAAATCGTCTCGCACCCGCGCCAATGCGGCAGCTGGCAGACAATAAGAAGCATCCAAGTCAGGCACCGAAGCCACCGTCATACCGATAAATCGGCCATTGATATCAAGAATGGGGCAACCGCCCTGACCCGCCTCAACCGAAATCGACGTGCGGATATACTCAGTAGGAAATAATTGATTGCCCAGTTTCTTCTCACTTCCGGTAAAAATGCCCATGGAAGGAGATGGATCAAAATCCAACGGGCAGGTGATCGCGACCGCGATGGAGCCCACTGAAGGACGCGCTACGCTGGTATCAATTGGAATAATGGAAAACTCTTTTGGAGGCTCTAACACCTTGAGCACGGAAATATTCGTTAAACGATCATGCCCCACTGGCTCCGTCGCATACGATTTACCTTCATACTCGACCCAAACACGCTCTGCCCCGGCCGCGCGACTAGCACTGACCAAGACATGACCTTCTTTACTGATAAAAAAACCGGTGCCCACTCGGAGCATCACTTGCTTCTTATCATCGACATCCGGACCGACATACGCGCCTTTCACGCGAACGACTGCGGCCCTATTTTGCTCAAATACTGAAACTAGACGCTGTTGCAGTGCAAGCGCGTCAGTCGGGTTTGCAAAGGCGGTAACAGCGCCAAAGCCTAGGACGCAAATAATCCAAGCAACTAGAGATCGCATACAGTCTAGTATACCAAGCTCGCCACACTCGTGCTACCGAAAGCAGGACGAGACGCAGCTACATCGGCAGAATAATCTGCACTACCTAGAGCTAGCTCAAAACCGTCCATACCAAAATCACGAGTAAATGCGGCATCCGCTGTGTCGGTTTCGGTCGAAATACGATCGATTTGATAATCACGCTGCCCATTTAAAGCCGCTTCATCCAAATCTGACATCGCCATTTCAACGGCTAAAACAGGAGCACTTACAGTGGTTTCTGTTTCCGCGACATTAAAATCAGTAACACCTGTGCCCACAAAAGCTGGGCGCACCACCATCATCGCGATAAAGAGTGCAGCACAAGCCACGGCAGAACTCTGCGCGAAACGACCGGAAAGCGCACGGAACACTTGAACGTACAGGGGATCCTTCTTCACTAGAGTCTGTAACATGCGCTGGTGCAATTCGCGGTCGAACTTGCCCCAGAAAGCATCGTCAGGGCGCTCCATCCGCTTGAGACGGAGAAGGTCCTCTACTTTAACTTCTTCTTGATGTTCTTTAGTTAGTTTAGGCATAATCTGATAATTGGTAGTCGCAGGGTGTTTTAGCCGATATAATCCTTCAAATATGCCTGAAGCTGATGCTTGGCATAGTGTAATCTTGAGCGAACTGTGCCGACAGAAGTCTTAGTGATTTCTGCGATTTCAGCGTGCTCAAGGCCTTCGATTTCATGTAAAATAACAACAGTACGATGTTTAAGAGACAATTTTTGCAGCGCATCGTTCAATTTTTCCTGTAATTCGCTGATTAAAGCTCCTTTTTCGGACTGGTTTTTCGCGGTTAAACGCTCAAATATCTCTGAACTGGAGACTTCTTCGTTAATATTTTCGTAGCTAATAAAGCGCCGGCGGTTGCGCTTTTTAAGGAAAGTCATCGTCGAATTGATCGCGATTCGGTAAAGCCAGGTGAAAAACGAGGATTTACCCTGGAAACGACCAATCGCCTGAAAAGCCTTAATAAAAGCGTCCTGCGTGAGGTCTGAAGCATCTTCGCGGTTACTCGTCATGTTATAAACAACGGAAAATATCTGCTCGCGATACTTCTGCACCAGCTGGTCAAATGCACCCACATTGCCGGATTGCACCTTCTGAACCACTGCCCAATCCAAATCGCGTTGAGACACCTGCGCTTCTTGAGCAGGGAAAATCGATTTGGTTGTTGAACTGGTAGCGTCCATATTAGAACACCAACAAAGCAATTTTTATACGAATTGCAAAGCCTAAGTCGCTTGTCGGACCTCGATCAGTAAATACCGCGATTAATCGTCAAAACCGTCTGGATTGGCTTTATGCCAGCGCCAAGCGGTCTCGATAATGTCCTTCACCTCCGTAAACTTGATTTTCCAGCCTAATTCCTGCTGTGCCTTGCTTGAATCCGCATAGAGCGCGGGCGGATCGCCAGGGCGACGCGCGTCTTCCACAACTGGGACTTTCAGCCCAGTCACAGCCTCAACGGCCTCGATGATCTCACGAACTGAATTCGGGCGACCAGTGCCCAAATTATAGAAATAGCCTGCACCTGCCTCCTCCAACTTCGGGAATACGGCAATGTGCGCGCGGGAAAGGTCGTCCACGTGGACGTAGTCGCGCAGGCAGGTGCCATCGGGAGTCGGATAGTCTGTGCCAAAAATCTTAATATTTTCACGGCGACCAGTGGCCGCATCGATGACCAACGGGATCAAATGAGACTCAGGGTTATGATCTTCACCGATCGTGCCGTCTTCAGAGGCCCCGGCGGCATTGAAGTAGCGGAAAGCGGCAAAACTTAAGCCATAGGCATGCGCGAATGCTTTGAGGCAATTCTCCACGTCGAGCTTGGTTTGACCGTATGGATTGATCGGTGATTGCGGCAAAGTCTCTACGATTGGCAGGCTCTGCGGTTCGCCGTAGGTCGCGCAGGTCGATGAAAAGACGAACTTTTTAACCCCATTGTCCAGCATCGTCTCCAGCAGGCGAAGGGTCGCGACAAAGTTGTTTTCGTAGTATTTACGGGGCTCAGTCACGGACTCGCCGACATATGCAAAGGCGGCAAAGTGCATAACCAGCTCGATCTTCTCATCTCGGAGAATCGGACCAACTGCCTCTGGATCACCCAGATCGACATCATAAAATGGGATTTCAGGGCTGACCGCACCACGGTGCCCAAAAACTAAATTGTCCAATACGACTGGCTTATGCCCCGCAGCCACTAACTGACGCACACAATGGCTACCAATATATCCGGCTCCTCCAACAACTAATACGTTCATCTAAGTAAACAAACCCCCTAGGATTGCCCTGTCCAAACCAAAAGAATGAATCGTAGAAATAATCTGAAACTTGGTTTGCGCCCCAGCTATGATTTTACACTATTGACAGGCTTACCTCTATACATGGTAAACCTACCCGCTTATTCATGCATCAGTCGCGCATCGTTATCACAGGCATTGGCCTGACCTCGCCGAATGGCAACACACTTGAGGAATACCGTAAGAATCTCCTCGAAGGGGTTGCGGGTATTCAAATGATCGAAATGCGCTACATGGGCCAAGTCCCTGCTGGCGTCTGCAACTACGATCCCAAGAAATACCAGACCCGCAAAGAACTGCGTGTCGGCACGCGCGCCGGCAGTATAGCGATTTACTCCGCTCGCGAAGCGGTTGCCAACAGCGGCCTAGACTTTGAAAATTTTGACAAGAGCCGCATCGGCGTCTATGTCGGCACCACTGAGCACGGTAATGTCGAAACGGAAAACGAGGTCTACAACATCTCTAAATTTGAATACGACACCCGTTTCTGGACGCACCACCACAACCCTCGCACTGTAGCCAACAACCCTGCAGGTGAAATCACCATCAACATGGGGATCACCGGACCACACTACACCATCGGTGCTGCTTGCGCTGCTGGTAATGCCGGCCTAATACAAGCGCTGCAAATGCTTCGCCTTGGCGAAGTCGATGTCGCTCTCGCCGGCGGTGTCAGTGAAAGCATCCAATCCTTTGGCATCTTCGCCGGCTTCAAAAGCCAAGGTGCACTCGGCACGCACGAAACCGACATCAACAAGACAAGCCGCCCCTTTGACAAAACCCGCAACGGAATCGTCGTTTCCGAGGGAGGCGCTATTTATGTGCTCGAGCGCCTCGAAGACGCACAAGCCCGCGGCGCCAACATCATTGCGGAAATCGTCGGTTACCGCATCAACTCCGACGCGGGTGACTACGTCCTACCAGACCCCGTTCGCCAGACTGAGTGTATGCGTGCCGCCCTTAAGGTCGCGGGCATGACTCCCGAAGAGATCGACATCGTCAACACCCATGCCACATCGACACCGATGGGCGACATTCAAGAGTGTAAGGCGATCAGAGAAGTCTTTGGCGACAGTCCGACGACTTACATCAACAACACGAAAAGTTTTATCGGTCACGCCATGGGTGCCGCCGGCGCCCTCGAACTGGCAGGCAATCTCCCCTCTTTCCAGGACAACATCATCCACCCGACCATCAACGTCGAAGAGCTTGACCCCGAGTGCGCACTACGAAATCTCGTCATAAACAAGCCTCTCAAGGTTGACGCGGTCAAAGTTATCCTCAACAACTCTTTCGGAATGCTAGGCATCAACTCCGCGCTTATCGTCAAGAAGTTCGAAGACTAGACACTCTCATTATCCATTAGCCCTTAGCTATCAGCTATTCTTAATATGACAGAAGACCAAGTAAAACAAATCGTCATCGACATCATCGATGAAATCGCACCCGACGAAGACACTTCCAACATCAAGCCCGAGGTGAATCTTCGCGATCAAATGGACCTCGATTCCATGGATTTCCTCGACATCGTGATGGAGCTACGCAAACAGCATAACATCGAAGTGCCGGAGGAAGACTACCCGAAGCTAGCTTCTCTCGACAGTTGCGCCGAATACTTGACTCCCAAGTTCAACGCATAATTTTCAGTGGCACCCGCCGCACACACACGTAGCACAGGCATCTTGCCTGTGTTTCGTTGTATCTGGAGCAGTCAAACCACACAACCGCGATGAAACCCAACGACCTCGACAACCAACACTTCGAAACCGTGATCATCGGCGCGGGCATGGCTGGTCTCGCTGCGGGCATCCGCCTCGCGCTCGCAGGTAAGAATGTCATCATCCTGGAGCGGCACAACGCTTCCGGGGGGCTCAACTCCTTTTACAGCCAAGCAGGTCGCAAGTTCGACGTGGGTCTGCACGCCATGACGAACTACGTGCCCAAGGGCACGAAAGGCACACCCCTCACCAAGCTGCTGCGCCAACTCCGCATCCCATACGATGCGCTCGACCTCTGCCCTCAGAATGGCTCACGTATCGCCTTCCCTGGTTGCGACCTAGGCTTCACCAACGACTTCAGCTTCTTTGAAAGCGAAGTCGCCCGCGCCTTCCCAAAACAAATCGATAGCTTTCGCGCCCTCGCTGAAGAAGTCCGCACACTCGACGCTTTCAATCTCGGCGCGATCCCTACCTCCGCTCGCGAAGCGGTGCAGCGCCACATCAGCGATCCACTGCTCGAAGATATGATCTTCTGCCCCGTCATGTATTACGGCAGTGCTGAAGAGCACGACATGGACTACGGTCAATTCGCAATCATGTTTCGCTCCCTGTTCTTCGAAGGCTTTGCCCGCCCACTCGACGGCGTGCGCGTGATCATTAAACTCCTTCAGGATAAATACCGCTCCCTCGGCGGCATCCGCAAAATGAAGTGCGGTATTCAAAAAATCCATACATCCGGCGGCAAAGCGTCTGCCATCGAACTGGACAGTGGCGCCACCATCACCGCTGACATAATCATTTCCACCGCCGGAGCCGTCGAAACCGCCCGTCTCTGCGAAGATCAACCCGCCGACGCGGAAGCGGACAACATAGGTCAGCTCAGTTTCACCGAAACCATCACCGCTTTCGACCAACAACCTACGGACTTCGGCTGGAACGACACCATCATCTTTTTCAATACCGCTGAGCGCTTTCGCTATGCCCGCGTGGATGATGCACTCGTAGACCCGACCAGTGGTGTGATTTGTTTCCCGAACAATTACCAATACGGCGAAGGTCGCCAACTCGACGAAGGCTTCCTCCGAGTCACTGCTATGGCCAACCATGACAAATGGTGCGAGCTCGATGAAGAAGACTATCTCGCCCAGAAAGCCTACTGGTATGACGAACTACAAAAAGTCACCTTAGGTCTACTACCACACCCTAAAGGTAGGGACGTCTGCCATCAGGCGTCCGCAGCAAACGACGGACGGCTAGAGACAGCCGTCCCTACCCTGCAATCTGCAATAGATATCATTGCACAACATCGAATCGCCAGCGACATGTTCACCCCACGCACGGTGCGTAAATACACAGGGCACCTAAACGGTGCGATTTATGGCGCACCGAATAAAATTAAAGACGGTCGCACACATTTGGATAATCTCTACCTTGCCGGCACGGACCAAGGGTTCCTTGGTATCGTCGGCGCCATGCTCAGCGGCATCTCGATGGCCAACCTGCACGTGTTGCAGGGCGACTAAAAAGGCAAGCAGACGCAGTGGATGGATGCGCAGGCAATGCAGGCAAGCGAAGCTTACTCTTATAGATCAAATATCTAGGCTTTGAATATTAGGTCTTCTGTATTTGACCAATGCAGGATCACGGGCTTATTGCTGCCACATGACACAAGCACCTATTACCGCCTATCAAGAAACCAAGGGCATGCTCTACTTCGCGCGCATGCTGGATAAGATCCGCAAGCATACTGAAGACAACTTGCGTGAGGACTTCCATGGGCACCTCGGCGTAGGTTTGGACGGACGCTGCTGCAGCTTTCTTCGAATCGACTACAAGAAGTTGATCGAGGAAACGCTTAAAGGAGGCAGCGACGAATCGCTGCTCGAGTGGTGCTACAAGAATGGTCGTGAACTGGATGAAAACGATATTCTAATTTGGAACCACTTCCTTACCAAGCTGGGTTGGAACGATCAAGTAACCGAGCTTGTAGCCGAACGTAAAGCGGAGAGTGGTCTATCAGACCGCAACGACATCGTAACGATGGTCGAATACTTCGAATACGACGAAGGCCGTAAATAATTCAGCCTGGAGGCCAAGATAGCGAACGCCCACCTAACACATGCACGTGCATGTGGGGCACAGTTTCGCCACCGTCTTCTCCATTGTTGATCACGGTGCGAAAGCCGCCTTCTAGATTGAGCTTCTTTGCTACGGCGGCCGCCGTGAGCAAGAGGTGTCCGAGCGTAGCTTGATCTGCGTCAGTCGCTTCGGCCACGCGCGGAATAACTTTCTTTGGGATCACCAAAAAATGAGTCGGCGCTTGCGGGTCGATATCGTGGATGACGATGCAGTGCTCGTCTTCGTGCTCAATCTTCGCTGGGATTTCCCGAGCGATGATTTTTTCGAAGAGCGTAGACATACTTGGACTAAGGGTTCTGGGATTTGAAGTGATCGACGAACTCAGCCATGAGCTCACGTAGCTCGGCTTTGATGCCATCAATCTCATTGCTGCTACCGCCATGGCTGCCGGAGCGGCGCAATTCAAATGTAGTCGCGATGGTCTTTTCCTTATTACGATCAATCGTGACAAAGTCTTTAACCCGCAGGACGAGCGTGTAGTCAGTTGCGCCGTTACCCGAAGTATCGACAGACAATTCAACCAGAGGAACATTCGTCATCGGCTGATTCGCAATCAGAGGGCGCAACATGATGCCTCCTCGACGCAGTTGCAGCTCCATGATATCGGTTAGATCCAATCGCTCAGCCAATTTAACATCAGTGGCTAAGCCGGTATCCACATTCATATAGAGGAAATTGATGCCTTTTAGATGGCTAACATTATCAGCTGCATTTGAGACCAGCTGAAATAGAACAAGGAATGGAAGAATAAAGAATATTGGGCGCATACTTTTCTAATGGTTGAGGTGGAACTTTGAGGTTACACGATTGCTTCTAATCGCAAACGCTAGACTACTTAAGCACTGATCTATAACAAGTCCGAAAGCGTGATAGCACATTAAATCGCTCAAACGCTAACAGCATACTTAAGGAGAAAAGTATGCCCATACGAAGCCTATAAATGGCTACCCGGAGATAAATAACGTAAATAAAATAATTAAATTAGGACTTATAAAAAGTTATAAAACCACCACTTGCAGCTGCGCACCTCGCGTGACCCAAGCACAAGCCAGGTCGTCCACCCAAGTGCGAACTCGGTCATATTGAGCCTGGCGTTTTTTGGTCCAATAACTGCCATCCGGGCAAACCGTTTCGCGGAGACCAGTGACGAGGAGGAGCGACTGACGACGACCCGCCAGTTTTTTCATTTCAGTGACGATCGCTTGGCGGATCCAAAGCGGGCTAAAGTCTTCCAACGTGGGCACATGCCAGTGCGCAAAAGCGAGCTCGCTGGTAGCCTCATCGCCGAGGTGCAGCTTGGCTAGTTTGTCTGCACAGTCACGCAAGCAAAGTCTGCTGCCGCTATCAGCATCTTCGTGGCTGAAAAACTCTAATGCGCGGCGTGCATTTTCGGCGCGTTCGGGATCGGAAGCACTGGCGCGGGCCAACACTTCGTTGAGTGTCCGTAACTGATCGACGGGATCACTTTTTACCATTTTCGGTCGATGCTTTTAGATCGAGTATTTCCTGTGCAAGTTCACCGAGATCACGGAAGTCTTTATAAACAGATGCGTAGCGAACGTAGGCGATTTGATCGAGGTGCTTGAGTCGCAGCATTATTTGCTCGCCGACCGCCTGAGAGGGAATCTCATGGTCGTATTCTTTTTCCAATGAGGCCAAGACATCTGCAATCAGCATCTCGATCTGCATGACATCGATCGGGCGTTTTTCGACGGCCTTTTTCAAACCGCCAAGCATCTTACTACGATCGAAATCTTCTCGGCGACCATCACGCTTGACCACTTGAAGGTCCGCGCGAAGCACTTCTTCGATTGTGGTGAAGCGGTATTCGCAGTCGAGGCATTCACGGCGACGGCGAATCGAGGTTTCGTTTTTACCGGATCGGGTGTCGAGAACCTTGGTCTCTAGGGAAGTGCATTTAGGGCAACGCATATTTGTTAGGGAGTTACAATTTAAGGAAGTTTTCGAGCATCTTCATGCCGTCTTGAGTGGCCAGCGACTCAGGGTGAAATTGAACGCCCCAGACGGGGAGGTCTTTGTGGGCGAGACCCATGATCTCGCCCTCTTCAGTTTCGGCGGTGATTTCGAGGCAATCTGGCAAGGTGGCGCGCTCAACTAAAAGCGAGTGGTAGCGAGTGGCTTCCATCGGGTTGGGCATGCCCTTAAAGATATCGGTGTCGCGGTGCTTCACTGGTGATGTTTTACCATGCATGAGGCGATCCGCACGAACGACTTTACCGCCGAAGTGCTGCCCAATGCTTTGGTGCCCGAGGCATACGCCGAGCAGGGGCTTCTTCCCGGCAAAGGCGGCAATCATATCAAGACTCACGCCAGCCTCGTTCGGCGAACATGGTCCGGGAGAAATCATGACGCGGTCAGGATTGAACTCAAGGGCTTCCTCGACTGTGATCGCGTTGTTGCGATAGACCTGTTGCTCCACCCCAAGCTGTCCAAAATATTGAACCAGATTGTAGGTGAAAGAGTCGAAATTATCAATGACTAGCAGCATAACGAACGTCGAACATCGAACGCCCAACATTGAACGTCGATGTATATTTCAGTTTTCAGGTTTTTAGATTTTCAGCATTTCCCAAGACCCGTGCGGCTTCTTGGACGTCTTTATCGCCGCGACCGCTGAGGTTGCCGATGATAATTTGATCGGAGGACATTTCACGGGCACGCTTCATAGTGTAGGCGATGCCGTGCGATGATTCTAATGCTGGGACGATGCCCTCAATAGCGCAAAGTGCCTTAAATGCATCGAGCGCTTCGGCGTCGGTGGCATAACCAAAGTCGATTCGCCCAGCGTCTTTATAATACGCGTGCTCTGGTCCGACTGCAGCGTAATCGAGACCAGCAGAGACAGAGTGCGTGAGGTCAATCTGACCGTCTTCGTCTTGTAAGATCCAAGTCTTCGCGCCCTGTAGGACGCCGAGCTTGCCGCCTTCAAAACGTGCCGCGTGATGCCCACGTTTGATTTCGCGTCCTCCGGCTTCGACGCCAGTGAGGTTGACTTCAAGGTCTTTCAAAAAGGCAAAGAAGATACCAATCGCATTCGAACCACCACCGACACAGGCAGCAACTTCGTCGGGCAAGCGACCTTCTTTTTCTATAATTTGACGGCGACATTCTTCACCAATGACACGATGAAAATCACGCACCATCATCGGAAACGGATGCGAACCGAGCGCAGAACCAATGATGTAGTGCGTGGTGCGCACGTTGGTGACCCAGTCGCGCATGGCTTCGTTAACAGCTTCTTTGAGCGTGCGTTGACCAGCAGTGACAGAGCGCACTTCGGCGCCGCAGAGACGCATACGATACACGTTGAGTGATTGGCGACGCATGTCCTCTTCGCCCATGTAGATGACACACTCGAAGCCCATCTTGGCGCACATCGCAGCAGTCGCTATGCCGTGTTGCCCCGCTCCGGTCTCGGCGATAATGCGATTCTTACCCATGCGCTTGGCAAGCAAGGCTTGACCGAGGGCATTGTTGATTTTGTGCGCTCCGGTGTGGAGCAAGTCTTCGCGCTTGAGATAGATTTTAGCTCCGCCGCAATGCTCAGTCAGGCGATCTGCGAAATAGAGATTGGTCGGGCGCCCAGCAAATTCACGCAACTGGAAGTCGAGCTCTTTGAGGAACTCAGGGTCTTTGCGGGCATCATGATAGGCCTCTGTCAAATCGAAGAGCGGGGTCATCAAAGTTTCCGGCACATACATGCCACCATAAGGGCCGAAGTGACCACGCTCGTCAGGCAAATTGACGGGATCGACTTCAAGGGCTGGTTTTGCGGATTGCATAGGTAGAATACGGTTGCGTGTGACTGGCTTTGTCAAGCTGGCAGTCCTTTTGACAGCGCCTTAGATCACACTCTAAAAATCAGGATAAGCGCGCTTCGAACGCAGCGATGTCTTCGGGCGTATCGATCCCGATGGTCGGCTGGTCGGTGATGCCGACATGAATGCGGTAACCATGCTCCATGGCGCGGAGCTGTTCGAGCTTTTCGATATTTTCCAAAAATCCGGGTTCTAAGGTCGAAAAAGCGCTGAGGAAATCAGCCTTGTAGGCATAAAGCCCAAGATGACGGTAACACTCATGAGCAGACAACCAATCCGTATCAACCTGCCCCGCCAGATCGCGCGCATAAGGAATCGGTGAGCGTGAAAAATACAAGGCATAGCCGGAACGATCACGCACGACTTTGACCTGATTGGGGTTGGCAAAATCCTCAGCCCTATCAAACGGAATGGCGAGGGTGGACATCGCCGCCTCCCCTTCGAGCCCTTTGGCGAGGGCACGGATCTGCTCGCCAGTCACAAGGGGCTCATCGCCCTGCACGTTTATAACGGAAGGCGCACCGACGATCGCATTGGCCTCGGCCAAGCGGTCAGTGCCACTTGGATGATCGGGCCGAGTGCGAACCACGGCAAAGCCTGCAGCATCAAGGCACTGCTCAAGTGCATCGTCATCCACTGCAAAATACAGCGGGAACTCTGGTGCCACCGCGCGGATACGCTCAGCCGTCCAGAGTATGATCGGCTTACCACGAACGCAGTGCAGTAGCTTTTGCGGGAACCGAGTCGATGCCAACCGAGCGGGCACAATAATGGAGGGGGTCTTTGACATTTGATCGACAATCATCATCAAAGATCGGCAATGAACAAGGAAATCAGTGCCTCAGAAGCCGCAAATTTACGTGAAAACGACCCCGAAGTGGTTTTTCTCGATGTTCGGGAAGACTCCGAGCTGGAGATTTGCCGGATTGAGGGTGCACTGCACATCCCGATGGGACTCATCCCGGAACACATCGAGGCACTGCCCAAAGACGGCAAACTCGTCGTCCTCTGCCACCACGGCATGCGCAGCCTCAATGTTGTTCAATACCTAGAAGCCAGAGGCCACACGAATGCGATCAATATGAGTGGCGGCATTCACGCTTGGTCGGTTGATGTCGATCCGGGGTTACGCTGCTACTAATGCAGCACCTTTATTTCGTCTCCATCCGATAGGCACCATCCCAGCCCTCGGGAACACCGCTTTGGAGGAAAGAGCGACAGCGCTGCGCGATGACCGCTGATGGCGTCGTAGGACCATAACTACGTGATGGCTCCATCGGCTCGGACAGCTCAAGGCATGCGAGTGCTGCAGACCAATCTCCTTTGAAATAGTGCTGCAAGCCAGCCTCGTAATGCTCCTTGCATTTCGCTGCCTCGGCTAAATCCATACTACCATCCCAAAGCTCAAACACTTCAACTGGCTTAGACCGTCCTTTCACGATGATGCGGTCCAATTTCCGATATTCTAAATCAGGACAGACCGCTAACGCAGCCTGCAAGGTCACATCTGTCACCATGGTATAAATGCCATAAGTCTTCGCCCCGCTTTCACAGCGAGCGGCTAAATTCACAGAGTCACCCATCATAGTGTAATTAAACCGGAAACTACTCCCCATGTTGCCGATAACCGCATGCCCGGTATTCAACCCAATCCGTGTGCGCATCTTTAGAATCGCCTCGGGCCACTTGCCAGAAGCAGTCCATTGCTCGCGTAAGGCAGCATGTCGCTCTTGCATCCGCTGGGCGGCAATACAGGCACGGGCGGCGTGATCCACCAATGGAAGCGGCATGCCAAACATCGTCACGATTGCATCGCCAATATATTTATCCAATGTCCCTCCTTCGACCTGAAGCGCATCTGTCATCGCACCGAGATATTCGTTCATCAGAGCAACCAATTGATCCGGCGGCAACTCCTCGGAAAGCGTGGAAAAGCCCTCTACATCAGAAAACAAAGCGGTGATCTCCGCTTCTGCGCCGCCCAATTCCGGGTCACGCTGCGCTTCGACCATCTGATCAACCAACTCAGGCGAAACGTAAGCACCAAAAAGTGTTTTAATCCGGCGCTTCTGCCACTCTTCTGTGCCGAGTTTAAGCAAGATCACACCAAAAGCGGCAGTCACACTGGCTCCAATCGGTGCAATTAAAGGCAGCACCAAATGCCATGCACCAAAGGCCACAAAAACAAAAATACCATACCCGGTGACCAATATAATCGATCCAAATCGTGTGAATGATCGGCCTCTTCCACCCCATACAGCGAAAACCGCAACAGTGACAGCTAATAGTGCCATCACCCAAAGACCTTGAACTGCGCTCACCCGAGACACGTATGCTTCATCTTCCAATGTCCGAAACAGGTTGGCGTGCACACCCACCTTCGGAACAGGCTCTCGGTTAAAGGGAGTCGGCGCGATATCTTTTAGTTGAGGGTCCACCGGCCCCACAAAAATGACCTTATCTTTAAAACGCTGGAACCACTGCTCGAGTTCAATTACACCCGCGACATCGCCTACTTTCGCGGCCTGACTCAAGGCTGCGGCACGCTCGCGCACGGTCTGCATGCTATAATGCTCAGTCGGTCCCGCAACGTTCCACCCCTCAAACCAATTAACCTCAACTGATTGCTGCCCCACCAGTGGCACACGTCTAAAGACTTCGTCTCCCTTACGAATCACAAGTTCATCAGCAGAGATTTCCACGTCATCACCCTTCAACCCGTGAGCTGCCAGAAACAACTCCAAGCCCAATGAATACAAAGTATGCTCCGACTCGCGCGGAATTTGATGCGGGGCCCAGCCGTCTTTATCAATAAGCGTAAAGTTCTGCTCATCTTCGACGATCTGAGGTTCGTTCAACACATCATACAGTTGATTCCGCATCCCAAACATTAAAATACGCGAATAAAGTTCCCCTTCGACGTCAACAAAACCGACCACCCAGCGTGGTATCACCCCGCGCCCAAGAGTTTCATCGACATTCGCTAAGCCCAATCGCCCCACACCCCAATCAATGATTGGATAACTAGGTGATTCAGGAAAAGTGTTCGTCCGCGGATCATCGAACCCCATCCGAATTAATGGCACTATATCCGCACCGGTCGTGCCCGTATAGGCCGCAGCTAATACGACTTCATCTCGATACTTACTGACCGCTTGCCCCAGCGCGACATCGCCCGCCCGCGCACGCTCTAAGTCCAACAAGGAGCCATGCCCAATCTGTGAAAAAATGATATCGACGCCGACCGCCCTTGCTTGACCAGGTCCTAATAGCGCATGCAGCAACACGGCAAAATTTGCACGGTCCCAAGGTCGCGCACCTATCGACCCGACCGAATCGGCATCCAAATCCACATACACAATGGGTGCACTCGAAGCTCGCTCTCCACGCGCAAGATAACGCCAACGCATGGCTTCTTGCTCCACGCCATCCAACAGACCGGATACGGACAATATGCCCCATAGTAATATCGAACCAAGAATGATCCCGATATAATATAAACTATGCTGTAGGCGGTTCACGATGGAATCAAACTGTGCCAATCAACAACAAATGCCAAGCCTCAGAACAAATCCGCTTCATAAGCCGAAGGCGGACGTGCGACGCCTCTAAACTCTGTCACCGGTGCCGCCCTTGCTGAATACTCAATCGCATATGGACGTTTCAGCTGAAGGCTTGATGCATCTACTCGATCAGTCACAATCTCTTCTACTGCAGTAGACTGCTTATAAACCAGCGGGACAGTCTCAGCCAATAAAGCTTCTTGGGAGATGTCCATTGTAGCCAGTTCCGCGACTCGACTCGAGTAACCTTCAAAATATTCAGTCGCCGCGGTAGTTATTTCAGCTACTTCCACTGAAGGAGTTCCCGCTGCGCCTGCGCCACTGATTCGCTGACCCGAACGAATCGTAAATATCCGCCCTGTTAGATCGACCATCCGCACCACTCCGTCAACACATTGAACTTCAAATCGATAGGTCCTTTTGCGCTCATCTTTCGTCAGCTCGATCATCCAAAGCGCATGCTTTTTAGCGGCGATCCGGCCGACTGGAGTTTCCACGGTCAGTTGAGATGCTTCACTTAATTTCCGCTGATCGACCAGCAACCCGCCGGCTCGAAGGTTTAGAATCATTCGACTCTGAGCAGACTCCTCTTCGCTAGCCAGCCAATCGCCAGAAAAGTCTGCGTTTTGCTCAAATCGCTCAATAGATAAATATCCCCTGCCTCGGTAATCCAATAAAACAGAATTCGATGCCTTTAACAGTAATCGCTCAGAATGGTCTGCGTCGACAGACCAAAGGCCGCCGACATAGTGAGGTAAACTAGCCGCACTCACTGGCACCTTGACTCCTCCAAGCTGCTCGAGTTCAAGCCCCTCGTCCCAGTGCGTTACAGCAACCGCACCCCGAACCCATTCCTGCTCAGATCCACGTGCCTGCAGCACAAAAAGACTTAAGGCAGTAGCAACAAATGTGAATACGTTTGATGGCGTCATAGGATCAAAAGTTTTTGTTGAAGGCGTCGAGCGGCGACATTGTTAGGGTTTACCTCTAAAGCAGTTTCCACATAGCGCAAAGCCTCGACTCGACTCTCGGGGAAATGGCTCAAAAACGCTGCCCAGTAATACAAAGTTTGGCTATTATTCGGGGCCAACTCAAGAGCTCGGGTCAACGACTCACGCGCCAGCTCAATCTCCCCGCTGAACGAGTAGGCGTTTCCTAGCTGCGACCATGCTAAAGCATATTCATTGCCGAGCTCCGTTGCCCGCTTTCCCGCGGCCACAGCAGCAGCGCCTATTTCTGCGAAATCTGCTGGAGCTTGATAAAAACGCTGGCAGTGCGCCGCGCTTAATCCAATCCACGCGTCCACATTATCCGGATCCAAAAATACAGCATCCTCATACTTCAGAATAACATTCTTTAGAAGCTGAGTATTCCCAGATATGTGCACCCGTTGTTCAATTAAGTGCTCCATACGTTGCCTCGTTTGCAATTCTAGCGCTTGCGATTCCAACATAGGTGCTGCGTGCGCATATAGAACAAAAGCAAAAACAAAGGCACTCAAGGCATACAGTAGTCGCGCACCCCCAGAACTACTTATTTTCATAAGGCGATTCATACTCGTCTTCACTAGAATAGCCAAAAAGAGCACGCCATACAGCAATAGACTCGGCACATAAAACACGAAACTAAAGAACGCGCACAACGCAAAAGCCATCAGTCCGGACAGACCGACTGTAAGGAAAAACTTCTCCGGCGGCATAATATTCCCTTTGCGATTTTTTAGTCTCAATCGCGCATGAGTGGCTCTCCATCGTTTAACACTGGTCCGAAAAATCCAAAAGACCGGCAAGCTCAACAACACGAAACCAACTATTCCATACTCAGTGAGCAGTAATAAATAATCATTATGCGGCGTCTGCGCGAAGGCCTCGAAAGTGATATCAGGGTGTTGCTCAAATGCCGTAGAAAACGCTCCGCCACCAACACCCAAGATCGGTGATTCCTGAATCAACTGACTCGCTCCGTTCCAAAGAACTAAACGCACGGCATCACCATCGGACGAAATCGCCTTAACGTAGCTCTTTTGAAACTTCGGATGTAGAAAAGTAAGTAAAACTACTGAACACAGCAAAAGCACCGCCGCCAAAATGGGCAAAATTACGCGCGGCTTCCACTTCTGAAAACATAGATAGGGTATCACGATGATGATCGGAACCATCACAAACAAAGGCCAATACAATTGCGTCATCACAAGTGCGATAAGAAACACCAAGGCCACATAGAGGCACATCAATCGCAGAATGCCCGGCAATCTTGGAACCGCCCCACCTATCAAGAAAACCGGCAATAATACCAATAGAAGGACCGCAAAAGAATTAGGATCCGCAAAGGAGCCCGTCGCTTGCCCTAGGAAATCGCCACTCAAATTAATGGAGTGATTCGCCAGCGAATCCGCTATTTTATCGGGATTTTGAAAGAACTGAAAAAAGCCTATAAGCAGACCGTAGGCAGCAGGAATCAACGCAACCACAACCAAAGCCCACAAATGCGCACGAGTCCGCACGTTATTTACAAGCACCCAGAAGAAAATAAAAGCTTCGAGACCATATACTAGCTCCATTCGCCCCAACCATGGCGTTGGACTCAACCAATTCACATTGATGACCGCCAAAGCAATAAATGGCGCAAAGAAAAAGGGGACATGGCTCAGTCGCTTTTGTGCTTCACCATCAACGGCCAACCAAATGCCATGCAAACTAAGCAGTAATGCAAATAATGGCAGTAAAACCAAATGTGTATCGGCTCGCACCCCACCTAGGGAAACTGTAAACAAGGCAATGATACCCCCAAGGCAGAAAGTAACCAACCAATCAAAAAAATCCCCCCAACTAAGGTGACCAAAGTAAGCGATGTTACCGGACTTATCAACGAGAGTAGGCATATACTAAGTAAACAGAGAGAAAAGGGGAGATTTTAGGCAATACAACGATGTGCCTGATTTAAACAAGAAATATCAGCCAGCACACCCGAAACAGTATACAAAAGGGAACCGAGACCCACCACCTGTTGACTTGAGTCTGTAGGCAATACTGTGTTCCATATCACAAACTCACCTCAAAATGAAAAAAATCATTCTCATCTCTGGCTTCCTAATCCTAATGACCGCATTAGGTTTACGAGCATATTTTGCTTTTGTCCCACCCCCTGAACCGACACTTGAGCGCCAACTGGCTGAAATCGTGCCCGATAAACTCGATAACTGGGAAATTAAGGACATGGATATGGCCGAATCACCCGAAATGAGTGCCCGGATAACGGACTTCCTTGATTTCGACGACGCACTATTCCGCATATTTCAAAAGGATGACATCTTCGTTGGGCTCTACATTGCCTACTGGAGTCCCGGCAAGACATCCTACCGCTGGGCCGGAGCACACACTCCGGACACATGCTGGGTGCAAAACGGATGGACCCGCACCGATCGCGAATACAGCATCCCCTTCGAGTCCAAGACCACTCCTTTTGAACCGGCAGAATACGGCGTCTTCGAAAAAAGCGGCAATTCTCAAAAAGTGTATTTCTGGCACCTCGTAGGCGGCAGCGCCTTCAGTTACAAGCAACAAGGCGGACACAACATATTTGCCTCCTTGATCGATATTAAGGACCACGGTCTCAACCTACGTCAGGAACAATTCTTCATTCGCCTCTCGAGCAATAAGAGCATCGAAGAATTGAAACAAATCCAAGGCGTTCAGCAGATATTAGACAGTCTTGCTGAAATCGGACTAGCAGCCGACACAGAACCCACTTCGAACTAAATCTAGGAAGATCGAGTCAAATTTCCATTCCGCGCATTTTGCGGTGTATTCTTTCACCGCCACAGTTCATACAAAGCATCCATGGAGCCCATCCCTAGCATACGCGTCGAGAATCTTACCCGTCAATACGGGGCGATCACCGCGATCCAAAATATCAATTTCACGGTCAACCCCGGAGAAGTCGTCGGATTTCTGGGTCCAAATGGAGCGGGAAAAAGCACAACCATGCGAATTCTCTCAGGCATCATGTCTGCAACCTCCGGCTCAGCGTGGGTCAGCGGCATCTGCGTCGCCCAAAATCCGCACGAAGTGAAGCGGAAGATCGGCTACATGCCGGAAAACAATCCCCTCCCCGACGATATGCGTGTCGTTGAATACCTTCGTTTCCGCGCACGTCTAAAAGAAGTCCCAGGGAACAAGCTCCGTGAAAGCGTGCAAGAAGTCATGGAAATTTGCGACCTCGCCCGCACAGCACGGCGCAAAATCATCGGCACACTCTCTAAAGGCTTCCGCCAGCGTGTGGGCATCGCCGACGCACTACTCGGCAATCCTGAAGTCATCATCATGGACGAGCCTACCATCGGACTAGATCCACATCAAATTCAAGGCATCCGGACACTAATCGATAACCTACGCGGCAAGCTCACCGTCGTCCTCTCCAGCCACATTTTGCCCGAAATCGAACGGTCTTGCGATCGGGTCATCATCATCAACCGCGGTCGAGTCGTCGCCAGCGGCACGAGCGAAAGTTTACGAGAAGAGTTTCTCCCCGGCAACCGTTTCGACGTCGAAATCAAAGGCAGCGAGCCAGATCTCTTGGTTGCCCTAAAAGAGCACGGCATCACCTCCGAAATCATTCATCGGCAAGAACTCGGCGATAATACTCACCGCCTTTCACTTCGCACAGAAGGTGACGAAACGAAAAATCTCGGCGCGCAATTAATTGCCGCGCTTAGCCAATCACCCAAATTTACACTACACAGCCTCGCACCCCGCGTGCCGAACCTTGAGGAAATTTTCCTCGCAGCGACTAAGCGCTCTTGGGAAGAAACCATCGAAAATAAACCCAAAGCCGCCGCCAAAGCATAGACAAGTATTTCCGCGACCACACAATGAGACACTACTTCATACTGCTAAAGCACGAGCTACGGATGCTGTTAATCAGCCCGCCGACCTATATTGCTTCGGTCCTATTCCTTTGCCTCATGGGCTTTCTCTATTGGGCAATTCTTCGGGGCATGGTCAATGCTCCGGCCGACATGTTGCCTTCAGTCCAGTTCTTCAGCGTTTTCTGGATTCCCGTCTTTTTCGTCGTGCCTTTATTGACGATGCGCAGCATCGCGGGAGAGCGCAGTATCGGCACATTGGATACACTGATGACTACCCCCACCTCTCGCGTTGCGGTGGTGCTCAGTAAATTTTCCGGAGCCTACATCTTTTACATGCTTCTTTGGTTCGCGACACTCGGCTTTCCCTTGATCGCAAATAAGTTATACCCGCAAGCCTCCGAGGGCGGCGCCATACTCGACATGGCCTCTCTCACTGGCGGCTACTTGTTTCTCGCCACCAGCGGTCTGCTCTTCATCGCGATCGGCATTTTTGCCAGTAGTATCACCCGCAGCCAACTAGTCGCAGGCATGCTCTCTTTCACCACACTCTTTGTGGTCATCGTCGGCGGTCAGCAATTGGGTAATATCGCAGAAAACAGCGTCGACCTCGTTGTTTGGTTAGACGCCACCGTCAACTACCTACAGATCTTCCAACACCTCGATGATTTCTCTAGAGGCATCATCGATACGCGCCCCTTCTTTTATTATACAAGCACCGCAGTTCTACTGCTCGGCCTGTCCACACTTGTCATCGAAGCAAAAGCCTAATGCAACGCAGTCGCTTTAACGAATTTAGAATTGCTCGGCGGTTCCGTGTTTTTAACCGATCCGCGCAGATACTGCTCGGTCTCAGCTTAATTATCGCGCTCAACTTCCTAGCAGCAAAATATTTTGGACGTATCGATTTAACAGAATCCGGCACTTACACCCTGGCTCCGGAGTCTAAAGCCTACATACGAGAATTGGATGAACCGATTGAGATCATAGTCACGATCCCAAATGATCCCGAGGTTCCCGAACTTGTCCAAATACACCAACACCTCCGCAAGCTGTTTCGCGAATACGAAGCCGCCGGCATGCGTGACGGGCAGTCGTATGTGAACATCGAGTTCGTCGATATTTACCGCCAACGAAAGCGCGCGCAAGAGCTCGCAAACGCCTACAAATTAACCGAGGAAAACATCATCCTCGTCGCGATGGGCGAGCGCACGCGTAAAGTGCGGCAAGCCGAACTCTTCGAAGTCGAAGGCGAACAGATACGCGGCTTCCGAGGTGAAAAAGCAATCACATCTGCCGTCATTGATGTTGCTTCAAAGAAGGCAGACAAAATCTACTTCCTTGTCGGACATGGTGAAATGCGCCTCGACGATGTGGATGCGCTTCGAGGCCTATCGCAATTGGAAAACTTTTTGCGTGAGCGCAACTACTCCCTCGCCACGCTCGACCTTGCAGTCGACCCCGATGTCCCGGCAGACGCCGACCTCATCGTCGTGCCCTCCCCGCAAGCCAGTCTGCTACCTGAAGAAGTCGAGAAGCTCCGCCGCTACATGAGCGACCGCAATGGCCGCATGGTCGTCTTGATCGACCCGGGTCGCCGCCATGGTATGGATGAACTTTTCTATGACTGGGGCGTGCTCGCCGACGACTACTCCGTGATCGATGATGGACCAGACTACCGCGCACAAGGAGGCGACTTGATCATTCGCCGCTTTGCGGAGCACCCCATCACCAACTTACTCGTCGAATACCAAATCACCGCACTCTTTGGCATGCCGCGCCCCGTCCGCACAGATCCGGCGTCTCTCAACGATGAGCGCCTCAAAGTAGAGCAGATCGTTGGCACCTCTGAACTGAGCTGGGGTGAGCGCGACTACCGGACTCAAAATGTGATGCAATTCGATCCAGGACGCGATCTCAAAGGTCCAATCAGCATCGCAACGGTTTCCACCCGCAGCGCAGGCTCCGAATTAGGAATCAACATCCCCGGCGGGCGCTTTGTCGTCTTCGGAAATTCCGACTTCATCACCAACAACCGACTACGCGCATTCGGCAA
This sequence comes from Opitutales bacterium, assembly GCA_030729385.1. Taxonomy (GTDB): domain Bacteria; phylum Verrucomicrobiota; class Verrucomicrobiia; order Opitutales; family Coraliomargaritaceae; genus JBPOFY01. The sequence goes on along the minus strand of JANQXM010000048.1, from coordinate 15,285 downwards.
TCGCACGCTCTTTTTTAATTCCATTAATTGGGCACTCTCTAGAAACAGCTTACTCAACATTGCCACGCGCCCACTCGAAAGCTATCAAATCGTAATGAGCCAACAAGACCTCAAACGTATGCTGCTTTACTTCGCACTCATGCCTGCAGGCACTGCTCTGCTCGGGCTATTCGTATTCCTCCTTCGCCGCCGATAAATCCTGATGCGTCTAAAATTTACAGTCTTTCTTCTCGCCCTAAACATCATCGCATTTGGGCTCATTGCTTTCCTCGGAAAACGGGCAGAACGCACCGACCAAACCATGGGAGGCCTCTCTGGTCAAATCGGTCGTGAAGTGATCGAAGCAGATCGTATCGAATTGCGCGGCAAAAAATTGGACGCGCCACTCGTGATCGTTCGCAACGGTTCTGCATGGAGCATCAGTGAGCCCATGCAATGGTCCGCCAATTATTTCGCAGTCAACCGAATCCTGAATCAGCTTCAATTCCTTGAAGAGGAAGCCTCATTCTCCGTAGAAGAAATTGAAAAAACCGGGAAGTCCCTTGCGGACTACGGCCTAGATGATCCTTTATTTGAACTGATAATCGCAGATGGCGAAGATACGATCACGCTCAGCATGGGCACATTGACGGAAATCGGGAATAACATCTACATACTTGGACCCAATCGTAAGGACATTTTTGTCGTCAGCCGCGAAGTCGTTGGCGGTCTACTAATTGACTTAGCGGACCTGCGGACACGTGAGATTTTTGATATCCCAGTTTTCGAAGTGGAGGCACTCAACCTTCAGATCAAATCGCCTGCTTCCGCCAGCAATGGAGACCTGAAAGTTCGCCTAGCACGCACCAACAACGGGTGGAACTTTGAAGCCCCCCTCAATGCAGAAGCCAACCCTGAACTGGTTTCCAACACTATCAATACGCTCACGGCAGCCAAAGTCGTCGAATTCAAAGAACTGGGTAATAATGACCCCATCATACAAGGGCTGGAAAACCCACTCATGCGCGTGACGATACAAGGCAATAAACGCCGTCAAACATTACTTCTCGGAAACCTCGACCCCGACTCACCAAAAGGAACTGCCTACTTCGCCAAGCTCGACGACAACCCCACCGTGTTCACTGTCGGCTCTAAACCTTTCGATGAATTGCGCGAAGCCCAAGAGGCACTCCGTGAGCGCAATTTCATGACCTTCAACAAAGAAGACCTGACATCCATAAACATTGCAGAAAACGGTCACCAAATACGACTTCAAAAAATCGAAACCGGCAAATGGCAAGTGATTGAAAGCAGTGCGGGCAACGACATCCAACCACGTCGCGCCGACCCCGCGATCATGCAAAGACTCATTTCTAATCTCCACGACATGAGAGCTAGCGGCTTTGCAATTGATGCCCCAAATGCTGCCGACCTCGAACGCTTAGGCTTCAATCAACCTCGAAGAAATATCACTCTTTCTACCGGGGAAAGCACCGATCAAGCTCTACTCCTCGCCCACCCAGAGGCAGAGAATGAAAAGTTATACGCACGGAACAACCGCGCCGAATACATCTACGAGGTGGATCGTCGTGCCACATTAAATATGCTACCACTCAATGCATTGCACTATCGCAATCGCAACTTAGACACACTGCCCGAAGCAGCCGTCATCACATCCATTGCCCTCGAAGACCTACAAGACGGCACGCAAATTTTTAAAAACAGTTTGGGCGATGAAACCGCACTATGGAACAACGCGCTCGCAGATCTTACCGAAAAAGAAAGAACCAACATTCTCGTGATTCTAGAATCGATCCGGCAGTTTAATGTTAAATCGTATTTGAAAGACGAATACACGGATGGATCTCATCAAGTCGACAGTGAAACCAACATCCCTTGGAAGTATCAAGTCACCGCCACAATCTCACTACCTGGAGGCGAAACTAAACGCACAGACACACGGACTTACCAATTTACTAAGCGGCTATCTGGCACGGTTCAAATTGGCGGCTCCAAGTTGCACAATAGCATTTTCGAAATCCCGCAATCGCTACTCGACGCGATGTATGAGCTAACGGATACCATGCAAGTTCCGCCCGAGATAACTGGAGACGACGTCAAAGCTCCTGCCCAGATTAAACCAGTCGAAGAGTCGCGCCCAACCGCTCAACCCGCAGACGAGTGAACACATTTAAGAAAAGGTCGAAAAGCAGTCTCCTGCTGGAGCTTTTCTTAGACACGTCACTACTACTGCTATTCATCGCGCAGGCGTTCATACTCGGTTGCTTAATTATCTATGGCTACATCCCGTTACCGCGGGAGTGGACCTCTAAACTGATCGACTCGCATTTGCCTCCCGGCGTGCGATTCGAGGCAGAAACGATTCGCCTAAAATTGAATGGTGACTTGGAATTCAGCAAAGTTTCCATTTGGACCGGCAACATACGCCAATCAGTCCTCGAATCGGACGGTGTCGTTGCGCACGTCCGCCTAGATGCTGCAAATAACTACACTCCATATATTGAAGGAGTCGTCGTCTCAAACGGCACACTCTATCTTCCTGCCGTATATTCTCCTGATGGATTACGTCGCCCAATTCTAGAGCGAGTCGCATTTAGCATGACTCCTACCGATGGCATTATTCAGATCGATTCCTTTGCTGCACTCCATCAAAACATTCGCTTGCGCGGCGCTGTCGAATGGCCCATCAGCACGACCTCAAGCAAAACCACCACGCAGACCGACATCGACCAATTCTATAATTACGCATCAGAAGCGATCAAACAAAGGGAGCGCTTCAATATTTTCACGACGCCCACCTTGGCATTCAACTTAACAGCACAGCAAGACGGCACAGTCAAAATCATCACACGCATATCGAGTCGTGAGTTGAAGCACCCACTCGCTGACGGACAAAACTTCCGGGTAGATGCGAGTTTTCTCATCAAGGATAACCAATATGTCGCAGAAGAATCCCTTCGAGTTAAAGCCAAACAATTCAATTTGCCGAAGCATGCGGTCACTGCGCAAAACCTAGATGCAATCATCGCGCCCGAAGACTGGAAGACCCTACTCGAAGGAAAGTTCCCAGCCGTAGATGTCTTTGCCCGTGAATTAAGTATCCACGGGATCAAACTAATCGCTCCGCTAATGAAAGTAGACCCGAGCGATTATCCGATCATACAGCTAGCAGGCGCCACCAGCGGGCTGAGGGGCGCAGTCACCTTTAACGCAGAAATCGACACAGCTAAACAACTGGGCAATGTCCAAGCAAAAGGCAGCGTAGATCTTTTAGATCTAGTTCCGGAAGACCTCGCGAAGACACTACCAATACTCTCGTTTTCCGAAGCGCCCTACTATGATCTCTCACTTGATTTTGCAGAGGGGTTTATACTCAATAGCGCTTCCCTCTCGGCAGAAACAGCAGGGCTTAGTGTCGGCAACATACTATTTGATACGGTCAATGCGCAGGCATCCTTCCGAAATGGAGTTTATAAACTCGAGGAAGTTTACGTTCGCCGCAACTGGCAATGGGTGGACCTAACCTTCAGCCTCGATAGCAATACTTGGGACTACAAAGTCTCCCTCATCGGATCCGCGATTCCTTACGATTACAACGACCTACTCCCGTCCTGGTGGGGCAGTATATTCGTGGATTTCGATTTCAGTGAAGTCCAACAGAACAAGGGCGATTTCATTATTTATGGCAATGCAAAGGAGTCCGCTTGCGAGCTCTACTTCGGTTATGCCTTTGCAGAAAAAGTTCGTTTCATGGATGTCATGGTAGATGATGCGACAGTGGTCGTTCGCGGTCGAGGGCGCTACTCGGAAGTCACTGATATCGATGCTAAAAGCAATGGTGGTTGGGCAACAGGAACGATCGGCTTCGTTTCCATGCCAGGTGATCTTCCCTCACCCGCATCCATCCGCATGAAATTCGATGCGCAGCTACAACTAGACGATGCAAAGAAACTATTCGGCACAGATATCGCAGCCATCCTTGACGATTTCGAGACGGGACAAATGCCCCTCTGCTCACTTGACGGCGCAATATTTAACGCCGCATACCCCCGATATAAAGATAGTAGTTATTTCAACTTAACCGCCGATAGCATGGGACCGATTCAATTCAAAGGCATCCCACTCGACCACCTAAAATTCGACCTCTACGGACGAAAGCAAAGCACTTACCTGCGTGACGTGAAATTCGGCTATGCCGATGGTATCGGTAACAGTATGATCGACATCCTCACTCCAACAGACAGCCCGGCTCAACTTCGCTACTCGGTTCAATTAGAAAATGCCAAACAAGCATTAGCCATCCAGCGCTTGCCTCAACTGGCCACATTGAGAACTGACCTTGGGGCGAAGGACAAATCCGCCGCTGAAATACAAGCGCGTGAGGAAGGTTACATCGACATCCACCTACATGCAAGTGGTCCAGTCGACGATCCATTAAAACATAATGGATACGGTGATTTCACCCTTCGCAACAAGCAACTCGGCGCAATTCAACTGCTCGGTCCACTTTCGCGATTACTGAAAGATACTCCGCTAAGCTTCACTTCCTTCAACCTCGACACGATGAGCGGTCGCTTCCAGCTAATCGAAGAACTCATCCAATTCGAGCAACTTCAAATAGATGGACCGCGCACTCGAATCAACGCGCTCGGCACGATAACACTGCGTGAACAAGCGCTCGACATGAAAGTCAACGTAGGCCTCTTCACCAACGTCGGCTCACCTGATTCAGCACTAAAAATGGTAGGAGACATACTCAAAAGCCCCCTCCCCAAGCTACTAAGCTTTCAACTGACGGGCACTTTGAAGGATCAGAAATGGCGCTCACTCTACGACCCGAGGAACCTCATTCCTCGATTTTAAGAAGCGCACATTATTCTCGATCGGCAAACCACTTTGCCACACCAGTTGCCCCTCTGGTATTCAACACGTGCCTAGCAGTTAACCAACCTTTACGCGCGACATTCACACCAGCCTCAAAATATCGTAGACCTGTAGTGTCGTGAGCATCGGGATTGATCGCACACATTAAACCACGCTCTGCGGCACGTCGCCATAGGCGCCAATCCATATCCAGACGATGCGGGTTCGCATTGATCTCAATGATCACCTTGTTCGCAATCGCCGCATCAATGACTTTCTGCAGATCAATTTTGTAAGGCTCACGCCGCAGCAGAATACGCCCCGTCGGATGCCCAAGCATCATGGTCGCCGGATGCTCGATCGCCCTAATCACACGCGCCGTCATCTCCTCTTCAGACTGACTGAAAGAAGAATGCACCGACATCACCGCGTAGTCCAAAGCGTCCAGCGTCGCATCTTCCAAATCAAGTGATCCATCAGGCAATATATCGCACTCGATCCCGGAAAATACATGCACTGGCGATTCACCGGATTCATTAAACGCGCGAATCTGCTCCACTTGCTTAAGCACCCGTTCGTCGCTAAGCCCGTTGGCTTGAAAACTCGCCTTCGAGTGATCCGCGAGACCCAGATATTCGAAACCCAAAGACTCTGCCGCGCCCGCCATCTCTTCAATCGAAGCACGTCCATCCGAGGCCGTCGTGTGATTGTGAAAAACGCCACGAATATCCTTCGCTTCAATTAGCTGCGGCAATGCCTTCGACTCTGCCGACTCCAGTTCACCTAAGCCTTCACGCAGCTCCGGCGCAATTTCTGCCAATCCTAAAAATTCAAATAGTTCGCACTCCGAGCGGATCGAATCCGATATTTCAGATTTCAGATTTCCGTTTTCAGATTTTTCAGCGAGCCCCCACTCACTCAAACTATAGCCGCGAGCCAGTGCGCGTTGTCGCATCGCCACATTATGCTCCTTCGATCCAGTAAAGTGATGCAGCGCAAAAGCGAACTGCTCCGCGGGCACCACGCGTAAATCCGCCTGTAAGCCTCCTTCAAATCGCACGCTTGATTTCGTCGCACCATGCGCCGTCACTTCGGTCACACCCGGCTGCCCGACAAACCAGTCCATCACTGGCTGTGGCTCAGACGAAGATACAATAAAATCAAGGTCGCCCACCGTTTCACGCAAACGCCTCAAACTACCTGCTGCCTCGGCTCGCTCCACTTGCGACAATGCGCGCAAGCCCTCTAGGATCGGCATAGCTACCTCGCGCGCCGTCCACCAATGATGCCGCATGGCGTAGGCCGCCCGATTGGCAATCCCGCTCAATATTTTCTCCGCAGACTTCGGGCCAAAGCCCTTGATTGCAGCCACCTCGCCCGACTCACACGCAGCCTTCAACGCATCAATACTCTCTACCTTCAATTCGTCATGCAGCTTCTTAACCTTCTTCCCGCCAAGACCTGGGATATCCAGCATCTCGATCAAACCCGGTGCAACTGACTCGCGTAGCTTAGTATAATACTCCAGCTCGCCCGTAGAATGGAGCGTTTCAATTTTATCCACCAAGGCAGAACCAATTCCTTTAATAGAGCCCAACTCTCCTGCCTCAATAATCGCCCCAAGATCTTCTTCCATCGTGTCCAGCACACGAGCACCGCCCGAGTAGGCGCGTATCTTAAACGGGTTCTCCCCCTTCAGTTCTAAAAGGACAGCGATGTCCTCAAGTATATCTACGATGTCCGCTTTATTCATATCACTTATCTACTCTCATTTAAATTATCCTCCACGGCAGTATGGATCATGGACCAATCCAACTTACCTCGCTCATCGACCGGCAACTTAGGCACCGAAATCAACTGCTTTGGGAATTTGTAATTTGCCAACTGCTCCCACAAAGAATCCTGCCATTCTGAAATACGTCTACTGCCAGGTCGATCCACGTAAAAGACGACCAACTTCTCTCCCCACTCTGCATCTGGATAACCAATCGCAATGACTTCCTGCAATCCAGCTACCTCACGTATAGCGTCCTCGACTTCACGGGGATCGATTTTTTCGCCGCCACTGATAATCAGACGATCCGCGCGACCCAAGACATGCAATTTACCATCCTCATCGATCCGCGCTTCATCGTCAGTGAGGTAGCCCTCAACTGGATCAATCGCAGCTTGCCCTTGGTAGCCGACAAATAGCGCGGGGCTGTGTATGCGAAGGCGACCATCAGGCGCGATCTGAAAACGTGCCCCTCCAACAGGCACCGCTCCCGCGGATGGACTACCAATAAAATCATCACTCGGCACAGCTGCCACCATGGCGGCTGTCTCCGTCATTCCATAAACTGGAATGATCGGCAGTCGCAGCGCTCGCGCCTGCTCGCTTACGGCTGTAGGCATCGCCGCACCGCCAACAAAGATCGCACGTGCGGTCGCCAACTTCCTGCAACTCATCTCATCCTGCAATAGGCGCTGCAATTGAGTCGGCACCAGTGAAAGACAATAGCCTTCCATTTTCGTATCATCAAACCGGATACAACCATCTGAAACAAAGCTACGAATCAGCTGCATCAGACCACTGACATGAAAAAGCGGCAAACAACAGCAGCTATTAACCGGTCCACCTCCAAGAAAGTCTGCTACTGAGCGAGCAGCGACGTGGAGACTCGACCACGAATGGATCGCCAACTTCACACCCCCTGTGGTGCCACCTGTCGGGATCAGAATCGAGCCCCGCGGCAGCGGATCATGCTGCCCCTCTTGGGGCTCAAAGAATGACTTCCCAAAAGTCAGCGCAGGATTCACGAGGGATTGAAACGTAGCCCACTCAAATCGCCCCCATCTCGGGTTTGCCAAGACAACTGGCACGCTTAACGACACCGCCGCAAAAAACGCAGCTGCAAACGCAACAGGATCTTGCTCGCAGATCAACACACCACCCAACTGCACGCGCTCGCCACCAGCCTTGATCTTTGATGCACATCGAGACACTTCTTCGGAGAAGACATCCCCAGCAATGCCCTCGATCCAATCACGCTTAAGCGCTTCTATATCAAATGGGGCAATTGTTTCCATACATCTTCGGGCGTGAGATCCAGACCATCGTCAAAAGCATCGCAAGTATCAAACCCAAGCGCGCGATTCATCCCCAGCAATTGATCTGCGATCGAAACGGCATTCGTCACCCCCACCCCAGTTTCAAATACTGACGATAGCACGATACTGTCGGCCACCGGCTTTAGTCGTTCGACTAAAGAACCGACATTCCCCATGAGTGCAGGCTTTACCACGAGCGGGCCTTGCCAATTTTCCAGCCAATGCGCGGCTTCGCTTCCATTCAATGATTCATCGAGTGCTATTGAGATGCCCGACCCTAAGGCAAGCGCTTGCATGATACTTTCATTCCCTGGGGGCATTGGTTGCTCCAGATACTCAAGCTGCGCTTTAAAATGCCGCAATGCAGAAAGCCAAGTTTTGAGCTCAGTATCAGTCAGCCCGCCGTTCGCATCGAGCCGTAGCTGACCCGTTGGAGGCAAAAGTGACATTAATTGACGCATCAGCTCCAACTCCACCTCGATTGGCTCCACACCGATCTTCCATTTGAATACATTAAACCCGCTGGCTACTTTCGCGCCTATGGCAGTTATGGCAGATTCCCCAGCAGGCAACAGGGCCGCAATTCCATACTGTATCGGGGCGACCGTCCCTGAGTCGGGAACTTGGGCGCAACTCGCCTCAGCCTGCGCCAAAGCCGCACTGAGACCAAAAGCACAGCATGGCAGCTCAACGGGCACCGCAATTTCGGGGTTTTGAGCATATTTAGCCAAAAATGCGGCGGCGACCGACACCGTCTCCGTGCCAAATTCCGCAATTGGAGCGATTTCCCCATAGCCGAAACGACCATTTTTCTCGATTCGGACGATAAAACCCTCCCGAACTGACCATATCCCATGCGCAGTGCGCAAAGGCTGTCGAAAAGTCCGCCGATACGGCTTTATGGAGATTTGAGGGCTCATTTCACAAACAACTGTCTTTTCAACTTGAGAAAAGACAATCTTTTGGTGGAGTCTTTCCATGAAAGCACCCGCTGCACCACGTATCGAAGATTACTATCAGGCCGCTGAATCCTTTTTTATCAGCAATTTGCCCGTCGGCTTAACCTACGACGACATCTCCTTGGCGACACTCTACTCCGACGTGTTGCCACGCCAGACATCCCTCGCGACCAAATTGTCGCCTTCGCTTGAGCTCCAGATACCGATCATTTCTTCGGACATGGACACTGTAACAGAGTCGAAGATGGCTATCGAAATGGCGCTAAACGGCGGCATGGGCCTCATCCACTACAACATGAGCGATGAGAATCAGGTCAAAGAAGTGGCTCGTGTGAAAAACCATATTCACGGCTTCATTCAAGAACCGATCAAAGTCGGTCCCGATCAAAAAATCGGCGAAGTCCTCGACTACATCCAAGACCGCGGTTTCGGGTTCAGCACTTTCCCTGTAGTGGATGGCAATAACCACCTCCTCGGTCTACTACCTGGGCGTGTGGTCAAAGCACGCTACGCGAATCGCTTAGTCTCCGAAGCGATGACTCCACGCGATCAAGTTTACACCCTGACTGAAAAAGAAATCACTCACGACCCGATTAAAGCGGCCGATCAATTTTTCACCCAGCACATGGGTATCCACAAAATTCTGGTGGTTGACGAAGAAGACCGTCTCTGCGGTCTCTTCACTTTAAGCGACATCGAGCGCATTGGTCTAGAATCGCAACAAACTGTCAAACCTGCCCGCGACAGTCACTTCCGTTTGATGTGTGGTGCAGCGATCTCCGCTCACCGCAAGCCAGATGGCGAGCTTGATCGCGACCGCATCCTCGGTCATGTCTGCACACTCGTCGACGAAGGTGTCGATGCCATCGCCGTCTCCACCGCACACGGATTCTCCAAGGGCGTGGGCGATGCCATCCGCATGCTCCGTTCAGAGTTCCCCGATCTCACTTTGATCGCTGGCAATGTCACTAGCGCGGAAGGCGTCGACTTCCTCGCCGATGCAGGCGCCAACACGATTAAGATTGGACAAGGTCCCGGCTCTATCTGCACGACTCGTATCGTTGCTGGTGTAGGCATTCCTCAAATGACCGCACTCTACTGCGCCTCGATTGCCGCACGCAAAAAAGGCGTCGCCATCCTCGCCGACGGCGGCATCACCAAATCCGGTGACATGGTCAAAGCCCTCACCCTCGCCGACGGCGTCATGTGTGGCAGCCTGCTTGCTGGTTGTAACGAAGCCCCGGGGCAACTACTCGAAATCAACGGCAAACTCTATAAGCAATACCGCGGCATGGGTAGCAGCGCAGCCATGAAAGACGGCTCCGCCGCTCGCTATGGGCACGACCGTAAAGACGTCGCAACTAAGGCCGCAGCCGAAGGCATCGAAGCCCTTAAAGAGTCCGTCGGACCACTGGCAGCCGTCCTTCGCGAACTCGTAGGTGGCATCCAATCTGGCATGGGTTACCTCGGTGCTGCAAATCTCGGACAGCTCCGTGCGAATGCACGCTACATCCGTGTCAGTCCTGCCGGCCAACGCGAGTCCGCACCGCACGATGTCATCACCGTCAAAACAAGCGAAGCTACCAGCGACTCTTCTAAATAATTTCTCAGCCTTCCCGACTTTCAGCTTTCTAGCTTTTTAATAGATGCTCACTCCATTTAGCTCACAACTCATCGCCGACACTGGCATCTCCACTGGAGACGAAGGCAAAGGCCGCGTCATCCTCGAAATCGTCAACGAACTGCGTGAAATCACCGGGCGTGACGATGCCGTAGCCGCAGTCATGAAAGTCAACGGTGGCTCGAACTCCGGTCACACCGTCGCCGGTCTCAAGCTGAACCTCCTCCCTGGAGGCGTCGCCGACCCGAAGGTGCCTCACCTTCCGATTGGTTGCGGTGTCGTAGCCGACCCGCGCAAGTTCCTATGGGAAACTGCCTACGCAGAACTACACGGCCATGTCGCCCTCACGCGCCTAGCCATCGATGAGCGCTGCCTCGTTTCCGACCTTTGCCATCGCCTGCTTGACCTCGCATGGGAAGACTACCGCGTGCACATCCAAAAGAGTGATCCACGTGGCTCCACTGGTCGCGGCATCACCCCCGCCTATCTCGACGAGGTCGGTCAGTTCCAAATTTACTATGCCGACTTCCTTGGCAGCAAAGAAGCTTTTGCCGCAAAAATGCAGGGTCGCATCGACCGCGCCCTTCGCGTGATAGAGCACGTCTGCCAAGTGGCACCCGAACGCTGGCCGTCATTTTTCGAAACGCTCAGTGGCGCCGAAACTCGCGCCAATGCCGAAGTCATCAATGCTGGGAAATTTGATAGCAGCGAATTCGACTTCAGCCAATTTGCCGGCGACGCACCCTTCACCCTCAATGCAGGCAAACTCATCGACACGTATTGGGCCGCAGGACAAACGCTTGCGCCTCAAGTCGTCGACGTACGCGAACTCATCCTCCGCGAGCAAGACAAAGGCAACTACATCATCGGCGAGTTCGGTCAGGCCTACTGGCTCGACAAACGTCACGGCTTCCCGCCCAACGTGACGGCATCACACACTTTCACTCCGGAATTTTTCCAATCCGCCGGTGTGCCAGCACAAGCCATTCACAACGTCGGTTGCTGTAAAGCATACGACACCAAAGTCGGCACCCACGTCTTCATCTCTGAGATCGATCTCGATCACCCGCTCAGCCAACAACTCCGTAAAATCGAGTTCGGCGCCACGACCGGACGGCAACGCATGGTCGGCTGGTATGATGCTGTCGAAAAAGGTGACGCCCTCCGCTACGGAGGCTACCAAGACCTCGTCCTCAATAAACTCGACGCCCTTTCCCACGCTGGCGATTGGCAAGGCGAGCTTCAGATCTGCATCGCATACGAAGATGCCGAAGGCAATGTCGTCTACCACGTGCCCCGCGATGACAACTACCGACGCACGCTCAAACCCGTCTATAAAATCGTGCCCGGTTGGAGCGAAGACATCTCTGGTGTGCGCAGCTTCAACAATCTTCCTAAAGCCGCGAAAAATTATGTCGCCTGGATGATGAAAGCCTTAATCGATGTCGCCAATCACGGCGACACGAACAAAAATAAAGTGCCCAACCTCCGCTACATCGGTGTCGGCCCCGAGCCAAGTCAGATCATCAAAGACGTGCCCGCGGTTGAAGAGCTGCTACAACTCACACACTAAACCCATGAACGCAAAAATCGTAGCAGCCTGCGAAGCCTTCTCCATGGGCGACTCCACACCAGCCCTCGAATACATCGCTGATGGGATCGAGTGGCACATCGTCGGCGACCGAACCATAGACGGCAATGAAGCAGTCAAAGAAATGTGTGAAGACGCCGCCTCTCAAGGGACACCCAATTTTCAAAATGGCCGGGTGATTAAAGGGAAATCGCACATCATCGTCGAAGGCGCTGACCTCGACAGCGACATGCACTACTGCGACATCTACGCAATCGACGAAAATCAGATCGTAGAAATTACGTCCTACTCCCTCGCAAGCTTCTAGGGCACTACTCGCCTTGAAAACTCAACACGATTCGTCGTGAGTGCGACCGTGCTCGGTGCTCCCATAGGAATACCCCTTGCCAAGTGCCCAAACAGAGACGGCCCTCCACAAACGGAATCACTTCCACAGTTCGAGTCAGTGCCATCTTAATATGACTGGGCATGTCATCCGGTCCTTCATAGGTATGAGTGAAATCGGGATTATTCTCTGGCACGAGGCGCTCGATAAAACGTTCCAAGTCACGACGAGCGGAGGGATCGGCATTTTCCATGATCACCAGGCTGCAACTTGTATGGCAGCAAAATACTGAAACGGAACCTTCGCGAAACCCCGATTCTCGAAGACCGGAAATAATTTCAGACGTAAATTCTTCCGTCGATTTACCAGGTGCACTGAATCGTATCTCTTTTGTGAATACAGCCATACTCAATGCTTACGAAGCGTTGATATCACGATATACATCCCAAGCATGCCTGAAACTAGAAAGCCAAGAATACCGATTGCAGGGTGCCCCCATAACAATGGCTTCACCCCGGTCGTAATAATCAACGAAGATCCGATCAACAAGGACCCAATGATGATACCCACTGTCAGGCGATTCATCGATGCATTAAAAGTCTCCTGCAAGTTCTCCGTCCCCGTATGGTGAAAGTTAATCTGCAAATCCTCTTCTTCGATCCGCTGTAAAATACGCTGCAGGTTCTCAGGTATTTGCTGCATCCGACGCAGCATCGACAACATCGGATACAAGGTGTGCTGCGCAATACTCGTCGCGCTCCAGCGCTCCTTGTTCAGCTGTTCGAGGTAAGGACGCGCAACGACTTGAATATCAAATTCAGGGTCCATAGTCCGTGCTGTTTCCTCAACACAAAGAATCGCTTTCGAAAGCAAGACATAGTCTGGCGACAACTCGATCCCATTGGTGCCAAAAATATACAGCATCTCTAGACCAACGGTTCCCATCTTCGTCCCAGAGGGACCGAACTCCCTATGCTTATTTAACAGCAAGGTAACTTCCTTTTCTATTGGGCGACGATCAATTCGTCGGTTGTTCACCGCCATACGCTCCGCGACTCGAATGACTTTTGCTGCATCACGCGCGGTGATCGCGGCAAAAAGATCCGCCAAGTGATGCCGCATCTCCAAGGTAATTTGCCCAGCCTGCCCCCAATCTAGAAAGCAAATACGCTGATCTGGCGTCACCAGCATATTACCCGAGTGAGGGTCCGAGTGAAAAAATCCCGTGCCGACGATCTGGTGAAAGACGGAATCACCGCCCATTCGCGCCAATTCTTTAGCCTCTTCTCCGACAAAGGTAATTTTATCGGGCGCACATCCGTCCACCCATTCCGTCACTAGTAAACGCCGTGTGGTCAGCGCACGATATACCCTCGGCGCAAATACCTTCGGCTTATCATTCAAGGCTCGGAAAATCTCGGCGTTGTCCGCCTCATTTTTATAATTTAACTCTTCGTGTAGGCGCTTCTCCGCCTCCGCCAATAGTGTTGGCAAATTGTAAGGTTGTAGTTCTTCGATCCGCGTATGCAACTGGCGTGCGAACCAACCAATGATCTCTAAATCCGCCGAAATCGTTTTATGAATATCAGCACGTTGCACTTTCACGCAGACCCACTCACCTGTCGAAATCAGTTTCGCCTTATAGACTTGGCCTAAAGAACCCGCAGCCACAGGCACTGAGTCAAACTCCGCAAAGACATCCTCAATGTCACATTCCAATTCCTTGAGCAGAATCGGTTTAATTTTATCAAAGGGCTGCGCCACCACTTCGCTACGAAGCTTCTTGAGCTCCATCACCAGCGGCTCAGGCAATTTATCAGGCCGTGTGCTAAGGATCTGACCAAACTTCACAAAGATCGGCCCAAGCTCCTCGCAGGCATTACGCACCCGTTCGTAAGGCGTCAGATGCGTGACCTTCTCACGCACTAAATTCCGCAACAGGAACTGCGGTGTATCTAGCTGCAGTAATAAATCCTCAAAACCCCAACGCACCAAAATCGCCACAATTTCAGGGGCGCGGACAGCATTCGAGAGATAGTTAAAAGGTTTCATAAGAGTTGCTAGTTGAACGTTGCTTGTTGTGAGAAACTACTCCTTCGCAGTTCGAGCCAAATAGCTCGCATATCCATTCGAAAGAGCCGACGACTTTTCAAAAATCACTCTAAATTTCACTAACTGCTCATCTGAAATCATCCCCTCGTCGTTGCCTGCGATCAAATGATCGAGGCATTCATGCTGTGAGCCCAAACTATTACGAATAAACTTAGCGTTATCGAGGTAATGCCGACGACCAAAACCCTCCGCGATATTCGCAGTGGTCGAACGTGCCGCACGGATCAACTGATCGACTAGGCGATAGCGTTCTTCCGCAGGTAATTGCGGCGTAATTTCACGAGTCACAAACACACGCAATTCGCGACAAGCCTTCCAACAATCCAAGTCTTCAAAGCGATCAATACGTCCCATAATTCATCGCGCCTCCACACGCCTCAAACAACAAACAACCAGCAACAAACAACTCCCGAAACGACTAATCGTTATTCGGAAACTCCTTATGCAAGCGTCCTTCCAGTTCGGTCACACGAGCAGCAAGCGCATCATATTGATCTTTAGTCACCACATTTGCACGCTGTAGCATTTCGGTAAACAGGCGGCCAGCTTCCACTTTAGCCTTCTCCGTTTCGGTCTTACCTTCATTAACGATGCGGTCAGACATCTCGGCAGCTTCTTCTTTCGTCAAGCGCCCCTTTTCCACCAATTCATCGAGTGACTCCAGAACTTTATCTTTCGTCACGACAGCCAGCCCGACGCCAGCCAACATAGTTTTTTTAACGAG
>JANQXM010000047.1 GCA_030729385.1 Opitutales bacterium | reverse complement strand
TTGCTAGGTAAGCCGCAAGAGTCAGATCACGATTACGTGATCATCAACAATGGCTTCAAGAAAATGGCACGCACGACTGTGATCACACGTGATGGCTGGAAACTTGTCGAAGTAGAGCGCACAAAGGATCACTATCAGCTGTATAATATCATTGATGACAACGAAGAGCGTCATGAGTTGAGCGCAAAGTATCCTGAAAAAGTGGCGTATCTAAAGAAGATCTTACTTAGTGAATTGGATTCTGAACGTCCTGACCTTGTGCAAAAAGATTAACGAGCACACATTTATTGAACATACCTTTACCAGAAATAATATGAACATTTTTAAACAACCCACTGTAACCATTTTATTAGCTGTCAGTTTTTCTGCGCTGCCGGCGCAAGGAGCGAAAGGAGGAAAAACGAATTTTAACTACAAGGAGACTGCACAGATCGAGCCACTGCAGCAGTCCCCTGACGAGTCGCTATCGCTATGGTATAAACGACCAGCAGTTATTTGGGAAGATGCCATGCCGCTTGGTAATGGGCGACTGGGAGCCATGGTGTATGGTGGTGTCGCTCAAGAGCGCATTACTTTTAATGAGGACACGATTTGGGCGGGACCGCCGATTCCTGAGGTTAAAGAAAATGTGAGTGAGACGATTGATGAAGTGCGCCAGCTTCTGTTTGCTGGTAAATATGCAGAAGGTCAGGCCTTGCAGCAGTCCATTTTGGCAGGACGTATCAGTCCTCGCAGCTATCAACCATTGTCTGAGATGCTACTCGATTTCGGACACAAGGAAAAGGCGACGGATTATCGACGTGATCTAAATCTTGATACCGCTGTGGCAACCACACGTTACAAATACGACGGTGTTAACTATGTGCGTGAAGTGCTCGTCAGTCCGGTGGATGATGTGATTGTTGTGCGCATTGCCGCTGATAAGCCGGGTGCATTGTCATTTAATATGCAGGTGAGACGAGAAGGTAAATTCTGGATATCTCCTTCTGGGAATGATACACTCGTTGCCGTCGGTCGGGCATCTCAAGGTGAGAAACATTTGGGTGTTAAGTTCACCAGTCGCTACAAAGTAGTCGCTCAGAATGGTAGCACCAAAAGTGAGAACGGTTTGATCGTTGTGAAGAATGCAGATTCTGCGGTGATTTATGTAACCGCTGCGACAGATTACAATCGAGAGGATACCGCCAATCCATTTACACATGATCTCGATGCGACCTGTCTGCATGTTGAATCTGCTGCGGTGAAGCAGCAATATTCACAGCTGAAAGACGCTTCGATTGCTTCGCATCAGGAGTTGTTTCGCCGAGTCTCGCTTAAACTAGGTAAGCCTTCCCAGAAAGATACGCTTGCACGACTTAATGGGTATAAGAATGGAAAGAATACTGTCATCGATCCCGACTTTGAGGCGCTGTATTTTCAATTCGGTCGCTATCTGTTGATTGCTTCATCTAGAGCCGGATCGATGCCAGCCAATCTGCAGGGTATTTGGTGTAAGGATATGGCGGCTCCGTGGAATTCGGATTATCATATCAATATCAACATGCAGATGAACTACTGGTTGGCGGAAGTGACCAACCTTTCCGAATGCCATCTTCCATTTATGGATTATATCGAGCGCTTGGTTCCATCCGGTCAACGAACCGCTCGTGAGTTGTATGGACATCGTGGCTTCTTGGCTGGGCATACATCCGATGCCTGGCATGGAACAGTGCCATTTGGTATGGTCCAATATGGTCAATGGGTTGTTGGTGGTGCTTGGTGCACGCGGCACTTCATGCAACACTACCGCTTTACCGAAGATAAGGAGTTTCTGGAGGACAGAGCTTATCCCATCCTTAAAGAAGGTTCCTTGTTCTTTTTGGATTGGTTAGTGGAAGACCCTAAAACTGGTAAATTGGTTTCAGGTCCCAGCACTTCTCCGGAAAATCGATTTGTCATTCCGGGCACGGATAAGTGGAGCAATTTAACCATGGGTCCTTCCATGGATCAACAGATCATCTGGGAAATTTTCACGAACACACTTGAAGCGGCAGCAATACTTGGTGTTGAAGATAATTTCACTCGTGAGGTCGCTCGCACGCTTAAGCAATTGGCTTTGCCGCAGATTGGATCGGATGGACGACTCATGGAGTGGACAGAGGAGTTTAAGGAGAAGGATCCAGGGCACCGCCACATTTCGCATCTTTACGGCTTGTATCCCGGGCGTCAGTATAACCAATCGAAAACTCCTGACTTCATGGATGCGATGCGTAAGTCGATCGATACACGGCTTGCTTCTGGAGGAGGGCACACAGGCTGGAGCCGAGCATGGATCATTAACTTCTGGGCACGCTTTAACGATGCAGAAAAGATGCATCAGAACATTGTGTTACTTTTAAAGAAATCGACCTTTAATAACTTGTTCGATAAGCACCCTCCGTTTCAGATCGACGGTAACTTTGGTGGTGCTGCAGGCATGGCTGAGTCGCTCATTCAGTCGCACGCAGGTTCGATCGATCTGTTGCCAGCGCTGCCAAAAGCATGGGCTGACGGTTCGGTTAAAGGTCTTTGTGCACGCGGCGGTTTTGAAGTGGATATGGTCTGGGAGCAGGGAGTGCTCACTGCTGCGACATTACGTTCGAAGAATAGTAATCCGTGCACTGTGCGCTATGGTAACAAATCAATCGTTCTGCAAACCGAAGCCAACGGAAGTTATGAGCTGCAAGATCTTTTAGTGGGGAAGTAATGAAACCGCTCGCGCATGTTCTTTCATGTGCTCCTTTTTCAATGCGATATATCTAGCGCTCTCAGTGCATTCCTCGTGAATGGTTATAATTGAGTAAAAACATCTTTATAAGATTCGCTACTTGCCACACTTTGTGCACTTTGTAATCAAAGTAGATTTTAATACTAACCTATTTCTAGAAGTTTTTACCGATGCCCCAAGCCAGCAAGCATACATTTATTGCGATTCTTGTTACTCTAATGGCAATAGCTGCAGTAGTGGCTGCTTATGTTGCCATCGAGCATCCTGAAGAACTAGACGCATTCTATGAGAAGTATGTAAAGCAGTCACAGCCAGATGTAGAAGAGTTGGAGCCTGTTGTTGAGCATTCGATTGCTATCGCAAGTCCAGGCCCGGCGCCTGCACCCAAAGTGATGGCGCCTAAGCCGATCTCCACTGAGCCGGAGCCAGACTTGGATGCCTTATTTGCCGAGACCGAGGACGAGCCGCATGTTGAGATGGCCACTGCGCAGCCGACGGATGTCGATCCGACTCACATGCAGCCTTTTTTGGAGAACAACTGTATCAGCTGTCACGGACCGGATAAGCAGAAAGGGCAACTTCGCTTTGATACAATTGATTGGACGATCACGAACAATGACCATGCGCAGCATTGGCAGGATATCCTCGATGTGCTCAATGCCGATGAGATGCCTCCCGAGGAAGAACCGCGTCCGGAAAAAGAGGAGCTGCTGGCGGTTCTCAATTCTTTGACTAAGACACTTTTGACCGCCAGAATGCGTCTGACCGACAATGGCGGAGTGATTACTATGCGTCATTTGAATCGTCGCGAATACGTTAATTCCATCCGTGATTTGTTCGGTATCAATATTTCCCATGACATGATTCCCGAGGACACTGATTCGGGCAACTTCGATACCGTAGGGAGCGATCAGTATTTTAGTTCAGTGCGCTTTGACCGTTACTTGGAGTTCGGCACTCGTGTTGCCAGTCAGGGATTGAAGTGGTCGGCAAGACCAATGGGGGAACCCAAAACGGTGCGGCATCAACCTGAAAAACGGCTCTTGGCTCGGATGGAGGGGCAAGTCAAAGACGCATCCGCCAAGATGAAATTGATTCAAGCTGGGAAAACATGGCAGGAAATCGGTTTTAACGATGCTGTTGATATGAAGCTCTTCAAGGATCGGTATGACGGACGTTTTGGATCGAAGGAGCGGTATCTGGAATTGCCCAACGCGGAATCAGGGATCTATATCTACAACGGAATACAGGACACCAGAAGTTTCACCGTTCACAATGATCGTGTCGATCCACGTGGTGTCTATCGAGTGAAGGTGAATGCAGGCACACTGAAAGATACCCATCCTGAACGGCATTTTTTATACATCTCTGGAGTTGAATCTTTGGGTGTTCTCAAGGTCACTGGAACGGAGTTTAGACCTGAGATACAGGAAATTCTTTTTACACCCAAACTGTTGGCAGATGATAGTCGTAACCAATTGAAATTTTCTGAGTGTGCGCCTGTTGATGGCTTTTCTGCTTACCTGAAGAAGATCGGCGACACTACGAACTTTTCTGCTATCTGGGTGGATTGGGTCGAATTAGAAGGTCCGTTTTATGGGGAGAAAGAGAACTTCTTTGGAAATCTGATTTCCAAGGACGGTTTGGGTAAGCCTGAGAAAGCGAGAGAGTTGATCGAAAAATTTGCCTACAAAGCATTCCGCCATAAACAGCCAGAGCCAGAGTATGTAGATAAACTACACGCGTTCTTTGAGCAAACCATGAGCCAGGAGGAAGACTATAATAAGGCGATGAGCCAAACTTTGGGCGTGATTCTGACCTCACCTGGATTTCTTTATGTCGAAGAGGCACCTACTGATAACCGTCGGCTCAGTCCGAGGGAGTTTGCGATACGCTTGGCTTTCTTCCTGTGGAGTAGTCCGCCCGATGATGAACTGTATCGCTTAGCAGAAAATGGAGCGCTCTTTGAAGAGGGCGAATTGAAGCGCCAAGTGACGAGGATGCTGACCGACCGCAAGGCAGATGCTTTCTATGAAGGCTTTATGGGGCAGTGGGCTGAACTGGATCGGTTCCAAGCCATATCTGTAGATCGGGACGCCTATTTTAGATACAACCAAGCCGTGCAAACGTCCGCCTCCCGTGAGGTCACAGAGTTCTTCGAAGTCTTGGTTAAAGAAAATTTACCCGTGGATAATCTGATCGATTCCAACTTCGTCGTGATTAACTCTCACCTCGCCAATTACTACGGGATCCAGGGTGTTCGAACAAATGAGTTTCAAAAGGTCTCCATTCCCGCCAATTCGAATCGTGGCGGCTTTATCACCCAAGCAGCGTTCCTTACCATGGGGTCAAATGGGGAGCGTTCCTCGCCAGTGATTCGTGGCACCATGGTGCTCGATAAGATTCTCAATGACCCACCAGCACCGCCGCCACCCAACGTTCCGGAACTGGGATCCAATATCGATACGCCTCTGCCAAACCGCAAGATGGTCGAGATGCATCAGACGCAAACCGTCTGTGCCTCCTGCCACAGTCGGATTGATCCGATTGGATTTGGTATGGAGAATTACGATGCCATTGGCATGTATCGCACCCACGAAAAAGTCGGTAAGTTTAATGAGCCAATTGAACGCGGCGGCAAGCTCGTCAGCGGCATCGCTTATCGCGATATGGAGGAACTCAAGAGTTTACTCAAAACACAGAAACATAAATTGGCTAAGGAGTTTGTCGAATCGCTCGTATCATACGGAATCGGGCGGACGATTGAATTCTCAGATACCGATGCCATACTTGATCTCGTGAATAAATGCCAGTATGATGGCTATGCCCTGCAGAACATGATCTATAAAGTCGTATCCAGCCAGTTGTTCATCTCCAAATAAGCAAAGACTATGAGCCAATACTACACAAATTCCATGTCACGTCGTTCCTTTCTTCGAACTGGTAGCGGTCTGATTCTCAGCCTTCCTTTTCTTGAGAGTTACGCATCTGCGCAAGTGGTTGGTGCCGCCGGGGCTGCTCCCAAGCGTATGATTTTTCTCGGTGGCGGCTTCGGCTTTACCAAGCAAACATTTTACCCACAACAAGCAGGGCGCTTCGCAGATATTGGTCTGACACAGGGGCTCTTGCCATTGAAACGTCATATGGATGATTTCACTATGGTCTCTAATATGACAAATCATGGTGCGTCCAATCCACATGGAGGCAGCACATCCTATCTGACGGGTGCGAATGTTAGCGGCACTCCAGGGAAACGATTTTATAATACCATCTCTTGCGACCAATTAGCGGCACAGCAGTTGGGTCGAGAGACCCGTTTTTCTTCGCTCGTGCTTTCCGCAAAAGAGTCCGACGGTTTACAGAACTCTGGTCACGGTGATGGGCTTTCACTCTCTTGGGATACTTCGGGCAAGCCAGTGCCTGGTCTAGTGAAACCGATGGAGTTCTACCATCAGATCTTTGCCAGCGGAGAGGACTCTAAGGAAGAGTTGGAGCATCGCCTGTCAAAAAGACAAAGTATTCTCGATATAGTTAACGTGAATGCCAGCGGGATGAAGCGCACACTTAGTAGTCACGACCGCGAAAAACTCGACGAATATTTCCAAGGTCTGCGCCAGATCGAGCAGGATCTGCAGCGTCAGGCCAAGTGGTCGAATATCGCGAAGCCAGATGCGCCTTACGGTGAGCCTGGTGCCAACTTACTCGGCGAGGATGAGATCAAGTTGATGTATGACATGATGATCATTGCGCTGCAGACCGATTCCACACGTGTCATCTCATATCGTCAGCCCGTTTGCTCGGTCCTCGTCGGCATGGATGTGGCGCTCAAAGCACACTCACTGAGCCACTACGGCTTTTCCGCGGATCGCCGAAAGGCATCGGAGGCACGCGACCAAAAGTGCATGGAGCTTTTTGCCCACTTTATCGACCGTCTCAAGGAGGCTAAGGACGTCGACGGTAGCCGACTCTACGACAACTGCATCGTCAGTTATGGTTCGAACTTACGCTCAGGGCATGAGCTTAAAAACGTCCCCGCACTCCTCACGGGAGGCGGCGCAAAAAATATCAAGCACGGCAGCCACATCATGCTACCGCAAGAGGATACTCCGTTGGCTAATTACTGGCTCACGCTGATGCAGGAAGCCGGAGTTAAAGTGAACCGCTTCAGTCATAGCACAGGAATTATTCCTGAGTTAATTGCTTAGGACTTACTGGCTATTTATGGCGGTGGGCAATCTATCGGGTATGCATATACGTGATAGTTGAAATTACATAAATCTGATATTATTAGGCTTAATGAAATCATTGCTACCTCTATGAATATAAAACTGTTGGTCACTACTTTAGCGATAGCCTTGGCGAGCCATTCATTCGCTGCGACAGCAACTCAACCTAAAGCCGAGACGCCTGAGCAGCGCGATGCACGTATGTCTTGGTGGCGTGAAGCCCGTTTTGGTATGTTTGTTCACTGGGGCTTATATAGCATACCCGCAGGTGAGTGGGACGGTAAGGGCACCAAGGGGCACGGCAAAGAATGGATACAGAAGCAGGCTGGAATCCCTGCGGATGTGTATGAAAAGAGACTCTATCCGCAGTTTAATCCGAAGGAAGGTTTTGCTGAAGAGTGGGCCAAGGCTGCCAATATGGCTGGTTGTAAG
Source organism: Opitutales bacterium (assembly GCA_030729385.1). Lineage (GTDB taxonomy): Bacteria > Verrucomicrobiota > Verrucomicrobiia > Opitutales > Coraliomargaritaceae > JBPOFY01. Next base: position 61,693 of record JANQXM010000047.1, on the reverse strand, counting down.
TATATTGTTTTTACAACCAAGCATCACGAAGGATTTGCGATGCATGACAGTGCCGTGACTACTTTTGATGCAAAAGATGCCTGTGGGCGTGACCTATTAAAGGAAGTAGTCGATGCCACTAAAGCAGAAGGGCTGAAATTTGGAGCTTACTACTCCGTGATCGATTGGCACCATCCACATGCCTATGCGGGCTTTGGTTTGCCGACAGTTAAAGGAGTCACGAACCAAGGGCGCGATAATTCTATCTACGTCGATTATCTACATAAGCAGGTGGAAGAAATTGTGACCGGATATGGCGACATCGATATTCTTTGGTGGGACTTTAGTAAGCCGGATTGTCAGGGAGAAAGCTGGCGCGCAAAGGAGTTGGTCTCGATGGTTCGCAAGCATCAACCGAACATGGTAATGAATAATCGACTCTATGCTTCGAAGAATTCTTTTGTTGGTGCAGATTCAAATCTGTTGAAAGAGTGGGATTCCGAGATTGGTGACTTTACCACGCCAGAGCAGAGTATTCCTGATACGGGTGTTGAGGGCGTTGATTGGGAAACTTGCATGACCATGAACAAAACATGGGGTTACAGCAAATTTGATAACAACTGGAAATCTTCTGAGGAGTTGATTCGTAATCTCATAGATGTGGTGTCCAAAGGAGGCAACTACCTCCTTAACATTGGTCCTAAGGCAGATGGATCGATCCCAGAGCAAAGTGTGCAACGTATGCAAGCTATCGGAAAGTGGATGGATGTTAACAGCGACGCTATCTATGGAACGAGTGCGAGTCCTTTTGGTAAACCACAATGGGGACGATATACGAGTAAGGCGGACCGATTGTATGCGCACGTCTTCGATTGGCCAGTGAGCGGAAAACTGACTATACCCAACGCAGATCGTAAAGTGTCCAAAGTCTATTTACTGGCAGACTCGGCGCAAAATGCACTGCCGATTGAATCGGTTGGAGGTGGATGGATTATTTCGCTCCCTAGCCAAGGTCTCGATGCAGTCGCGACGGTAGTCGTGGTTCAGTATGAATAGGGTGTCTCTCCTTATTCAAAGTGGAACTCTATGGTCTATCCATTGATCCTATTATTATGCATAAGCTCGAAACAGAAAAGCAGCCTTCTATTTTTTTGAGATGCGCTTGGATTCTGTGGATGGCAACCTTTGGATGTATGGGCTTCGTGAATGCTGAGGATGTCGGTTCGTTCGAGAATCGTTCTGTCGTGTCGATCTGGCCAGAGGGCACTGCGAAGGTCGATTCAAGCATAGCAGAAGAGGTCACTCGACGGGAGGTGCTTAGGCTTTCAAATATACATAATCCAAGTCTGACGATTTTTCGCCCGGAAAAGCCGAATGGGACAGCAGTGGTGATTTGTCCTGGTGGAGGCTATAGAATCATTGCGATTGAGCATGAAGGCTACGATGTAGCTGAGCGCTTAAATAAAGTCGGCATTACGGCTTACGTGCTCAAATACCGACTGCCGACCACGAAGGACGCTGGGTTCATGCATCCGATCCCCATGTCGGATGCGCTACGTGCAGTTCAGTGGGTGCGGTTGCATGCTGATGACTTTGGCGTAGATCAGCACAAAATCGGGCTGATGGGCTTTTCCGCAGGTGGTCATTTGACTGCAACTGCGGGCACATTGTTTGAGCGCTACAGTATTGGCAGCGATGCTGTTGCTGAGATGAACGCACGTCCAGATTTCATGTGCCTTGTTTACCCAGTGATTACGACCCAGCAAGGCGTGGCGCATGGCTGTGCGTGGGCTCCGATAGATCCTGATAAGAGAGATGCACAATTGCACGAAATGTCCTGTGAGTTGAATGTGACTGAGCAAACCCCGCCCACTTTCTTTGCACATGCAAAAGACGATAAGGTCGTAAAATACCAAAACAGCGTCTTGATGCATGAAGCTTTACAGGCGCAGGGCGTGTCGTCTGAATTGAGACTTTATGAAGAGGGTGGTCATGGCTTTGGTCTTGGCCATGCTGGTCAGGACTCTCAGCAGTGGTCGGATGATTTTATCGCTTGGATGCGACAATTACATTTCTTACCTTCTAATTAATATTTCAGAACACTTTCATTTATTATGACACAAAAAGCTTATTCTCCAAATGGTGCCTACGGCCGCATGCTCCCTAGACTGGTCGCGACCGTTGCATTGTTTTTTGGTGTTTCCTGTATGACTGCGGAGAAGCCCAATGTTGTCGTCTTTCTTGTTGATGATCTCGGCTACATGGACATCGGTGCGAATAATCCTGACTCCTTTTACGAGACTCCAAATGTCGATGCTCTAGCCAAAGCAGGTATGCTATTTACCGATGGCTATGCCGCCAATCCGGTTTGTTCGCCTACACGTTATAGCCTGATGACCGGGCGCTATCCTACACGTGTTGGAGCGACAAATTTCTTTCCTAAAAACAAGGGCTCCAAACTACGTAGCGGCACGTATAATCCCGCGCCACTTTTGGAAGAGATGCCCTTAGATGAAATCACTTTGGCCGATGCATTGAGAGAGCAGGGCTATGCGACTTTCTTTGCCGGCAAGTGGCACCTCGGGCACGGTGAAGAGTTCTTCCCGTTGAATCGTGGTTTTGATGTGAATATTGGTGGCAATCACAATGGTGGACCTTACTCGGGTAAAAAATATTTTGCTCCTTTTGATAATCCGCAGATCGAAGAAGAGAGCCCCGAAGGAGAGCACATGCCAGCCCGCTTAGCTCGTGAGACAGTGAGTTTTATCAATGAACATAAGGATCAACCCTTCCTCGCTTACTTCTCGTTCTATTCGGTGCACACTCCGCTGATGGGGCGTCCAGATTTGGTTGAAAAATACAAGGAGAAGGCAAAGCGCGTTTCCGGTAAGGAGTTTGATCAAGTGCCATCAGCCAGTGGTAAATCGAATAAACGCCGTATCCAACAGAAGCATGCGGTATATGCTGCGATGGTTGAAGCCATGGACGAAGCGGTCGGCGAAGTGGTGCAAGGCTTGAAAGAAGCTGGCTTGTGGGAAAACACAATTGTCGTGTTCACCTCAGACAATGGCGGCCTATCTACATCTGAAGGCCTGCCTACCAGCAACCTGCCATTCAATGGAGGTAAGGGTTGGGTATTCGAAGGAGGTATTCGCGAGCCTTGGATTATTCGCTATCCGGGCGTCACAGCCGAAGGCTCTGTCAGCAAAGAGCAAATTTGCTCGATTGATCTCTTTCCTACATTGGTCGCAGCGGCTGGATATGAGCCGAAGCATGAGATTGATGGCTTAGACTTGCGTCCAGTCCTTGAGGGTGGGGCAATCGATCGTGACGCGCTCTACTGGCATTACCCGCATTATAGCAATCAAGGCGGTGTCCCAGGTGGCGCGATCCGTATTGGTGATTACAAGCTCGTTGAAAGCTATGAAGATGGCAGCGTCGCACTCTATAACTTGGCAGACGATATTGGTGAAACTAAAGACCTAGCTGCATCGCAACCAGAACGCGTCAGCGAGATGCGTGCACAGTTACATAAGTGGTATAAGGAGTATGACGCTCAGTTCCTCCAATCGAAAGGTGGCAACCAGCCTTGGAGGCCGTAGATTCGGTCGGGCTATTTGCTACTCAAGAGCTATCAGAAGCTGTCGCAGGTCGACTCTTTTGACGCATTAGGCTGGAGAATATTTATTTAAAATACCCGAGTTTTAATTCTGAGTTAGTGCGAAGCGTAAAAATCCGTGGTCGGGAGAGCTCGTGGGGGGTGTTAGCTTTAAAGTCACTGTTTCTGTGCCATCCGAATTGTCGACGATCTCACCGATTTGCTCTACGCCAAGGCCTGTTGTTGTCCAAGACAGTGGCGATAAGTCTGGGCTAAATTCCACGGTATAATTGATGCCGTTAGCCGTGATCGCTCCTGCGGGTCCACTTCCATTTTTCCACTGGCGATAACGGATCTCTATACCCACCGCATTGCTTTCCATCGTTTGGCCGACTAAAGTAGGTAAGCTCATGCTCGTGGGAGAGAGTGGGTCGTAATTGAAAGCGAATTCTTCTAATGTAGTTAATCCATCACTATCGAAGTCTGCAGTCGCGCCCCAGTGGGTGGCCTCTTTTGCTGGCTCGTTCAGATCGCCGCCAAAGTAGTGTTGTAACCACGAGGTGCTGCTAAGCACACTGTCTGCGGGCGGGTGATAAATGTTTATCTCATGAATCGACCACCATCGGTTGCTCGAGCTTCCCGTTTGCTCTATTTGGACGTAGCGATAGGTGACCGGTTCGTTTAGCTGAATGCTGGTCGTCGCATCATTGCCGAAGCCTACGATTAAGTCGGTGTAGTTTAAACCATCGTCTGAACCTCGCACCACATATCCGCGGGGATAGTCCTCTGGGTTATCGTCAGTTTCTAAAAGTATACGATGGAAAAACTCACGCTGTGTGAAGTCGATTGTAAGTGTTTGACCTGCTCTCTGGGTCTGCTTTGTCGTCCAGCGAGTGCTTTGATTTCCATCTGTTGCAAAAGCATGGTCTGTGGCGTTATTGTTGACGGAGCTGCTGAATGCCCAAGCGCTTCGATTTAATGGTGTTTCCACCTGACTGCTATCTATTACATAGATTTCTATTAGGCTCTCCGTCGTTGCTCCGTCATCATCTGCGACGACCGCTTTGAGGATACGTGTGCCTGGTGTGAGCGCTTGAAGTTTGGTTTCATTTGTCCAAGTATAGGGACTCGTGCTATCGCGACTGACGAGTTCGTTATCTAGGAAAAGGTCTACATATCCAACTGTTCCATCGGGGTCTTTTGCGATCACCTCGACATCGATGTCGGAACCCCCTGGCAGAGGTGTGCCATCGACGATGCTTGGGAAGTGAACGCGGGGTGCGTAGTTATCGCTACCATCAATAAAGTCAGGGTTACCAGCGAGCCAGTTGAATAAGTTGCGGGCGTATTTTTCATTCTCGAAGCGATTGATATTTGTGCCTGCTCCATTCTGGTTAAAGAAAGTATTACGATCAAAATGCCCGGCGATACGTCCCGAGCCATAGGTCGCGATTACGAGAGTGCCATCGCTTGCAGTGGCTGCTTCGGAGGTGCCTTGGTCAGTATTTGTATTGCGTCGTATAGAATTCCGCGCGCTTGTGATGATGGTGCTGCTGATGCCAGAGATAGTCGACGTTTTGGAGATTGGCGAAACGCCTTCGCCGTCGAAAGAATTCACACCGTTGAGGATGGGGTGCGTCGGCACGATAAACTCATCATTTCTACGTATGGAATAAGTGCCTTGGTCTTGATTCATGGTTAAGCCGAATCGGCTTAAGAAGAGTTGATCTGAGCTGGGCGCATCTCCCCAGAATTGACCAAAGTTGGCGTCGGATATAAACAAGCCCGCGCCGCCATTCTGAATATAGCTCATAAACGCATCCACTTGAGCTGTTGTGTATTCGGCGTTATTCGATCCGAAAACGATTACTGCATATTGGCTGAGATCGATTGCGTCGAGAGCGACAGGAGTTGGCACCTTATATGGCGATCCACTGACTACCGGATCTTCGCTCATTTGTTCTAGCTCGAAGTCTTCCGCGATTAAGGCTGCATGGAGCTCACCCCAGCCATGGTTCCCTCCGTTGGTTGCATAGTTATTGATATCAGCCCCTTGTTCGTCAGCCCCGCCTTCAAAGAAACCTACTGTGCCGCTACCGCCTCGTATGAAGAGTAATTTCTGAGATGCTTGTGTGACATTTGTCAATGTCGACAAGACTGCGATTAGGGGGAGGATTTTACTGAGTAAGGGCTGTATTCGTAACATGGCTCATCGGGCTTAAGTTTATATGAATCGTAGATGGTTATTCAGCCTGTCGTATCAAAAAAGCCGCATATTAGTAATATGCGGCTTTGATTTGGAAACTTGAAATGAGCGTTTACTTAGCCACGCCGTAGACTTCCACTTCGATGTAGTGGTTCATGTCGTTGGCAGTGTTGCCGTTGCTGTAGAGGCGGACGTATTGTGCGTTTGTGCCTTTGGCGTCGACGAGTTTGCCGAAGCGTGTGTCGACGTATGGCTTATCGCTGCCTTTACCAAGACCAGCGGAATTGTCGTAGTCGTTGTTGAAGAGTGTTGTGACTCCAGAAGCAAATTCAGGATCGTTGGATACTTGCACGATCACATCGTGGTAAGCACGTGCTTGTGAGTGATAGTGCCAGAGCCAGATGCCTTGGAGGTCGGCTGCTGCTTCGAGATCGATTTGCACCCACTGGACGCCGTCCATGACTTCTACGAAATAACCTTCACCTGCTTGTTTGTCGCCGTCGGTGACGTAAGCGAGGTCGCCGATGATTGGGAAGTCGTCGCTGCCAGTAACAGTTTTACCTGCGGAAAGAAGAACAGTGCCTTCTGGGACAGAGAGTGTTGGTGCGCTTGATGGCGCAGGGACGAGGTTAGGCACCTTGATTGGTTGTGGTGTGCCTTCGATGACTTCGTCCGGAATTTCGGTTGTGAGTGATGTGCCGCCTGCTGCAGGTGCAGTGTTGGAAGCTGCTGGTGCAGAAGATGCATCATCAGATGCTGCTTTGTCGCCGCAACCTGCAAAGATGAGCGCGCTCGCAGTGAGAGAGAGTAGTGTGATGTTTTTCATAGTTGTGTTCAAAGTGGAGAGGGTGAAAGAGGTTTCGCTTTCCTATTAAGTGTGTAAATGTTCTTCGGTGAAGTGTATGGTTTCGCGAGTTTCAGCGGCTTCATTGACCCAATAAATTGGAGCTTCTGATTCTAGTGCGTGACGTGCGTCGCAAGTGAGTTTTGCTTCGCCACGAATTGTAGAAAGGAAATTCTCAATGTGTGGCTGGTGTGGTGCTTTGCTTAGACCGCCTGGGAGTGCATATTGATCTGGTGGAGCGGACTCGTAAGAGGCGATCGCATCCGATCCGCCGGCAGCAACACCTGCGGCTTCTTTTTTGAGCAGTCCGCGTTGCACGAGCTTGTCCCATTTTGCGTTATCTGCACCCGATTCTTTGTAGATATTGCTGTAGGCTTCGCGCTCAGAGATTTCGATGGTGCCTTCGGTTCCCATGAAGGACTCGAAGTAGCCGCCACCTGCGCTTGTAGTTGTGAGCACTTGATAGAAGGCGCGAGCAGAACCTTGCGGTGTGTCGTAATCGAAGATGCACATGACATTATCGAAATGCTCGCGGTCTTTGAAGTAGCTGCGACCACCTGAAGCTTGGAGGCTTGTTGGCTGGCTACCCATGAACCAGTTGAAAATGTCGATTTGGTGTGCACCAAGGTCAGAGATGGGACCTCCGGAGAGATCCTTGTAGAAGCGCCAGTTGAGGAAGCGGTGACGGAGCTCTTCGAGCGAGAGTTCTTTGTCTGCACCTGTATTGAATCCTGCGCGACGCAAGGTGTCGGCATCTGGAAGAATCGAAGGCTTGGAGACAATGTCCTGCGAGGAGCTGAGCGCTCGGTTCCACTGACCATTCATGTTGATGAGTTGGCCGCAGATTTTCTCTTTTAAAATCAATTCATTCAGTGTGTAGCGATAGCGTGGATTGCTACGACGTTGGTGTCCGATTTGGCAGAGTTTGCCGGTTTTATCCATTGCGGCGACCATGCTGCGTGCGCCTTCAATGGTGTTGGACATCATCTTCTCGCAATACACGTCGCAGCCAGCTTCCAGGGCCATGACGGTGTGCGGTGCGTGCCAGAAATCGGGTGTGGCGACAAAGACTGCATCGAGTTCTTCCTTTTCCAGCATATCTGCTGCATCGAGGTAGCGCTTAATGCTATAGCCAAAGCGTGATTTAATCGCGCCGAAGGTTCGACCAAGGCGATCTTTCATGATGTCGCAGGCTGCAACATAGCGGATGCCCGGTATGTTTACCATGGCATTGAAAAGCACTTCGTGTTGCTTGCCACAACCGATGAAGCCGACTCGAATCTCATCGGCTGGTGCGCCAGGCGCGCTTGCCTTCAAGATCGAAGGTGCACCGAGAATCATGCCTGCTCCAAGGCTGGATTTAGCCAAGAAGTCGCGACGAGTGAGATTGGGGAGTTGGAAGTCCATGGGTCGTTCAGCGCTGGAGGGTTACCACTTTTTGAGGATAGCGAGTCGGTTATATTTCGCAAGTCCGAGAGCCATTACGATGAGGACTATGTGAACGCCAAGCCAAGCGATGCCGGCATCTTGTTTGATGAGGATCAGCCCGAAAGTGAGGCTGGTGTAAAGGAGCCCCATGGCGAAAAGAGAAATACGAGTGGCGATACCGAGTAGCACGGTGATACCAAGAATGATGAGAGCAGGACCCAGCACGACGTTATATGCGCCAAGTGCGAAGTCGGGAATGAAGGGCTCGCTACTGAACTTGCTATATAATGGACCGGGCACGCCTTGGTAGTTGCTGAGCGAATAAATCTTATCCGTTGTCGTTTCAACCAGACCGTAGTCGTTGGCTGCACCGTCGATCAATACTTCGACATCGCGTGGCTTAGTGCCTCCAAACTTTTCTAGTCCGGTGATGATGGCGCGAAAACCGAGCCAGACGCGGAGTAATAAAATGCCCAGGGTCAAGCCGAGGTCGTTCGTGGTGGATTCATTCGAATTCATAATAATGGGGTGCTTATGTGGAGATCTTTATAAAGTTTAAGCTTAGAGAGGATGCTGGTGGCAATACTTTTTTAAGCGAATTACGTCCCGTCTTTACGTGATTATTTTTGTGAAATGGATAATTGATGCGCTTGTTCGTATTAAACTAAGTTACTTATGTGCAGATGATTGTGAATTTTAATTGTGGCATTTTTGGCGTTATGCGCTATATTTTTAATTGAGGGGGGATTTCAATTTTTGACAAATTTCGTCAAAAATCGTGTGCGTTATAACTGATCGAACTATAAGCGATTAGATATTAGTTAGCATCTTTTCGAAGGCTCTTCCATAAGCAACATAGCTATTATATGCCTGCTCGGGCTCAACTGCTTGTTGGCTTTTATCGTGAAACACGGTGGCGATGTGCGGTTCGATGCTATAGGCACCCGTGTAATTATCCGCTTTTAGTGCTTGGAGTATTTCAAGCAGTCGTGCCTGACCTTCACCCGGCATGGAGTATTGTTCTGGCTCAGTGTTTCCTTCAAGAGGGTTGAGGCAGTCCTTGATGTGGATGTGGGCGATATGCTCTTTGATGGCTTGATAAAATTCTAGCGGATCCTGCCATGGGTATGGTTTCGCTTTTGATCGGTCGCGTTGGAAGACGGGATTTCCTGTATCGAATATTAGTTTTAGCCCTGGGACTTCTTCGATTAAGCGCAATGTATGTTGTGCAGAAAAGCCGCCCCAGTTCATGCAGTTCTCATGCAGAGCTTGTATGCCGGCATCGGCAAAGCGATTGACGATCTCACGGAGACGGCGAAAGCGTTCTTCTTCATGTTGATCTTCGCCCCATGGTTTTTGCGCATAGGACATGATGCGAATGAACTTGGTGCCGAGGCGTTGCATGCGGGGAATGGCACGTTCGATTTCGCCAAGTGTGATGTCGAAGTCGGAGTCGATGCCTTTTGACCAGCTGCCAATGAGTGAGCCAAATTCAATCACTTGGATGCCGGTCTCAACGAGTCGTTCAGCAACCGCGTCGAAAGTATCTTGGGGCAGGTCGTGCAGGTTCTGGCTATCGACGCTACGCGCTGAGAGATGCTTCCAGCCGAGTGCCTGAGTCGCCTTGATCTGTGTTGCGAGGTCTTGTCCTGCCTCGTCGGTAAATCCTGAGAGTATCATAGTAGGGGAACTTCGAATATGTAATGTTCAATGATGAATATTCGATGACTTAGCCAAGCTCTACTTTTGCGCCGTCGTTTTGAGCGGATTTGTAAATCGCTTGGATCAGTTCGACGCTTTTGCGGGCTTCGGCAGCATTGGTGCTGGGTTCTCGACCTTCCTTGATAGCGGAGACGACTTCTTCGAAGTTGCGCTGGTGTTGATAGAAATTAATTGCGGAGGGATCGTTCGCACCGAGTCCGGCTTCAGCGCCTTGCATGAATTGGGCGCGTAAGGCATCGTCTTCTTCAGTTTCGTGCATGAATTCCCAAATTTCGAAAGCCTCATCAGCAAGGAAGACGGAGCCTTCGGTGCCTGACAGCTGAACGCGTGAGGGATGCCCGTTTTTCGACCAAGTTGTGGTGCTGCCTTCGATGACACCTCTTGCGCCGTTTTCAAATTCGAGGATGGCCACGGCGATGTCTTCGACCTCGATGTCCGTGTGCGCTAGGCATGCGGTGTTGGCCTGAACTGATTTTACCGGACCGGCTAAGTATAGAAGTGCGTCGATAGTGTGGATCGACTGGTTCATGAGTGCGCCGCCGCCGTCGAGTGCCCACGTGCCGCGCCAACCTGCTGAGTCATAGTAGGCTTGATCGCGATACCACTTTACGTAGGCGGAAGCGGAAGTGAGTTTGCCGAAGCGTCCATCGTTGCTCGCTTTTTTGAAGGCATCCATGCCCGGGTGGAAACGACGGTTGAGCACGGCTGCGAGCGTCACGCCCTTAGTTTTCGCGGCGGCGACCATTTGATCGATTCGCTCGGTAGTGATTTCTAGAGGCTTTTCGATGATGACATGCTTGCCTGCTTCAATCGCAGCCATGGCTGGATCAAAGTGCGCTCCGGAAGGCGTGCCGATAGTTATGATGTCGATCTCAGGATCTGCCAACATAGTCTCAACGGACTTGTAAGCCTTGGTTGCGTATTTCTCTGCAAAAGCTTGAGAGCGTTCAAAAACTTTATCAGCGACACCGCCCAACTCGCCGCCGTTCATGGCTGCGATGGCTTTGGCGTGGAAGCCGCCAATCATGCCTGATCCAATGATTCCAAATTTCATAGTAGGTATTTGTATGGAAGTGTTAGGCGCGGTTGCGCTTGACGAAACCTATGATGCCGATGAGCAGCAACAGTGGTAGAACTATTAGACCAACGATGCCTTGAATGCCGGTTGAGCCTCCAGCAGAAGCTTTGCCGACTAGGCTCCATATAGAAGCGAAGGATGCTACAGCCGTTGCCAGTAGCATTAATGCATTAATAAGACCGCGCTTTTTAGGGAGCTCTGCCCCGAGCGCCTTCTTCGAATTCATCAAGAGAATGAAGATAACGTAAGCGATGGGAAGTAGGGTGGTGGCAATGACTGCGGCAGGAACCACGAGTGCGGTTTTAGTCTGACCGCTCCAAAGGATAGGGGAGAGAAACCCTGTGAGCGCGGGCATGCAGGCTCCAATCATAAAGATGCCCTTGGCGCCGGGTTTTCCGAATGCCTCCGAGATGGCATAGCCATTCATCATCATGTGGACAATCATTGTGCTGAGCGCCATCGCAAGCACGCCGATGCCGAAGATGAGCTGCGCGTTCTTGCCAAGGAAGGGTTCGAGTGAGCTGGCTAGATCTTTGGCGTTACGTTTCGCTAGCATGACGCCCATGTCCTTGTCGGCTTGTGGCAGTTCCTCGCGAAGAAGACTTTTTTCGTCGTTTGATAGAGTCGCATAGTCGTCATGAGTAGTCGCAAGTCGTGAATCGATGACCTTGTGATACGCTGCTTCAGAGTGAACGCCGTTCGCGCGAGCGTGAAACTGTGATGAGGTCGCGATGACTAAGAATGAAGTGGCGAGAATGAATGGCACGAAGAGCCCCAAGAACAGATCGTAGCGAGAGAGCGTGCGATGTTGCTTGCCCCATCCCTTAGCTTTGAGGCTGTAAGGAAGAAGGAAGGTCATGTTGATGCCAACTGCCGAGCCGAAGGCGCCGATGATTACATTGCGCTGATTGTTTGCGATGTATGTCGTCCAAAAGCTCGAGCTTTCCCCAGTGGCTGCAATGGCATCACTGTAGGTGCTGGTGGGTTTGAAGAGGGCGCCGAAATCGGGGATCAGTCCTTTGAAAAGTGCGCCCCATTCGATGGCTCCTTTCGATGCGAGCACGACAACAACACCCATGAACGCGAACACGACGACGGCGACAAGTGCCTTTAGCACGTTATCGATTACCTTCGAGGCAGCACCCCCTAGTCGGGAAAGCCAAAGTAGGCCCAGGCTCCCAATCGCAAATACTGCAGTGATCAGGTATGGCTGTTCTAAACTAGGTAGGATGCCGAGATTGTTTTGGGCAGCATCAGTGCCCAGTGCGAACTGGGCGGAGCAAAAGACTATGTTGGCGACGACCGTGGCAATAAGCCAACCCCATGCGAGTGTGGGCGAGATATTCTTTTTGACCGAAACAAAGGGGCGTTCATCCGAGGAAAGGGTGACGTAGGAAATCGCGGCGAGCATGATGACGCCGCAAAGCATCGCCAATGGTTGGAGCCACATGAACTGGTAGCCGCCGATTACACCTAGGTATAGTGCTCCTACGAGTGACCCTCCGCCGAGTGTGACGGCAGCTTGCACCCAACCAGGACCAGATAGCCGTGCATAGGTTAGTAGTTTCGCAGGGCCGCCTTTATTTTCGGCTGCTTCTAAGACTTCGTCGAGGTTTTGTTGACTCATTTAGTGCTGGGTAGGGTAAGGGTAGGTAATAGTGAAAGCTTATAGCTCCTTGATGCGGAAATTTCGAAATGAAACCGGATCACTGTGGTCTTGAAGGTATATGGGACCGGTCCATGTGCCGAAGCCTTCATGCTTCTTGTATTTACTCTTTTCGAAACGTTCGACCCAATCATCGCTGCCAACTTCAACCTCTGCAACTTTTACGCCGTTGATGTAGTGCTCGACATGATTGCCTTTCACGACGATGCGGCCAGAGTTCCACTGTTCACCTGGATTGTATGGTTTGTCTTCATTTGCTGGCACCAGTGCATAAATACCTGCCGAAAGATTGCTGTCCTTATGCACGCCATCGTCGAGCACCTGATATTCGAGACCGAGGTGACCTTGAGTCCGATACTTTACTCCCGAGTTGCCGCCAGCGCTGATCTTCCAGTCAAACTTCAGGTCGAATTCTTTATAGTGATTCTTCGTAATGATTGGTCCCGGACGTTTGTCGCCTGGTTTCAGTTCAGGTCGTTCGACGACGCCATCATTGATTGTCCAGAGTGTAACAGGATGGCCTTCGAGTGTTGTCCATTTTGAAAAGTCTCCTGACGAGAAGAGGTCTTCGTAGCCATCTGTGAGCTCCATTATCTTTATATTGCGAAAGCGGTAGACCTGGCCGTCTTCGCCATGGTGCTGAAGTGCGATGTATCCCTTGGCATCTTCCTTGTCATGGATATCTGTCGTCATGACGCCATTGACGAAGATCTGGATATGGTCGCCGCGGCATTCGATGCGGTAATGGTTCCAGTCATGACGCTTGAAGCTGTCGCCGGCACGTTCGAGAAACGCAGTGATGGACTTTTTCTCTTCCTCTTTGGATTCTGCGTGATCGCGGTTAGGGGAGATAAACCAACGGCGGCGTCCCTCATCGTAGAGGCCGCCGGACCAGTTTCTGCTAGAGGGGTCCACTTCCGCCTGATAACCGAACATCTTGTTCTTAGACTTGTGACTTCGGAACAGAAAACCAGAGTTGCATTTGCCTTCAGGCATTTTCACTTCCGCTTCGAAGATGAAATCAGAATATTCCTTTTCGGTTGAAAGGAACCACTTGGACTTCTCCGTGGTGAGGTGGAGTTCTCCATCCACGACTTTCGCCTGCCCCCAGTCGTAAGGGTTTTCCCAGTTTGTGAGGTCTTTGCCGTTAAAAAGCTCAATCCATTCGCCTGCGATTGATGTGCTGCCTGTAAGCAGCACTGTGGTCAGTAGACTAATCCAGTATTTTGTATTTTTCATTGTGTATTAAAGTGTGTGTGTGCAGATTACGGACATGTTTCGACAGAACCCGCGAATCAAGAAATGCCTCTGCTGCTATAACGCAGGGCTCATACTGTCGGAAGTTCATACCCCTTGCGGCGCGGGCGGTCCTGCATCCCTTGGGCTGCGGTATCGCCGACGATTTGTTCCGCATCTGGATTCCACTTAAGGGGACGGCCTAAACGTTGTGCGATGCCTGCCAGCTGACAGATGCTACCCGTGCGATGCCCGACTGATGCCGGGCAAATCGTCGGTTCGCGCGACAGGACACTATCGATGAAATTCTGTCGGTGGTTTTTAGATTCGTAGAGCAGGATATCGTTCTCGGTAAAGCGGTGACGCTTGAGTTCTGCCGGTGTGGTGTCAATCATACCACGGCTGACACGCACTTCACCTTCGGACCCGATGAAGCGTATGCTGGGCTCTTTCTCCGGCTTCTCGCCAGGAGCCACCGCCTGATTTTTAGCAGCTTTTTTATCCCGCCAAACCGTGATGCCGTCGGCGTAGCGATAATGGTGGTATTTAGAACCTTCATAGCCCTTTGGAATAAACTCCACCGGGCCAGTAGCGTCCCGACCGAGCGCCCATTGGATGATATCAAAGTGATGTGCGCCCCAGTCGCCAAACTTAAGATTGCCGTAATCCCAGTAACAGCGCCAGCCTCCACCGTATGTTGAGAGGACGCGATGGTCCGTATAGTCATAAAATGGAGTCGGCCCCAACCAACGGTCATAGTCAAACCCCTCGGGAACCGGTTTGACCGCTTGGTCCTTAGGCGGTTTCGGCATAGTATACAACTGCGCGTAGATCTCTTTAACTTCTCCGATCATACCGTTGCGCACCAGCGACGCAGCGATACGGAAATGCGCGGATGAGCGTTGCTGCGATCCGACTTGAAGAATTCGACCATATTTCTGCTCCGCCGCCAGCACAGCCTTACCTTCTTCGATCGTCAGTGTCATCGGCTTCTCCACATACACATCCTTACCTGCCTTCATCGCAGCAATTGCGACCGCGGCATGCCAGTGATCCGGTGTCGCGATGCAGACGATATCCACAGCCGGATTATCCAACACTTCCTCATAGCGGCTGGTTGCCATGACCGAAGTCGCCCCTTTGCTCTCCAAGGTTTTGACTGCACTCTCCAGCTTGGATTGGTTCACGTCACAGGCGGCGACCGCCTGTAGCTCTTTCATGGATGCAAAGCTTTTGAGGTGCCCTTGTGCGATCAGGCCTGTTCCGATGAATCCGATTCCAATACGGGAATTGGCAGCTGCCTTCGAGCTATTGCCTAAGGTCTCCGCCTTAAGAATCATCGGCCCCGCCCAGGCGGCACCTGCTGCGGTTGCAGAGTGCTTAAGGAAGGAACGTCGTGTGATACTGGAGTTTTTTTTCATCACTTATACTTTGTATTGTTGGGTGCCTTAGAGAGTGTGTGTGGCTTTAAGTTCTTTGACCTTAAGGTTGCGGAAGTGGATCTTGCCCTGTTTTCCGGAGTGGACCTGTAAGCTGAAGAAGCCTTTGCCGTATTCTTCATCGATCCAGTGCGCGGTTGGCACACCGTTGACCCAAGTCTTCACGTCTTTGCCGATTGCTTGGATGGTGACTCGGTTCCATCCTTCACGTTTCAGTGCCTTGCGAGCTTCCTCGTGTGCATCGAGCCAGAGCGGATAGAGCCATCCACCTGCGTCTTGACCATAGATGCCGCCGGACCAACCGCGGTCTTTTTCAAAGCCTTCCATTTCACACTGAGGACCGTAGACGATTTCCCTGCCGCTTTTGCCTTTACGATGCGCGGCGCGGAACATTACACCGGTGTTGCCATCGATTTCCCATTTTATTTCTGCCGTGAAGATGAAATCGGTGTAATCATCTCTATCTGTTGAAAGATAAGTACTGGGGGATCCTGGCACGCATGTGCCGATGATAGTATCACCGGATGTTTCGAAACTGCATTCACCACCACGCGGCGTCCAGCCAGAGAGGTCTTTACCATTGTAGAGGGAAACGAAGCCTTCGGTGAGTGCCGGTTCGGAATCCTTGTTTATTAAGGCTTCGCTAGGCGACACCATCTTCTTTTGCTTTGCGTAGTGCTTGACCCAGTTTTGCTGACTGTCAGCTATTTGGTTGCCACTAGCGAGTGCTACAGATGCGAGTAGGGTGATTCCCAGTGTAATGATTTTCATGATACAATTCTTAGGGCTACATTTTGTAAAACTCTTCCCAGCCCTTGCGTGGTGCGGGATCGAGTAGGGCTTGAGCTGCCTTATTGTTGGTAATCGTTTGACTCTTGGCATCGAACTTCAGTTCACCTCCTAAGCGCTGTGCAATCACGCCGAGATTGAAGACTTGGCAGAGAGGACCGCTCACGCTGAACGGCGAGCGTGTTGTTTCTTCGCCCTTACAACTGAGTAGGAAGTTTGTGTAGTGGTCCGAATTCTTTTGCGAGAAGGTCGGCAGTGTGCGGCGAACATCCAGATACTTTTCTTTTGGAAGTATCGTGAGCACTTCCGAATGTGAGCCACCTTGGAAAACAAAATCTTTGGAGTAGATGATCTTGCCGTGGGTATTTAACTTCGGTGCGACCAGTTCAGTTTTCCCTGTTAACTTATTCTTTTCTTGATTGAAATATTCTTCTTCGAGAACCGGAGTGTTATCGATACCATCCTGCCAAGTCACATTACAGGCGGGCAGACCAGGACCGCGTTCCGCGAAATCGAAGCGTATCGTGGATGCTTGTGGGAAGACGAATTTGTTCGGTCCTTGTAGCAGGTCGGCACTGATCGTGTGTGGTAGACCTAGCTGCAGGAACTCGTGGCAAGTGTCCAAGATGTGTGGACCCCAGTCGCCGAATGCACCGCTACCAAAATCGAACCAACTGCGCCACTCGGCAGGGTGCAGCCTTTTACTAAAAGGTGCTTTAGTCACAACGGTAGCATGCCATTGATCCCAATCAATATAGTCTGGCATAGGATCGACCGGAAACTCTGTTGTATCTTGCCCCCAACCATGCCATCTGCGGGAACGGTTCATGTAAGCTTTGATGCGTGTGACATCCTTGATGATGCCCGCTTCAGTCCATGCTTTGAACTGGAAGTAATTACCGCCAGAGTGACCTTGGTTGCCCATTTGAGTCGCGACGCCGGAGCGTTCGGCGAGGTCCATCATGCGAGCAGCTTGACCGAAAGTATGCGCCAGCGGTTTTTCAACGTAGACATGTTTACCAAGCGACATCGCTAACATACAGGCCGCGAAGTGAGAGTGGTCGGGTGTGCCAACGAGGACGGCATCGATCTCATCGCCCATTTCTTCAAGCATCTTACGGAAATCAGTAAAGCCTCGTGCTTTGTAGGGCGCGCGATCGACGGTCACGCCTTTCTTGGTGGCAGGTGCCTTGTCCGTAAGACCGAAGCGGTAGCGATTCTCATGGGTGTGCGCGCCGCCCATGTCGATATCACACAGAGCGACGACATTGCAGAGACCGGTGTCATACATCGTTTTGAGCACGCCGCCGCCACGGTTGCCGACGCCGATCGCAGCAAGATTAATACGTTCACTCGGCGCTATGCCGGTAGATGATTTGTTGCCGAGCACCACATAGGATGGCAATACTGTGAGTGCGCCGAATGCGGCAGAGGACTTGAGGAATGTCCGTCTAGTGACGTGGGGGATGGGGTTTTTCATGATAATGTAATTTGAGGTTCTATATAGTAGACAATAACATCTATATTTGTGCCTTGAAATGTTAAGTTTAGTAAATAAACAAAGATGGTATGCTGCTTGCAAAAGCAAGCGAAAAGAGGTCTTTAGCTCACAATGATACGGAAGCAACGCTATGATAGGAGCGATATTCGCTGGTTGAATGCAGTTAATGTGCTGCAACAGCTGAAACTGAATGGTCCGATGTCGCGTGCGCAGATATCAGCCAGCCTTGGTCTTACGCGGGCGACGATCTCAAATATTGTGAGTGTGTTGCTGGACTTATCGATTGTTAATGAGACTGAGCTGGATTTGGGCGGTGCCGGGCGGCCGGGCTTGCTATTAAATTTAAATCCGAATTGCGGTTCGATGATCGCAGTGGATGTGAATCTTGATTACGTCTCGGTTGTGCTTTCAAACGTTGGTCAGGAAGTGCTCTGGAGCGTGCGATTACCTTTATTGCCCGATATGGGACCAGAGGAGAGCTTGTTGCCTGTTGCTGAACTGGTTGAGGAGGCGCTCGAAATTTCTTCTTTGAGGGATTTGCCATGCCAGGGGATTTGTGTCGCGTTGGCAGGTTTAGTGAATCGCGATATTGGTGAGCTTTCATATGGTCCCACCTCCGGTTGGGAGCATGTGCCGCTCAAAGCGACGTGGGAAGCGCGTTATAAACTGCCCGTCCATGTTGAGAATGAAGCACATTCAGGCGCAATTGGGGTGCATCACTTTGGACCGCGTCCAGGGGTTCGTAATTTGATTTATCTAAGTCTTGGGGTCGGTCTTGCTGCGGGTGTAATTGTCGACGGTGTTCTATTGCGCGGCAAGCAAGGTTTCGCGGGGCAGGTCGGGCATACGCATTTCATGGACAATGGTGTTCGCTGTGGTTGCGGTAAACTGGGTTGTTGGGTGACTGAGATCGGTGCGTCTGCTGTGAAGCGAAAGCTAATATCTGCTGGAGTCACCATTCCGAGTAAGATTGGTGCTGGGGTTGATTGGATTGGTTTGATTTTGGAAAAAGCCAAGTCTGGCGATCCGGCCGTGCTGAAGGTCTTGAGCGAGGTTGGCGCACAGCTAGGTGCTGGTGCTGCCCGGTTGGTTGAAACTTTTAATCCATCGATGATTGTGATCGGGGGGCGTATGGGGCAATTGATGAAGATTGCGGAGCCGCAAATCAAAGATGCGATCTTCGCAAACACGTTGCCATACATGGCTGAGCCGTTGGAGGTGTTGGTGAATGCTGCCGGCGAAGATCAGATCCAGGGTTGCTTGGCGACTGTGTTTGATTCGATCATGAAAAACCCGATCAACTTGAAATCAATCGCTCCCGCTTAAGGGGAGGGGCAGCTGTCTTGAAATGATCACGTGAATACGTGGTAGTTTATTCAAATATCGACAGGTTGGATTTGGTTTCTCTTGAGGTCTATTTGTGTTGTTCGATTTAGGAATGTTCCTTAACTCGCTAATATACAGCTTTTAGTGATGTATTCCTGCTAGGTCTGTGCGCGAATTGAAGGATTTTTCGAAAATTATTCTTGTCAAATATCGTCAATTTAAGTTGTTTGCTGGCACATGTTGCCCAAATACCCCACAGAAGGCAGTCTGCTCGAAAGTCAGCAGGCGTTCCTTGCGTCGCTCCGTCCAGGTCAGTTGATGGATGCGCTGTTTGATGCTATTCCCGGGGCCTATTATTTTGTTAAGGATGCAGACAGCCGATTCATGGGGGGGAGCTTGAGTTTTGCGCGCACACTTGGGGAGTCTTCCGTTGAAGGTTTAATCGGGAAGACGGACTACGATTACAGCCCCGATTTTTTGGCAGACGCTTTCTATGAAGATGACAGGTCTGTGTTGGAAACAGGCATAGCCATTTCCGATAAGATCGAGCTCGTGCCATCCGCGGATGGATCGCTCGACTGGTTATGCACGACTAAAATGCCGCTTTGTGATTCTAAAGGTGCGATCGTTGGTCTTGCCGGCGTTGCACGTATTATCCGAGACACGGATGCGGTGTATTCAGATCATCCGGAGATGCATTTGATTGTTGATCATGTTCGAGCGCATTATCGGGAAAAACTCTCCACTGCGGACATGGCGAAGATCGGCGGGATTTCAGTGAGCAAACAAGAGCGTCTGTTTCGCAAGATCTTTGGACTCACGCCGCTTATGTATTTACAGAAAACGCGTTTGAATGCAGCCTGTGCACTTCTACGTAGCACGGACACAGACTTATCAAAAATCGCGGTCGAATGCGGTTTTAATGATCAAACCAATATGACCCGCGCATTTCGTTTAGAGCTCAAAATCACACCTCTCAAATACCGTCGCCGTTTTGGCGATACAAAACCCAAACGTCGCAGCGCCACATCAGGCGTCGTGCTTTTTTCAAAAGTTTAAACTACCCACATACACATAATAACATGGAACACACTAAAAACGACAAACTCGTCTTCTGGGGCTCATTTATAGCCCTGATTACTACTTCGATGGCATTCATCATCCGTGCCATTTTGATCAATAGCGGCATCTGGCCCGAGCAATTCGGTTTAGATAAAGTGCAAGGAGGCGTGCTATTCGGCGCGGGTATCTGGCCTTTCGCGATTAGTATTATTCTCTTCAGTTTGATCATCGACCGAGTTGGTTACAAATTCGCGATGTATTTTAGTTTCGCTTGTTATGCGGTCTTTGGTGCGCTCGCGGTGATGGCTTATGGGATCGTCAACGGTGACGTTTCTGACTTAGCCGCAGCACAAGCGAAGGCTTGGAATTACCTTTACTGGGGTTCCGTGATACTCGGTCTCGGTAATGGCACGGTGGAAGCATTTATTAACCCCGTCGTCGCTACACTCTTTAAAGATGAGAAGTCCAAGTGGTTGAACATCCTGCATGCTGGCTGGCCCGGTGGTTTGATTCTCGGTGGTGTCTTAGCCATTGCATTGGGCGGCGTCGTCGCGAGTGACTGGCGCATCTTGATCGGCATCATGTTCTTACCAGCATTTATTTACTTGGTAATGCTGGCACGGGTTAAATTCCCAGTAAACGAGCGTGTGGCTGCTGGTTCAAGTTACCGTGAAATGCTCGCGGAGTTGGGCACAGCTGGTTCGTTTATTGTGTTCTACTTGATCTTCTTCCAACTCGGGAGTGCAGATGTCATCGGTTGGTCAGCTACAGTTTCATGGGTCTTAGTGGGTGTATCTGTTCTTGCTTATACCGCTTATTGCCGCTCGTTCGGCAACCCGCTCTTACTTGTTTTGGTGATCATCATGATGCCACTTGCCACGACAGAGCTTGGCACGGATGGATGGATTTCAGCACTCATGGAAAAGCCAATGCATGCCGCCGGTTTCGATCCAACTTGGGTGCTTATTTATACCTCTTTCATTATGATGGTGCTGCGTTTTAATGCAGGTCCCGTGATTAAGAAATTTGGTCCTCTGGGTTTGCTCACATTGTGTGCGGCCCTTGCGGTTGTCGGGCTCTATCTGCTCTCGTTTGCCACTGCGGTGATCGCCATCTTCTTTGCTGCAACTATTTATGGGGTCGCCAAGACTTACTTCTGGCCGACTATGCTAGGAGTTGTTGCCGAGCAAACGCCTAAGGGCGGCGCGCTCACGCTGAATGCAATTGCTGGTATCGGCATGTTGACGGTTGGTATCCTTGGTGGACCATTCATTGGATTCCTCCAAGAGAGTTCAGTGACTTCTGCACTCGAAGAAGAGTTACCAGCGGTCTATGAGCAGGTGAAGTCTGAGAACGATTATTTCCTCGGACACTATGAGGCCGTAGATGGAGTCGCACTTGCTAGCTTGCCTGAAGAGGCGAAGGCTGAAGCAACTGCTATCGTTGAAAGAGAAACGCAAGGAGCTCTAGCTAAGATGGCAATCTTCCCGATGTTCATGTTTGTCGCATATGTCGGCCTGATCCTCTTCTTTAAATCTAAGGGCGGTTATAAGCCTAAGGTTCTTGGTGAAGGCGCCCATTAATTATTAACAGGAGTTTTATTATATGAGTTCCCCACGCACATTAAATGTTGGTCTTATCGGCGGTGGTGGCGGTGCGTTTTTTGCGCACCCACACCAAAAGGCGATTCACTTCGACGGAACACGCCGGGTCACTGCAGCAGCTTTGCGGAGTAATCCCGAAGCTGCCATTGAAGATGCGGCGAACTGGCCGTATCCGATCAAAGGATACGCGAGCTTCGACGAAATGATCGATGCGCAGAAAGAGCTGCCTGCTGAAGAGCAATTGGACTATGTCGTCGTCGTGACGCCGAATCATGCGCACTTTGCGCCTGCATTGAAGGCGGTCGAAGCTGGTATCCCGGTTTTTTGCGAAAAGCCTTTGACGCTTAATCTCGCTGAAGCCGAGAAATTGGCTGCCGCTGTTGCAAAACACAAAGTGCCGTTCGCAGTGGCGCATACATACCTCGGGCACTGGAGCACTCGCTTGAGCCGACATATTGTGCAAAGTGGTTTGATCGGTGACGTGCGTTGGGTGGATTCTTCCTACATTCAAGGTTGGCTTGCAGGTAAGGCTGAGGACGAAGGTATCCAGCAAGCCGAATGGCGTGCCGATCCAGCTAAGACAGGTGCGTCCAATTGCGGTGGCGATATCGGCACACATGCGCTGATGCAGTTGCGCTATGTGACTGGTCTTGATGTAAACAAGCTTTCAGCTCGACTTGAAGTCATAGTTGAAGGGCGTTCATTGGATGATCACTTTACTACCTACTGTGAGCTCTCCAACGGTGCGAAAGCACTCGTGCGTGCATCGCAGATTTGTATCGGTCATAAGAACGATCTGAGTATAGAAGTGAACGGCAGCAAAGGCACACTTGTTTGGCGTCAAGAAGAGCCCGAAGCATTGAAGGTCATGCTGCCCGGTCAACCGGATCGTGTTTATTGGCGCGGTGAGGTGTCGGCCAACGATGGTTTCCTCGGTGATTTGTCAGATGATCTTATGGGGCAGCCCACATTGCCTTCTGGTCACGGTGAGGCGTTTCATGATGCCTTGGCACGATTGCACCGTGATTTTGAAGTGGATGTCCGCGCTTATAAATCGGGTGAGTCCTTTAACTGCGACGGTTCAAAATATGCTAATGTTGAAGATGGGCGAATTGGCTTAGCCTTTATCGAAGCAGCCGTGGCATCTAGTGCGAATGATGGTGCTTGGACGGAGCTTGCGTAAAGATACATGATTCGTTTCTGCACAGTCATTTGTTGTTTGCTCACTGCTACGTGTTTTGGGGCGAATGCGCCTAAATACAAATCGATCGATGAAGCAATTGCGCGAGGTGATCTGGAGGATGTGAAACTTCATCTGGTTGCTAATCCGGATTCACTTAAATCCGGAGCGCATCCCAAACTGACTCCGCTCAATCAGGCGATCTTGCGTAAGAAAAGTAAAATTGCTGTGTTGCTGATCGAAGAGGGCGCACCGGTTGATGTTGCAGATAGCAGCATGCGCACGCCGTTGCACCTTTGTGTGGACCGTGATATACCCGTAGTGGCAAAGGCTTTGTTGGCTGCTAAGGCGAATCCTGACCAACTAGATAAAGTGGGCTGGACTCCCTTGCACCATGCTGCGGCTCAAAACCGTTTACTCATGGCCCAGGTGCTTGTCGAAGGCGGTGCGAATGTAGAAACTCGTTCCGCTCGAGGAGGCACTCCGCTACACGAGGCAGCAGCGAGTGCCAGTGCTGAAATGGTTCAATATCTTTTGGATCACAGGGTGGATCCGACTGTCATATCTAAGAATGGAGATACTGCACTTGCGATCGCTCAACAGAATCAGAATGCCGCTGCAATTAAGCTATTGTCGAAATAGCACTCTACCGAAAACACATGAACCATCGCATTCAACACCATCAATTTATCAGCGACAAAGGAGGTAAAGCTTTATGCAAAAATTAACACGAAAACATCATCGGTTATTAACTATGGCGTCTCTGTTACCCTTGGTCATGGGGACGACGGTATTTGCTGATAGTGCATTCTTTGGTGATCCGCCTGATGAGACACATCCTTGGGCGGTGCACGATTTAAATCGTCCGACACCCACGGTGGTGGAACCCGCGGCTGTTGTCGGTGGTGCACCGTCAGATGCTGTTGTGCTCTTTGATGGCACGCAGGCATCTTTCGATAATTGGCGCCATGTGAAGCCTGCAGGTAAACGCAAGCACGACTGGTTGGTTGAAGATGGCACGCTGCTCTGTGCACCGGGTTCTGGCTATATCGCCACGAAAGAGGAATTTGGCGACTGCCAATTACACATCGAATGGATGGCGCCGACTCCGGTGCATGGCGTGAGCCAGCAACGTGGTAATAGCGGTGTCTTCTTGATGGGGCAGATCGAGGTGCAAGTTTTGGATAATTACGAGAATCCAACTTATGCCGATGGAACTGCTGGTGCAGTTTATGGCGTGATGCCTCCGGCAGCAAACGCTTTGCGCGCCCCAGGGGAGTGGCAGAGTTACGACATTATTTTCCGTCGCCCTGTGGTGCGCGATGGCAAGGTGGTAGATGAAGGTTCGATGACAGTGTTGTGCAATGGAGTCGTTGTTCAAGATAGCTCACCACTAGACGGGGGCGGTGGTTTCAGGGAGCGCAAACCTCTGGATCGAGTGTTTCCCGATGTGGGGTCACTACATTTGCAGGATCATGGTAATCCAGTCCGTTATCGGAACATCTGGTATCGCCCATTGCGTCCGCGTGCATACGATGGTGGCACTGATGGACGTCTATCTCCTGAGGCTGCACTTGCTAAGCGAGTAGGAGTCGCCGCAGATATTCGCAAAGACGCTGCAAGCAAACAGGGCGTTAGCAAAGCGCTTCGTCTCTACGAGTCACTTGCCTATGCTCAAGATACGAGCGCACGCGCAGAAGCTGATGCGATCGTATCTGATTTTCTAGCTCGTCATGAAAGTGCCGCGAAAGGAAGTATCGAGGATCAGAAGGGTGAATTTCTTCAGCTGCGCCAAGCATATCAGTATATGCAAAAACATAAAATCCTTCCGGACAATTACTCTGCGTTGTCACGCATCAATGAGGTCGTTAAGCGACAAGACTGGCCGAAACGCTAAACCATTTTCAAACTCAAACATTAACCTAATTAAGAATACATATGTCACGTCTAGTTACTTTATTCACTGGCCAATGGGCCGACCTTTCACTCGCAGAACTTGCGCCGAAAGTTAAGGAGATGGGCTTCGATGGAGTCGAGCTCGCTTGTTGGGGCGATCATTTCGATGTCAACGCCGCACTCACTGAACCGAATTATATCGCCGAGAAGTGGGCGTTGCTCGAAGCCAATGGTCTGACTTGCGAAGCGATTAGCACGCACCTTGTTGGACAAGCCGTTTGCGATAATATTGACGCACGCCACAAAGCTATTTTGTCACCCGAAATCTGGGGTGATGGTGATCCCGAAGGTGTGCGCCAACGCGCCGCTGCTGAGATGATTCGCACAGCCGAGGCAGCACGTAAATTCTTCGACGCCAAGCCAGGCGGTGCACCTGCGCGTGTTGTGGTCAATGGTTTCACCGGTTCTTCGATTTGGCACCTACTTTATTCTTTCCCGCCGGTAGCACCGGGGCAAATTGAAGCAGGCTTCCAAGACTTCGCGGATCGTTGGACGCCGATCATGGATGCCTTTGAAAAGCTGGATGTTTATTTCGGACTTGAAGTGCACCCGACAGAGATCGCTTTTGATATCGCTAGTGCGGCGACCGCGCTGGATGCGATTAAGCATCACCCACGTTTCGGTTTTAATTACGACCCAAGCCACCTCGGTTACCAAGGTGTGGATTACGTGAAGTTTATTCGCGAGTTCGGTGAACGGATTTTCCACTGCCACGTTAAAGATGCATGGTGGGGACACGGAAATGGCGATGTTGGTGTATTCGGCGGTCACACCGATTTCGGTGATGCACGTCGCTACTGGGATTTTCGTTCACCAGGTCGCGGCGATATCAACTTCGAAGAAGTCATTGTCGCACTCAACGACGTTGCTTACCAGGGCCCGCTTTCAATCGAGTGGGAAGATGGTCGCATGGATCGTTTTCACGGTGGGGCAGAGGCCTGCGCCTTCACGCGTCGCTTAGACTTCTCTCCTAGCCAAGTCGCTTTCGATGCGGCTTTTGACAAAGAAAATCAGTAATCACTCCACATCCTTTTATTATGAAAAATACATCTCTTATTATAGCCCTATCGACCCTATGCCTAACATCTTGTTATGCTGACTGGGCGCCAAACCACAATGATGCGCCTGTAGCTCCAAATCTTGTCGCTGATGTTGAAAAGGCATTGCCGAATGCTCCAATCGTAAGACCTAAAGAGTCACGCCGTATTCTAGTATTTAGTGCCACTGCGGGATATCGTCATAAATCGATTCCTTTGGGTAAGCTTGCCCTTGAAAAACTGGGTGAATCAACCGGCGCTTATGAAGTGGTGATCAGTGATGATCCTGCGAACTTTGAGCTGGATACTTTGAAGAAGTTTGACGCGCTTGTTTTACTGAGCCCCACCGGTGATTTCTTCATGCCCAACAATAAACAGAAAAAGAAGTTTTCCGAGGAAGACTGGGCTTCGCTACAGGAGCGTCAAGTGCGCCTGACTGATAATATCATCCGATACATTGCAGATGGCGGCGGTCTTGTTGGTATTCACTCAGCCACTGATGCTTGCTACGATCATGAGAATTATGGCAAAGCAATTGGAGGTTACTTCGATGGTCACCCATGGCGTGCGAATACGAATGTTACGATCACTGTTGAAGATCCTGAGCATGGCACAATGAAGCCAGTATTTGGTGACCTTCGTGAGTTTAGCTTTAAGGAAGAGATTTACCAATTCCGTGAAGAGCCATACACCCGTGATAGACTGCGTGTTTTAATGCATGTTAATGTTGAGAAGAGCGCCCAGGTCGAAGGTCTGAAGCGCGAAGACAACGACTATGCCGTAGCTTGGGTGCAGAGCGTAGGTAAAGGGCGGGTATTCTATACTAGCCTTGGACATAACGATCACATCTTCACTAGTAATCTGATGCTGAAGCATTTTCTTGCCGGCATCCAATTCGCAACAGGTGACCTTGAAGCGGATACTACACCTAGCGCAAAGCGTTAATTTCTAATTCTTCTCTTTTTATTATGAAAGCACATCAATCACGCCGTAGCTTTATGAAGCAAGGCGCACTTCTTGGCACCTCATTGTTGGCAGCGCCAATGATTCTTCGTTCCGAAACCTTTGGTATTAACGGTAGGACCGGTGCCAATGGTCGAGTGAATATTGCCTATATTGGTATGGGCTTACAGGTCGGTGTTCACTATGGTATGACTGGGCGTAGTGATGTGCAGCCACTCTATGTGTGTGACGTTAAACCTGAGCAATTGACTAAGGCCAAGCAAGAGATGTCTAAGCGTGGCTTTAAGGATATTAAAGCCACGCCTGACTACGAGGACATCATCAATGACCCTGCAGTCGATGCTGTCGTCATCGTGACTCCCGATCACTGGCATGCAGCCATCGCCATTGCGGCGATGCGGGCAGGGAAGGATGTTTATGTCGAGAAGCCGATGACACTTACGATTGATGAAGGTAAGGCGATGGTTGAGGCAGAAAAGCGTTATGGAACGATATTGCAGGTTGGCTCCATGCAGCGATCAGATCGTAACTTCCGCAAAGCGGCTGAAATCGTGCGTAACGGCTGGATAGGTGAAATTAAGGAAATTTATGCACGACTGGGTGGCTTTCCGCCTTCAACACTAGGTGCTGAACAGCCAATACCTCAAGGCTTTAACTACGACAAGTGGTTGGGACCTGCTCCTTACGAACCATATACTGCTGAGAGAGTGCTTGGTTCCTTTGGTGGCGGATGGCGCAGTTATTGGGAATATGGTTCTCGTAAGAATGGCGATTGGGGTGCTCACCACTTTGACATTATTCAGTGGGCACTCGGTCGCGATGATAGTGGACCAAATCTGTTTGTGCCTAAGGGCTATAAAGGTGAAAAGTATCAATACCATCAATATGATGATGGCATTAAGGTGATCCGTGATCATCAGGATATGAAGGGGCACATGATTCGTTTCATCGGCACGAAGGGCGAAGTGCTTGCCAGCCGTGGTGAATTGGAAACGAGTGTTCCTGGTATGGCTAAGCGTCCGCTCTCATCGGGAGATGTGCGATTGTATGAATCTAGTAATCAACAGAATAACTGGATCGATTGCGTTAAATCACGCAAAACCCCGATTTGCCCAGCTACTATTGGGCATCGCACTGGCACCATTTGTCAGTTGTCCGGAATCGCCGAGCGTTTAGGTCGTTCCATTCAGTGGGATCCAAAATCTGAACAGATTCTTAACGATGCCGATGCACTACGCTGGATGGATCGTCCACGTCGTGCGGGTTACGAACTTCCGGTCTAAATTGCGGAGACGTAACGACTACAACTTTATAAAATTTCAAAATGTATCAAAAATTACTAATTCTTTTGAGCTGCCTAGTGTTTGCCACTAGCGCTCTAGCTGCTGATGTAAGCGGGCTAATTTCGAAGCTGGATGCGGATGACTATGGGCTGCGTAAGACTGCCCGAATCGAGTTACGCCAAGCCATTACTGATTCCGCTGGTGCTGATCGTATTGCAGCGATTGAACAGATCCATGAAGCAATTTCAGCTGACCACTCTTTTGCTGTTCGTTATTGGTCGATTCGAATGCTCGAGTTGTTTGGCGACGAAGCATCTACTTTGCCTCTAGCTCAGCTTTTGGTTGATAAGGATGTGCGCATTCGTGATTTGGCACGTCTCGCATTACAAGCGAATCCATCGGATGCCGCGACACGTGTTTTGGAGAACGCTCTGAGCGGAGTGCCAACTGAGGAGCAGGGCGCTATCCTCGATGCATTGGCTTATCGTGGAGATGTGAACTCAGTCTCAAAAGTCACTGCGTTGCTCGATTCAGAATCGTATGCGGTCGCCGCGAAGGCTGCGATGGCATTAGGCAAAATCGGTGGGAAAGATGCCGAAGCTGCTTTGATGAAGAAAACCAGCAGTGCTAGTGTTGAGCTTAAACAAGATATTGCATTCGCGCTACTAGATGCAGGTTTGAGCGATATTTCTGTTGCCAAAGCGCTTGCAGTGAATGGTCACAATACTGCGGTTAAGTTAGGTGCTTTTCAGCAGCTGATTGCATTGGATGTCGCTTCTGCTAAGGCTTTACTGCAAACGGCGATCAATGAGGAGGCTTATCCAGCCCGCAGTCTCATCATACGTGCCGCGTTGACATCTGCTATGCAAGAAGAAGTCATCGATCTATTGCCTTCGCTAGACGCTTCAACGCAAGCGATCTTTTTAGGAGTGATCAGTGATTTGGAGCTCAATCAATATGAATCGCAGGTTCTCGCGATTCTCGAGCGCGGTTCTGCCGAGATCAAGTCAGAGGCGATCAAAACACTTGGTGTGATCGGTACTGATCAAAGCTATCCTGCACTCTATGAGCTCTTTTTGGCAGACTCGAATAACAGTGTCATTAAGGAGGCATTAATTCGAATCAATGCGCCTGCTGCAGACGCTGATTTGTTAAAGGCTGCGTCTGACTCGAGCCATGCCGATGCACAAGTGGCAGCGGTTAAATTGATGACTCTAAGAAATACTAAAGGTGCGATTGATTTAATTAATCAACTCGTGGCTGAGACCACGAACTCGGAGCTTAAGAAGGCAGCTTTTCAGTCCATGGAATTGATCGGAGGTAAAGAGAGTGTCGATGTATTGTTGGCAGCCGTGCTGAAGAATGATGCAGACACACGTGCCGCGCAGGGCAGCTTAAAGAAGCTAAGTGTCAGCTTGGCTAGTAGCGATGGTTTATGGACTAGCTCTTTTGCACCGGCGTTAAAGTCCGCTGCAAATGATGAGCAGCGTAAGGCGATTTTAGCGATTTTGGATGGTGTGTCTTGCAAGCCCGCGGCTGACTATTTGCAAAACTTAATCGTCACGGACAGCTCGTTACGGGCGGATGCACTCCGGTCGCTTAGCAGATGGTCGGATGTATCTGGTGGTGATGTGTGGATTGCAGTCATGTCGAAGCCTGGTGCATCCGAAGCTGATGCGGCAGCTGCAGTAAAAGGCATTTTACGCTTGGTTTCACAAAAAGGCATCTCAGGCGAATCCGATGCCAAATTCGACTTAGCAGCCAAGGCAATACAGACCGCGCCGTCGCTTGAGTTCAAGCAATCCATCTTAGATACATTTAAAGGTATGAGCATGAATAGAAAGACGCAGCGGGCATTCAACCAGTCCTTCAAATCATTAGCCTCGGATTCTGAAATTGGTGAACAAGTTAAGAAACTCATAAAGTAAGTTTTGTGACGGCTACTAATTGAGGCTGTTAGTTATTAGAATTTTATTGTGTGTGTGAATAAACTCGTGGAGCACGGCGCTTTTGCTTCACGAGTTTTCATGCGCTTAAATATTGGGGTTTTCGAATTAAAGATAGCGGCTCAGGAGTATCTGCTTTAGTCCGTTTGATGTCATGAAACTTGAGCAGATCAAAATACTCTTCCAAGACGTCGATGGATGTTTGAATCCTGAGGACGGCGAAGGCTTTGGCGCCGATGCCAGTTGGGAACCTTCGGCTAATCAGATTGCGATGCTTGAGGCGATTGATGGTGCGGTTGATGCCTCACATTTGGAGCATTTTGTGATCAACACCGGTCGCTTCTGGCCGATTTGCCAAAATTTTGCCAAGTATTTGCAGACCCCTAAATTGCGTTACTTCTTACTCGAGCACGCATCCGTGATCTATGATCGTGTTGAAGATAGAAACCTGGATCTTGTGCAAATGGCCAACGATTGCGGTCTGCCGGATTTAGCTAAACGTTACGCGAATCTCGATACCATGGAGCAACTTCTCAGTTGGTATGATGCGGAGGGGCAAGCTGCTATGGAGGCTATCTTTGGTGGCAATATGGCACGCTTGGATAAGGACTGTAATCTCTCTTTTGATTTTCCTGCGAATGCAGACCCTGCAACGGTGCAAGCCGCTATAGAATCACTCGCTCGCGAAAGTCTGTCGGCTGAGGCATTTGCACAACTAGAGTTTTGCCGTTCCGACAGTTTCATTGATGTCTTGCCCGAGATTACCAAGATGGACGGCATTACATTACTATCGGCTCACTTGAAAATTGACCTGACGGATGCCTTGGCAATGGGCGACTATCTGAACGATCTGTCTATTTTCGAAACCTTTGAGCAAGTCATTTGCCCAGCGAATGCGCATCCCCGTATTATCGAGCTGGCTCAGTCGAAAGGACCGAGTGGGCATGTTTCACCCCATAGTTTTGGGGCGGCATTGATCGACTTCCTAAAGTAAGTTAACCCTGTAGGCGATATTTCCTCGGTGTAGTTTTCAAGTGTGTCTTGAATATGTGGTTCATGTATTCTTGCGAGTTGAAGCCGCTGCGTTCCGCAACAATCGAGAGGGGGAGGTTGGTGTGCTTTAACATTTCGCGTGCTAAGCGAAGCTTCTCGCTCAGCACGGTGTCGCCAACCGTTCGTCCGATTTTGTCGCGAAAGCGACGTTGCAGGATCGTTCGTGAAAGACCCGATACTTCGGCGATGGTATTAATGCTCGGCGATTCGGACGCGTGTAATCGTATGTATTTGAGTGCCTGGACAATTGAAACATCGTCGAGTGCAATCAGCTCACTCGATTGTCTTCGGTGTAGTGTGTAGGTATCGATTTCGATGACTCGCTGATCCGGTTGCTTGTTCGAGATCATTGAATCCAGCGTCTTAGCCGCGAGATAGCCGATCTGCACATGGTCCGGCTCGACACTGCTTAAGCGCGGACGACATAGATTACTAAAAGGGCGGTCGTTATCCACGCCCACCACACAAACATCTTCGGGTATTGCTAGGTCCAATTGTTGGCAAGTTTCGAAGATCAATTGAGCAAATTGATCACTGGCGACCATGATCGCCACCGGTGTGTTTAAACTGACCAGCCACTTTCTGAGTTCATCGAATTCATTGCCCGTGAAAATTTTCTCCATCTGGCGCTGTTCAAAGTGAAAAGTGGACACTTCGTTTCCCTGCGCATGGATCACCTGCCTAAAGCCTTCCTCGCGCTCAAGAGACCACCGCTCATTGCTCAGCCCAATATATGCGAAGTTGTAGTGTGCATTTTCGATAAAGTGCTTGGCTACCGCCGCGCCAATTGCGCGGTCATTGCATTTGACGAGTGGGAATTGCTCTTGTGCCACGTTGCCTAAAACGTCGACTGTGGGGACGCCCTTGCGTTGGATCATTTTGAGAAGTTCCTTATTATCAATTCGAGCGATGATGCCGTCGCCTTCCCAATTGCGTATCAACTCAGTATTCATTGCTCCAAGAGAGCCTAAGCACTGATAGGCGGACCAGTCTGAGCCCTCATCCAGAAACTTCGAGATGCCTGTTAATATTTGGCGTCCCGAGGCAAGCGATGTTTCTACTAGAATTGCTATACGTTTCATTGTAGGAAATGAGTTTGACCCGATTTCTTAAAAAATAAAAACGATTGTGGCTTAATTTCCAAGAGCTATTCTGCTAACTTTACGATTTGCAGGTGGTGAACCTTTTATCATCGCTTCACATAAAGTGGGGCGGAGGAATGGTTTGCTATTAGTTAATATCTCTCACTAAATCGGCGCGTCTCACTTTTAACTAGTGAGTGCTTCTGTTTTCTATCCTATTGTTAACGAAATTATAACCCCCAACTCATTATGGTTCTCCTATCTTTCTTAGGTTTCACTATCTTTGCAGCGGTTGTCACATTTATGATAACCCGTAATTCGGAAAAAAGCTCTTCTACGGGCTTCTTTCTGGGCGGACGCTCGCTGACCTTTCCTGTTATCGCTGGTTCGTTGCTTTTGACGAATCTATCAACCGAGCAAATGGTTGGTCTCAACGGTGCCGCCTTTAAGGACGGTCTCGCTGTGATGGCGTGGGAAGTGGTTGCTGTTATCGCGCTCGTTTTGATGGCCTTGTTCTTCCTTCCGAAGTTCCTCAAGGCAGGCATCACAACAGTGCCTCAGTTCTTGGAAAATCGCTTTGATAAGCGCACACAGAGCCTGACCAATATGGTCTTCCTCCTAGCGTATGCGTTTTTGCTGATCCCGATCATTCTCTATAGTGGTGCGGTTGGACTTTCTGTGATGCTCGATTTGAAAACCCTCACGGGAATTACAGAGCCTGTATCGTTCTTGGGCACGATGCATGATCCGGACACAGTCATTCTTTGGCTCACCGTTTTCTTGATCGGTATCATGGGTGGTATTTACACGCGTTTTGGTGGTCTTAAAACTCTCGCGGTTTTGGATACGATTAACGGCATTGGCCTCCTAATCGGCGGTTTCATGATTGCATGGTTCGCTTTGGACCGTGTGAGCGACGGTCAAGGCATCCTCGAAGGTTGGAGCATTCTAAAAGAAGCCAACCCTGAGCGTTTGAACTCTATTGGCACAAGCGATACCAGCGTGCCGTTCAGCACACTCTTTACCGGTGTGGCGCTGTTGAATCTTTTCTACTGGTGCACGAACCAGCAAATCATCCAAAGAACTTTTGGTGCCAGTAGCCTGGCGGAAGGCCAAAAGGGTGTTTTGTTAACTGGTGCGCTTAAATTGCTCGGTCCGATCTATCTCGTTCTTCCTGGTATCATTGCATTCCACCTGTTTGCTGCAGATGGCATTACAAACGACCAAGCTTATGGCACATTGGTGCGTGAAGTTCTACCGCCACAACTTACTGGTTTCTTCGCCGCTGTGATGGTTGGTGCGATTTTGAGCTCTTTCAATGCCGCCCTGAACAGCACGTCCGCGCTGTTTAGTATCGGTTTCTACAAGCACATTATCAGTCCAAACGCGAGTGAGGCATCGACCATGCGTGCTGCCAAGATCTTCGTGGTGACCATCGCAATCGCTGCCATGTTCGTAGCTCCGCTGCTCGCTGGTCAGGACAGTATCTTCGGTTACTTGCAAAAGATGAACGGCATTTACTTCATCCCGATTTTCTCGGTGGTGGTTGTAGGTATGCTGCATTCACGCGTGCCAAGTGTGGCTGCTTTCACCGCACTTCTCATCGGTCTAGTCATGCTGGCGGTGAAATACTTCGTTCCCGGACTCGACGAGGCTGTGGACAAGATCTTCCTCTACAACTTCCACTTCCTTGGATTCGTCTTCGCTCTGTTGGTTCTTATCATGCTCGTCTGGGCTGCTGTTAAGCCACGTGAGACAGCTTGGATTCTTGAGACCGATACTCCAATTGACATGACTCCATGGAAGGGCGCTAAGATTGCTAGTGTGATTCTCATCGTCGTGGTGATCGCAATCTACGTATCTTTCGCTGGATAATTTCAATGCACCTTGTGACGTGTTTCACGTTTCAAGGTGCTACAATTACTTTTGATATTCATGCCCCCAAGCCAATGGCTTGGGGGCATTTTCGTTTTCTAGGGTTGAATGTCACATCCGACGATAAGTCTTTGCTCAGTCACGCTGAAGTCTGATCCTATCATTCGTCCTTTGATCAAACACTCACTCTTAGGATGAGCTCGGTGCCTTCACCTTCTTTAGAGTGAATTTCCAATGATCCGAGTTCTTTTGCTCGAAGCTTTAGAGTGCGTAGGGCGATGTCTTTGGATATCATGTCTTGGCTCATGCCGATTCCGTCATCTTTGATGATTAGCTCGATCCCGTATTTAGTCCGTTTCATCGAAATGAATACATTGCTGCACTGTGCGTGTGATTGGATATTGGTGATCGCTTCTTTGTAGTAGAGTAGGAGGCCCTTGCGGACTTCTGGATTTGTCAGCATGCCACGGATCGACTGGTCCAACTCAATGTGTTTTTCGGTATCCGGTAGGACGATGGCTGCCAGCTCCTGCATGAAACCGAGTAGGTTCTGAGCGCGACCAATTCTGGGTGCAGAAGTATGCAATACTTCCCGTAGACCGTAAGTGCTTTCATAGGCCAGCTTGAAGATCGCTTTGAGTCGTTCCTGTAAGCCTGTCTCTTCGACGTGATCCAGCAGGTATTCCGCATGGAGTGTGATTGTGCCAAGGTTACTGCCGACGTCATCATGCAGGTCACTGGCAATGCGCTCACGAGCATTTCTAAGCTCCCGCCGAGCTTTAACTTTGTAGTAGATAATGGTGTAGATCGATCCAACTAAAACTACTAAAACTGCAATGGAGACAGCCCATAGCGATCGAGTTCGAATACTATTCTGAACTGCAATGTTTGCATTCTCTAGTTCTAGTTGTTCTTCGAGTAGTTGCTGCCGTTTGTGCAGACCTTCCACCCAGTCACGCAGTGTCAAAAGTTTGCCTGATTGGGTATCTCCGTCGTGAGCTGATTCACCTGACCAATAGAGTTGTAGTCCTGATGGATCCGTAATCCCCACTGCGAGTTGATTATTTTTATTCATCGGGGACGATACGCTCTTTACTGTTTTTATCGGTATGCCATCGAGCATAGGAGTGATTTCGCTGATTTGAATCCAAGGTCTTGATTGTATGTTCGGCATCGACGCCTCGTAGATCCGAATACGGACATACGTCGCCTCTACTTCAGTAAAAACACTGGTGTATGGATTGAGACCAAGGCTGCGCAGCGGCTGATCTTTGAAGCGGTCGTCGCTCTGCAGTACTTGTTTTTTCTCGTCCAGTAGTTCTACTGAAAATCGCACGGGGAAGGCTTGCCCAGGCTTATAGATGATGGCGGGATCTAATCTCACTTCGTCGATTTTTGTTTTCTCCGTTAAGTTGAGAACAATGTTAATTGGTTTTTTCGGGACTCGATCTGGTTGGCGTATTGAAAAGCCTAGGCTGCCGCTGGTTCGTGGCCCAATCTCGGGGAGGCCTAATGGTGTCTGTCCATCGACTAAATATTCTTTTGAATAGATTCGATAACCTTCTCGTGAGTTGCTGGTTCGTAACTGCGCCCTGGGGGTGATGTTCTCTTGCTTAGAGAAAATGCCAATTTCTGAAAATCCAGCGGCATATTGATTGTTGCCGATGCGCTTGCTCAGGTCGGTAATCGTAAATTCGAGATGATAAGTTCTGATCGGTTCGAAGCTAACGAATTCGGGTAAAGACTGCCGGATCGTCTCCTGTGTATTCACTAGCCGCGCCAGTAAGTGTCGTTCATTCTGGTGGACTGATTGAATAGTAATATCGCCAGGCCAATAAGCATTATCTGTTAGACCGTTTTCATCAGCAAGAAAGAGCCTGAGCGGGAAAAGAGCGACCGCGTCGATGTCGACTTCTTCATCCCAATTGAAGTGGATTTTGATCTCATTATTTCGTGACTCGACCCATCTCGTCATATATCCACCAGTGCCAGTCGGCTCGCCTGTGTAAGGAGTGGGCAATTGATCGATTTCATCGGCGATCTTTTCGAGGCGTTCAGTGTTCTGCCGGTAAGTGTTCATCAAGCTCATTGCTAGCTTATGCTCCCATGGTTCAGTCGGCGCAGAGTCATCGCCAATATTCACGGGATTAACCTGACTTATCCAAGTAACATTACCATTTCTAGTGACTGGGTCGTTGGTAGTTACGCCCAAGGCGAATGCTTCAGGCGCTACAGTAAGATCATCAAAGATGAGACCCCCAATTGTGACGGGATATCTTCCGCGAGATTTGACTGAGAGAATCAGCGTTTTGTCTGCATGTTTTGCAGGAACCGTAAAAAAGACCCATATGCCGTCTTTGCTTTCTGGCAGATTGATGATGCTTCGAGTCCAACTGTTATCGGAACGCCTTAATGTTATTTCTGCAGGCGATAGATTCGTGCGCTCAGCATTGGCGATCAATATACCCAGTCTAAAGCCGTAGAGCTGTGGAATGGCACCGAGTTTGATTTGAACGATGTCAACAGGTTGTTGTGGCACCTCCGTTGCGACTGCAAAGAGACCAGACTCAACTTGGCCCTGTCCGTCGGGAGAATCGATTATGAGGTAATCGAAAGAGTGCGCGGTATAACCACCTGCTGTCGGGATCACTGCTTCAATGTAGGCAGGTAACGAGGTCTTTAATCCTTCATCGGTGGGTCTGCTTGTTTGTGATTCTCCGCCTAGTTCAGTGACATTAAAGAGATAGTAGCCAGCAGTGCCATATACATTCTGGCCATTGTATGACCAAGGTTTTTTAATCGAAGCATCTCGCCAGGAGCCGCTGGTTTCTACGTCGATGCCTTCGATTGCGTAGAGGTAGCTTGCGCAGATGAGAGTGAGGAATGCGCAGGCAATACGCTTTGCCTTAAAAGCACGATAGATTGATCTATTGATTATGCGGCAATACATCGACTGGCATCGCATCAGCAATTTATATTATATGCATCTCGGCGGCTTTCTTAATGGCGCCGGATACATTGTGCACTTGTAGCTTACGGTAGATGTTGCGGATATGACTATCGATGGTATGTCGACTCACCTGCAGGGTATCTGATATGGCAATTCGTGTATCACCCTCTGCTAACTGTTTGAGTATTTCAGCTTCGCGTCCGGAAATGTCGGCTTCCGGCGTGGCGGGCTTAAATGCCTTAAATGTGGCAAAGACCATCTGCGCAATTTCAGAACTTAAGGGGGCTATGCCACTGTAAGCATCCTCGATACCTTGCACGATCGATTTGAGACCGGAAGACTTCATGAGGTATCCGGATGCGCCTGCGCCCAGCGCTTGGAAGACACGTGTCTTATTTTCAAAAACGGTCAGGACGAGCACTTTCATTTCCGAAGAGAGTTCGCAAAACTGGGGGATCGCTTCAATGCCATCGATTCCCGGTAAACCTAGGTCGAGCACTAAGACGTCGGGCTTAGGATTTGATTGGAAGTATTCGAAGGCATCTTCGGCATTTGAAAAAGAAGCCTCACAGGTAAGAGTCTCTGTAGAGTCGATGGCGGCGATCAGTGTTTTTCGGAAATCGGTATGATCCTCGATAATGCAAATACGAATTGTTTTAGCAGGTGGGGTGGATTGCATGGCGCGATGCTGTCAGTTGCGGGGGCAGGGACAAGTAAATTGCTATTAAGCGATCTCTATTCTAGTTGGATAATTTCATTTTTTATGCGAACTACCTTATTCCAGTTATAGTCTTGTGCGTGTTTGTATGATAATATTCGGGCTGCTGCTTAAAGTCGCGTCTATTGCTATCATTGGAGATTGCACAGAATATTCACGTAAACATGTGATGCCTCTTTAGAAGCTAGGAAGATATACTCTAGCGATCACACGAATTCATATAAAATAGCATTCTGAATAACATGAAAATAACACTATCCCGCAGCGTTCTCTATATTGCGCTTCTTGGCTTATTGACAGCCCCCATTGTAAGCATGAGCGAAGCCTATCCCGAAGTAAGCATTACTTTTTCAAATGCGGAAGGCATTGGTGCAGAAAAAGGAGTTATGCGTCGGGATCCGAGTGATGTTATCAAGGTCGGCGACTTGTATTACGTCTGGTATTCAAAAGGTCCTAAGTCGAGTGGTTACGATGCCACTGTATGGTATGCGACTTCTGAGGATAGTCATGTATGGACCGAAAAGGGCATGGCACTACCAAAAGGTGAAGCGGGTAGCGGCGTATGGGATGAGGCTAGTGTTTTTACTCCAAGTATACTCGTGGCTGAGGGGAAGTATTGGTTGTTCTATACGGGGATTTCTAAAAACCCAAAAGTGAAGCCAGACTCAAAAATTGGTATTGCTGTGTCGGACTCGCCTGATGGACCGTGGGAGCGCTTGGCGACGAATCCCGCTTTGATTAACAGCGATAATCCTGCTGAATTTGATAGTCATTTAATTGACGATTCTTGCCTGATCAAACGTGAGGGCAAATACTGGTTATATTACAAAGGTCGTCAATTGGGCAAAAGCCCTTCGCAGACACAACTGGGCCTCGCGATCGCCGATAAACCGGAGGGTCCCTACATCAAGCATCCGAATAGCCCAATCATTCCAGGAAACCACGAAGTGCTCGTCTGGCCAGAAGGCGATGGCGTGGCCGCTTTGATTGGCACTGTCGGTCCTAAAGATTGGGTGAAATCTCTCGTCTATTCGGATGACGGTATCCACTTTAAGAAAACCCATAATGTGATCAACGTCCCCCATGCGTCTGGCGCTTATCGTCCAGAAGCGTTTACGGATAATGGTGCAGGTTCCCAAATCGAATGGGGCGTCCACATCGGCAAAGAAAAAGGCTTTCTTCCATTCATCCAACGTTTCGAAATCCAAGATTAAACCCCACACTTTTACTGCCTAATTCAAAAATTATATATTCATGAAGTTCAAATGCCCCCTTATCTCGATTGCCTCATTTTTGGTTATCCTCGTAGGCGCTCAAGCGCAGCACACACTATTCTACAATCAGCCCGCGACGACGGACATAGACCGGGATATTGCTAAGAGGGCACCGACTGGTAAGAAGTATATCACGGAAGCACTTCCTATGGGGAACGGTCGCTTGGGTGCAATGTTCTCGGGTGGTGTCGATCGCGAGTATTTGGTATTTAACGATATCACACTATGGATGAATACGCATCGTGGGCTCAGCGAGGTCGAGCAATCCAGCACGCGCATTGGAGCAGGCGAACATCTCGACACAGTGCGCCAAGCGTATCGAGAGGGTAAATACGGCACCAAAGAAGGCAGCATGGAGTCAATTTCGACTAAGTATCATGCGACAGAACAGAAGCTCGGCAACTATGCACCTTTTGTGGATTTAGAAATTCTCACTGGTCATGATATGAAAGGTGCGGAAAATTATGTGCGTGCACTCGATACTTCAACAGGACTTGGCTCTGTCAGTTACGAGTTCGGAGGCGCGAGTTATACTCGGGAATATTTTGTCAGTTATCCGCAGGATGTATTTGCCGCTCGTTATACCGCTGAAGGTGGTCAGCTGAACTTAACAATTGCAGCTAAGACGGCACATAAAAATCATTCTGTTGCATCGAAAGGAAATCAGATTCGTCTCAAGGGTTCGGCTCAAATGACGAATGATCCGGTCGAGTTCCTGCAATTGGTCAATGTCGATGCGGTCGGCGGTAAAGTGGTCGCTCAAGCAGATGGCTCGATTAAAGTGTCAGGGGCCAGCGAAGTCATGATCTATGTCGCTGGTTATAATGATTACCTTCCAGTTTATCCTAGTTTCAAGGGGCGCGATTACGAAGGCGATTCTGCTGAAATCATGCAGCAGGCGGTTGCCCTTGGATACGACGAACTAAAGCAGCTTCATGTCTCAGACATCAAAACACTGACGGATCGATTTCAACTGAATCTCGATTATAAGCCTTCGGGGTTGCCGACAGATAAGCTCTTGAAGGAAGGGAGCAGTATCGAGCTGGAAAACCTCTATATGAACTACTCTCGCTATCTCCAGTTTAGTTGTTCTCGGGGCGCACCAGTGCCATCTAATTTGCAAGGCCTCTGGAATTCGGAGCTGAAGCCACCTTGGAACTGCGACTACCATACCGATATCAATCTAGCGATGAATTACTGGATGGTGGAGACTGCCAATTTACCTGAGTCGTTTGCACCTTACATGGAGTATATGAAGGTGATTGCAGAGTCCGGTAAGCATACTGCCCGCGAAACCTTCGGCATCGAAAAGGGCTGGAGCATGGGTCTGAATGGTAATTTGTTTGGCTTTACCGCACAGAACGAACATGGCCGTCGTGCGCAGCAGGCAGGGCATTGGCTGACCCAACATCTCTTCGAGCACTATGCTTTTGGAGGTGATAAAGCATTCCTCGAAGAAGCGTATCCGATTATGAAAGGGGCTGCGGAATTCTTTGCTGAGTTTCTTGCGCCTTACAAAGATGGTTCACTGGTCGTGTATCCGACTTGGTCTCCTGAGAACTTTTACCTGACCAAGCAACACGGCAAGCTGAACAAACAGACTTGGGGCGCCTCTTGGGATCAGCAGATGGTGCTGAATCTATTTACCGATGTGATTGAAACCACTGTGATTCTCGATCGCGACGCAGAGCTTCGCGCAAAATTGATGGAGCTAATCCCGCAACTCAGCCCACAGCGTATTGGTCAGCATGGTCAAGTGCAGGAGTGGCCAGAAGATTGGGATGAGCCTAATAATACACACCGCCATATCTCGCATCTCATGGCGCTTCATCCAGGTCGCGATTTTTCACCACTGACCACTCCCAAGCTGGCCGACGCAGCACTCGTCACCATGAAGCATCGTGGCGATCAATCCACTGGTTGGAGCACTGGTTGGAAGACTAACTTCTGGGCACGTCTCCACAACGGTGACAAGGCGCATCAGTTTGTAAAGTTTTTGACCGCGAAGCGTGCTTACATCAATCTCTTCGATTTTCACCCACCATTCCAGATTGATGGCAACTTCGGCGGTGTCTCAGGTGTTTGCGAAATGCTTTTGCAGAGTCATTTGCGTAGCGTCGATCAGGATGCAAAGACCATTCAAGAGGCCGCGTTTGTTGCATACAAGGAAGACCCAAAACGTCCGAATGTTTTCATTCCAGTGCCGCCAACCAAAGAGTTGATGAATGCTCCTTACATACTGCATCTACTGCCAGCATTGCCATCTGCTTGGGCAAGTGGCTCCGTGAAAGGTTTGCGGGCACGTGGTGGTCTTGAGGTCGATATTGAGTGGAAAGATGGTCAGCTTAAGAAAGCTACAATCCGTGCGACGCGGGATACTAAATTCCGAGTTTACCATGAAGATCAACTTAGCGAGCTGATCACTCTCCAGGCAGGGCAGTCAAAAATCATTTAAACAATCGATAATCATTCTATAAGATACTTATGAAAATCAATATATTCAAAGCATTGAGCTCACTCGCTCTATTCGCATTGGCAACGACGCCAGTTCAAGCAAATGCAAAGGCTCCGAAACTCGGCACCGTGGGTATTACGTATACGGAACTTTCAGGGATTGGCTTGGAGCCGGGCGTTATGCGCCGTGATCCGAGTGACGTTATTAAAGTAAATGACCTCTACTATGTCTGGTATTCTAAGGGACCGATTGCTCCGGGCTACGATGCCACTGTGTGGTATGCCACTTCTCATGACGGACTCGATTGGACGGAGGAGGGCATGGCGCTATCAAAAGGCGAGCCCGGCACATGGGAAGGCGCGAGTGTCTTTACTCCAAACATTCTCGTAGCGGAAGGTCGCTACTGGTTATTTTACACTGGCACGTCGAATGACTTTTACAAAAAGCCTTTCAATCCTGATTCCAAAATCGGTATTGCCGTGTCGGACTCACCAGATGGTCCATGGGAGCGTCTAGCTACCAATCCCGCTTTGATTAACAGCGATGATCCTGCTCAATTTGACAGCCATTTGATTGATGATGCCTGCTTAGTCGTTCGAGATGGTAAGTATTGGCTCTACTACAAAGGTCGCCAGCAGCGGAAGAGTCCTGCTCAAACCAAGATGGGGGTGGCTATCGCGGATAAGCCTGAAGGGCCTTATGTGAAGTATGAGAACAATCCAATTATCCAAGGGAACCATGAAGTCATCGTTTGGCCAAAGGGTGAAGGAGTGGCTGCGATGATTGGAACGACAGGTCCCAAGAATATCACAAATTCGATTCTCTATTCAGAAGATGGTTTCAATTTCATAAAGACGCATACCGTAAAGGGTGGTCCAATTGGTGCCGGTGGTTGCCGTCCAGAAGCCTTCACTGATAATGGCCTTGGCGAGCATATCGACTGGGGGGTGGAGCTGCAATACGCACCAAAGGGGAAGGGGCTTCCTTACATTCAACGTTGGGACGCTGAGTGGTCTGAGAAATAGCGGACACCTCTCAACATTTTGACACATCGAATATTTATCTAAATCCAGGATGAAGAATTTACCCACCTCTACCTCATACGATATAGCGGCTTCGAGCTTTTCGCCGGATATATCTCGCCGCCGTTTTTTAGTGGCTGCTGGAACTTTTGCCGCTGGTATCGCTGCTGCACCATTGATGGCAGCGGGGAGCCGTGAGTCTTATGCCGCTGTTTTGAAGTCGGATCCATCCTTGAGAGGCTACTGGCGTTTTGATGGAGATCTGGTCGACATGCTCGGTAAATCGAAGGCAACGAGCAAAGGTGCATCTTCGTTTGTAGATGGAGCAATTGAGGGCAAGGCGATCAGCCTCGAACCCAACTCGCCCATTCTTGTGGCGAATGCCGATCAGCTTAAGGGCCGCTCTACGACATTGGAGCTTTTCTTCAAGATCGATTCCAAGCCAACTGGTGACGGTAACCCTGTCATCATCGCGCAAAGCACAGGCAAGTCCGCGCTGTATGTGATCGGTGTTAAAAACGATTTATCCACGCTGCTTTATCAGAATAACAACGGCATGGTGGTTACTGAGATCAACCTGCCGACGGATCAGCCAATTGAAGTAGGGCGTTGGTATCATTTCGCACTTACAAGTTTCGACCTC
Source organism: Opitutales bacterium (assembly GCA_030729385.1). Taxonomy (GTDB): domain Bacteria; phylum Verrucomicrobiota; class Verrucomicrobiia; order Opitutales; family Coraliomargaritaceae; genus JBPOFY01. Next base: position 18,778 of record JANQXM010000047.1, on the reverse strand, counting down.
GATGTGCGCGCCTACATCGATGGCTATGAATGTAGTTTGGTCGGTGGTGCGTATGAGTATACACGCAAGGGGCCCAAGAAAACCACCATGACGCTGGGCAGCACGCCTGTTCCAAACGGTTGGAGTTCGACTAATATTTCGCTCGACGAAGTCGCCTGCTATGCACGTGGACTCACACAGGCTGAGATTCAAGGGCACATTAAAGCTGCTGGTTCTGACTGGCAGAAAAAACTGAAACAAGAGGGTGCCTTAGTGGCGGCTGTTTTAGCAAAACGTGATGCGACTCGTGAGGCAAAGGCTCAAGCGATGCTGAATGACCCCGACCTGATCGGACACGGTAAAACGACTGTCTATGAAGGTGAGCGCCTAGAGGCGATTAACTTTATGGTCGGTGGCATCGGTGCGGGTGCGATTCAGTTCAACGGTAAAGCCGAGCCTGCTATTTGGCAGATTGGCTGTGACTACGAAGAACGTCGCGTGGACGATAGTTTCCTCGCAATCCGCGCACAAGCTGAAGGCGGTGAGTCTATCGTGCGTGCTTTACAGACCGAGTCGGTTGGTCCGTTCGCTGCGATGTCGTCACTAAAATTTGAGGGTGAGTATCCTTTTGCAAAGTATCGCTTTGAGGAGTCCACATTACCGATCGAGGTAGAGATGGAAGTCTTCAATCCTTTCATCCCAATGGACTTGAAAGCCTGTGCGATCCCTTGCGCGATTTACACCGTTACTGCGAAGAATACTTCTAGCTCTAAGGTGATGGTCGATGTTCTGTCCGCGCAGAAAAATGCGCTCGGATTTAACGAAGGCAAAGGCGGTAACAATTTTGGTAAGAATCAGAATGAACTTTTAAAGAGTGGTGACACGACGCTCATTCATATGACTCGTGACGGCATTAACAACGCTGACATGGTCTTGATGACTGATGCCGTAGGCGCGACCGCTGCGACAGACTGGGGCACGACCAATGTGTTACATCGCGCAGTTGATATTGCTCGCAAATTGCAAGGGCCCAACAAGACGGGTGCTTCGCCAGCTGGGAAGTCTGTGAACGGAGCGCTCTTAGCGCCCTTGGGACTGGCTCCTGGTGAGTCCAAGTCCGTCACCTTTGTGCTGGCTTGGTATTTTACCGCGGGTAAACACGGATCAGGTAAATCGATCGCCTTGGAAGGCGAAGGGCGCTCGAACAGTGTCGGCTGGAGCGGAGAAGGACAGAACTACACCAACTGGTGGCCGAATGCGATGGATCTTGCGGGCTATCTGAAAGACAATCTCGAAGATCTTACGGCGCGCACGCGTCGCTTCCATAAGACACTCTATGCATCCACAATGCCGGTTTGGTTGCTCGATCGGATGAGCTCACAGCTTGCGGTCTTGCGCAGCCAAACTTTCTGGTGGTCTTCGAATGGTTACCTCGGCATGTGGGAAGGTTGTAATGAAACCGCGGGATGCTGTGGTGGTAATTGCACCCACGTTTATCATTATGCCCAATCGCATGCGCGGCTACTTCCAGAAATGGGGCGACTCATGCGTGAGCAGGACTACGAGCGTCAAACACCAAAAGGGCTGACTCCGTATCGTCATACCAACAAGAGTGGGGCAGCAGATGGTTTCTATGGCACTATTTTAAATACTTACCGTGAGCACCTTTGTTCTGCAGATGAAAACTGGCTGAAGTCTCAATGGTCGCTGGTGAAAAAAGGCATGGACTGGAGTATCGGCTACTGGAATCCGAGCCGTGACGGCTTCATGGAAACGACTCAGCACAATACTTTGGATGGTGACTTTATGGGCTGCTCTTCATGGATCGGTAGCATGTATTTGGCTGCGCTCGAAGCAGCTGCACGTATGGCCGACATTGTGGGCGATTTAGCCAAGGCTGTTGAATGGCGCAAAATCCGTGAGTCCGGTAAGAAGCTTCAAAACGAACGCCTCTGGAATGGTGAATACTACATTCAAAAACAGGGTAAGAAGCGTAGCCAGGACTATCTCGATGGTTGCCATATCGATCAGATCCTCGGGGAGTGGTGGGCCGACCAGCTTGATATCGACCGTTGTTATCCGAAGGAGCGCTCCCGCAAGGCGATGGAGTCATTATTGAAATACAACTTCCTGACCGACTTCCAAGGTCACTCACTCAAGCCGCGCCAGTATTGCGAAGTCGCCGACGGTGGCATGAAGATGATCACATGGCCCAGAGATCCGCAACCGATCCCCGGGATGAAATACGGCGATGAGGTGATGACTGGTTTCGAATACAGTGCTGCAGTGGCCTTGATTCAAAATGGTCTGCTGAAAGAAGGTCTCATGGTGATGAAGATCATTTACGATCGCTATAACGGACGCCTTCGCACCGAGGGTGTCTCCAAAGTGAGAAACGGTCCATGGGGCTATTCCGGTAATCCTTTCGGCGACGACGAGTGCGGTAAATTCTATGGCCGTTCGCTCAGCGTCTGGTCCGCACTACTTGCACTTCAGGGCTTCCATTACGATGGCCCGAAAGGTGTTATCGCGTTCCGTCCGATCCTCACTCCGGAAGAGCACTCAAGTTTCTATACGGCAGCTGAAGGTTATGGCCTCTACTCGCAAAAACGCAGCGCAAGCCAACTCACGGCATCGCTCAATATCGCTGAAGGTAAAGTCAGCTTGAATCAAGTGATTCTTCAAGCTGCTGAAGGCAAAGAAGCCAAGTCCGCGCAAGTGAAGCTGGGAGGTCGGACTGTCGCGGCAAAGCTCGATACCAACGGTAGCGATTTGCGTCTCACATTCCAAAGTCCTGTTATGCTTAAGGCTGATCAGCAACTTGATATCCAAGTTCAAACAGCTTAGTCTTATGAATAATTCTGAATCTAAAAGTAATGTCCTGACGGGACGCCGTGACTTCCTCAAAGCCTCTGGTCTGACTGCAGCGATGCTGATGGCTAGCCGAATAAATGTGATGGCAGGTCCATTCAGCGCTGCGGATTTTGACAAGATCATACCAGCCGACAAGAAGCTGAGTGCGGATTGGATTAAAAGCCTCTATGCTCGTGGTAAGCCGCTTACTGCGAAGGCTGGCGCAAAGGATTTTATTGGCATGCCTATTAATGGCGTCGGCACCGGACAAGTCTACCTAAGTGGCGATGGGGAGCTTTGGTATTGGAATTTGACTGCGAAGAAAGACAAATTGAACAACCCGAAAGGTCTTCGCTATATGAAACCGGATGAGGCAAAAGCTCCGGCTGGACAGGGCTTCGCGTTACAAGTAAATGGTCAAACCCATTCATTGAATTCGCAGGGCTTTGATGATGTTACTTTCACCAACCAGTATCCGATGGCACTGGTGGACTTTGTTGATGCGAACTGCCCTGTAGATGTGCAGCTTGAAGCTTACACACCATTCATTCCGTTGAACCGAGATGAGTCGAGCTACCCGGTGGTTGTCATGCGTTACACTGTGACGAACAGCTCATCGAAGACTCAAGAGGTCGCCATCGCTGGTTGGATTGATAATATGTGGGCAGGTAATGGCGATAAAGTAAGCGTCTATCGCCATCTAAAAGATATAGCGACCGTTGAGTGTTCTGGTGTAGGTAAAGATGGTAATGGCATGGCACTCGGCATCTTTGGTGGTGAAACACCTGATTTCGTTGACGTGAACAAGACCACACCGGGCTTTGAAGGAGTATTTAACTCAGAAAACAAGGCGACAAAAGGAAAGACGAGTGCTGCTTCAATTGGTCGTAAATTGACTCTGAATCCGGGCGAATCCCAGACGGTATCTTTTGCCGTTTCCTGGCGTTTTCCTGTCGTTAAATACGGAACCGGTTTTGGAAACAAGACAGCTTCCGGGCGTTACCACTATGCGACACAATGGCCGAGTGCTGCCGAAGCGAGTGCTCAGGTGGCGAGTCGCGAAGCTGAGCTCTACGGCACGACCAAGCAGTGGGTCGATAATTGGTATGACTCGAGTTTGCCGTATTGGTTCTTAGAACGCGCTTTTATTCCTATCGACTGCATGCAAACGCAGACTGTGCAACGTGTCATCCCTCAGGGTGCCGACGAAGATATTTATAATATGGAGGAGGGCGTTCGCTGCTGCCCAGGGAATTGCACGCACGTCTGGAACTACGCTCAAGGCTTGGCGCGTATCTTCCCCGAGATCGAACGCGAATGCCGCGACCGAATCGAGTATGGCCATGGCTTTGATGATAAGAATGGTATGGTATACTTCCGTTATACCATGCAGGAAGGCAAAGACGGTCGCGACGATGCGCTCGACGGCACTTGTGGCACCATCATGCGTGTGCTGCGCGAGAGCCAGATGACGACGGACTACAGCTTCCTGGCTAGTATCTGGGATCGCGTGAAGCTTTCAATGGACTATGTCATCAAGGAATGGGATGTGGACGAAGATGGCATTCTATCTGGTGCACAGCACAACACACTCGACGAGCCATGGCATGGTAAAGTCCACTGGTTGATCAACGTCTATCACGCGGCTCTTAAAGCATCGGCAGTGATGGCGCGTCAGATGAAGCAGTCCGCAGTCGCCGAACGATACGAGAAGATCATCGCTAAGGGAGCACCCAAGATGGTGAAAGAACTTTGGAACGAAGACTTCGGTTACTACATTCACATCCCGCCTGCCGATGAGACTCAAATGCACGGTTCTACCAACGGCTGTCATATTGACCAAGTGCTCGGAGATAGTTGGCTCTACGAAGTCGGTCTCGATCCGATCTTGCCGAGGGATAAAACTCGCAAGGCGCTGCAGGCACTTTGGAAGTATAACTTCACTCCCGATGTCGCGGCTTTCCGTAAGGTCATGACCAACGGTCGCTGGTATGCAGGCCCAGGGGATGCAGGATTAGTGATGACAAGTTTCCCATTCGGTAAGGTGGAACCGAAGAGCGGCAATAAGAATTACGCAGGCTATCTCAACGAGTGTATGACCGGCTTCGAGTGGCAAGTCGCCGCGCACATGCTTCGTGAAGGCATGGTCGAAGAGCCGATGGCGATCGGTAAAGCGATCCACGATCGTTATGCTGCCGATAAGCGTAACCCTTACAACGAGATAGAATGTTCTGACCACTACTCACGCGCGATGGCCAGCTATGGCACCTATCTCGCTGCCTGTGGCTATCGTTATGACGGCCCGGAAGCCAAGCTCGGCTTCGGTCCTAAATTGAACCCCGAGGACTTTCACGCTGCCTTTACTGCAGCAGAAGGATGGGGGCGCTTTGGTCAGAAGGTTAAAAATGGGGAACATATGTCCGCCATCGAAATTCTCTACGGTCGTTTACAACTCAAAGAACTTTCACTCGATGAAGTCAGTGGGGTTTCTGCGACGAAGGTCGGGGTTGAACTCGCAGACAAAGCGGTGAATGCATCTTTGAATGTCGAAGCTGATCGTTATGTAATCACCTTTGACTCCGGTATCACCATCAACAGGGGGCAACGTTTAAAAATACTGCTCACTTAGCAGGCGTGGTTGCGTAGCACCTTGCATCTTCGAAATCATTCTTCAGCCTGTAATTCTTAATATATGAAAATCGTTTGTAGAATCAAAGCCCTGTTGCTGACACTCTTGTTGACGTCTGTGTGCAACGCTGCGACTAAACCAAACTTTGTGATCATCTTCACTGATGATCAGGGGTATGCAGATCTTGGTTGTTTTGGAGGTGATCATGTGAAGACACCTCGGATCGACCAGATGGCGAAGGAGGGCGCGAAACTAACTAGCTTTTATGTCGCGGGTAATGTGTGCACGCCATCACGTGCGGCATTGATGACAGGTAGTTATCCGAAACGTGTCGGCTTAGCTGGAGGGGTCTTCTTAGCTGGCGATAAGAATGGTTTGAATTCGGATGAAATAACGATTGCTGAAGTGTTGAAGTCAGCGGGTTATGCTACCGGTATGTTTGGTAAATGGCACTTGGGCGATCAACTGGAGTTCCTTCCCACACGTCAGGGATTCGATGAGTTCTTCGGCTTGCCATATAGTCATGACATCCATCCTTACCATGGTAATGATAAAAAGTATAAATTCCCACCGCTACCACTAATGGAAATGGAGACGGTGATCGAAGAGGAGCCGGATGCCGATTATTTGACGAAGCGCATTACTGAACGTGCGGTAGACTTTATCGAGCGCCATAAAGACGAACCGTTTTTCCTCTATGTGCCTCACCCAGTTCCGCACCGACCAATTCACATGTCACCGCCTTTCATGGTCGACGTCTCAGACGCGATCCAAGCGAAATTGAAAAATGAGGAGGGCGTTGATTACAAAACACGAGATAAGCTATACAACCAGGTCATTGGTGAAATCGATTGGTCGGTCGGGCAGATTCTGGATGCCTTAAAAGCGAACGGTGTAGATGAAAATACAATTGTGATTTTTTCCTCGGACAATGGGCCCAAACTCGGAAAAGCTAAACCGCTTAGTGGCGGCAAGGGTTCCGTCTTTGAAGGTGGGCAGCGCGTGCCGACTGTGATTCGCTGGCCTGCCGGCATTCCCGCTGGGCAGTCAAACAGCACCTTAATGACGGCAATGGATCTCTTGCCGACTTTCGCTAAGCTTGCCGGAGCGGAGCTTCCGTCCGACCGCGTAATTGACGGTAAAGATATTCTGCCAGTTCTCGCTCAGGGGGGCGTGACACCGCATGAGGCCTTTTTCTACTTCAACGCCAACACACTTACAGCAGTTCGTTCCGGGGAATGGAAGTTACACTTAGGTAAAAAGGCTGCCTTGTATAATTTGGACGAAGATATTGGGGAGAAGGTCAACGTTCTAAAATCACATCCTGAAATCGCAGAGCAACTACAAGCTTACGTCGCCGCATTTGAGACCAATCTAGCAAAGAACAGTCGCCCTGCAGGCTATCAGGCCGATGCGAAAACTCTAACGAAGCGAGAGCTTTAACTAACCACTAATTTCATGTCCTAGCAAAAACAAATGAGAACAAACAGCACTTCAACTCACGACTACGGTCATTTGAAATTAGGTCGACGCGATTTCCTTCGAGCAGGTGGTCTCACTGCCGCGATGCTCATGGCGAGTCGCATCAATGTCATGGCGGGCCCATTCTCCGCCGCGGACTTTGATAAGATCATACCCGCCGATAAGAAGCTGAGCGCGGATTGGATTAAAAGTCTCTATGCGCGTGGGCAGGCGCTCACGGCTACGGGTGCCGATCTGAAATACATCGGTATGCCGATTAATGGTATCTGCACCGGGCAGGTTTATCTCGGTGGTGATGGGCAGCTCTGGCATTGGAATTTGGATGGAGCTTTTGATGCGAAGAATACAGGTAAAGGACCACGCTATCTTAAGCCTGATGTTGCGCATTCTCCTATGAGCCAAGGCTTCGCGCTGCAGGTGAGTGGAAAAACCTACACGCTTGATTCAAAAGGTTTCTCTAATGTCACTTTTACGAATCAATACCCAATGGCGACGGTCGACTATTCCGATTCGACCTGTCCGGTAGATGTTCAGCTCCAAGCCTACACGCCATTTATTCCCCTCAATCGTGATGATTCCAGCTACCCTGTGATCGTCATGCGATACAAGGTTTCGAATTCAAGCTCGACCGATCAAGAAGTTGATGTGGCGGGATGGATCGAGAATATCTCGAATGCAAAATCTAGGAAGGGTGCTACTGACAACAAGCTTGCCGCGTATCGACAACTTGAGGGCATTTCGTCAGTTGAGTGCTCTACCAGTTTTGGGGATGGTCGCTCGGATGCCGATGTCGAAGTTTTTGCTGATTTTGAAGGCAATAATTATAAGGGATGGAAAGTCGAGGGCGCTGCTTTCGGCAAACGCCCTTCTGGTAAAAGCGGTGGCCAGAAGTTGACGGGTGTCCGCGGAAAGAGTGTCGCCAATTCTTACGCTAGAAGTGACAAGCCGACTGGTAAATTAACTTCACCGACCTTTAACATTAACAAGCCATACATCAATTTCTTAATGGGTGGTGGAAACGATAAGGAAGCGCTCACCGTCAGCCTGTGGATTGATGGCAAACTGGTGCGATCGACGACCGGGAAGGACTCTGATAATATGGAATGGGCGACCTGGGACGTGGAATCTTTTACTGGCAAAAAGGCGCACATCGAAATCAACGATCAAGCTAGCGGTGGTTGGGGACACATCGAGGTCGATCAAATTGAGTTTTCAAGTCATCCAGGTGGTTCGAATGAATCTTCAAAGCTAAAGCTTGCCGCCGATTACGGAGCGATTGCACTCGGACTATTGGGTGACGAAAGTCCAACCATGGTTGATCTTGCTCGAAGCGTTCCAGGGCATGCGGATATTTTTCAATCGGGTGATGTGCCGGAAAGTGGGGCGTCTCATTCGCGTGCGATGAACGAACCCGCTTATGCTTCTCTTGGAAGCAAACTCGCCTTGAAACCTGGCGAGTCAAAAACGGTCGCCTTTACCTTGTCGTGGCGTTTCCCCAATGTTGTCTATAGCAAGCGTTTCGGTCGTATACCCGGTAGTCTGGCCAAGAATCATTACGCCACGCTTTGGCCTACCGCTGCGTCTGCCGCAGCAACAGTAGCCCAGAAAGAGACTGAGCTGCATCGCGCGACACAAACATGGGTCGATACTTGGTATGACTCCACGCTACCGCACTGGTTTCTAGAACGCACATTCCTCACTCTGGATTGTGTGCAAACTCAAATGGGCCAGCGCTTGGCTGTAGGAGAGGGAGATAACTTTTATGATTTCGACGAAGGCGTAAAATGCTGTCCCGGTAATTGCACGCACGTCTGGCACTATGCTCAAGGGCTGGCGCGTATTTTCCCAGAGATTGAGCGCGAGTGTCGCGACAAAGTCGAATATGACCGCGGTTTCGATCCCCAGAATGGAAGTATCCGCCACCGTCACTTCGCGGACCGTTTTGGTGATGCGATCGATGGCAACTGCGGGACGATTCTACGTGTGCTGCGTGAGAGTCAGATGACGACTGACTACAGCTTTCTCGAAAGCATTTGGGATCGAGTGAAGCTCTCCATGGATCATGTGATCCAAAAGTGGGATCGGGATGAAGACGGCATGTTAGCCGGTGCGCAGCATAACACACTGGATGAACCGTGGTATGGTCAGGTGCATTGGTTGATTAATCTTTATCATGCATCTCTCAAAGCCTCTGCGGTGATGGCTCGTCAGATGAAACAGCCTGCTGTGGCTGAGCGCTATGAAGGCATCGTCAAAAAGGGTGCGCCTGCTATGGTCGACCTATTGTGGAACGAAGAATTCGGTTACTTTATTCATAAGGCTCCTGATGACGAAACGCAAATGCACGGCTCCACAAATGGCTGTCACATTGATCAAATACTTGGTGATTCCTGGCTGCCAAATGTCGGCATCGATCCAATCTTGCCGAAAGATAAAATCAAGAAGTCGCTACAAGCGCTTTGGAAATATAATTTCACGCCGGATGTGGGTGCGTTCCGCAAAGCCATGACGAATGGCCGCTGGTATGCCGCCGCAGGCGACGCTGGTCTAGTGATGTGCAGCTTCCCGAATGGAAAGATTGAACCGAAGAGCGGTAAGCCAAGCTACGCAGGATATCTCAACGAGTGCATGACAGGATTCGAATGGCAAGTTGCCGCGCACATGATATGGGAAGGTATGCTGGAAGAAGGCTTAGCTATCGGTAAAGCGATCTACGATCGTTACACCCCAGATAAACGAAATCCTTATAACGAGATCGAATGCTCTGATCACTACTCACGTGCCATGGCCAGCTACGGCGCTTACATCGCGGCATGCGGATATCGCTATGATGGACCTGAGGGCAAGTTGGCTTTTGGACCGCGTATCACGCCTGACGATTTCCGTGCTGCGTTTACTGCAGCTGAAGGTTGGGGCCGTTTCACTCAGAAGGTTGCTTCAGGTCAACATGTTGCTGGTATCCAGCTGGGCTACGGACGACTGCAGCTTAAGGAATTCTCGCTTGATAAAGTGAGCGGTGTCTCTGCTTCCGGTGCGAAGGTCGAATTGGATGGAAAGCCTGTCAGCGCAGTTTTCATCTCTGATGCAAACGCTTATACATTGAAGTTCAACACGGACCTTATGATCAACAGTGGCCAGCGTCTGCAAGTGATTTTATCTTAGAGGAACCTGCAACCATATTGACGTATCGAGATGGTAGGGCGTGTTATCCTTAACGCGCCGAGCACCGTGAAGCCGCGGTTCGATAAGGATATCGAACCCTACCCAACGTATGCTTCAATGTAGAATACTCTGAAGTGAAATTCACTTTTTCGCGGACCTTTATTCGTGAACAGTTTTAGTGCCGTTGTCTCCTGAAGAGTAATATCGAAACACTGGATAGACAGGTGAGTAGCAGGGCGCTGTTGGCGGGTTCTGGGATAACTTCAGTGGTGAAGGTGAAGGTGTAATCAATTGGTGAATTGCTGGTTTCCTGAAACCAGAGACTGTAGTTTCCTGAGGTCAGAGGTAGGCTGTATCCTGAGCCAGATTGGTTCCCTCCATCTGATTCGGTCAAGAGGATGTTGGTTCCGTTTTGTGCGTTTGTGACGAGAGAGGCAAATAAGAGATATTCAGCAACCGCATCCAAAGTTGTTTCATCTGACATCGCCAAAAAGTGATTCTCTGTGTTGCTATCGAGCGTGAAAACCAGCGAGGTAACCTCGACCACGCTCGTCCAATACCCCGTTGCAGTGGACGTGTTGTCTGGGTTGGATCCCTTATTACCAGTAATACTGGCTGTCAGATGAGCGGAAATGTAATCTGGTGTGGTGTCGCCAGAAAGCTGCACTAAGGGGGCTCCGTAAGCATCGAGCGAAATTAGGACAAAGAAAACGATGGTTGTTATTATTGCCTTCATGCTCTTTTGATGGGGATTTCTAAAGCATACATTTCATCTGCTACTAGGGGTAAGCTGAATTGATCCAAATAGCAGCTGATTCGTCAATTCTATACGCTCTGAACGCGTAAACACGCGATGGGGTTTTTGCCGGGTTATAGCGGGGATGCCACCTGTGGCGATCGGTGAAAAGGGAGTGTTCGCTTAGGTCGTGGCCTTGCGACCTAGGAAGTCGCCTAAATACTTAGTTTTTTAAATCGTTTTCGAAATTCCGATGGCGTGACTTTTTTCAGTTCCAGGAATTGCCGATTGAAGTTGGAAAGATTGTTGTAGCCGCAGTCGTAGCAAATTTCCAAGACGCTCGAATCTCTTTGGATGAGCTTCTGGCTGGCGAGGCCGATACGTAGTTCTTTGACGTATTGAACGAAGGGTTTGCCGGTATTCTTTTTGAAGAAGTAAGAAAATGTTTTTGCAGACATCTGGATTTGTGAAGCTGCTTCGGTCAGTGAGATTTTTTGGTATAGGTTCTTCTGCACCCAGCGGCGCACGATCTCGATGCGGTTGACATTGGCATCGTTGAGCACGGGTGAATAGAAGTCACTGACAAGCCTTTGTTTGTCTTGGTCCGGAGCAAGGGCGAGCGTTTCGAGCAGCTTAAGGAACAGGCTGAAGCGTTCCATGTTTTGGCTGTCCTCCATGGCCATCATGATCGACGCGGCTTTGGAGCGAGTTTCGCCGAAGTATTCAAACGAGCGAGTGGTCGAGTGCAGATAATCTTGGATTAAGCTCATCTCTGGTTTGGACAATAAATCGTCGCCAATTGATTTAGCTGAAAACTGAATCACTATAATCGCTGCCTCGGGGGCTCTTACATCTGGCACCGTATTGCTGGTGAAGCAGTGGGGGACATTCGGGCCGTTGACGAGTAGCGTGCCAGGGTTGAATTCACCGATGTAGTCGCCCGTGATGTGTTGGCCACTACTTTGTAGAAAGAGTAATATGTCGATCTCCTCATGGTAGTGCCATGCGGGCCAGATACTAGTCTCCTGCTTGTAAACAAAGGTTTCTCCTTTATCGTTGGGGATGAGCTCCCGAACTAATCTCTGCCGCTTTTCCATAGATTTTGTGAATGCAATATGCCGCTAGATTTATGTATTTATGATAGTATCGCCACGCTTTTATGTGGTTATTTGTGGGAAATATTCGGAAATAGTATCAGTTTTTAGCGCGAAGAGTGGAGGTATTTGTGCAATAGATGTGTTATCTTTGCGATAGATTTGAATCTCCCCAGTTTTGGTTCTTCATTCCACTTGCCTCCATATTTCTTACCCAATCAAAATGTTACGCCCTACCTTTGCTACACTGCTGTTGTTGCTACCGCTCTCAATGAATGCGGAGGATGTTGCTGCGCTCACACCTGATCAGTTGACATTCTTCGAAGCGAAGATTCGTCCGGTCTTAATTGAGAGTTGCTATGAGTGTCATGCGGAGGATTCCGAGAAACTAAAAGGAGGCTTACTTTTGGATTCGAAAGCCGGTTGGATGCGTGGTGGCGATACTGGTCAAGTGATTGTGCCGGGCGATGCGGAGAACAGTCTGTTTATGCACATGATCCGTCATGACCCTAGCTACGAAGCGATGCCGCCGAAATCGAAGCTTAAGGATGAGCAGATTGCGGACTTTGCAAAGTGGATCAACGAGGGCGCATTTGACCCGCGGAATCAGGAGATCGGGGAGCTGAAGAATGTTGATGAGTTCGACCTTGAGGAGCGCAAGCAATGGTGGTCGTTTCAGCCGATCAAGGATTATGATGCTCCGGTAGTCAGCGATCCGAGTTGGCCCAGCAATGCTTACGATAATTTTATATTAGCCGAACTGGATCAGAAGAGCTGGAAGCCTGCTCCGGAATCTTCAAAGAGGCATTTGTTACGCCGCTTGAGTTTCGACTTAATTGGTTTGGCGCCGACTCCGGAAGAGATGGACGCGTATCTCGCGGACGAGTCGCCCGATGCCTATGCGAAGCAAATAGATCGACTTTTGGCATCTCCGCATTTTGGTGAGAAATGGGCACGGCATTGGATGGATGCTGTGCGTTATGCTGAGACCAAATCTTTTGAGTTCGATTACCTAATGCCGCATGCGCACCAGTATCGGAACTATCTGATTCGCGCTTTCAACGAAGATCTACCATATGACCAATTTGTCCGTGAGTCTTTCGCTGGCGATTTAGTGGATGAGCCACGTTACGATGAGAGTGGCACGATCAATGAATCACTCAAAGGTCCTGGTTTCTTTTACCTGACCGATGGACAGCATGGTCCTCCAGACCTGCACGAAGATGAAGCCCGCATCTTTAGTGGAATGATCGATGCCACGAGTAAGGCCTTCCTCGGTATGACGGTGGCCTGTGCGCGTTGCCATGACCACAAGTTTGATGCGATCACTACAGGCGACTACTATTCGTGGTATGGCATGCTTCGCAGTTCGCGCTTGGATGTTTCCAACACCGTGGCCGAGGCGAAGCAATTACTGCCCCAGTCTAAATTAAAGCAAGGTAAGCCCGCTGTTTACGCCGCAGCGATGGCCGATGCCGCTGTGGATATCGCCAACATGAGTGAATACGCGCTAGCGACTCGAAAGATCAGTGAGAGCGCTGAGTTTCAGAAACTCAAAAATACATGGGCTGAGCAGGCGAAAGACAGGAAGGCTCCGGCTCCTAAATTGGATAAAGATGTGGTCGCAGTCATTCAAGAAGAGGCATCACAACGTAAACTGGATGCAACCGTTCTAGAATCTTGGTTGCGCTATTTCACGATTCCGAAGCATCGCAAGAAATGGCCGCAACTGGATCCGATTTATCATGCGATCGTCGGTGACAGCGAAAAAGCTCCGAAGCTAGCCAGGCCACTGGCTCCGATTGCTCCATATTATCCAACAGATTTAGGTCAATGGATGACCACGGGGTTGGGCTTTAGTGAGATGGAGCAGGGTGCTGGTTCGGATATGATATTGTCCGTCGCAAATGACCAGAATGTGGTGCAAACGCTGGTCGATTTATCCAACCCTTCTGCAGGCACTTATAGTGGCAGGATTTCCGGTAGTCTTCGTAGTCCAGATTTTGTTTTGGACGGTCGCCCCGTCGAGCTCTATGCTCGAGGCAAGAATGCCCGCGTTAATTTGATCGTTCGCAATTATGAACAAGCAGGCTTTGGTCCGACCACGAAGATTCTATCTGTCGCTGTCAATGAGGGCGCATGGGAGCGCATCTCGATTAAAACAGAACTTTGGGTAGGCTTATCCGCATACATCGAGGTGCTACAGGACGGGGAGGCTCGGCGACTAAGAGCTTCGCATCGTCAAAATGCGGATGATAACTTCGTTTCGATTTCGACTAACCCTACGCTGCCTGATTGGTCGCAGCTTTGGAAAGATCGCAATGTCGCCGATGTCGTGAAGCAAGTCGTGCAGGATGGAAGGAATCGTAAGCTCACGCCGGAAGGCGCTGTTCTCTTGTCAGGCTTGTTTGAGTCAGGGCTTGTCCGTGCAGGCACTGATCGTAACGAAAAACTAAAGTCTTTGATGGCACGCTACCGAGAGATCAACAATGAGATCCCGCAGCCAGTTTATGCGCGAAGTTTAACTGAGGGCACCCCGCAGGATGAACCGATCTATATCCGAGGCAGTCATAAGAATTTAAGTAAGGAGCCGAATCCGCGCCGCTTTATGGATGCGCTGGGTGGAGAATTGCTTCCGTCCAATGAAAGCGGTCGTCGCGAGTTTGCAGATCATCTAGTCGATGAATCCAACCCGCTTGTTTCTCGCGTGATGGTGAATCGTCTGTGGCACCATGTCTTTGGTCGCGGCATCGTTTCATCGATCGACGATCTTGGTGAGCTAGGCACTTTGCCAACTCACCCTGAGTTGCTCGATTACTTAGCGAAAGATTTCATGGCACAGGGCTGGTCGATTAAGCAGATGATACGCAAGATGGTGCTGACTTCCACTTATCAGATGTCGACTCTTCCGAATGATCAGGCATTGGCTCTCGATCCTGACAATTTGTATTTACAACGTATGCCGGTGAAGCGTTTAGAAGCAGAGCAGATTCGCGACCACGTGCTGTTAGTTAGCGGTAAGTTGAACGGGGAAATCTACGGACCGAGTGTTCGTTCCTATATTGATGATTTGCCGAGAGCGCGCGGATTTCCTGGGTCTGGCCCAGTTGATGGCAAGGGACGCCGTTCTATCTACATGGAGCTGAGGCGCAATTTCATGCCTTCATTCCTGCGGATTCTCGGTATGCCTAATGGCGTCGAGCCGACTGGTGCACGTAATGTAACGAATGTTCCAGCGCAGTCGCTCGCGCTCATGAACGCTGAGTTTACCCAGCAGCAGGCAAAGGCGTGGGCTGCAGAACTACTCAAGTCCGAGTCGGACGAGGTTGCACGCATTAACCATATGCATGAAGTCGCACTCAGTCGCCCAGCAGATGAGACCGAGATCGCCTGGGCTCAAGGATTGGTTCGTGATGTGACTCGTATCTATCAGGAAAATGGCGACGTCAATGAAGTCGCTGTGTGGCAAGAGCTCTGTCACGTCATGATGAACCGCAAAGAATTTATCTACCTATTTTAACGCTATGAAACGACCATTCAGTAGAAGAGATTTCTTAAAGAACAGCTCCATGGGCTTTGGCATGTTGGCGGCGACGAGCCTCTTTCAACGTGATCTTCTTGGGGCAAGTTTGTCATCACCTTTAGCGCCACAAATTCCTCATTTCCCGCCAACGGCGAAGAGTGTGATTTTCCTTTATATGGATGGAGGTGTTTCGCAGGTGGATTCATTCGACCCCAAGCCGCAGTTGACTAAAGAAAACGGTCAAGCGCCCAAGTTTAAAGTCGATGCCACTGTTTTCAATAATAACGGCAATCTCCTTAAAAGCCCTTGGGAGTTTAAGAACTACGGGGAGAGCGGTATTCCGATTAGTGATTTGTTTCCGCATATTGGTTCCTGTGCGGATGACTTGTGTGTGATTCGTTCAATGACCGCGCTGTCGCCGAACCACCCAAATGCTAATTATGCACTGCACTGTGGTCATGTGCTTGCAGGCCGCCCCAGTATGGGTTCTTGGTTCTCCTATGGGCTCGGCACAATGAATCAAAACTTGCCAAGCTATGTCGTGGTCAATGGAGGTCTTATGCCTCCGGGCGGTATGCAGACTTTTGGAAATGGTTTTCTTCCTGCCAATCACCAGGCGTCGCTCGTTGCGCCAAAACATCCGGTGATGAATAACATACAGCCGCGCGAGTCGCTCACTGAGTTGCAGCGTAAGAAACTGGATTATCTCAATAGCATCGATCGGTCATTATTTCAAAATTTCCACCATGCGGATGAGGTGGAGACCGCGATTCAAAACTATGAACTCGCGTATCGTATGCAGATGGAGGTGCCTGAGGTGACCGACATCTCAAAAGAGACAGCCGCCACGAAGCGACTTTACGGTATGGATTCGCCCTTTGAACAAACACGTCAATATGGTTCGCAGTGTTTGATTGCTCGTCGACTGGTGGAGCAGGGCGTCCGTTTTGTGGAGCTAACAGTTTCAGGGATTAGTGGTGCCGATCGTTGGGATCAGCATGGTAACTTGAAAGCTGGCCATGAAATGAATGCCTTTGCGGTCGACCAGCCGATTGCCGGATTGATTAAGGATCTCAAGTCTCGCGGTTTGCTGGATTCGACTTTGCTCGTTTTCAGTGGTGAGTTTGGTCGCACACCATTTGCTCAAGGACAGAATGGTCGCGACCACAATCCGCAGGGCTTCAGTATGTGGATGGCAGGTGGCGGTATCAAAGGCGGCACCATTTATGGTGCGACCGATGAATACGGTTACCGCGCGGTTGAAAACAAAATGGATGTGCATGATCTGCACGCTAACATGATGCACTTAATGGGGATTGATCACAAACAATTGACCTATCGTTTTAGTGGTCGCGACGTGCGACTTACTGATGTGCACGGTCATATTATCCCTGAGATTCTTGCCTAGTCGCTACAGCAACATACCCTAAGATGAAAAGAGTCTATTTTTTGCTGAGCACGGTGTTGCTGGTGTCTCTGGCGCTGCTGCTCGCTTGGGTCGTCGTTCTTACTGAAGGTCAGTTTGCCGCAGAAGAAAGCGTCGAATGGGCGCAGTTCCTTGGGCGCTTTCATCCTGTTATCCTGCATCTACCGATCGGTTTATTTGTGGGCTTATTTGTGGTCGAGCTTGCGGCACTGCTAAATCGCAATGATGGGCTGAGGCGTTCGGCACATATTCTAGTTTGGCTCATGGCATTGACTTCAGTGCTGAGTGCTTACCTGGGTCTGCTCCTTGCTTCAAATGGTGATTACTCAGGAGATACACTGTGGCTGCATAAATGGCTGGGGATACTATTTTCCGCAGGCGCGTTGGTGCTAGCCTTTTTTAAAGTCCGTATTGTTTGTCGGGAAGGTGTCGGAAACGGACTGTATCGGTTTCTGCTGGTTGGTCTGCTGGTAGTGATGACAGTGGTAGGGCACTATGGAGGTAATTTGACGCACGGTTCTGGTTACCTGACAGCCTATGCGCCCGATTGGTTAGCGGCGAAATTGGATAAGCCAAATGAGGCAGTTGAAACAGTCGTATCCGAAGACGGCGCAATCGAAAGCAACGTTTACACACGCCAGATACAACCCTTGCTGGAGCAATACTGCGTGCAGTGTCACGGCATAGAAAAACAGAAGAGTAAGTATCGGCTTGATACCTATGAATATCTAATGACCCCGGGGAAGATGGGCGACACACCGATCACGCCGTCTATGGTGAGCGAGAGTAAGTTGATCGAATATCTTTGGCTCCCCGAGTCGGACGACATGGCGATGCCTCCTGAAGGAAAGCCCCGGATGAGTGCAGAGCAGATTATGTTAATCACGCATTGGGTGGCTAATGGGGCAGAAGGTCCTCCGGTAGATGAAGCTGCCGTTGCCGCTGAAAGAGCTGCACTAGAAGCGGAGCGAACCGAGCTGAATCAGCTAATCAAAAATGGCATCATGGTGCTACCTGTTAGTCGCGGATCAGAATTGTTCTATGTGGATTTTCAGAATGTAAAAGGCACCGTTGCCGACGAAGACTTTGCTCTGCTTGCAAATTATAAAGATCGCATACAGGAGCTAAAGTTAGCTGGTGCGGCAGTGACGAACGCGCAACTTGAATTGCTCCGTGGGGCAAGCGAACTACAGACTCTGAATCTATCTGGATACAGTTCGGCTGATGATGCAGTTGATGTGATCGCTTCATTCTCGGCTTTAAAGAATCTAATCTTCTATGGCAGCGACCTCGGTGATGCAGGTCTTTCTAAGTTATCAACCCTGAACTTAGATTCGCTTTATCTTGGGGCGACCAATATAACACCCAAACAATTCTCAGCATATCAAAACTCTAATGGCGCCGTCCGTGTATTTGGAGATGTCGACTTGAATGCTGTCAGTGCTATCGAAGTAATCGACTTAGAAAACACTGCCGATTTTAACCCAAACAAAAAATAGTCACATGAAACTAATCAAGCTAAGTCACTTCGCGATATTGCTGACACTCTCGCTATTCCTCTGTGCTGAATTGCATGCTGATCAGCATGCGGTCAATGAAGCTGTAACTCTACCTGAGGCTCGCCAAGTTAGCGAGAGCGGCATACGCCATTCGTTTCTTGTGACTGGTAGTAAGATGACCGCAATATTCGATGAAGAGAGTAAAGTTATCTGGTCAGTGAAGGGCGGCTCGCGTGATGGCACAGTTCTCGCCAATGGAAACATCCTTATTTGCGAAGGGAAACGTGTCGTAGAATACAAGCAGGGGACAGATTCGATTGTATGGTCCTACAAACTCGACCCGAGAAACAAAGAAGTCGCGGCTGCATGGCGCTTGGATGATGGCAACACCCTTG
>JANQXM010000046.1:41778-70617 GCA_030729385.1 Opitutales bacterium | reverse complement strand
TAATTAAACCATCCAGACTTACACATGCTCTGGCTCAGTTTGGGTAACTCGACCAGATATCATTCTGCGCGGCTAACTCATGCTCGCGACTTACTTGGTGGGGGCATTCCCCCGGTTCATGCTGCGAATCGCGGCTCGATGAATCCGTCGAATTTCCTTCGCTCGAACTGCAGCAACTGTGTGCAGGTTCAGTCTCAACACTGCTTCCAGAAAACAGACCCGCAGTGCAACAGCAGAACGGATTCATAACGGCCAGAATGACCATCATCTGGATTACCTTAACGAACATAATGAATAACTAGCACTTGTATGAGAAAGTAGCAACCTGAGAATTATTCCCATAAACCTCAAAATTCACGACTTACATCGTCAACTGCCGCGCCACCTTCAGTGCAGCGGCAAAACTACCACAATCGGCAAGGTCTTTTCCCGCGATATCGTATGCAGTGCCATGGTCGGGACTGGTCCGCACATAGGGCAGGCCCAAAGTCACATTGACCGCGGCATCAAACTCCAAAGTCTTCACCGCAGCAAGGCCTTGATCGTGGTAAGCCGACACCACGACATCAAACTCGCCCTTCCGTTGACGAAAGAAGACCGTATCACCCGGCAAACATTTCGACAGACCGGGAATATTTTCACGTAGGTGATCCAATGCGGGATCGAGCACATCGCGCTCTTCGACTCCCAAAATACCACCCTCGCCTGCATGTGGGTTCAGCCCGCAGACCCCGATTCGAGGCTCCACGACTCCAAGTGATTTCCCCAGCGCATACGCGCGTTCAACAGCCAAGATTAAGCACTCCGCAGTCAGCGCGTCCGCCACTTCACGAAGTGGAATATGCCAAGTCGCTAAAACAACTTTCAACTCATTTCCCACAAAGCCCATGGTCGGCTCGCCGCCCCAGGCTTCGGCAAAAAACTCGGTCTGCCCCGGATGCTTGAAGCCCACTTGCTGCAACCAGTGTTTACTCACTGGGCCGGAAACCACTCCACGAAAACGCCCAGCAACGCAGCCTTGTGCCGCAACTTTCAAAGCATCGAGCGCCACCTGCGCACCATCCAACGAAGGCACACCTAAGCTCGGAGAAAAGTCTTCTGCGCCCACCGATTCATAAGCCATCCCGAGTTCAGCAGACAATGGCTCAGCCCACTCCCGCGCACCAATCAATACACAATCTTTCGCCAAGGAAGGTTCCATACGCAAGGCACCCGCAATCACTTCCGGTCCCACGCCTGCGGGATCACCACAGGTAATCGCTAGGGGCAATGTCTGGTCCACTGTAGTCATCAATCGTTACAAATTAGTCGCCCGACTCCATGCTCGATTGCACAAATCCGCGCTTGCCAGCTTCAAAGAAACTCAAGAAACGCGCACCGGTCGACGTCGTGCCGAACTCATGTTCGCGCGCCGCTTCGGCGGCCTTCTTCTTTAAATTACCGCCACCAAAATAAACCGCACGATAGCAACGCTTCAAATCGGTGATATCGCGTTGATCAAAACCACCACGTCGTAGGCCCACCATGTTGAGACCATGCGCTTGGTTGCGTTCAGCTGTCATGACATAAGGTGGCACATCTGCCGCGACTGATGCATTGCCGGCTACCATCGCATACGCACCGATACGGCAATTCTGATGGATGCCTGCACCGCCACCAACAAAGACTTTTTCGCCAATGGTCACATGTCCCGCGAGCATCACATTATTCGCCAAGATCACCGACGCCGCTAATTTGCAGTCATGAGCGACATGTGACTGCGACATTAAAAACCCACTCTCACCGATCACCGTATTTTCTCCCGCAGTCGTGGATCGATGGATGGTGCAGCCTTCACGAATGATCGTGTCGTTGCCGACCACAACACCGCTCTCAATAGAGTGATCAAAACCGATCGACTGGGGCGCCCCGCCGATCACCGAAAAGGAATCCACCGAAACGTTGTCACCCAGCACCACGCCTTTGCGAATAACCGCGTGCCCAGCAATCGTGCAGCCTTTCCCAACAATCACACCGTCTTCAACCAAAGCATAAGGCCCAATCGAGGTGCCTTCTCCAATAGAAGCAGTTTCAGAAACAATAGCAGTAGAATGAATCGACATAAGGCAACAAAGACGCATTTCCTGCCACGCATCAATCACGATTAAGAAATTCGTGCAGGGTCTGCCAAAGGTAGGGACGTCAGTCTGTCGTCAACTGGAGGGTTGCACTCCGTCGCAACCGCCGATTGTTCGCTATCTTTAAACGATTTTGCGGCAATGACGGAGCATTGCCCTCCAAAATAGACAGCTTACCGTATTATCGAACCCCCGCTACGAGAACAACGTCATCTGCGGCTCGCGGATCATATCATTGATCTTCAAGACGCGGAGCATTTGGAGCACGTCTGATTTCTGATAGCTGTGGTTCACCTCCACATGGCGGAGTAGATTTTCCAAAATGGTGCTAAACACGATCACCCCATCCACGCCAGCGGCCTTCAACAACTCCGTGCATTCTTCGCGATGGGCCTCACTCGTCGGAAAGCCCGGTAAAATCAAAATTTTCAAGAAACCGGCATAGTCTTGGCCTTCTGCCTCCGCCTCTTCGTCTGCCTCCACCTGAAAATGCAGGTCCATTTTCGCCACCACTTCTTTCTTAATGAAATCAAGTAGCTTTGGACTGCTCTTTAAGATTGCCGGCGTAAACCGAGAATGGTGCCAGCCCTTGATCGCAACCAAAGCCCCGCGCATTTGTGACATATCCGAAGAAAACAATTGAAAGCCAGCAGGCGAACTTCCGTCCGCCGTCTGCGGATGATACACCACCAATTCATTGGCTTCCTCTGCAGACTTCTTTCGCGAGGGCAAAGCATGTTTACGCAGCTGACGGACAAAAAATCCATTCAGCTCGAAATACTCGCGCACAATATTCTCATCAAAACCCGCCATAATCACGACTGTCTAGGGCAAAGCGGCGCCTAGGTCAATGCCGCGAAATGCCGGCTAACGCATCCCAAAAAAATGTAGCCACGGCAGTCTCTGCCGTGCCCCTCCAACGCATCACGGCAGAGACTGCCGTGGCTACAGCGCAAATCCAAAACGCTTTAAAAAACTTACGTTTAGACCCCTCGATTCAAAGACAAAGCTAAGGCTCCCTGAATCAAACCATTGGTCAGTGGCTGTTGCCTGGAGGTCAGTTGTCCATGCTTGAGGAAACGGCTCAGTGCTGCGGGACTATCCCCGGGCCACCAATGCAGCCAATACGGAAAACCATCGATCATACCCGCGGCTGTCGCCAACGGTAAAAAGGCATCCACCATCATGGTATTGAAACGCTTCTCGCCAATGATGCCGCCAAACAATTCCATTCGGATCGCATCACTACGCTCAGGGAATGAAAGGCTGCGGCGCACAACTGTTGTCGTGACCGATTCACTTACCGAAGCTGCCTTCGACAACACTTGCCGCAAAGTCTCAGACCACTGCCGATCATGCTGCAACAGCTGAAGATACTGCTCCAAGCGCTTACGCGGATGATTCGCAGGGCGCAGACCACTCAACCTCCAACGATCTACTTGTAAATCAAACAAAGTAGCCGCATCCAAAGTCGACCACTCGGACGCAGACATTGGATACTGCAAAGCGATCTGCGACATCGGCGCACGATTCCGCGAATAGCCCAGCACTTCTAAACAAAGTTGATGGCACGCCTCCGCCCACCCCGCTGACTCTAGACGCTTCCGCGCAAACGCAAGCTTCTGCTCCCAACGTTCGCGCGCTCGTGCATCAACAACGTCGCGTCTTTCCTCTAAAGGTTTTTCCAAGAACCGAGCCACCCATTCCAAATCGTCCACCTGTTCCAATTCCAGCAAAGCCTCATCGATCGCATACGATTCCAAATCACGTTCCAAACGCGGCAGTAGAACCAACAGCTCCGGCTCTTTCCCCGAAAGTGTCTTCACCAGCGCCGAAGCTTGCTTCTCCTCATGGAGCACCACGTGCAACACCACTTGGTTAAATTCAGGATTTCGCTCATGCCCATGTGCATACCAATCACTAGCAGTAAAATGCACTTCAACATCACCCACCACAGACTGACCATCAATGACTAGACGAGCCTCCTTGAAGTCTGGACCGCCTAACAAATTCCAACGCCCCGGATCTTTCACCACAACACTCTGCCCGGAAACCGTGGTTAAATCACTCGTCTCAAAATCCTGCCGCAGCCAAATCTTCTGCACCACTCGCTCAGACAGCGTAAAGGGTCCGTAGAGCCCCTGAATTTCTTTCACCTGATCAGCCAACATCTTGCAAATACATCAACCATCGACGCGCCACAGGTCAATGATAAGGCAAAATCATTTGGAGGCAAAATCATGCGACGATGACGTGTGCGGAGGTCACGACAAGCGCCGCTACCACAAAGAACTAGATGAACCATCCAGAGAAATCCTAAAAACCAACCGATCGATCAAACCAGTAAACCATTGAGAAAATTTTCCATTTAAGCTTTGTTACTTTGCACCTTTGTGAGGAAAATCCGGCATGCTATCGATTCGTATATTCGTCCTATTACTGCTAGTGAACGCCACTTGGGCGGCGAAGCCTGCAATGGACGTTAACTGGTCAGTGTTCTTAGCGGAGCAGGATATGCATTGGCAGAAGCTTCCGAGTAAATGGTTTGAGGGTCCCTTTCTTGGCAACGGTGAGCAAGGCACACTCATGTATAAATTGGATAATCGCACGCTGCGATGGGATATCGGGTGCTCAGCGGCGCATGATCACCGTGCCCTTGCAGATGACGACCTGACCGAAAAGAACGTCACGGTTCTCAATCGGGGGCGGCACTTTATCGGTCATCTGCAATTGGAGTTACCAGCAGACCTGACCGGCGGTAGCGCACGCCTCTCACTGTGGGACGCTGAAGCAACGGGCACACTGACCGCCGAGGGCGGCACTGCCGAATGGTCGACACTCACACACGCCACCGAACCTGTCATCCGCTACTTGCTGACCGCAAAGGGCACACTGCAGGGCGCACAATTTACTTACATCGCGGAGGAAGCACGCAACCCTCGCGCGATACGTGGCAAAAATCCACGCGATCCGATCAATCCATCGCCCGTGCTTTCAACACTGGACGACGGCGTCCAGACCTCAGTGCAAAACCTCGTCGCTGGCGGACAAACCGCCGTGGCTTGGTTGCGCAAAGATGTGGGCGACTCCACACTGCTTTGGTTGAGCGTGCAGCACAGTTATCCAAACAATGATGCGGTGGATAAAGCTGTTGCAGCGGTGCGGGCAGCGGCAGCAACCGACCAAGCCGCTTGGGTTGCAGCACACAGAAAGTGGTGGCATGATTACTATCCGCAAAGCTTCGTCTCTGTTGGCGATGCCTACTGGGACTCCTTTTATTGGGTGCAACAATACAAGCTCGCCTGCGCCACACGCGACAAAGGATGGATCATCGACAACCAAGGGCCGTGGCTACAGCCCACTGCATGGAACGCAATCTGGTGGAACCTCAACGCGCAACTTTCACATAGTGGTGGATACACAGCCAATCGCCGCGGAACGGTTTCAGCGCTGAGCCATCGACTCGACATCAACCGCGACAACCTCGCCCTAAATGTGGCGGCCCCCTACCGCGCCGATTCCTATGCGATCGGACGCACCACCTCGGGCTGGGATCTACTCGGGCATGCCGGCCAACCTAATGGCCGCGAGCCGATGGACCCGAACAATGGGCGGGAAACCGGCAACCTCCTTTGGGCGCTGCATAATATTGATCTAGAATATCGCTACTGGCAGGACACACAGGTTCGCGATGAAGTGCTCTACCCTTTACTGACAGGTGCGGTGAACTACTACCGCCACTTCCTGGTGGAAAACGCGGCTGGAATGTTGAGCCTACCGGAAACTTACAGTCCGGAATATAGAAGAGCCACCGACTGCACTTACGACATCGACCTCTTGCATTGGGGCGTTGGACGTTTACTCGAATTGGCCAAAGAAAAGGGGCTCAGCGAAAAAGAAGAGCCGTTAATCACGCACTGGAAAAAAATTCAAACGAAGCTCGTCCCTGCGCATATTGATGAAGTCAGCGGTCGAATAATTGGTCGTGGAGTCAAGCTAACGAGTAGGCACCGCCATTGGTCACATTTGTTGGCGATCTATCCACTACGCACGCTCACACCAGATACCCCAGCGAACCGCGAATTAATTGATCGTAGTCTGAACCACTGGCATAGCTTCGGGCGGGCCATGGGCTACTCCTTCACCGGTGGGTCGTGCATGGCGGCACTACTCGGCGACGGCGACCGAGCACTTGAATTCCTGAATGGACTGAAGTCGTTCTTAAAGCCGAACACCTTCTATTCCGAAATCGGGCTCCCTGTAATGGAAACACCAATACACGGTGCCACCGCTATGCAGGAAATGTTACTACAAAGCTGGGATGGGCAGCTGCGGATTTTTCCCGCGATGCCATCCACATGGGCTGACGCTCAATTCCATCAACTGCGCGGCGAAGGCGCCTACTTAGTCAGCGCTCGCCGCGAGCAACAGGCTACGCAATGGGTATTTATTCAGTCCGAAGTTGGCGGTAGCGTGAGAGTCGACCCCAACATTGCTGAGGTTCAATGGAGCGCCTCCGATGGCGTCACCGTGGAAAAAGACGGGGACAATTTTCAAATTCGCACCGCACCCGGCGATTGGGTGATGTTTTGGCCAAAGGGCAAAGCAATGCCGAAGCTGTCAATCACACCAGTCGCACGAAAAGGCGCAGCGCATCACTTCGGACTGTAGAGAATCTATCTCGCACAGAGCTAATATACGTAGGCATATAGCATCCTGTATATAGGTATTCAGGTAGGGTTCGATATCCTTATCGAACCGCCGCGTCACACCTCTCGGCGCGTTAAGGATAACGCGCCCTACCATCTCTGATAGATCAACATTATTGCAGAATGCTCTAGTTGCCAACCGAGGACGTGGTTTGCCATAAGACGGAAAATCCAAACCGCATCGGAATTAACCCCTCCGTCTGCGGCAAGCGCAGACACCTCCCCTTCGCAGGGGAGGAGTTTTGGTCGGATAAAAAACTGAAATTAACGCTATTACAGACCACTAATTAAGCCACGAACCACTAAATATCGATCACGTCGTCGTCATCCTTCAAAGGACGGCGTGCTGACTGAGACTGAACTCCACCTGCTGGACCGCTGGGACCGGCACGGTTGACTTGGACTTTCACCTTATTCTTCCCGAAGAGGACATTGGCGACGGCGCTGGTGATGCTGACCACTAGAGCGCCCCAAAGCGCGCTGGTGAAGCCCACGACGTGGAAGCCGCCGACGATTTCGCCGACCAATAGAAAGAGGAAGGCATTGATGAGCCACACGCCGATACCAAAAGTCAAAATAATGAACGGCAGCGAGAACAGCATGAGCAAGGGCTTGAAGAAGACGTTGCACAAACTGAGCAGGAGCACCGTGAGCAAGAGCGCTTCAGTGCTATCGTAAGAGATGCCTTGAGAGGTATTCGAAGCTAGCAACACGCCTAGTGCGATGAGAACCCAGCTTTTGAAAAGTTGTTGTAATTTCATATTTAGTATTTCGATTTCGCGGCCTTTTCAGTGGCGGCGCTCGGATCTGTTTCCTGATCCATTGTCGCGACGTAGCGGAAGCTATATTGCGCGAGATCTTTCGGGTCTTCGGGATTTTCGATCACAAGTGTTACATTAAAGATATGTGGTGGTGGCACGACTCCGGCGGCACCGAGGCCGGCATCGTCGGAAAGTTTGTTGAGTCGATGATATGGGCGACCACGAACGGAGCCAGTGAAACGAACCGTGCCAACAGCGGCTTCAGGTTCGGCGATCAAACCGTCGGTATCGATCCAGTAAACGCGGAGTTTATTGCCTACGATGCGGAAGTTGATCTGCGTTTCGTCTTCGCCGCGCTTAATGTAGTAGCCGGACTCAGTGACCTGCTCCCCCACTTCGTAAGGTGGCTCGGAAATCTCGGTTGGAATGACCTTTTCCTCAACGGGCGCGGCATCCTCTGCTTGAGCAACGAGTGCAAAAAGGGAACAGGCAAGACTGAGACAGAGAGACAGCGTTTTGTAATTCATAGGAAAAAGGTATCGATGACGGCGCGAAGATCAACCATCGGTTGGTTTTGAACGGCGCTGGATGTCGGCTTTAAGTTTTTTTAACTGTTCCATGCGCTGAGCGGTAGCAGCTTCTGCGCCCGCAGTGCCAGGATGGTAGAACTGTTTGGGTTCGAGCAGGTAGTCCTGACCGGACACTCCATGCGCAAAGTCATGACTATAAAGGTAATCCGCACCGTGACCGAGCCCCTTATTGGTCTTAGTATGGGCATCACGCAGCCATAATGGAACGGCTTGAACGGGCTGATCACGGAGACTTTTCTTCACAGCGCCCATCGCAAGTGTGACAGAATTACTCTTTGGCGAAGTCGCAAGGTAGAGCACGGCGTGGGCGATGGCATACTCACACTCTGGCAAACCGACTTTCTCACAGGCTTCGAACGCAGCCACCGCTACGGTCAACGCGTGTGAATTGGCGAGACCAATGTCTTCCGAAGCCAGAATCGTCAATCGACGGGCGATGAAGCGCGGGTCTTCCCCGCCTTGAAGCATTTTAAAGGTCCAATAGAGCGCAGCATCGGGATCGGAGCCACGAATGCTCTTAATCATAGCCGAAGCGTGGTCGTAGTGCTCGTCCTCGTCTCGATCGTAGCGGATCTGCCGCTCACGGGCAAAAACCTCGACGGTCTCTTCATCTAAATGTGCTCCAATTGGCTGACTCAGCACCAAAGTTTCCAAGGCATTGAGAGCACGGCGCAAGTCGCCACCGGAAAAGTCAGCAATGGCTTGGAAGACGGCAGGCTCGGCGGTGCAGCGGTGCGAGCCGAGCCCGCGCTCGACATCAGTCAAAGCAGTGGCCAACACATCCACCATCGCATCGGCTACGACCGGCTCGAGACGGAAGAGATGGCTGCGGCTCAAGAGCGGCGCATTGACATAAAATCCAGGATTGTGGGTGGTCGCGCCGATCAGACGAATATTGCCAGCTTCAACATCGGGCAGGAGCAGGTCTTGCTGCGATTTATTGAAACGATGGATTTCGTCGATAAACAAGATGGTCCGTTTTTCTGCCTCATAGCGAGCCAGCCGAAGGATGTCGCGCATCTCGGCGACATTTGAAAGCACGGCGTTGATCCGCACGAATTTACTCTCGGTCTCCTCGGCAATGACTTCGGCGAGCGAGGTCTTCCCACATCCGGGCGGACCGTAGAAAATCAAACTCCCAAAGTTATCCGCCTGTATCAGACGCGGCAGCAAACAGCCTTCGCCCACGATGTGCGGCTGCCCAATAATTTCACCTAAAGCACGCGGACGCATCCGCACCGCGAGCGGACGCTTCGCGGCACCAGAGGCACCTGCTTCCGGCGCTTCAAAGAAACCGGCTTGTTGGGAATCGGAAGGCATCCTCCCAAGATCAAAGCATGGCCGAATCCTTGCAAGATCGAACGGAAGCGAATCCAAACGGAACTGGTCAGGTTAATTGGTAGGGATCGTTATCCTTAACGATCCGTTTCATTGGTCGAGTCCACTTGCACAAATAGCTGCTCGATAAGGCTATCGTGCCCTACCGGATAACGACCATGGCAACTCCTAGCGAGGGATTATTCAGATTGAAAGTATCACTAACGCTCCTTTACATTACTTGAAACATTATGCCTTTCGATAAGCCCATCTCAACCAGAGCCCCGGCTATGGTGCTATTGCCAGGGATGGTAGCGGGATTGTTGCTGGCAAGGCACTTCAACGCTCCCGAAGTGATGCTGCTTGCGGGCGCAGTGACCTTGGGAGTGCTCAGCTTGATCGCGAATCGACTGCGCAGCGCGGCTTGGGTCTGGCTGGGCAGCTTTATCCTGAGCACTACTTTGGCTTTCTGGGCATACGGCGAGATCCGCCTACCTGAACAACCTGATGCGCGCGCACTAACCATGCCCGAGCGTGAAGCGACGCTCACACTCGAAATCGAGCGCGTGTTGAACCCGATCAATCAGTTCCGCAAATCAAGTGGGATCGCCCGAGTCAAATCGGCAACTCCGACGAGTCCAGTGCAACGAGGGGCGCTCGTCTATTTTCGCATTAAAACACCCGAGGCAGAGACTCTGGAAATTGTGCGTGGACAAAAGTTGCAGGTCACCGGCGTGCTTTACCCGATCATCGTTGAAGTCGGCGAAGACAGCTTTGAGTCCTACCTGAAAGCCATCGGCATTCACTATCGGTTTGAGCGAACGAGCGAGCTCACTGTGCTAAAAGCGCCAGCGGCCTTTGATCGTTTTTGCATGCAGATGAATGAACGGTTTCAAGAATACCTCCGACTCGGTGCGCCGGCAGACACACACTTGACCAAGATCTACGTCGCCATGCTACTCGGTCGAAAAGGTGAACTGACTGACGAGCAGAACGATCGTTTCCGCATGACGGGCACAATGCATTTCTTTGCGATCAGCGGGCTGCACATCGGCGTGATTGCCACGGTGATCGCGCAATGCCTGATGCTCATACGTGTGCCACGCCACCTCAGCCCTTTCATCGGGCTACCACTGCTCTACCTGTATGTGGAAATCACTGGCGCCTCCCCTTCCGCCGTGCGTGCCTTTATCATGGCTGCTTTCTTTTGGGCAAGTTACGCAATCGTCCGCCAAAGGTCACCCATCGGCGCGCTGGCTGCGTCGGCCGTCGCGGTGTTAATCATTGTGCCGGAGCAACTATGGAGCCTCGGTTTTCAACTCTCTTATATTGTTGTGCTGAGCATTTTGCTATTCGGCATTCCGCTCTATGAAGCGCTGGGGCAACGCTATCGCCCCTATAAATTACTGCCCGAAGCAAACTGGAGCAGCCAACAACGCACGATCGCCTGGCTCAGCGACAAGCTACTGCTGCTCTTCGCCATCAGCTTCTCCGCATGGCTGGCCAGCACACCCTTGAGCGCTGGACTGTTCGGCTTTATTGCCCCCGGAGCGATCTTACTCAACATGCTGTTAGTCTATCTCGCAGCACTCACTATTACAGGAGGCGTGATCGGACTGAGCTTCGCGACCGTCGGTCTGACCGCGCTCTGCGGATTCCTAAATCACTCCGCCTGGGTTTGCCTCGCGGCAATGGATAATTTGGTGCGTGCGAATATAACGATCCCAGGCAGTATCATACACTGCGACCAATTCCCGCAAAGCATCAGCTACCTCACCGTCGTTGGCTTTCTCAGCATCTTGATATGGCTACATCAAGATCGCATGCGTTTCAAAACACGCGCCGTGCTCATCGCCCCGAGTTTTGTCATTCTCATGGTCGGGCTCGGCTACCTGATGCACGCATTGTAACATACAGCCAGATCACTACCGACACGCAGATGCCTAAACCACTTCGCGATTGATGTGCAAAGTGCGTGTCGGATAAGCAAACTCGATGCCCTCTTCGGCAAACCAACGGCAAATGGCTAAGTTGATATTTTGCTGAATATCCATGTAAACCAAGTAGTCAGCCAAGAGCACGTAGTAAACGATTTCAAAGTCATATGAGCTATCACCAAAACCCTTAAAGTGTGCACGATCAAAACGCGCATTTTCAACATCTTCTACAATCTCTTTAATCTTAGGCGGAATCGCCTCCAACTGATCAGGTGTCGTCTGGTAAATCACACCGATACTGAAAGCAATACGCCGCTCCTGCATCTGCTTAAAGTTGCGCACCCGACTACTTAACAAATCAGAATTTGAAAAAATCAATTGCTCTCCAGAAAGACTACGCACCCGAGTCGTCTTCAAACCGATTCGCTCGACCACTCCAAGTAAATCACCTACGATAATGAAATCACCAATTACAAAGGGCTTGTCCAAAACGATCGAAAGCGAAGCAAATAAATCGCCCAGAATATTCTGCAGAGCCAGCGCCACAGCGATACCCGTAATGCCGAGACCTGCGACCAAGGCTGTGACGTCATAACCGAGATTATCCACCACTAGCAAAAGTGCGATCGCCCAGATGATGAGACGTGCTATAAAGGACATTCCCTGAATAGCCGAAACCGCCCCAGGATTGTCCTGTTTTTTCGCATCCGTGTAAAAAATGATATAAGCCGATACCATTCGATTCGCCCAAAAGGCCACCTGTAGCGTAACTGCAATCAACAGAGCAAAATCCAAATAATTCCCAATTTTTCCCAAATCCAAAAACTGAGCCCCACCCCACAGGGCGGCGACAAACAGAGTGAAGTTCTTAGTCGATTCCAATCCCGCAGCGATCAGATCGTCATACACCGTCGAAGTTTTCTCACTCAGGCTTTTCAAGCGGCGTTTCAGCACACTGAACATCAAGTTCAAAGCCAAATACAAGATCAGCACACTCCCAAGTGACAAGCACCAGTCGATCAGCTTGTTATTCAAGAATTCTAAAGAGTTAATCGTTTCGAGTATGGATTGCATGTCAGCTTAGTCTATTCATAGGCCCCAGTTGAAGTCAAAGGGTCGAACAAGATAAGCAGGATCAGTTCCGAAATACCTACATTTTCAATTCATTTAAAGGCATTGACAGTGCCGATAAACTCCCCCTTAAAGGAGGACATCGTGTAACGGCGTGCGTTGCATAAGTGCCTCGCACTGTGAAAGCTCGCTCAAATAGACCGGATGTCGGACTGTTCGCCCAAACACTATACATAAAGCCTCTGGAACGATCCATATGCTTTGATTCACCCGAGCGCCACAGGCACTCAATGCAGACCTTTCTAAACGCACACTTGCGCAGACCCATGAGCAAAGACCCATCACAGGAACTTCCCACGCAACCCGCGGAGGAAACCGCCGAACAAACACCCAAGGCCGAAAAACCAAATCAGCCGAAAGATAACCAAATCTCCGTATCTGGCGTCTTGGAACTTCTTCCGAATAAAACTGGTCAACTACTCGACCCTGCTCGCAACGGTAAAACTAAACCGAGCGATCCCTTTATTCCCCGCGAGCTGATCAACCGTTTCAAGCTCAAGCAAGGCAACTTCATCGAAGCACAAGCGATTCAGAACGACCGTTTCCCGAACCCCAAAGTCCGCTTCATCGATAGCGTCGACGGCGCCAGCCTCGAAGAGCGTAAAGGTCGCTACGGGTTCCAACAGATGGTTTCCATCGCGCCCGACGAGCAACTTAAACTCGAGTCTAAAGACGGTCGCGTCACCACTCGCATTATGGATCTCTTCTGCCCGATCGGTAAAGGCACCCGTGGACTCATCGTGGCACCACCGCGCACTGGTAAAACCACCCTTCTTCATGACATCGCACACGGTGTCATTGAAAACCACCCTGAATGTCACGTTATCGTGCTGCTCGTCGATGAGCGCCCCGAAGAAGTCACCGACTTCAAACGCAGCGTCGACGCCGAGATCTACGCATCTTCCAACGACGAAGAAATCACCAACCACACCCGCCTCGCCGAGCTCGCCATCGAGCGCTGTAAACGCCTGGTCGAAGCTGGTAAAGATGTCGTCCTACTCATGGACTCCATCACCCGTCTTTCCCGCGCATACAATGCCGCTTCTGGTAAAGGTGGCCGCACCATGACCGGTGGTCTCGATAGCCGCGCGCTCGAAAAGCCACGTCAAATTTTCTCCGCTGCACGTAACTGTGAAGAAGGCGGCAGCCTCACCATCATAGCGACTGCCCTCATTCAAACAGGCAGTAAGATGGACGACCTGATCTTCCAAGAATTCAAGGGC
The DNA here is from genome assembly GCA_030729385.1 of Opitutales bacterium. Lineage (GTDB taxonomy): Bacteria > Verrucomicrobiota > Verrucomicrobiia > Opitutales > Coraliomargaritaceae > JBPOFY01. The sequence continues at coordinate 56,832 of JANQXM010000046.1, read as the reverse complement.
ACCGGTAACATGGAAATGGTGCTCGACCGCAAAGCCGCCGAGTTACGTCTCTGGCCGGCGATCAATTTGAATGCTTCCGGCACACGTAAGGAAGAACTCCTGCTCTCAGGTAAATACCTCGAAGGTGCACAATTCCTTCGCCGCGCGCTAGCCGGTCAAAAGATCGAAGACGCCGCCGAAACGATGATCGAACGCTTCGGTCAGACCAAGAACAACGACGAGTTTTTGAAGCTGCTTCAGCGATAAGTTTCAGCGCGCACTAGCCAACAGTCGTCTCGGCGAGACGCCCCCACCTTACTACTCCTTTCAGCCAAACCTTTGGCGTAATGGACTTGGTAGCGGCGCTTGTCCCTAAGCGCCATTCGTCAGCGTCAGGGCGTATCAAATGGCGGTCAGGGACGACCGCCGCTACCTCTGGCACTTCGGACAATAAAAACTGTTCCGCTGACCAATGTTTAGCGAACGAATCGCGGTGCCACAAACCGGGCAAGCTTCGCCGGCTTTACCATAGACCTTCAACTGGATACGAAAGTAGCCAGGTTTGCCATCCGCACCGAGAAAATCGCGCAGTGTTGTGCCGCCTTGCTCAATCGCTTTAGCGAGCACGGTCTTTATGTTTTGTGCCAGTGCTTGATAGCGCTGGCGGCTGACCTTCCCCGCCGCACGCCTCGGGTCGATCCCGCTCATAAATAGCGCTTCATTCGCATAGATATTACCCACACCGACGACCACAGCATTGGTCATAATAAAGTTCTTCACCGCCACCGTGCGACCACGTGAGCGCTCAAATAAACGCGCCCCATCAAACGCATCCGTCAATGGTTCCGGACCTAAGCCAGCAAATAATTTAAGCTCTGGCTCATCCGCCCCCTGCCACAAGCAGGCACCAAAACGCCGCGGGTCATTCAAGCGTAAGCAATAACCATCGTCCAAAACGATATCCAAATGGTCGTGTTTCAACACCGCTTTGTCGGTGGGCTGCACAGTCAAACTACCTGACATGCCTAAGTGTAACACAATCGAACCCGCTGCAGTATCCAGTAGCAGATACTTCGCTCGGCGGCGCACAGCTCGAATCTCATACCCCACCGCCAGTTGCACAGAATCCGGCACTAGCCATCGCAACTGCGGTTGACGCACTCGCACGGCAATCACTTGCTTGCCCTCAACATGCGGCGCAATCCCACGACGGGTTGTTTCAACTTCAGGTAATTCAGGCATTCTAAAAACAACGAATCCTCAACACCGCCGCGGTCAACGACCAATGGTATAAATCACATCTTCCCCTTCACATAGGCGATCAGCTGTTTTGCGATCGGTATGCGTTTGTAAACGATGTCGGTCGGGTCCCAATAGTCTTGGTGGAAGATCACCTTTCCCTCGCTGTTAAAACGCATGCGACTGACGCCGATCGACTCTTCCCAGGTGCCGGTCAGGGTCTTTTTGAAATCTAGTCGCATCGTCCAATCGAGGTAGAAATCGCCACCGCTTCTCGCAATTGAGTTAAAGATAAATTCCGATCCTTCCAATGGCTCTAGTCCGGCGAGAAAATATTCGCGGATGGCTGCTGCGGAATCCAGCTGCTTGAAGGCATCGCGAAAATACACCTTCTTGGCATATACTTGCTCCACTTTTGTGGAGAGATTAGCAGCAGTGTAATCCTCAAAGAGTGTTTTTACACCTGCCAACATGGCAGCCTCCTCGGGAGATCCTGCCACTGGCAGATCGAATTGAGATGGATCGGTCCACTCCAGTGCGGAACGATAGGCGGCGTCGGGAACGGTTTGTGTATGCATGGTATCAGATGTGGCGCAGCCAGCGAATAAACCGAGAATGAGGCATCCCGCAGCAATTCGTAAGTATAATTGAATAGTGTTCACCCTAATGAAGCGAGCGAACAGCCGAAACCTTACAAAAGAGAAGGAACCCTCCCCTTAAAAAAAGTCTTGAGGCCTTATTTAGCCGCCTTCTCGGATTCGAGCAGTATCTTGTATTCCACCGAATCGACGAGGGCTTCCCAAGTGGCTTCGATGATGTTGTCGCTGGCACCCACTGTGCCCCAAATTTCTTTGCCGTCGGTGGACTCGATATGCACGCGGATGATCGCATCGGCGCCGTGTTGGCTTTCGAGAATTCGAACTTTGAAATCTATCAGTTCCACTTCCATGATTTCAGGAAACGCGGGTGCGATGGCTTTGCGCAATGCATCGTCCAAAGCCCCAACTGGACCGATCGCTTCAGCCACGGTGTGATGAATCTCGTCGCCGATCTTTACTTGAACGGTGGCTTCAGAAACCGTGCGCTTCAACGCCGCTTGGTGTCCGACCATGACACGATAGCCGATGAGTTCGAAGTCGTCCTTCTTGCCCTTGAGAAAGCGATTGAGGAGTAACTTAAAGGAGGCATCGGCGGCTTCGTAGCCATAGCCCTTGAATTCGAGTTCTTTGAGCTCGGCGAGAAAGTCTTTTAGCTCAGGTGAGCGGGCGTCGAGATCGACACCGATTTCCTTGGCCTTCATCATCACACTGCTGCGGCCCGACATGTCGGAGACCAAGACGCGGGTGCGGTTACCCACCAGCTCCGGCTCGATGTGCTCGTAACTGTGCTTCACCTTCGCCGCGGCATCGGCGTGAACGCCGCCCTTGTGTGCAAAAGCAGCAGGACCGACAAATGGTGCGGAGTTATCGGAAGCACGGTTTGCCATCTCATCGACGAAAAGCGAGAGATCGCGCAGCTTGCTGAGGTTGGGCGCGCAGTTGAGCTCCTTGTCCATCTTGAGGATCAAGTTGGGTATAATGGTCGTGAGGTTACCATTGCCATTGCGCTCACCCACTCCGTTGATCGTGCCTTGCACGAGCACGGCACCGGCTTCGATACCGGCAAGGGAAACGGCGACTCCGAGACCGGAATCATTGTGGCAATGCACACCCACTGGTGTGTCTGGGAAATGCGCCACGACCTTGGCCACGATCTCACCAAGCTGGCTGACGAGTTGTCCGCCATTGGTATCGCAAAGGGTCAAGTTGACTGCGCCACCGCGCTTTGCAGCTTCGAGTGTTTGCAGTGCGTATTCTGGGTTGTCACGAAATCCGTCGAAAAAGTGCTCGGCATCGTAGATCACTTCGCGGCCATTATCGGTCAAAAAGCGAACAGAGGACTCGATCATCTTGAGATTTTCCTCCGCGGTAGTGCGCAAAATCTCGGTCACGTGAAGCAGCCAGGTTTTACCAAAGATGGTGACGACTGGAGTATTGGCATCCAAGAGCAGTTTGAGCTGTGGGTCCTCTTCAGCGGTCAGGCTGGCGCGACGTGTAGAGCCAAAAGCTGCGATTTTAGCATGCTGCAGCTTGAGCTTCTGCGCCTCTTCAAAGAAAGCCATGTCGCGCGGGTTCGAGCCCGGCCAGCCGCCTTCGATGTAATCAATCCCAAACTGATCGAGCTTTTCAGCGACGCGGAGCTTTCCCGCGACTGTAAAAGATACACCTTCGCCCTGTGTGCCGTCGCGCAGCGTGGTGTCGTAAATTTTGATTGGAGTTGTCATCGGTAGGATCTGCTTAGGAGAAAAGCGATGAAGACAAAGGTTTGCCGGCGCGGGCGCAAACGAAAAAAGAGCCGAGAAAATGGTAGCGCTGAGAGGATGTAGCCGAGTCAGTCTCCTGACTCGCCACGCTGGAAGGGTCTCTTTTCTAACTTACACGGCACAGAGTGCCGTGACTACAATTGACCAAAGGCGCCTACTCACCCCAAAAGGTCACACACAGCTCCCCCACAGCTTAGGGATTGATTAAGGAGCCTGATTGTTAATAGAATCGAGTAAAGAATTCCTAATCGCGTGTCTTCCCCAAGCAAAGAAATACCCGGGCTTCGTGCCACTCTCGATAAACTTGTTTATTTTCATGACAAGGAACGCCTCCCCAGCGATGCACCCCACGCCTTTATTTATTTTATCACCATCACCAATTTTTCTGATACGACCGTGACGATACGGGGTCGCCGCTGGGTGCTGCGCGACGAAGATGGCCACAGCCACGTCATCGAGGGAGAAGGTATCGTGGGCAAAGAACCAACGCTCGCACCGGGTGAAACGTTTACTTACAATAGTTACCACATGACGCATTGCGCCAGTATTGCGACGGGTTCCTTCCACGGGATTGACAGATCTGGCTATCCGTTCCATCTCCGCATACCTGAAATCGAGATGAAAATCCCACCGAATAGCCCAGAAGGCTCGCCCCATACATGAAGTTGATCGACTTGAATCCTAATGGGGCTATCGGCGCCAGTGCCACATACGTCCAAATCGGGGCATTTCACATCTTAGTGGATTCGGGTCTAAACCCGAAGGAATTGGGCTTAGCCGCCACTCCCGACTTTGGACTGATTGAGGACATCGATCTCGATTTGATCGTGCTCACCCACTGCCACTTGGATCACCTCGGATCGCTGCCCATTATCGCCGCACATAATCCGGACACGCCTATTATCACCTCGGCTCCAAATGTTGAGCTCGCACCTCGCATGTTGCGCAACTCGATCAACGTAATGAAGCGCCAGCGCGAGGAGCACGGCATCACCGACTACCCGCTCTTTCTGCACCGCGACGTGATCCAAGTTTCCAAACAACTCGTCATGCAACGCTTTGAGCGCGGCGAAATCTACCGCAAGGGCGACGAAACCATCGAGGTGATTCTCCACCCAGCCGGTCACGTGGTCGGAGCGGCGGCGGTGGAGTTCATCCACAATAACCGCCGCATCGTATTTTCGGGCGACGTGCTGTTTGAGGCTCAACGCACATTACCAGGCGCGCACCTACCCACTGGAAAAATCGACACGCTCATACTCGAAACGACACGCGGCGCCAAAGCGCGCAAACCAGAGCTGACCCGCGCCTCCGAAGTGGATCGACTGGTCACGCAGATCAACGACATCTTAGAACGCGGAGGCAGCTGCCTCATTCCGGTTTTTGCGCTTGGTCGTATGCAGGAGCTTTTCAAAATCATTTTCGAGGCGCGCAGCTTTGGACGACTGCCAAAATGCCCCATCCACGCCGCAGGACTGGGCATGGATATCTGCAACTACTTTGAAAAGATCCGTAAGCGCACGCAGCTCATCGACTTCGACATCAGCATGCTCGAAAAGATGAAGGTGCGCTCGGTCGATCAGAATATGCGCCCTGGACGGGACTTGCCGCGCAAAGGCATCTACCTCGTCAGTAGTGGCATGATGGTCGAACACACGCCCTCATACAAAGTCGCGGCCTCCCTGCTACCCCACCCACAAAATGGGATTTGCTTCGTCGGCTATTGCGACCCAGACACCCCTGGTGGCAAATTACTCGAAGAGCGCGACAGCGGCAGTTTCTTTTTCGATGTTCTGGATTACAGCGCACCGATTCGCGCCTCGATCGATCAATTCGATCTGAGTGGTCATGCCCATCGCGAAGAATTAAGCGACTATGCCACCCAATCGGAGGCTCGTTCCGTGGTGCTCAACCATGGAGACCCCGAAGCTCGCGAATGGTTTTTACGCGATTTAACTGAGCGATTGCCACAATCTAAGATTGTCAATCCGACGTCAGGCATTGAGTATACGGTTTGATTTTCACTCAAATCTGTATAACGTCTTATTACACAGTATGAAGGTTGATTACAAAATCTATAAAGAGCACAAACTCATCGTCGAGGTCATCTCGGGCGACATCACCATCGAAGGGCTCGCTGATAAAACGAATACTTTATTTTCGGACCCCGGTTATGATGTGAATTATGTTGGTGTGGCTGACTATCGCCTCGCCGTCTCACAAATCACACGTGCGGAGCTCTATGGTTTCGCTAATTTCATTAATAAGAGCGATCAATTCGGAAAGTCGAAATGGGCAATCATCGCCAATGACCCCATGGTCGTCGCACTGAGCCAAGTCTTCCAGCAACGCCTACTCGATCAGAGTAAAATCGGCATTTTCAATTCACCGATCGCCGCATCGAAATTCATCGAGAAGCCGGTTTTATTAGACCTGCTAAAGTAAAGCGAGTAACCGTTTAGCGCCCGAAGAGCTTACCAAACAGTCCGCCCTTCTTCTGCTCATCAATACCGAAGTGGAGGCGACTCAATGCCAATGCGAGACGCTCAATTCGAGGCTCATTGACATTCAAGAAGAAACGCTCTGGCATGCCGCCGGTATTAAAAATCTGCTCTAGATCGATTGCTTCTGCGGTAAACCATTCGCACAAGTCTTTGACCTGCTCTAAGCCCACTTTCAACTGGGCCTCGGTGTTCAACTTGCTCGCCTTCTTTCGCACCGCTTCTTCTTCCTCGGTCAAACCGACACCGCTCTGATGGAGCAATTCTAACTGCAAGGATTCGTCGAAGCCTTCAGCGACTAATGCAATGGCCTCAGCCAAATGCAGCCCACGCTCGCCACGGCGATACGGCATGTGCTTTCGTATGCCCACCTCGTCTTTATGCGCGAGTCCATTGAGGAAGGTCTTCAAATCACCACCGACGACGACATTACGGGCGAGCTTTTGACCGAAATGAACCACCTCGAGAAGCGTGGTCAGTTCTTCGCTCTTCAGCAGCTCCTTCGTATCATCTGTAAACTGGAGGAATTTAGCTGGATAGTTAGTAGGCACCTGTAATTTCGCCAAGATCCGCTCGAAAGTATTATCTTCATAGCTTTCCTCTTCAACGGTATCGACCATGTCGCCGAAAGGATCATCGAAGGCCAAAGTTTCGCGGAGGATATCCATGAGTTTATGGATACGCCCTTTTTTACCGACCAAACCAGGGACACTATTTAACTCTTCGAGAGTATACTCGATGTATTTGTTTGCCGTTTCATCGCTGCACTTGAACGGCCAGGAAACACCGACATTTTGCCCCAGCTTCGCGATTTCGGTCTCATTCAAGATCGAATTAAAAAAACGCTTACGAATGTATTCCCATTCTTGCTCGGAATAATGCTCAATATTTTCTTTAGACATAACAGGATACTTAGGCTTGTTCAGGGGTTTGTAAAATCTCTTCGGCGACTTGGGCGTAATCATCTCGGACCGATTCCTCAGTGCCAAGGTTCCCGATTAAATTAACCGGAAGACCTAGTGTAACTGCGCGACGAACGATTATAGCATCACGGATCTGCGCATCAAGGATTCGCGCATCCTTCGCGATACGCCCCTGATTCTTAAATTGGTTAATACGGAACTGCATGCGCATCTTAGGCACGTCGATATCTACATTGCTTTTGATCGAGTTAAAAATCACCCCACGCACTTGCGCCGTGGGTTGCATACCAGCAACGCGAAAACTGGCGCTGAGATGGTGAAACTGCTGCAACTTGCCGACCAAAAGGGTAAAGCCGATCAAGCTAAGCGCATCGGGATTGGCTGGCACGTAAACTTCACTACTACAAAAAATCCCACACTGCGCGGCAAATAAGACATTGGGCGGACAGTCAAAGATGATGAAGTCGTATTCATCCTCGACCTCAGCCAACTGCTCTTGAAAAATCGCAAATGCAGGCCGCCCATCAGGCGACTCAAAATCGTGTTCCAAATCAACCAAAGTAAACGTAGTCGGCACGACATCTAAGCCTGGAAGCAACGCTTGTCCTTCGGTACCACGAATCACATCGCGCACAATACAATCCCTCAAACGGCAGACACCGGGCTCGAAGATAGAATACAAATGCCCCGAGTCTGCGGTATTCAAAGGATTCCAACGCTCCAAACGCATCGTCCAAATACTCGAGTTCGACTGAGCATCCAAATCGATCAACAAAACGCGATTCCCCTTCTCTGCGAGAGCGGCTGCTAAATTTACACGAGCGAAGTCTTTCCGACCCCACCCTTGTAGTTAATGAAACTTAATTTACGTGGCACAACAACGTAGACCCAATCGTCATTCGAGCAGCAAGACAACACGCTACTGCATAAAAGAATAGTAAAATCAAAAACAAGATGGGGTATAAAGCCCAAATAACAGCTACGTAATCGACTAAATTAGAAGCTCTTCCGCGTGCGCACGGGCAGAAGCCGAGTTGCGATCCCCCAACATACGAGCCAGTTCTTCGAGACGATTTTCACGCGATTCGTGGATCGGACCAATCGCAACCGTGGTGGAATCATCATCCTGCGATTTAGTAACGACGAAATGATTTTGCGCCAGCGATGCCACTTGAGGAAGGTGCGTCACGCAGAGCACCTGATGTCGCCCCGATAGACGTGCAAGCTCAGCGCCGACCGCACGCCCCACTTCACCGCCGACATTTGCATCGACCTCGTCGAAGACGAGTAGCGGCGTGGCGTCGGCCTCCGCCAGCACCGTCTTCAGCGCAAGCATCACACGGGCAGTCTCACCACTCGATGCGATCTTGTTGAGCGGCAAAAGATCTTGTCCGGCATTGGGTGAGAAAAGAAAACGGCAGCCACTATCACCATGTTCGGTGAGTTCTTTTTCAGACAGCATTTCAATCGCGAGACGCGCCTTCTTAAAGCCGAGTGCCTGCAACAATGCCGCGGCTTTTTCGGAGAGCACGATAGCGGCCTTCGCGCGAGCTTTGGTGATTTTCTGCGCCTGTTTCTCCAGTTGCTTCTTCTGTTTAACAGCAGCCGCCCGCTTCGCTTCAAGCACGCCTTCGATGTCGCCTTGCACGGCAAGTTTTTGCGCCAACTCTTCACGCTTTCCGAGCACCGCCTCAACGCTGCTACCATATTTCCGACGCAACTCTTGCCAAAGATTCATCCGCTCAGTGGTGGCCTCGATCGTATCGGGATCAAAATCAAAATCGCTCGATAGATGTCCCACTTCGTCACCCACATCTTGTAACTCAATCAACAAGCTCTGAACGCGTTCGTATAATGACTGCGAACCGGGGTCCAACTCTGCCAACGATTCAAAACTGGCAACCAATGCACTCAATTGTTCGCTCAAGCCATTCTCGCCCGAGATAGCATCCGCGCAACCACTTGCCAACGCGACCAGTTCTTGCGCACTGGACATGCGAGTGTAATCGCGCTCCAACGCCTCAATGGATTCTTCGCTCAAATCAACTGCATCAATCTTGTTGATCTGCTTTTGCACAAACTCAATTTCGTCCGGATCTAGTCGCTCGCCGGTTTCGAGAGCAGCAATCTCTTTCAGCGCGTCGCGCCATACTCCGTAGTCCGTGCCATAGTCGGCAACTGCTTTATCATTGCCCGCATAGGCATCCAGCATGCGCAACTGGCATTTCTCTTGAAAAAGTTTCTGCGGCTCACCAGGTCCGTGAAAATCGATCCACGACTCGCCTAGATTTTGCAACTGAGTCAGCGTCGCCATGCTGCCATTGATCTGTATGCGAGGCATCTTACTCTTATGAATACTGCGCTGTAAGAGAAGCACGCCGTCTTCACAAACCGGTAGCCCTGCACCATCAAGCAATCCATCGATTTCGGCAGAATCTTCAAAATACAGAGCGGCTTCGACTTCGACCGCATCGGTGCCTTGACGAATCAAAGACTTATCCGTGCGAGCACCCGCCAACAAACCAAGCGCCCCGAGCAAGACACTTTTACCTGCTCCGGTCTCACCGGTCACTGCCGTGAAGCCAGACTCGAACTCGAGTGTGACTTGATCCAACAGCGCGAGGTCTTTGATTTTAAGATATTGGAGCATAACAAAAAACTAAGCAGCGAGACTAAATACCTTCACCATCAACTGAGCCAGTAAAGTGAGCGGAAACATCGAGACTAGAAAGGTCACAACCAAACAAATGAATGTTTTCAGCAAAGTGAGGCGCAATGCCGCAGAGATCGAAAACAAGAGGATTATGTAGCCGTAAACAAAGCCCACGAAAATAAGTGGAAACCAGCTGGCTATCACTTCGGGATCTATCGACATCAATGCAGGGATCAAACCCGCAAACAACAGCGTCCAAGGGATCAAACCGAGCCCAAGCGCCGTGCGAGCCTCGGCAAAAGTCGCCTGCCCACCGAACCAACGACCGAAGTTACGCAATAGATACGCGATCAAGCAAAGCCCGACGAGCCCAGCGAGTGCACCCGCAACTAATATGCCGCCTGAAGCTTGCTCCGCGTATAAATAAATGCGCCCTGCTTGAACCAAACCAAATGCAGCCCCGGCGATCAGCGCCATCAAGTGCCCTTGCCCCGCATCCAACAGTGCGCGCACCGTGGCACCGGGTCGAAACCAGAACTTAAAAACAGATGCTTGTGAGGACGAATGTGACATAAATAAGAGAGCAGAGAAAACAGAAGCTGCGGCGGGCGCAAGTCTGACTCGAAAAGAAGACTTTAAAAGCCCGCACTTATCGGTATTCCTCTCCGCTCGCTCATGCTTACCGTATCCAAAATCAGTAAAGGCTTCGGCCAAAAAACCCTATTCAACGACATCTCGCTACGTTTACTACGAGGCGAGCGGCTAGGGCTGGTGGGCCCCAATGGTGCCGGTAAAACGACTTTATTTTCGATTATCCTGGGCGATGCCGAGCAAGACAGCGGATTGATCGAACTGGAGCGCGATATCAAAATCGGCTTTCTCCCACAGGAAAGTGCCCCGACCGGCGAAGAAACAGTAGCCGAACTAGCTACATCGATCTCGCCGGAGTTTACCAAGATTTACGAGACATTGCGCAAGCATCCGGACCCGAACGACTCCGATCGGCTCGATGCGATGGAAAAATTCGTTGAGCTCGATGGCTACAACCTTGAAGCCAAGGCCAAGCGCATCCTCGCAGGGCTGGCCTTCCGCGCGGAAGACTTCGACATTCCAGCCCACACATTAAGCGGTGGTTGGATCATGCGTGCACACCTCGCCCGGCTATTGGTCATGGAGCCCGACCTGCTCATGCTCGACGAACCAACCAATCACCTCGATCTTGAAACACTCGGCTGGTTCCAAAACCAGCTCACACGCTATTCTGGTGCGATCCTCACCATTTCGCACGACCGTGAATTCCTGAATGCGATCTGCGACGGTATCGTCGAGATTGCACATGGCCGCCTCAACCGCTACCACGGCAACTATGAGAAATACTTAACCCAAAAGGCTGACCGCGAGGCACAACACCTCGCCGCATATAATAATCAGCAACGGGAAATTGCTCACCTTGAAGACTTCGTGCGCCGCTTTCGCGCTAAAGCCAGTAAGGCCTCTCAAGCACAAGCCCGCCTCAAGCAGCTCGAAAAGATGGAGCGCATCGCCGCACCGGAAAGTGACGCCGACACCATTTCCTTCTCATTCCCGCAGCCGCAACGCAGCGGACAACGCATCGCCACACTGGAAAAAGTCGATCAAGCCTATGGTGACCATGTCGTTTACACCGACCTGAGCATGCAAATTGAAAAAGGCCAGCGCATCGTCTTGGTCGGTCCCAATGGTTCCGGTAAGTCCACCTTGCTGAAGATTCTCTCCGGCGCAGTGCCCATTCAAGCCGGCACCAGCGATCTCGGGCACAACGTCAGTGTCGGCTATTTCTCACAGCAACGCGTGGAGATCCTAAACGTGGAGCGCACCGTGCTCGACGAAGCGATGGAAAAGATCGAAACTGGGATGAACGAGCAAAAGGTGCGCGGTATCTTAGGCGCCTTCCTCTTCCGCGGTGATGATGTCTTCAAAAAAGTCAAAGTGCTCAGTGGTGGCGAAAAGAGCCGCCTCGCTCTAGTAAAACTACTATTGTCTCCACCCAATTTCCTCCTACTCGACGAGCCGACCACTCACCTCGACATGCCCAGCATTGATGCGCTCATCGGAGCACTCAAAGACTACACCGGCACATTGGTCTTCGTCAGTCACGACGTGCACTTCATCCGCGCGATCGCTCAAAGCACCATCCAAATTCAAGCAGGCACGACCACCGTCTATGCAGGCGACTACGACTACTATTTGCGTAAGTCTGGTGCCTCATCCGAACAAAGTGGTCTCGTCGCAGGTCTCAAGAACGCTCGCCCCGACGGTAGCCCAGTCACCCAGGGCAAAAGCGAGAAAATCAGCGCCAAGGATCGCCGTCGTCAAGCCGCGGAAGCCCGCAAAAATGCCTCCGGTGGTCGCAAGAGCATCGAAAGCCTTATCGCCAGGATGGAAGCCGAAATTGTCTCGCTGGAAAGCGACCAACTCGAGCTCTCCAAACAGCTGGAGAACCCCAATACCTACAACGACCCCGAGCAGGCAAAAGAGCTAAACATCAAAGCCTCACGCATTTCCAAACGACTCGAAGAGAAAAACTACGAGTGGGAAGCTGCAGCAGAGGAGCTCAGTAAATTAACATAAATTCTATTTAACCCATAAATTCCAGGGCTAAAAGCTGGATTTACGCTTTACACACTCCCCGAGGAAAGGGAAGCTTTGCGCTTTGTTCCTACAAGCTTTCACATCTAAGCAGATGCCCTTCCCCACTAATTTCAGAAAACTCTTATTCGCACTGTTAGTAGCCACAGCAGGCGCATTGACCGCACAGGCACAAGAAGGCGAAGCCAGCCAAATGAGCTTCAGCAACCTACAAGTTCAAGCCAACACACTCGTTGAGCGCGGCCAACTGGTAGAAGCGATGCCTCTACTCAAAGAGCTCATCACCCGGGTCGAGGGCGCTACCGAAACCGGTGCCGAAAAAATCAAACTCGATTTCCCGATCTTCCTAGTCGGCACGGGCTACATCCAGCTCTACATCAACACTGGCGACAAATCGAACCTCGAGCAAACCCTTCAATGGTATGATAAGTTGGAAAAAGAATTTCCACGCTCACCTAAGATAAAGGATGCCAGTCTGAAAAAGATCGATGTATTCCGCACAGTTGGGCAACACGATCAAGCCACAGAATTGATGATCAACATCCTTTCAGGCGCCTACGATTTCCGCCTGACATATTCAGAAAAAGAAAAGATCCTCAAGGATCTCGTCCAAACATTCTACGCTACAGGTAAGCTCAAGGAAGGCCTCCCCTATTTTGGACAGTTACTAGAGGAAGCACGCGAGCATGAAGACAGGGCGATGGCGGCAGCAGCCAGCTTTGAAGCGCTATTTGCAGAAAAACGTTTTGACGATGCCATGCGCCTAGTGCCTTACCTAGCCAAAGAGTCAGAAGCTCGCTACCGCCCGCGCTTAAATGTCGCACTCCTTAAAGCGAGTGACGAAGTGGTCGCACTTGGTCGTATCAATGATGCCGCGATCTTGCTTAATCTCATCAAGACGACGGACATCATGATCGAGTATCATGAAGCACAGTTGGCCGAAGCAGTCGCGAAGAAAGAGCAACGCGTTGCTTTTGGAAATACCGGTGAAGCGATCGACAAGCTCAACCAGCAAATCAGCACGCTAGAGGCGAACTTAACACAGCTCCGCAAACTACCCACTCTACGCAGTGAACTACTAGTGCGCCGTGCCCGCAACTACACACAAACCGGGCGACGCTACGAAGCATTCTGGATGTTTAACGACCTCAAAGTCGAGTATCCAGACAGTGAGCAAGTCGAGTTTTACTTCTACGCGACATTCTCCAACGCACGGCAGATCGACAAAAAGAAGGACATCCTCAAGATCGGTCGTGAATACCGCTCACGCTTCCCAGACGGCGACTATTATTCCGATGTGACCGCAGTCTTTGCCGCAGAGCTTAGAATCGCGGGTCTCAATGAAGAGTTTGCGAAGGTTGCGGTCGATTTCCTCGACACCCGCCCAATCGACCCCATTTCAGGCAATCTACTCGCCCAATGGGGTGCTTACATGTTTGAGCAAGAGGCATTCCCTCAGGTCATCGCTCAATGCCAAAGATGGCTTAAATTACACAGCTCGCCTTCGTTTGAAGACGGTCTTCACTACTGGAAAGGCCTCGCCCAGCTACAAACTTTTGAATTCGCAGAGGCGATCAGCAGCTTTCAACAAGTGCTGAGCAAGTTCCCTACCAGCATCTACGCCGAAGACGCCATGCTGCGTAAAGGATCGGCGCAGTTCTATGCTCAAGCGTTCGAAGAATCTCGCGACACGCTCCATGCATACTTGGAAAAATACCCCAGTGGCAGTGGACGCGACCAGGCCTACTTCTTCCTCGGTGAAATTGAATTCCTAGCAGAAGACTTCCAACTCTCGCTCCAGCATTTCCAACAAGCCGACAGCATCACCTACCAACAGGACATACATGACAGTGTCGCATTCCGTATCGGTGCCATCCATGAGACACTCGGCGAATACGGCAAAATGGCGGCACACTTCAAAGCGTATATCGAAACCTATGGTGAAACTGGTCGCCTCACAGACGCGATCTTCGAACTTGGTCGTGCGTATGAATTCAACCTAGAGCCGACGAAGATGCTTAAGCTCTACAGCGAAAACATTCGCAAGTATATCGGCAACTCCAGCAATTCAGGCGTCGACACATTGATCGAAGGTTACGCAGAAAAATACGAAACCAACAAAGCCATGCTGGAACGCACAGTGGCTTTCCTCGACCAGCTCGACAATGACCAGGAGTTCCGCACCAATATCGTCACCGACCGCGGTTTCCTCTTTGAGCATTTCTACGTCAATCCAACACTGGAACAATCGCTCTATAATAAACTCCGCAATCATCCTGCATTTACCGAAGCACTGCTTGAGGACCTCTCGCCAATCAACGAGATCACTGCGATCTATCGTAAGGAACTGGCAGCCTTCCCTGCCGAGACACCGGAAACACTCTTCCGCGATTTGCTCGCCAAGCACAAGACAGGCAAAAACTTCATCGCCGAAACACGCGCGCTCATGGGTCTCTACCGTCTCGAAGTAGAGCTTGCCCCATCAATGCGCTTCGACCAAGACCTACTCGATCAAGCTACACCGCGTGTTATTCTTTATGTCGCCGACTTTGAGCGCAATAAGCGCAAGGAATTCGCAGTTCAGGCATGGCAACAAATCTTAAAACGATTCCCGCAAGATGACGCCACGATCGTCGCTTACATGCGCTTGGCGGATGTCGCAGCCGAAGACAAAGATTTAAAAGGCGCACTGAATTACTTGGAAATGATCCTTACTCAGTTTTCCGGATCACCACAGATCCCGGCAGTCATCCTTCGCCAAGGAGAATT
>JANQXM010000046.1:0-41678 GCA_030729385.1 Opitutales bacterium | reverse complement strand
CCCGATGAAATCATGTCATCGATCAAATCCAAACTAAGGGAGTTGAAATAATGAGCCGCCCATTTTCCAACCATACTCGCAAGATGTATCGCATTACCTTAAAAGCTATTCTCATCGGATCACTTTCGGTCGGACTACTCCACTCAGCTGTCGCACAAAATATACATTGGCAGCAATACGGCAGCCTTCCAGTCTTGATGCAGCAGCAAAACAACGGCTCCACACAGGTGCTCAAATTTGTAACCTTTAAAGATGGTCTACTGGTAGCCGAGCTCGATGGCGGCGTTGGTGAGGTCTCCCTCCCCGTCAGTGAGTCCATGGTCAAATCACTACGCCTTGCTGTGGATACAGAAAAAGCACGGGCACTGATTGACGCAGATGACTACACAACCGCAGTCACATTACTTCGCCCTGAAGTTTACCCATTGATTAAGTTCCATCAGGTCCCCGACACCTTCGTTGCCCTGCACGTCCCAGTTCAATTAATGATCAATACCTTGATCAGAGCCGGAGAGCTCAACGAAGCCGAAGACATCATAAACCGTATTGCGCTCACCAAGGTCGGCATTTCCTACAGCCAATGCACGATCCGCTTAATGAACGCATACATTGCTACAAAAGACTTCAACTCCGCTGCACGTATCGCTAAAATATTACCAGTCGATGGTATCTACACTCCGAACATGTCGTCTGTTGCCGATGCGGCAGACGCGCTTCGCGGTGCGGGTCAATATGATGAAGTCATTCCACTCTATCGTGCCATGGAAGAAGTGGTGACCGGAGAAACACTCGACAATGTCAGAATGTGGCTCGCCTACAGTCTGGTCCTTTCCGACAACCTCGCAGAAGCAACACCGATGATTGACGCGATGGAAGAGCCAGAGCCTAAAGAGCGCCTCTTCTCACTCTACAAGTTGCTACAAGGCTCCAAGGCCCATCGCGAGGAGCGCTACAAAGATGCTCTCGACCTACTCACCAGAGGCTTCGTTCGCGCACAGACCTCCTACGTATGGGTCCCTGAAATGCTCTATCTAATTGGTGACTGCTATGCTCGCGCAAACGACAACACTGCAGCGCGCAATGTATGGACTGAAATCGTCATCCTTTACCCCGACTCTCCTTGGGCCGCAAACGCTCAAACATCACTTGATAAGTTACCTAAATCTTAAGCCTCTCAAAACCACTTAGCTTTCTAAAAATACAACCGCTATGAAAAAAACAACGTTCCGCCTCATCCCCTCATTCTTCGCCATCGCGCTCTTTGTCGGCGTCACACAATGGACGATCACCCAAAGCCTCCAAGCTCAAGACACGCCAGCAGCTGAAACCGCAGTAGAAGGTGAAGAAGCCGGCCCAGTCCAAGGAGAGAAGTCACTTATCGACATGTTCAAAGCTGGTGGCTTGGCCATGTATCCGTTGATGCTCCTTTCAATCTCCGGATTTGGACTGATCGTTTATAACTTCATGGCAGTTAAAGCGGGCCCCATCCTCAAAATAGACGTAGCCGCCGAAATCGAAGAAGCCCTTAAGGTGGTCGACCTCGAAAAAGCCAAAACCCTTTGCGATGAAAACCCAGCCCCGATGACAAATATCTTTGGTGCTGGCCTCGTCCGTGTAGACGTCAACGACTACAATGCAGAGCAAGTCAAAGAAGCCGTCGAAGAAGCATCCGCTGAGGAGTTAGCCGGACCATACATCCTTATCAATTACCTCTCCGTTATCGGTTCGCTTTCGCCAATGGTCGGTCTCCTCGGAACCGTTTCTGGTATGGTCAAGGCCTTCAACGTGATCGAAGCGGAAGGCGCCGGTAGTGCCCAAGCACTTGCGGGTAACATTTCGGAAGCGCTCATCACCACCGCAACTGGTATGATGGTTGGTATTCCCGCAATGTTCTTCTTCTTCTTTTTCAAGAATCGCTACGGCAAGATCACCTCACGTGTCGGCCGTATCGTGGGTGACCTACAGTTCACAATGAACACTGCGATTAAAAATCGTTAATCCCCTAACCAAATAATTAACCGATGAAAACATGGACCCCAGATGAGGTCGACCCGGAGTTCGAACTGACTCCGATGATCGACGTCGTGTTCCTGCTCATCGCCTTTTTCATGACTTTGATCAGCTTCATCAGCGCTGAACTGATCGACTTGGAACTCCCCGAAGCCGAAAAGGCCTCGATCCCGGAAGATCCGGGTGATCGTCAATACATCTCTATCGATGCGGCCGGCGATGTCTATCTAGGTGCCACACCGGTGGCCTATGAAGACCTCCCCTCCTACCTCGCTAATATGCGAACAGAGCTCCCAGGTCTGAAAGTGTTCCTTCGTGCAGATGCCACGACTGCCCACCGTCATGTCAATCGCGTCATGTCTGCTTGCGCCCAAGCAGGCATCTTCAATCTCATATTCGCTTCAGCAAAGGACTAGATTATGGCTGTAAACAAAATTCTAGAGTCCGAAGATAGAGTCGACATCACACCGATGATCGACGTCGTCTTCCTCCTGTTGATTTATTTCATGTTCCTGCCACTCCAGCAGGAAGCAGATATCGGCATTAAGCTCCCCAGCGATGCGCCACCGGCTGAGAACCTTGAGCTCCCCAGCGAACACATCGTTGAAGTCTTCCCCAACGGGTTGATCCTTCTAAACGGTGCCCCGATGGACTCGGTCAATGACCGGGACATGGCCAAGCTCTCATACACGCTTACTCGCTTGCGCACATCTTCCGACCGCGCAGGGATCGACACCGTCGTCAAAATCCAAGCCGACCCCGACTCCCCGCACCAGCGCTCGATCGACGTGCTAAATGCCTGTGCCAGAGCCGAGATCACAAAGGTCTCCTTCGCCTCATACGGACTCTAGTCAACACGAGTTAAATACACATTACACAAAAGCCCCCACAGTTACCTGTGGGGGCTTTTTTATTTGGTCTGACGCAGCGAGTTATACCACCCCTGAAAGAGGTATTATTAAGTCACCTTAAAACGAGCCTTATCGATCGCCTTCATGTAGGCCTCTTCCTGAGAGATCAGACCTTCATCCAACAGCTTAGAAAGCGAAGCATCCATCGATATCATTCCTTGGTCACGGTTTTGATCGATAATATTGCGGATACTGGAAAGCGCACCTTTTCGGATACAGTGCGGCAAACCACTGTGCATCAGCAAAATCTCATGCACCGCAACACGACCACCATCCACTTTTTGACAAAGTAACTGCGAGACAACCGCCCGCAAGGAATCGGCCAGCATGATACGCGTCTGATTCTGCTCCGCATCGGGAAATGCATCGATGATACGGTCAATCGTCTTGGTGGCATTATTTGTATGAACCGTCGCAAATACCAACATGCCCATTGCAGCGCAATTCAACGCAAGGCGGATCGTTTCCATGTCACGCATTTCCCCGATCAAGATAACATCTGGGTCGGCTCGGATCGCACCGCGCAAGCCCTTGGCAAATGTCTTCGTATGCTCGCTCACTTCACGGTGCAGGATCGTGCTGTTCTTATCCGTATGCGTAAACTCAACTGGATCTTCTAAGGTAATAATCTGTTTCGAGGTGTTCTCATTGATGTGGTCAATGATCGCCGCCAATGTAGTAGACTTACCACTACCGGTGGGACCAGTCACCAGAACCAAGCCATCCGCATAGCCAGCAATGTCCTTAAGCGCTTCAGGTAAATTAAGCTCATCAAGACTCGCTATACGTGAAGGGATCTGGCGCAACACCGTCGCGATGCCATGGCTATTACGAAACAAATTCATCCGAAAACGGGCATGCCCAGGTATCTCATGAGCCAAGTCGGCGTCCCCTTCCCGCTGGAAAACCTCCCAACGATTCGGAGGGGTCACCTCTTTTAGCATTTTTTCCATGTGAGGCGCATCGACCACGCGGTCCCCTAATGGGAACACCTCGCCATCAATACGGATTTTAGGGACAGCACCGACTGAGAGGTGAAGGTCCGAGCCGCCTTTAGCGAGCATTTCGATAAGAAGTTGATCCAAAGTTTCCATGTTTATTATAAATTAGTCCTCAGCGTTTGAACGGTTGGCATCTGCCACCTCTTCGGTGATCCGACCTTCCTCTAAAAGCACATCGATCGACTCGTTGATTGTGCGCATACCTTGTTTACGACCGGACTGCATCGCACTTTCCAAGCCAGTGTCCTTACCGTCTCGAATGATGTTGGCCACCGCATTGGTATTGATGAGCAGCTCGCAAGCAAGCACCACCCCATCATCCACAGAAGGAATGAGACGTTGGCATAAAATACCACGGAGCGAGCCCGCAGTCATCGCACGGATCTGATTTTGCTGGGTCGCAGGAAACACATCGAGCAATCGATTCAAAGTAGATTGCGCATCGCGCGTGTGCATCGTTGCAATCACGAGGTGTCCGGTCTCCGCCGCGGTCACAGCCATCTCAATCGTGGCAAGGTCGCGCATTTCTCCGATAATAATGATATCCGGGTCCTCACGCAGCGCCGACTTCAAGGCACTTTGAAACGACTTCGTATCACGCCCCACCTCACGCTGTGTCACGATACTGTTCTGCGATTGCTGCATCACCTCAATCGGATCTTCAACCGTGATGATGTGCTCTTTACGGTTCACGTTCAGCTCTTGCACGAGACTCGCCAATGTCGTGGTTTTACCGCTACCGACTGGGCCAGTCACCAAAATGATACCATTATGGTAGCTCAATAATTTACGAATATCGGCTGCATTCGGGAAACCAAGTTCTTCGAGCGACTGCAAATGGTCCGCAACGATTCGATAAACCCCAGCGATACCGTTTTTCTGTTCCATCACATTAGCACGAAAACGCATGCGGCACCCGTCTTCTGCGCTACCAATTGTCAGTGCGTAATTCAAATCCCACTCCGCTTCGAACTCCTTGCGCTGAGCATCAGTCAACAACACATAATTCATACGCCGAGCTATGTCATCGGGCAAAATTTCCTGCGATAAATAAACAATCTTACGGTGGTGCCGCACTCTTGGGCGTGCGCCTCCGGTGATATGTAGGTCACTGACCCCGACCTTCTGGCAAGTCGCGAAGATCGAATCCATCGCTTCACGGAGAGCAGTATCATCCATCGCCGCCAAATCATCATAAGCGGGGAATTCTCCAAAATCTGCAATACCTCGATTGACGACCACATCGGTCGGCAGCACCGGCAACTCATAACCTTCTTGAGCATTTTGAATCGCGATCGCTGTCGCGTCCTTCAAAAAGCTTTCATCGTGCACCCAGCCAGTTTTTGCGAGTAAGTCAGCACATTTCTGGGCATCTGTGCTGTCGTCGAGGTTTTTAATCAAGCCAGTCAACTGCGCCTTTGAAAGGAGCGCGTTTTCATGACAAAAGTGAAGGAGCCAGTGGGTATCAGGACGCATATAATGTAAAGAAACGTCAAAAAAGACGTGAGACGTAGGTGGGTTAAAAAATGATTCGTGCGAAGCACACGCGGGGATCTGTCAAAATGACAAGCATCCACTCATAAATCAAGTCCGATGCCCCTTGGTTTTAGATATAAACAGCGTATTCTCGGGATAGTCAGATACGAGCGAGATGTTAATATACATCACACGCCGCATTCCCAGACTATCGTTATGCACAGATAAGTAGTAATACACTCAACCAGCCGTAATTTCACTTGTGAAACGGCACGCTCAATTAAAGATAACGCCTTACATTTATGAACAGCCCCACAAGCAATATTTCCGAAACGCTGCAAAACATCCGGAAGGAGGTCGGCAAAGTTGTCGTTGGTCAGGAAGCACTGGTCGAGCGTCTGCTTCTCGCCCTGCTCTGTAATGGTCACGTGCTTCTCGAAGGTGTCCCCGGCGTCGCTAAAACGCTCACGGTCAACAGTCTCGCCAAGGCAATCCATGCGGGATTCGGACGCATCCAGTTTACTCCCGACCTTTTACCGGGCGATTTAACCGGCACACTGGTTTACGATCCACGCAATCATACCTTTACGCCAGAGAAGGGTCCGATTTTCACCAACCTACTTCTTGCCGACGAAGTGAATCGCGCACCTGCCAAGGTGCAAAGTGCTCTACTTGAGGCCATGCAGGAAAAGCAAGTAACCTTAGGCAAAGAGACTTTCGATCTACCCAAGCCCTTTCTCGTGCTCGCAACTCAAAATCCGATCGAGCAAGAAGGCACCTACGCTCTGCCAGAAGCACAGGTTGACCGCTTCATGTTTAAGCTAAAGGTCGGCTATCCTTCGATGGATGAAGAGCTAATAGTTATGCAACGCATGGCCAACACGCAGCCATTGCTCGACATCGCCCCGATCCTGACAATCGAGGAACTCATGCAAATGAGAGCCGAACTGGAAAAAGTTTTCATCGATGAGAAAGTCGAACGCTACATCCTGCGCTTGGTCGATGCGACCCGCCACCCTGAACGCTATGACTTGGACCTCTCACGCTATC
Source organism: Opitutales bacterium (assembly GCA_030729385.1). Classification (GTDB taxonomy): domain Bacteria; phylum Verrucomicrobiota; class Verrucomicrobiia; order Opitutales; family Coraliomargaritaceae; genus JBPOFY01. The sequence continues at coordinate 35,230 of JANQXM010000046.1, read as the reverse complement.
TCCGCTTTGGAGCTTCCCCACGTGCCTCCATCTATCTCTCACTCGCCTCGCGCGGACATGCATTGATGCAAGGTCGTGACTATGCCACACCACAAGATGTGAAAGATGTTTCGCACGACATTCTCCGCCATCGTATGGCGATCTCTTATCGCGCGGAAGCCGAGTCCATTACCTCGGACGGTCTACTCGATCAAATACTCGCGAAAGTGCCGGTGACTGAATAGAGAAATCTCACACCGAGACACTCTTTTACCATGTTAGACGATCTCGATCAGCGTCTCAATTTGCTGGAGCTTAAGTGCCGGCAACCTGTCGAGCATTTGCTTGCGGGAGAGTATCGCTCGGTCTTCCGCGGACGCGGCATTGAGTTTGAAGATGTGCGCGCCTACCAACCGGGTGACGATGTGCGCACGATGGACTGGAAGGTCACCGCTCGCACAGGCGAACCACACATCAAGCGCTACATCGAAGAACGCGAGCAGTTCATCTATCTTCTTGTCGATGTGTCGGCCTCAATGCGGCACGGCAGTCTCGGCAAAAAAGCACAAACCGTCTCCGAGATTTGCGCCCTCATTACTATGGCGGCGATTAAAAATCAGGATCGTGTCGGGTTGATTCTGTTTAGCGACGAAATCGAACAAATCGTGCCACCCGCCAAAGGCCGCAGCCATGCCATGCGCATCATGGATGAGTTGATTCATTTCCAACCAAAGAATAAAGGGACCAATTTCCTCGAAGCACTCGGACGTTTTGGGCACATGGCGCGCAAGCACTCCATCGTCTTTGTCGTATCCGATTTCCTGACTGAAGACTACACGCGTGAATTGCAAAACCTCGCCTTTCGGCACGACCTCAACGCGATACACATTGCGGACAATCCACTGCAAAAGGCAAAAGTCAGCGGCTTAGTCAGGATGGAAGACTCCGAAAGCGGTCAACAACATGTCATCTACACGGAAGCAGGCGCCAAAGGAGCCGCAGCCCACACGCAAAAACTGCAGCAGCAGATGATGGAGTCTGGCGTCAATCTGCTAAACCTTGAAGTGGGCGCTGACTGCGTGGAAGCCCTAGCGGGATTTTTTCATGAGCGGCAACGTCAAGTTATCGACGAAACCGGAGGCTGAACCATGTCACGCATCCTCATACTCTGCCTGCTTTCGCTGCACTGCTTCAATTTGACCGCATGGTCACTGGATTACTCAAACGCAGGCATCAAGCTATCGATCGAGCCAGAGACTTGCGCACCGGGTGACATCATCCAGCTCACCGCCGAGATGACGCGTGCGGACTACGCAGAATTAGCGCTCAAAATACCAACACATCCGTCACTCCATTTCGTAGCAGAAACAAACAGTCCGATAACTTACACGAACGGTCTCTACTCGCAGACTACAATTTGGACGCTACAGCCAGTCCGATCAGACAGAATTGAGATCGCAAACATCATCGCCGAAATCAAGCAAGGCGAGCACATCGAAACAGTGAAGCTACCCACCCTTTCGGTCATCGCACTGCCCGATGCAGCGCAAACTGACACGGACGCTCCTATGCAATTGCCCACAGCTTCAGAAACGGTGAATCCGTCTAGCAGGCAATGGCTGATCGCTGCATTTCTCATCCTACTGGCACTCACGATAAGCGGCATTGCATACCTACGCCGTCTAAAGGCACAACCCGAGCCACTCGCCCAAGACCCTGCCCCAACACTACAAGATTTACTCCAATCGCTTGAATCAGGGCAGCTCCCGACAAAGATGATCGAGCAGATCTTGGCGAATGATCAAATCACGCTATCCGAGTCCACTCGCGCCATTTTAGAGCGAGCGATCTACGCCTCCCACCCAGCGCCAGAGGTGCTGCTCGCAGCATTACAGAAGGAGGTAGCGAAATGAGTTTCGTCTATCCATGGGTTTTACTGGGCATACCGCTGGTCCTTTGGCTACTGCGTCGTCGACGCGACCGCACATCGCTGGCAGTGCCCTCGATTCAACTCTGGTCGTCGCAATCGCCCGGGAAAGCTCGCTACTTATGGCTGCCCATCGCGCTGCGCCGCCTATCGATCATCTTGCTAATCATCTCCATCGCACGCCCACAAGCAGGATCGACCTACAACATGGAAGTGACCGAGGGCATCGCGATTCAAATGCTCGTCGATGTATCCAGCAGCATGGATATGAATACGAAAAACATGGCTGGCAAAAATTCCAGTCGCATGGAAATCGCCAAGCAACTGGTCGAGCAATTCATCGCGGGCAATGGAGCGGACCTCAAGGGTCGCCCGAATGATTTAATCGGACTCATCACCTTTGCACGCTACGCCGACACCCGCAGCCCACTCACCTTTGGTCACGATGCGCTCCTCCAGATCGTGCGACAGCTCGACATCCAAGAACGCCCCAATGAAGACGGCACTGCTTATGGCGACGCGCTCGCGATTGCAGCCGCGCGATTGCGTGATCCAGCTGCCTTAAAATACGGCGGAGAAGCTTTTGAAACCGACGACATCAAGAGCCGCGTCATCATCCTACTCACGGATGGCGAAAACAACTCTGGCGCCCACCTCCCGATTGAGTCCGCAGGTCTCGCGAAAGAATGGGGCTGCCGGATCTATGCGATCAGCATGGGCGACACCAGCAGCAACCTCGATTCCGAGGGCATCCCCGGCAGTCTAAGCGCCGCCGAAAAGGTGCTGGAACATATCAGTATCGAAACCGGAGGAATCTTCCGACAAGCCAGCGATTTCGAATCACTACTATCTGTGTATTCAGAGATCGATCGTTTGGAACGCTCTGAAATTTCCACACGCAGCTTTAATCGTGTTGCCGAATGGTTTTGGTTACCCATATCGATCGCGTTGATCAGCTTACTCATCGCATTAACCCTTGAAGCAACTTGGTTGCGCGTCGTGCCATGAGTGAATTCGTTTTCCAATGGCCACTGGTGCTGGTCCTACTCGTGCTGACAATTCCTTTGTTTTGGCTGCTCGCACATGCCCGCAAACGTCGCCGAGAGCTGATCGAAGCAATGAGCGGAGGACACAACACACATCGCAAACTGCGTGATGTTTTGCGCTTCGCAGCCTTCGTGCTATTAATTCTAGCACTCGCCAAGCCCGGCTACGCTCCCATCGCCGAAGCTACCTCGCGCACCGGGCGAGACATCGTCTTTGCGATTGATGTTTCACAAAGTATGTTGGCAAGAGATGCACTGCCCTCACGACTCGAAGTGGCGAAGCAAGGGGTGCGCGACGCGTTGCAGACACTTAGCAACGAACGTGTCGGCTTGATCGTCTATGCTGGCAGCGCCTCGATTCTATGCCCGCTGACTTACGACTACGACTTCGTCCGCTTCATGCTGGACCAAGCCAACACGCGCACAGTCGACTTCGGCGGCACCACCGTGCAAGCCGCCGTTGAAAAAGCCGTCGATCAAGTCTTCCTAGAAGGCCGCAACGACGTGCAAGATCTGATCGTCCTCACTGACGGCGGCGACCACGGCTCAGTTATCACCAAAGCGATCGAGCTTTTAGAAGACAAAGGTGTCGACACACTGCTGCTCGGATTAGGCGACCCACATGTCGGCAGCACCATCCCGATCACCGACGAAGAAGGCAACCCGGGCTTGCTACAAGTGAATGGCGAAACAGTCACCACTCAACTCGACGACGTCGCCTTACGAGAATTCGCCGCCCGCAGTAATCGCATCGAATACCTCGCTCTGGGCACCAAGCCTTTCAACCTAGGGCAAGTTTATATCGACTACGCCGCAGGTCGACAAGTCGATGCCGCGATGAACGAGACCGGCATACTCGTTTACAAAGAAGCCGCTATTTATTTCCTCATACCTGCATTGTTCCTACTGCTGCTTTCCGAGTGCTGGGGCGCACGAGGTCTGCAAATCGGTCAAGCGGTTGCACTGCTCTGCCTACTCGCGCTCTCTCCCGACGCAGAGGCGACCGGCGACTCGTTTGCAATCAATTTCAAAACCGCCACCGAAGCACTCCAAGCAGGCAATTTTGACGAGGCGATCACGCAATTCGCGGCATTGTCTCAAGAAGCCGCAGATCGAACTGCCACACCTGCCCAACTAGCTGCCGTGCACTTCAACGAGGGGCTCGCATTGATCGGGCAATCCAAAGCGCAAGCAACCCCACAGGAAGCCCTTGCCTTTGCACAAAATGCCCAGCTCGCCTTCCTCGCAGCTAAGCGCGGCGATCCAAACATTTCACGAGCGAGCGTTCGGCTCGAACTCACCGCTGCATTCGTATCCGAATTACAGATACAAATTGAAGCCATCGAAGCGCAAAACGACGCAATCAATGATCAAATGACGATCCTGATCGAACGACTGCAAGCATTAATAAAAGCCCAGGACGAACTTCACGCCGAAATATCCAAACCTGAGTCAGCGAACAACGCCGCCAGCCTTAGTCCGCAATTCATCAGCTCGCAAACACAGTTGCGCCAGGGAGCCGTCGATATTCAAAAACTGATGCAGTCAATTCATCAGATGATGAGCTCGCCAGCCGACCTAAACCCAAATCAAGAGACCGCACTCACAGAGCCACTGAATTTAATCGTCCGCGTCCAACAATCCCAAGAGATCGCCACCACAAATCTGATAAACTTGGACACATGGGAACTGGCGCAATCGATGCAAATCGAAGCCTCGAAATTGATCCAAGCCATACTCGAACTACTCGCCAACGACTCTCAAGATTCATCCGACAGCGAAGACTGGGATGAGATGGAAGAAGAATACGAATACATGGAAGACTCGGAAGAAAGCACCAACACGTCCGAACCGATGCAGGGCGATTTTGCCGCCAACGGTGAGATGCAAGAACTGCCGCTACCGAACTATTCAGCCGAAGACATTCTACTGGAAGAGCAAGGCAACTTGCAGTTCCGCCAACAAAAACGAGCCAGCGCCAATGCCGCTAAAGTGGAGAAGGATTTTTAATGCGCCGTTTTTTCACCACACTTCTTTGCCTGAGCTGGCCGCTTTTCCTTTTCGCACAGGAAGAAGAAGTCTCCGTGCCACTGCCACTCTCCACGATTGAGTTAAAAGTCCAAGGGCAGACATGGTTCACAGACACTGTGGGTGTTGCCTACGCGACTTTTGATACTGTGGTCGAAACACCCATGGAATGGCCCAGTGATCCCAAAACATATTATATTCTCGATATCGAAGTGGAGGACATGTCGGACGACGCCAAAGAGCAATCCATAGCGATGATCCGCTTCTTACCGCGCAAGACAGGTGCTGTCACCCTGCCCGCATTCACCTTCGCCAGCGAAACCAAGCGCTATCAAACCACACCCCATACAATCAATGTCAGTCAACCGCGCCGCTCCGATGCCATGTCGCTCAGCCTGGCTCCAAGAAAGCAAACCATCTATGTAGGCGAACCACTTCGCATCGATTTTGCCTGGGAATGCAAACTTCCCGCGAACAGCATAAAGGCACTCAAACTCTATCCGGACTTTTTCAACGACCCCAGCATCGAAATCGTCATCCCGCGTAACACGAGCGATGACGATACACAGCTCGGTCTGCCGATCGGTGGCCGCCGCGTCATTGGCAACCGCACCATTCCAACCGATCACCCAAAGTTTCTCGGCAAAGTTGAACTGCCTCTGTATTTACGTTTTTCGACTCCCGGCACTTATTCCCTACCGGAAACACGCTTGGAGTGCGCGCAAATCGAAAAGTCCTCGGGGAATTTCGCCAACTATGCCGCCCACTTCAATAACGCCCTATTTGAAGCAACCGACCCCGACATACGCCACGAGCGCCTCTACACCACCGCACCGGAGTTACAAATAGAAGTCCTCCCCCTGCCTCAAAATACCACAGGCAACACCTTTTCCGGACTATACGCCCCGGTGGACATTCAATTATCTCTCAGCCCAACCGAAATCGATATTGGGCAACTGATGGAACTGGAGATCAAACTCAGCGGCAACAATCCCCATGGGATGCTCGACCTGCCACAGTTGAGTCACCAAAGCGGGCTACGCACCCGCTTTCTGGTCGATGACGATTATGGCCGCCTCTGGCACGAGGCCGGCACCATCTTCCGAACCCGCTTACGCGCGCTGACCACCTCGATCTCCGCTTTCCCTTCGCTCAAAATTCTAGTTTTTAACACCGAAACAGGCAGCTACGAAACCCACACGACCGACCCCATTCCTCTCAAAGTTGCGCCGAGAGATGGACAAAACTTTATCCCGCTGAAATCTTTTAAAGATGCGGCCATCACCTTAACGAACCAGCCGGAAGGTATCTGGCACAATCTGAAAGCGAATCGTATGAATGATCTCCTCAACACTCTGTTCAATTTCCTGAACAACGCCTTTTGGGCACTCCTGCTACTCGGTCCCATTGCTTTCGCCCTACTCCTGCCAATCATCCGCGAGCAACGTCGACGTGCCAACGACCCGCTCTACCGATCACGCGCGCAAGCATATGCCGTATTCAAAAAGACACCTGCCAACGCTAAAGAAAAATGGCCCGCCTTCCTGACCCTCATGGCCGCGTATTTTGAAACCGACGCCCAAGCATGGACGCTACGCAACTCTCTCGACGCACTCAAAAGCATCGACGCCAGCCCTGAAGAAATCGAAGACGTCACTAAAATGCACCAAGGCGCTGATGCCCGCGACTTCAGCCAAACACACCCAGAGACCACTTTCTCAAACTTAGATTCCATCGCCAAACGTGTCCTTCAGAAAATCAGTATCTTTGCCCTCTCTTGCTTCCTGTTCAGCCAATTGATGACACCACAAGCAGAGGCCGCCGACTGGGACGCTGCGGAAGCACTCTTCAACCAAGCACTAAGTGCCCCCGCCGGCAGCGACACGGCTAATGCGCTTTACTCCGAGTCCGCATTAAAGTTTCAATCCGAATCCGCTATCGCGGACCACCCCGACGCAGCATGGCACAATGCTGGAAATGCTTGGTTTCAAGCCGGTGCCATCGGACGCTCAATCGCAGCCTACCGTATGGCGCAATCCTACCGCCCCTTCGATCCAAAGCTTGATGAGAACCTCGCCACCGCCCGCGCCATGGCTCTCAACGATCTGCCGCCAGCCAAAACAACATGGCGACAAATACCCCTGCGTTGGATCCAACCAGTGCTCGCTATCGTCAACCTCTGCTTCTGGACCAGCCTCTTGCTCACGCTGCGTTATCGAAAACGTAATTTTGCCGTGCTCTCCATTGCGTTGGGTGCCTGCCTTCTAGTCGCAGCCAGCCTCTTCATCACACGGATCCGCTCAAGCGAGCCTCAGGGTGTCGTGATCGTTGATTCCCTCGACGCCCTCAAAGGTCCGGGTCACGGCTATGCCAAAGCCTTCAGCCAAGCAATCCACGACGGCACAGAATTCACACTCATTGAAACCCGCGACGAATGGGGACTGGTGAAACTCACCGATGGTCGTCAATGCTGGGTCCTGCTCAGCCAAACCGCGCTTCTACCAGAGGCAATGTAGCCGCCGATCGTCAGGATAAACTGGTAGGGACGCCTGCCCACAGGCGTCCACCGACTGCCCTACTACCTCGGACGCCTGAGGGCAGGCGTCCCTACCTGAGACATCCGCCATTAGTCAGGTTCTGCCCACAAAAAAGCCCCGCAACGATTTGCGGGGCTTAAAAGATGGCAGGCCGACAGGGATTTGAACCCCGACAAACTGCACCAAAAACAGTTGTGCTACCATTACACCATCGGCCTATAGAATTGCGGAAGAGTAGAATTCATCGTCTACTCGTCAAGCTCACAGTAAAGATTATTTTCAGGGTGCAATCGATGAGTTGACGTCTGCGGATTTCTGGCGTTTAAAAGGCTTTTAATGGATGAATCAGACCAACCAGGCCCTAAACCTAAATATAACCGCATAATTCTGAAGTTAAGCGGTGAAGTGCTACGCAATGCTCAAGATGGCGAGCCCATCGATGCAAATATTCTGAAGAATATCTGCTCCGAGGTCAAAAAGGTCGCCGATATCGGTGTCCAAATCGGTCTTGTCATTGGTGGCGGTAACATTTTTCGCGGTCTCAGCGGCGCCGAGCAAGGCGTCGACCGCACCACGGGCGACTACATGGGCATGCTCGCTACGGTGATCAACGGTCTCGCCTTGATGGATTGCCTTGAAAAGCTCGGCGTCACCGTGCGACTACAAAGTGCGATCCCGATGGATAAGCTCGCAGAACCATTCATTCTTCGCCGCGCAACTCGTCACCTAGAGCGTGGTCGCGTTGTCATCTTTGCAGGTGGCACAGGCAACCCATATTTCTCGACCGACACCAGTGCCGCCCTACGCGCCAACGAAATCGGTGCAGAAATGCTAATGAAAGCCACCAAAGTGGATGGCATCTACGACAAGGATCCAGCCAAGCACGACGACGCCGTCAAATACGACCATATCCCATATATTAATGCCTTGCGCGAGCGCCTCCAAGTCATGGACTCCACCGCGTTCTCACTTTGCATGGAAAACAAAATGCCGATCCTCGTATTCAGCATGAAAGAGCCCGGCTCTATCTACCGTGCCGTCATGGGTGAAAGCATCGGCACACTTGTCGATTAAACAGAGACATTTACTGCTCTTCATTTCTCAATTTCAATCTCCGCTTTTTAATACAATGGAACCTAAAGAAATCCTCAAATCAATGAACACCGATATGAAAAAGTCGGTCGATCACACTCTCCACGAATTCAGCAGCTTGCACACCGGCAAAGCTTCGCCGGCCATGCTCGACGGCATCCGCGTGCAAGCCTACGGCAGCACAGTTTCAATGAAAGAAGTGGCCGCGGTCACTACACCCGACGCCAAGACCATCATGGTCCAGCCATGGGATAAGAGCGTCATCCGCGACATCGAAAAAGCCATTCAAGAAGCCAATATTGGTCTCAACCCACTTGTCGACGGCGGCATTCTTCGTGTGCCCGTTCCTGAATTGACTGGTCAACGCCGCCAAGAGCTCGCCAAAACAGCCGGCTCCATGGCCGAAGATGGTCGTGTCCGTATCCGCCAAAACCGCCGCGATGCACTCGACCTTTTGAAAGCTGCGAAAGACGACGGACTTCCTGAAGATGATTTTAAGCGTTATGAAAAAGACGTGCAAAAAGCGCACGACGATTTCATCGCCGAAATCAATCAACACCTCACTCATAAAGAAGCTGAGTTGAAGAAGGTATAACTGCGAAGAAGGCAGGAGACAGAAACTAAATATACCTAATTTCTAATTTCCTAAATCTTCATTCTTAATTGAAATAAGTTGATCCCTCTTTCACAGGCTAAGCGCATCGTCATCAAGCTCGGCACAGGTGTGCTGACATCTGGCATCGGTGAGCTCGACATTGCTCGCATCGAAACCCTTTGCGCGCAGGTCAACACCCTGCGCTCACGCGGCATAGAAGTCGTCATTGTCAGTTCCGGCGCAGTCGGTCTCGGCATGGGCAAACTTAGCCTCACCCAACGCCCAAAGGAACTCGCCACTCTGCAGGCCTGTGCAGCTGTCGGGCAAGGCATTCTAATCAACACTTGGCAGCAATGCTTCGACGCGCACGGTCTGACGGTCGCCCAGATCTTGCTTACACGCGAAGACCTACGCGCGCGCCATCGCCATAACGCGGTCTTCAACACAGTCGAGCGCATCCTCGCCCACGGCGTCGTGCCCATCGTCAACGAGAACGACACTGTCAGTGCCGCCGAGATTAAGTTCGGCGATAACGACACCCTCTCCGCACTCGTCGCCAGCGTAACACACGCCGACATGCTTTTCATCCTATCCAATATCCCCGGTCTGATTGACATGGAAGGCACTGGCGAAGTCGTCCCGCTCGTCGCAAAGATTTCCCCCGAAATCGAGGCCATGGCACAGGGCACTAAACACACCACCTCAGTCGGTGGAATGATCAGCAAACTCTCTGCTGCAAAGATCGCACATCGTGCCGGTTGCGGTGTGATCATCGGCAGCGGACAAGACAGCGAACTCTTTAATAAAATTTTGGACGGCCAAAGTGTCGGCACCTATTTCGTGCCTAGCCCGGTCCCCGTAAAGTCACACAAACGATGGATCGCCATTCAGGACGAAGCCCACGGCTCGGTCACCATCGATAGTGGCGCCAAGGAAGCGATTCTAAACGGCGGCAAGAGCCTACTCGCCGCTGGCATTACCGCTTGCGAAGGCGATTTTGAAGAAGGCGACGTCATTCAAATTCGCACGGATGACGGAACCGACATTGCTCACGGCATCATCGGAGTCAATGGCACCGAGCTCAACAGCATCATCGGTCTAAGTCTCGACGAGATTAAAGAAACACTCCCACGCCTCCACTCTTCAGTAATTATCCACCGCGACAACCTCGTGCTGTTGGATTAAGGAGTTCCAACTGGTGTGACTAATGCGCATCAACCGGAAAAACGCCCTACTTCAGAAACTGACGTACGTCTGGGTGCACCTTTAACAGGAAGTTGCGGTCTTGATCACTAAAAGGACGAGTTGTGAAAATTTTCATCCCCGGTTCTCCGTCTTTCTCGATGAGTAAATAACCACCGAACCAGCCACCTGGCACCTCTGCGACCACGATGTCCACTTCGGTCATGACGCCCGCCCTAAGGTTAAACCAGTCTCCGGTAATACCAGCTGGCTTAAAGCCAAAGTAACTGCGTGGATTCTTTTCATCTTCCTTGGCTGCCGAAGAGCCCTGACTCCAACCGGAATAGAAATCTGTCCGCCATGACGCATCCAACACAATTTTCCCATTAATGCTGACAACGAGAACGTCATCACCACGACCGAATAGTCTAAAGCGACCATCCTCTGTCGGCTTATACGTGCCGGTATAAGATGCACAAATCATCTTTGGCTCAATAACACCCTCCGCCTGGAACGCCTTTGGTGCATTACCCGCAGGCTGGTTATTGATCACAAAATAAGAAGCATACAAAGTCGTATCCGCTCTGTAAAACTTACGGCTCAACTTGTTCAAATCGAAGTTCCGCGTGAAATCTTTAAAAATAGGAGATGCCGACTGCTCCAGATCACCAGGATACTTGACTGGCTTTTCATTACGATCTGTCTTCAGGTCATACAGTGTTCCCGTTAGCGTCCCTTCAAGTGCTTGGTCGTAACCAAAACTTGTCAATCGAACCGCATCAATAGCACCACCACCGATTTCACCAAGCCCGCCGCCAAAACCGCGACCGCCACCGATAGTCATTTGCGACTGATCAATTTGAATCGCAGGCACAGACATATTCTGTGGATTCTGCACCACCAATGGCTGTGGCCGTGGCATACTTTTCGCCGACCGCTTCGTCGTCGGTGGAGGCGGAGGTGGAGGCGGAGGTGTATCTATTTTCTCCAGTGCAGGCGCTTCAAACTCAGGCTTCGCTGCAATCTTCTCCGTAATCTTAATAATCGCCAACACGCCACCGGCTAGCAAGTGAACCGCGAGGCTCACTGCGACCACGATGAAGATAGCACTGCGTTTCCGCTTCTTGATTTTGGCTCCGCCAGGGGAACTCGGATCTATCCATTCATTGGGATTTGTCATCGTAAAAAGGGCTGTGGTGTAGAACAGGGGAATGTAATGCCTATATCAAAGCGACCTGTATTCAATCATTTTACCATATTACACTGGAAACGCGTTATCACGCCAGCAAGCAAAGGAAACACAACGAGATCACTTTTTCGGACGCATCGCCAAGCTGACGACCTCTTTGTCGAAATAGTTACGGTCCATCCCCGCGTTCACAACGATACCTTGACCATTGATCCCACTCGATGCTGGACTGAGCAAAAAGACCGCGGTGTTGGCAACTTCCTGTGTCGTCAGATTTTGTTTACGAAAGGTCAGCTTCTCGGCGTAAAGATAGCTCTCCAAATACCCGGGAATGCCAGCAGAGGCACTAGTCTTAAGTGGTCCCGCATTGACCGTATTGAAACGCACACGGGTATCTGCACCGAAGGACTTCGCCAAATTGTAAGAGGATGTCTCCAGAGCCGCTTTGATCGGTGCCATGTAGCCATAATTCTCAGCAGTCACGTCGGTCGACGAAATACCAATCGAAACGACGGATGCCTCGTTTTTAAGATGCGACTTGAAGGCACTCGCCACTTCAACCAACGAGAACGCAGAGATCGCGGTCGCCTGGAGGAAGTCTTTACGCACAGTGTCATGAAACGGCTTAAAGCCCTCCGAGTAATTGGCGAACGCGATAGAATGAACGATACCATCGATCTGTCCGTAGTCCGCCGCGACCTGCTCGGCCAATGCTTTTGTCTGCTCCGGAAACTCTACATCGCAGATGTAAGCCTTACGATCGCCCAACAGCTTTTGCAGACTCTCTAGTCGAGCCTCCGAGCGCACGCTATGGATCACTTCTGCGCCCTCTTCTTCGAGCGACTTGGTGATCGCCCATGCCACGCTCTTGCGATTCGCCACCCCCATCACGAGGAAACGCTTACCAGCTAATTGTAGAAAACTCACTTACTTGCCCTCTCCTTCGACCATCGCCAAGGCGAACTCAATCGTCATGGCGGGCTTACCGTCTTTGATGACTTTGCCCTTCATGAAAAAGAAACGGCTTACCGTCTCCTTCATCGTCACCTCAATGGTGATTTCATCGCCGGGCTTCACCATTTGCTTGAAACGCGCGTCGGAGATACGAGACAACACCGGAGTGACATCGTTGAGTGAGCGACCGTCTTTCTCGATTTGCTTAGCCAGATAGATGGCACCGGTTTGGAAGCAGGCCTCGCACAGCAAAACGCCTGGCATAATCGGGTTACCCGGATAGTGCCCTTCAAACTGAGGCTCTTCCATGCGGATCGTGCGTTTACAAGTAGCGCCGTCTTCGCGAACTTCGACGATCTCATCGATAAATAGAAACGGAGGGCGGTGTGGGATAGTGCGTAAAATTTCGTCCATGAGCTCCAGTGAATGCCAAAACCCGCGAAATGCACGCACGAAAATGAAACTAGATTCCCCGCCTAGTAATGACCACCCAACTCATCAGGAGATGGCATCGGTGTATTCATATTCTGCTCTTCAATAAAATCCTGGAGAATTAAGGCTGCCGCGCGTGAGTCGATCTCACCGCTCTTGCGATCCAGTTTCTTCTTTTGCCCTTTCAATCCTTGCTCGACTGAATGACTGGATAGCCGTTCGTCCACTCGATGAATCGGCAAACCGAAACGTTTGGTGATTTCTTCAATAAAGACATCCACTTCCTTTGCTTTAAAACCGACGCTGCCGTTCATGTTCAGCGGGTAGCCGCAGATGATCTCGTGAATTCGCCGCGCTTTGATCATTTCTTCGATGTGCTTTAAGCGGTCTTTCTTGGTGGCGGCTACCGCTGCCGGTAAAGGCACCGCGATACCGACCTCGTCGGCATATGCCAAACCGATACGTTTCTCGCCCCAATCTATGCCTAAGTAATTCATCGCTTCGCAGTCGTCAGTAGTCGGAGAACTACATGAGTTTCTTGAGAGCCTCTTTCGCTCCAATCGCTTGGACCAGCGCTTTGATATCTTGCGCCTTATCTTTGTGGCACACCAGTGTCGCGTCGTCGGTTTTGACCACGATCAAATCATCCACTCCAAGCAGAGCGACTAAGTGATCATCATCACGGCAATAGACGATATTGTTTGCCCCTTGCTCAATCTGCGCCGTGCCGCGCACTACGTTACCCGCGTTATCTGCTGGGTAGTGACGCGCGATAGCAGACCACTCGCCGACATCGTCCCAGTCGAAACCGGACTCTACCATGACGACATTGCTTGCCTTCTCGATGATCGCATAGTCGACCGAAATCTTTTCCAAACTCGGATAGTGCGCTGCCAACAAAGGGTCAATCGCCTCGCCCGCTGAAAGCCCTGCATCAATCGCTTGCAGTGCGTTCCATAATGCCGGGGTGTTGGTTTCCAACTGCTCCACAATCGAAGCCACCGACCACACAAACATGCCGGCATTCCAAAAGTAATCACCGCTATCGAGATAGCCTTGCGCGGTTTCGGCATCGGGCTTTTCGACAAATCGCTTCACGTTAAAAATAGATCGGTCGGCAAATTCGCCGAGCGCATCGCCTTGCTGAATATAACCATAACCAGTGGCCGGCGAAGTCGCAGTGATCCCAATTGTAGCCAATACATTTTGCGCTTCGGCAACGGCAAATGCAGATTCCAGAGTCGCGCAAAGACCTGCTGCGTCGTGGATCATCGCGTCTGCTGGAAGCATCGCAAAAGTCGCATTAGGGTTCTCGCGTTTGACTAGTATCGTCGCGAGCCCTACCGCCGCTGCGGTATCACGCCCGACCGGTTCACCGATCACCTTAGCGGGATCTAATTCCGGGCACACTTCCAATACCGCCGCACGTTGCTCGGCATTTGTAATGACAAACACCTCTTTGGGTGAAACCAGCCCAGCAAGTCGATCCACTGTTTGGGCCAACATCGCTTTCTCACCGACAATCGGCAACAATTGCTTCGGACGAGCCAAACGACTCTCGGGCCAAAAACGTTCTCCGCGCCCACCGGCCATTATCACTACATATCGATTCGACATGCCGTCAGCGTTGTCGAATCAAGCACCGAAGCAAGTCAGAAGGTTGAGCATACAACGTTGAAGCAATGTAAGTGTGATGGCAGGGATCGTTATCCTTAACGATCCGCTTGCTCGACTGGCGGCGCGATAAGGATATCGCGCCCTACCCGATCTAAATTGACCCGGGAGAAACGCACTACAAACAGACAAAAGAGTGACAGCTCTCTGAAATTCATCACGTTAATCGGCATGCCACTAGGAAACGAAGTCAAAGAAGCGCTGCGCCTACAACTCTGCGATTTGCAGAGTTACTTATTAAACGCCATTCATGCCGCACGGGAGGCATCGAGCACGAGCGCACTCTCGGCGATCTCCAAAGAAACCGCATCCGACACCATTTTCGTGATCGATCAAATCGCGGAAGAAGCGATCTTCGCTTGGTTCTCCAATAACTGGGACGCTGACTGGCCAGTCGAGCTCATCATGGAAGGGCTTGAGCACAAACTCACTTTCCCAAAGGACACCGCCGTCGAGGACACCAAGCTCAAATGCCTGATCGACCCTATCGACGGCACTCGATGCATCATGTATGATAAACGCTCTGCTTGGATACTCGCTGGCATCGCAGCACAACGCGGCGAGGACAACACACTCGCCGATATCGAAGTCGCCGCGATGACAGAAATCCCCACCACTCGACAGTGGCGCGCCGATCAGCTCAGTGCCACGCGCGGCGGCGGTCTGCAATCCATCGCGATAGATGTTAGAAACGGTTTTACTGAATCGCCTATCGAGTTCACGCCCAGCAAAGAGAGCACCGTGCACCACGCCTTCGGCACGATCTGCCGCTACTTTCCAGCTGGCTCCACCCTACTCTCTCAAATTGAAGAAAGCCTGTGGGATAAACTCTACGGAAACGGCAACGGCGTCCCAGTCGTTTTCAACGACCAATACATTTCAACAGGTGGTCAGTTCTACGAAATTCTCAGCGGGCACGATCGCTTCGTTGCCGACATTCGCCCACTCGTATTCCGCATCTTGGATATTGAAGAAAATCTTGGCGCACACCCCTATGATGTCGTCTGTGCGCTCCTTCTCGAAGAAGCTGGCTGCATTATCGAATTCCCCGACGGCAGCCCACTGGATTGCCCGCTCGATACCACCAGCGCTGTGAACTGGGTGGCTTATGCCAATGAAGAACTCGCGGCACACATCCGCCCTGCACTGCAAAGCGTGCTATCGCGGCTGTGCTGATAAAACCTGCTAGCCTCAGGTAGAACTATTACAGGAAATCAGGCAGAATAATTCCTAAAAGTGGGACTAATCGTGTGATCTCAACAACCACAATCATTCAGAACATAATTAACGTCCATTCACGTCTATTCATGGTTCACCTCACTAAAATTATTCTGCTAAAAATTATTCTGCCTAACTCATGTCAGAGCGCTTCCGTACTTAACAGCTACTTATTCAGCTGGTAAAACATCAAGCCCACTAGTGCTAGTGCGTGTCCGATCTTGCAGTCCTTCGCCCATTGAAGCACTTCGGCCTCGGGGATGACGCGAATTTCCATTTCTTCGTGCTCATCCCAATCGGTGCCCGCTTCGGCGAGACGGCAATTATCCGCAAAAATCACTTGGCAGGAATTATTCAAGATCGCGGGATTCGGACTACAGTGCCCGATCAAACGACCACTCTCTGCGACGTAACCCGTCTCCTCCTGCAATTCGCGCAGACCTGCCGCAACTGGGTCTTCGCCAGCATCGACAACCCCACCGGGCAATTCCCATGAAAGCTCGTCGGAACCCCAACGAAATTGGCGCACCATAATCAACTCACCATCCACTGTGCGTGCGACGACGACTGCCCAATCACGGGAGTCGATATAGAAAAAATCGCCCTCTTTACCATTATGAGGATGGCGATAACGGCGCATCCGCAAATCCCACACACGGCAGGGATTGAGCAAAGTATCATCGATCAGATTCCAACGTGGCGGAGTGCCACCACTTACTTCATCTGCCATACTTAGTTGGCAGGGATAGCGATCTTCTGACCGATCTGTAAAGCGCGTGGGTTTACACCTGGGTTTGCATCGAGCAATGCTTGAAGACTGATCCCCAGCTTGCCTGCAATCTTAGCAAAATTATCGCCAGACTGAATGCTATAGGTGCTAGCGGCACTACCTGTGGCAGCCGTTTCACCACTCGTCACAGTGACCGTGCCGCTGGCAGCCTCAGTCGCTACCGATTTCGTCGGCGCGGGCTTTGGGCGAGTGACCCCTGCGGCAAATTCATTCACCTGCTCGACGAGCTTCACCATTTCCTCGCGGTTGGATTTCACACCGGCTTGCACTTGCTTCACTGCTTGCTCACTTTGCGAACTATACACACGGAGACGACTTACTGTCTGTGCCAACTCATTATTCTTAGCCGTGAGTTCGGTCAATTTGGTATCGAAAGCGCTCAATTGCTTTTCGATCCGTGCCGCGCTGCCAGAGTTGGCCTCCATGCTGTCACTGATCGGGCTCAGCTGTTGATTGGCAGTAATGCCGAAATAAAGGCCTGCGCCGCCAAGAGCAATCGCCAGAACGGCAAGGGCTACTGGGACCATTGAACTTGAGGATGCATTGATATCGTCTTCCATAAAAACGGCACGCTAAGGGATTTACGGAACTGTGCAAGCCAGCGTTCAGCAAGTTTTTAACAATTGCTTCATCCTACGCACCGTTATTTGCGCTTGCTGGAAAGTGGAATGAGTGGTCAAATTTACCTATTCAAATCGCATCCACGATTTGACCCACGCAACAGTTAAACAAAACAGAACGATGCCGGACTGCTACATACGCACACCTGACCAAGACGAATCCCGTGGCCCCTTTGATCCGATCAAGCTGCAAACCTTAGCGGAGGCAGGCCAAATTTCAGAGAACTCACTCTACTACGACGAATCAAAAGAAGAATGGGTGCCCATCGCACTGAACCCAGAACTGTGCGCCCAAGTATTCCCGCAACGTGAAAAACTCGAGCTCAAGATTCAAAAGAGCAAGGAGGTCTTAGCCGCAGAAGAAGCGGTAAAAGATCCCGGCGGACACTCGGTCGAAGACATGCTCGACGCAGCGGAAGGTAACACAGCCGAGAAAAAAGCACTGAAGCAAAAGGAAAAAAGTTTCAACAAAGCCGCCGCCCTCTCCGCACCGAGTCTCGGCATCATGATGATGGCTTCAGCTGTCTTTTTGCTCTATCCGCATTATTCAATCATTCTGGATGCGATACAATCAGGCACTTACGCATCACTCATCAATTTCCCATTCATTCTGATTGGCATATTTGATTTCATGATGGGGATATTCCTCTTTCTCGCGGTCACTGAAGTATATCCGCTACTGCGAGGACGCTCGATGCTCACACTCGGCTTCGGAGCCTATGTAGGCTGGTCGCTGGGGGATCCGATCTTAATGTTAGTCTCCGCATTATCAGGACTAGGCATCTTCCTCGCCACCATCGCTCAAAGACAATCCATTATGTATCTAGCAATCGTCATTGGTATCGGCGGCAATGGATTCCTTGCGTATTTGGCAGTCGCTGGTCGCTTTACAGGATTCTTTGAAGGCGTTCAGTTCGACATCCTCACTGATTAAGCGAAGCCGTATCGAAATCGATTGTGGATAATAAAGAGAACCAAGCCGCTGACGCCAAAAGGAAAGCCAGTTTTCTCAGCCAAGCCCGCAAATATGGCGCCCGCACACAGGCGCTATTATATAAGGACATTTGGGAACTAGAGCACCTAGGTCGCAAGACTGTGCGCGCACGGCTCTACCTATTGCTGCGTGTATTGACGCTCACCTTTCAGGGGTTGAAGCGGAATCACATCCCGATGCAAGCGGCGGCGTTGACCTTTTTCTCCTCGATCGGGATCGGACCACTCATCGCCTTCGGCATAATGATCTCCGGGTTCTTGCTCGATAAAGACATCGCCTCCGATCCCGCAGCTGGTCAGCAAGACAGCGTCGTCGTGCAAAAGATCACAGAGATCATCGCCTACGCCGCACCACAAGTCGCGGTCACAATCGATGACCACGGCAATGGTGGCTCTCGCACAGAACTCGCACCCGAGTTACTCGAACTCATCAATAATTTCAGTTCCGTAGCGAAGTCAGGCACCGTCGGCGTGATCGGCACGCTCATGCTCTTATTCATCTGCTTGCAGGTGCTCACCTCGATCGAGAAATCGTTCAACACTCTGTGGGGAGTCTCGCAGGGGCGCAACTTCACCGAACGCATCGTCACCTATTGGACATTGATTAGTCTCGGTGCCGTCCTCGGCACCGCCGCTATTTCACTGCAGATTCTTAAAGTCTTCACCCAGTTCGCCCAAAACTTACCCTTTGGGACCACGCTCGCGTCGATGATTCAGTTCTTCTCGCCCGTTATCGGCTTCATCATGATTGTCGTGCTGCTGGCGGTCTTCCTCCGCTTCATCCCCAACACGAAGGTCAATTGGAGGCCCGCTTTCGTCGGCGCAGTTCTCGTCGTCAGCCTGCTGCAGGTTTACAAGATGCTCTCGTTTCTTTACGTCCAGCAAGTCGTCAACAACAAGAGCCTCTATGGTTCTGTCGGGATTATCGTCATACTCATGCTTGGACTCTATGTCTTTTGGCTGCTTATTTTGTTTGGCGGACAAGTCACCTACGCCATGCAAAACGCTGATTCATTAACCAATGAAAGCGCCTGGCAAAAGACCAGCGAGCGCGCCCGCGAGCTCATCTCGCTAGCTGTGCTCATCGCCGTCGGTCAACGTTTTCACACTGGCGGACCACCCTTACGCGCCAGTGAGATCCACAAACGACTACGCGTGCCCAGCCATATTTTGAATTCTAGCATCACGCGCCTCTGCCAGATCGGCTATCTCTACCAAGTCGAAACCAAGAGCATCGAAGAAGAGCGCGACCACGCCTACCAGCCCGCCCAGCCACTCGAATCGATCAATCTAGGCAGCTTCAAACAAGCCTTCGAATGCTACGGCAACAACGATGGCGCCGATTTAATCGCCGCATCCAGCCCAGCCGTAACTACCTATTTAGAAGAAGTCGTTTCGCTAAAAGACTGCCCCAGCGCCAATCTGAGCCTTCGAGACCTGCTATAGGTCCTAAATTCGCGTCTTTTGTGCCTTTCGTAGTCAAAATAGACTGCAACCATTGAGTTGACAGCGGTTTCCCCAGACCTAACCTCCTGCGCTTTCTCTTTACCTACACATGATTTCTTGGATCCAAAATCACCTCATCCGCCACGGTCGCTGGATATTCCTTTCACTGCTTGCGCTTATCATCGTAGCCTTCGTCTTCACGATCGGCAATACGCCTGGTTGCACAACCGATAATAGTGCCTATGAAGAGCAATACTTCTATGGCATCGACTTGAACGCTCCACGTGTGCGTGACGTCATCGTCGAGAAAGTGCAGCTCAGCGTTTACTTCAACAGCCAGCAAATCCGCTCGGACCAGCAGTTCCAATCACAGGTGATCAACCGTATCGCCAAGTTGCACCTCGCTGACGAGATCGGCATCCCTAGCCCGGATCAAGCGACGCTTGCGGAATACATCAAGACCAAGCCCGCCTTCCGCGGCCAAGATGGTCAATTCAGCGCTGACAGCTACACCACTTTCATCGACACCGTCGAATCGAACCCTCGCATGCAAGCCGGTCTGGTAGCGATCGTCCTCGAAGAAGACTATCGTATCGATCAGATCACCAGCGCCCTCACTGGCCCAGGTTACGTCCTACCTTCCGAGGCAAAGGCACAAACACAAAGCTCACAAACAACACTGACACTGGCCACAGCTGAAATCGCCTACAAGGATTTCGCTCCTGAAATCGCTCCTGACGAAGCGACACTTAAGTCTTTCTTCGAGAACAATGCTGCTCGCTACGAAATCCCTGAACGCATCAAAGCAAGCTACGCATTCTTCCCATCGAAGAAATACATCGATCAAGTGACCGGGCTGGAAGATGCCGCCCTGCGCGACCACTTCATCGCCAACCGTGCAAAATTCGTCGATGCCTTCACCGCTCTCCAACCAACACCAGCTGAAGGTGAAGAAGCCCCTGCTGTTACATTTGAAGACGTCCGTCCTTCTGTCGAAGCCAGCCTCAAAGCAGAGAGCGCTGAGCGCCTCGCAAACGAAGCCGCACAAGCTTTTGCTTACAAGCTCTACCGCGACGAAATCGCACGTGAGTCCGCGGCTTTCAACAAGCTAGTCAACGAATCCGGCCTCAGCCTCACTGCAATCGAGCCCTACTCTGCACAAGGTGCCTCGCAACGTGCACTCTCTGCTGAGATGCTGCAGTCTGCTTTCGCACTGGGTGGCAATCGCTACTTCTCAGATGCCTACGCGATCGACGGCGGATTTGCTGTCCTCATCTATGAAGGCCGCATCGCTCCCGAGCTGCCTGCTTTCGAAACCGTGCAAGCTGAAGTGCTCGCCAACTACAAAAGCGAAGAAAAACGCGCGCTCTTCAACAAAAAGGGTGAAAGCCTTAAAGCAGAACTCGAAGCAAAACTCGCCGAAGGCACTAGTTTCGCAGATGCCGCAGCCGCACTTGATCTCGGCGTAAACAGCTACGAAGCCTTCAAGGTTGCCGATGCTCCACGCGAGCTCAACCGCACAGCGCTACAAACCGCACAAGGTATGAACGTCGGCGAAGTCTCTGCTATGTTCACTGCCAGTGATATCGGCACTTTCGTTTATTTAGAGAATAAGGAAGTGCCCGAAATTGCCGAAGATGACGAAGATATGACACAAGCATTAAGCTTCCTCTCTTATATGTCCTCATCAGTCAGCAACAGCAGCACTGTCAACGAGCTAGTCGCACGTGGTCTTCCCGAAACGGAAGAAGACACCACTGAAGAAGTTGAATAATCCCGTTCGAGCGAAGTAACTGAAAAAAAGTAAAAGTTCTGCTTGATCTAAGGCAGATGCTTTGTCTTTATCCCGCACTTCCTCAAATGCACCCGTAGCTCAATTGGATAGAGCGCCTGACTACGAATCAGGAGGTTGGGGGTTCAAGTCCCTCCGGGTGTACCATTTTTTTAAACCGTTTCCCCAAAAAGGAAGCGGTTTTCTTTTTTCCGATCATGAACAGTTCAAAATATTTCCAAGAATGGTTTTCGAACCCGCGCCGCGATATCATCGCAGGCACGGTCGTCGCCCTCGCATTGATCCCTGAGGCCATCGCCTTCTCCATCATTGCCGGTGTCGACCCGAAGGTCGGGCTATATGCCTCGTTCTGTATCGCCGTGGTGATTGCATTCGTTGGTGGCCGTGCAGGTATGATCTCCGCCGCCACAGGTGCGATGGCAGTTCTGCTGGTTGCCTTGGTCCGTGATCATGGTCTGGAGTATTTACTACCCGTCACGATTTTGACCGGTATTCTCCAAATAGGAGCCGGTGCGCTTAAGCTGGGTAATTTGATGCGTTTTGTTTCACGATCCGTCGTCACCGGTTTCGTCAACGCGCTTGCGATTATTATCTTTATGGCGCAGTTGCCTCAATTCCATGACCAAGGGCTACTCATGTATGGCATGGTCGCCGCGGGTCTCGGCATCATTTACGGTCTGCCACTGCTCACCAAGGCAGTTCCCTCGCCTCTCGTTTGTATCGTTGTTCTAACTGGCGTGTCTATGTCGATGGGTCTCGATGCCACCCTGAACACCGTGGGCGACATGGGCGACTTACCCTCCACACTGCCCATTTTCCTACTACCCGATGTGCCACTCAATTTTGAGACACTGAGCATCATTTTTCCTTATGCCATCTCATTGGCGATTGTCGGTCTATTGGAATCTTTGATGACTTCTACCATCGTCGACGACTTCACCGACACCACCAGTAACAAAAACCAAGAGTGCGCCGGCCAAGGTGTTGCTAATATCGTTTCCGGTTTCTTCGGCGGTATGGCTGGTTGCGCGATGATCGGACAATCCGTGATCAATGTGCAATCCGGTGGTCGCGGACGATTGTCCACTTTTGCGGCGGGTATCATCCTGCTCATCCTGATCGTGGTGATGGGCGATCTCGTTAGCCAGATCCCGATGGCCGCACTGGTTGCCGTGATGATCATGGTTTCGATCGGCACTTTCAGTTGGTCGTCGATTAAAAACTTACGCATCCACCACCGCACTTCCAGCGTCGTGATGCTCGCGACCGTGCTCACGACTGTCTTTACCCACAACTTGGCTTATGGTGTGGGTGCTGGTGTGCTACTCAGCGCTCTGTTCTTTGCCTACAAAGTATCCGGTCAGCTCAATATCGCATCTACTCTTGAAGTCTCCAAGAAGGAGCGCACTTACACCGTGCGCGGGCAGCTCTTCTTCGTCTCCGCTACCACGTTTGCGGATGCCTTCGACTTCCGTGAAGTATTAGAAAAAGTCACCATCGACGTTTCCGAGGCTCACTTCTGGGATCTGTCTTCGATCAATGCCCTCGACCGTGTTGTCTTGAAGTTTCGCCGCGAAGGCACTGAAGTAGAACTCAGCGGTATGAACCAAGCTAGTAAAACCCTCATCCTCGAAGTCGCTAAATACGATAAGCCCGGCGCCTTGGACGACATGGGCGGACACTAAGCATTTTAAAGCACCTCGAATCCCCACTCTCGAATCACGCACCCCGAATCACGCATCTCATGAATATCCTAGCTTGCACAGACGGTTCACTTTACTCGACCAGCATTTACGAACACGCCGCTTGGGCAGCCAAGCAGTTGGACGCCTCCGTTCACGTGCTCCACATGCTCAACCCGCACCATGAAGATCCTGTTAAGGCGGATTACAGCGGCAAAATGGGCTTCGGTGCCCGCACCGCGCTCCTTAACGAGCTAGTCGAACTCGAAGCCGCCAAGGCCAAGGTCGCCCAAAAACGTGGACAAGCGATCTTAGAAGATGCTGAAGCCAAACTAAAAGAAGCCGGCGTCGCCAATATCGCAGCGGATCAAAAGCACGGCAAATTGAGTGACGAAATCACACAATACGAGCGCGACGCCGATCTAGTCGTCATCGGCAAACGTGGCAATAACGCCGACTTTGAGAAAGGCCACCTCGGTAGCAATCTTGAGCGCGTCATTCGCAGTTGCGAACACCCGGTGCTGGTTGCTTCTCGTGCTTTCGCCCCTCTCAACAATTTCGTCCTAGCCTTCGACGGAGGTTCCAGTGCTAAAAAGGCTGTCGAATACGTCGCCACCAGCCCACTGCTCAAAGGCATGCATTGCTACTTGCTCTATGTCGGCTCTGGAAACGCGAAAATAGAAGCCGCTCTCGCTGAAGCCGAAAGCAAACTCAAAGCAGCTGGCTACGAGGTCACCATCGAACATCGCGATGGCGAACCGGCAAAGATCATCGGCGACGTCGTTGCCGCTGACCACATCGATCTCCTCGTCATGGGCGCTTACGGTCACTCTCATATTCGCCGCCTCATCGTCGGCAGCACTACCACTGAAATGATCGCCACGGTCAAAATCCCCGTGCTTCTTTTCCGCTAGATATTACCGTATTGCGCTCCCGCCTATCCTTCATTTCTCTACTCCGCAAATGAGTATAGAAAGCAAAGCATTCGGCACACTCCCCACTGGTGAAGCAGTCAACCTCTACACCCTACGCAACAGCAATGGCCTGAGTGCTACTATAACCAATTTCGGCGGCATCATCGTATCGCTCAACGTGCCCGACCGCGAAGGCAAGTTTGCCGACATCATGCTGGGCAAAGACAGCCTTGAAGGTTACCTCGCCGGACACCCGCACTTTGCTTGTATCACCGGCCGTGTCGCTGGGCGTATCGCTGGTGCGCAATTTACCATCGACGGCAAAGCCTACCCACTCGCAGCCAATAACGGCCCGAACTGCCTACATGGCGGACTCAAGGGTTACGATTCAGTCGCATGGGACGCCGAAATCGTCACCATCGATGGCACCGAGAAACTCAGTCTTTCTATTATCGACCCCGACGGCAACAACGGCTTCCCCGGGCAAGTCAGCTGCACCGTTACCTACGCGCTACTCGAAGATAACAGCCTCGAAATCACCTACACGGCTACCAGCAGCAAAACCACCCCCTTCAATATCACCAATCACGCCTATTTCAACTTAGCTGGTCACAACAGTGGCGATGTATTAAACACCCGCCTACAGATCTTTGCTGACGACACGGCTGCGGTTGATGACGATTCCACCCTGATCGGTGTCCGCGAGCCAGTGATCGCAGGCTACAACGACTACCGCCAGCCCGTCGCACTCAAAGACCTCGCTAAGCTCGAAGTCGGCAATGCAGACATCCACTTCTTCCTCGATGGCGGACGCACCACCGAGCCTAAACCAGCCGCCATAGCGACCGAGCCAGAATCCGGCCGCTGCATGAAAGTGCTCACCACCGAGCCCGGCGTGCAATTTTATGCAGGTCTCTGCCTCTCCGAAGACGGCCCTGAAGTCGGTAAAGACGGCGCTATCTACGGCCCGGTGCACGGCTTCTGCCTCGAAACGCAAGACTACGCCAACAGCATCAACCACCCGGAAATGGGCAGCGCGATCCTTCACCCAGGCGACACCTTCCAATCGACCACCCTCTTCCGCTTCAGCGCAGTTTAACCTCAAACTCCACACCAAAGACCTAGAAAATCACACTTCCAGCACTTAATTCAGTGTTCGGTGTTGAATGTTCGATGTTCAACGTTCAAGCGTAGCGCATGTCTCTACTTTCCTATCGCAATTTAACGGTCTCCTTTGGCGGCCCTAAGCTACTCGACAACGCCGGACTCACTATCGAGAAGCGCGAGCGTATCTGCTTGATCGGCCGCAACGGCGAGGGCAAATCCACCCTCCTGCGCATCATCAGCGGGCAAATCACTCCCGACAAAGGCGAGGTCGAAGCCATTCCCAGCATCCGTATCGGTAAACTCGATCAGGAAGTTCCCGCCGAGCTCGAAGGCACCGTCTTCGAAGTCGTCGCAGAGGGCCTAGGTAAGGCCGCCAAAATCGTCGCGGAATACCACCACTATCTGCACGAGCTAGCCGAACACCCCGACGACGAATCCATCGCCGATAAAGTCGACGACCTCCAACACCAGCTCGACCAAACCGACGGCTGGGCGATCGAGCACAAAGTTGAAAACATTCTCGACCGTGTCGAACTCGACGGCGAGCAACTGTTCTCCTCCCTTTCCGGCGGCAACAAGCGCCGTGCCCTCCTCGCCCGCGCCCTCATTGCCGAGCCACATATCCTGCTCCTCGACGAGCCGACCAATCACCTCGACATCCCCGGCATCCGCTGGCTCGAAGAATTCCTACGTAAGACCGACGTCGCCCTCCTGTTCGTTTCTCACGACCGTGCCTTCATCCGCCGCGTCGCCAACCGCATCGTCGACCTTGACCGCGGTCAACTCACGTCGTGGAACTGCGACTACGAAACTTACCTCCAACGCAAAGCCGACCTCCTAGCCGGCGAAGCGAAGCAAGCCGCCGTATTCGACAAAAAACTAGCCGAAGAAGAAGTCTGGATCCGTAAAGGCATCCAAGCCCGCCGCACACGTAACGAAGGCCGTGTTCGCGCACTCTTCAAACTCCGCGAAGAACGCGCCGAGCGACGCAACGTCCAAGGCAAGACCAGCCTCAACGTCAACGAAAGCCAACTCTCTGGCCGCAAGGTCATCACCGTCGACAACATCAGCTACGCGTGGGGCGACAACCCGATCATCAACAACTTCGAGACCACCATCTGGCGCGGCGATAAGATCGGTATCGTCGGGCTCAACGGCTCCGGTAAAACCACCCTGCTCAATCTCCTCCTCAATAAGTTGGAGCCCAAAACCGGCAGCGTGACCCACGGCACCAAGCTCGAAGTCGCTTACTTCGACCAGCACCGCGCCGCGCTCGACGAAAAACTCAGCGTCGCCGAGAATGTGCACCCGCACAGCGAGATGGTCACGATCAATGGCAAGCAGCGCCACATCATTACTTACCTACAGGACTTCCTGTTCACCCCACAAAGCGCCCGCGCACCCATCACAAAACTCTCCGGCGGTGAGCGCGCTCGACTGCTGCTCGCCCGACTCTTCCTACAACCAGCCAACGTCCTCGTGCTCGACGAGCCGACCAACGACCTCGACATCGAAACCGTCGAGCTACTCGAAGAACGCCTCCTCGAATACCAAGGCACCCTATTACTGGTCAGTCACGACCGTAGCTTCCTCGATAACGTCGTCACCAGCACCATCGCCCTCGAAGGCGACGGCGAGATCAACGAATACATCGGAGGTTGCGACGAATGGCTCAAAAAAGAAGAAACCCGCAAGGCCAATGTCGCTGCCGCCAAGAAAGCACCCGCCAAAGCTGCGGCTGCACCGGCTGAACCAGCCAAACCGGAACGCAAGCTCACCAACAAAGAGCGCGAAGCCCTCAAGACTTTACCAAAGACAATTGAAAAACTCGAAGCCGAGCACACCACCCTCAGCAAAAAGATGGCCAGCTCCGAGTATTATCAAGACCCCAACAGTAAGCTCACCGAAGACGCCGCCAGACTCGAACAACTCGAAGCCGAGACCCTCACCGCCTATGAGCAATGGGAAGCACTCACCGCGGATAGCTAGCGTCTAAATCCCGAGTTGGTCGAAACCGAAAGAGATTCATCTTCGGCATCAGCTCTACGGCGCCACTGGCAAATCGCTATATCCACCGCCTAGCGCTGTGTCTTTCGCCACACATGCGTTGTAGGCATCCAGCGCGTCGCCGGTCAGTAGGCTTGGGTCGATTTCATATGTCATCGTGATATCAACTGCGAGTGGGCTTTGCTCATTCGGATCTGTATCGATGTTATAAAACTCGAAAACAGGATCGTCTGTCGTGCTGTCAGGGTCGCCGAAGATGATGAGTTTATAATCCGGATAATCGTCCAGAATAATCGCCCTACCTTTATTGGTTTCACCACCCTCAACAATGACCACACGGTCTGCGGTATCTGAGTTGCTGAGGATCGGGACGACACTTTGGGATGAAACATTCATTGCGCTGAGTCCTGTAACTAAAGATTCGTCGATATCTGCCATCTCAAGAATCGTAGAGAAAAGGTCGACACAGTGAACGAGTTTATCACTCGTGCTACCGGGCGTGACGGTCACAGCAGGACCCGACACAATCATCGGCACATGGGTGCCACCCTCATAAAGGGAACCCTTTGCACGCGATGGAGTGCCACCGAACGGTTCTTGGACGGTTTGACCTGGAGTGCCATTATCCCCGATTATAATAATATGTGTTTTTGCAGGATCGAGCGACTCCATCATTCGACCTATCTCTGTATCGAGTGCCTCAAGTGACAGACGGTAATTATAATCGTTTGCACCTTCGCCGACATCTTGAACGGAGTAACCGCCAGCAGGTGCTAGCGCTGCAGGTGGCTCTTGGAACGGGGAATGCGGCGCATTGAAGGCGACCCAAGTGAACCACGCTATGCCCTCAGCATTCTTTGTCAGCATGAACTTGGTGGCTTCGTTCACTTGGTCTGTAGTCGTGTAAGTCGTGCTGGTTGCGTTACTGCCATTTGAATTTTTAGTCCAATTATAGTAGTCAGACACACCCCCGCTGGTGATGCCGTAGAACTCAGGCCAACCACCACGAGTGGAATAACCGGAAGTATTGCCACCTAAGTGCCATTTACCAACTGTCAGCATTGCTTGAGGTGCGCCTTCGGAGGTGAAGATCTCAGGCAGAGTAATTTCGTCGATCCCACTGCCTCCAGAAAATTGTCCCGCTTCTGTCGGAGTGCTGACGCCGTGCTGGTATGGTTGGCGCCCGGTCATGATCGTTGCGCGAGTGGGCGAACAAGTTGGCTGGGCGTATGCATTGGTGAAACGCAAGCCCGACGCAGCAAGACTCTCGAGGTTCGGCATATTGGGCAGTAAAACTGTCGCCGAAGCAGTGTTATCGAGTGGACTACGATCAATGCCCCAGTCGTCCACGATCATGAGCAAAATATTTGGATAGACCGTATAGGTGCCATTTCGATTCGGTCCCATGGGATATGTGGCGACTATAGTGTAAGTGCCAGGCGCTAACCCGTATAAAGGCGCGTCAAATGTAAGCGTGGTCTGCGTGGGGCGAGAAACACCGGATGATGCGACATCGATCGCCTGCCCGTTAAAAGTAAGTGTAACGGGTGACACTCCGGTATTGGGTGGGCCACCATCCATCGCCACTGTGATCGAAACCGGTAAATCGACCGGCGGTAGGACAGGATCGTCATATACGAAACCTGTGTCATCGAAATACTCGAGATCGGTGCGCGCCAGTTGATAGAAATTCTGCGCGGGGCGCGTGCCGCCGGGGATGTGAGTCGCACTGGCGCTATCGCTTGTGGCTAAAACAGTGGGTGTCATGGCGACAAACACTTGAGACAGATCAGAGGTCTCACTGATTTCATAGGTGCCACCTTCGATCGCACTCCATGTGAGTGTGATCTGGTCAGCTGCGGGACTATCGACTAAGATTTCTTTGACCGATTCAGTTTTTTCAGGGCCACCCTCAAAATGAACAACCAACGGATCGACGGTGTCATCTGTTTCGGGAATGTCACTCGCAGTATTGCCTGTCGGACTACCGAAATAAACGCGTCCGATATTGTAAGGCACCACTGGAGTGCCATCGACATCGATACAGGTGAAAT
This sequence comes from Opitutales bacterium, assembly GCA_030729385.1. Classification (GTDB taxonomy): domain Bacteria; phylum Verrucomicrobiota; class Verrucomicrobiia; order Opitutales; family Coraliomargaritaceae; genus JBPOFY01. The sequence goes on along the minus strand of JANQXM010000046.1, from coordinate 5,972 downwards.
AAGCCCACGTCCCCGCCGGATACTCTGGTGTCACGCACCACCGCACGTTGTATTCGTTCAGATCGTAGTCAGTCCCTGGGCTATACGCTCCATCAGCGATCACACCTTCATAAAGATCAAACCCTGAGACATCTCCTTTATACTCGTTGTCCTCAAGGTAACGACCCAATGGAAAAGTCGCCGAAACGTTGGGACCAGCTGAGAAGTTAGCGGCACCGTATACGTCATTCGCCCATTCCGGCCAGCTATCGCGAGTAGTCAAACCACTGCGTATCTGATAACCTGAAATCATTCTGCGGACAGCACTGGATGCATCGATTGGATCGCTGTATCCATAAGGCCCATACACAGGAATACCATCTCTCACCCAGCCGATGATCGGCGAGTGATCACCGTTAAAATTCTCCGTGTAGGTATTGGTCGCTGCATCATAATCCACACTGTCACCCAATTGATGACGGAGCGCTGGTGTATTTGCATGATAGTGATAGCGCGCTCCGGCCTGATGGGCAAATCCCGCATCGAATGTCTGGCTCTCGTTGACATATGCGTCACGGTTCCAGTCGCCTGCTCCATTGACCTCGTTGCCTGTGCCAGGGTCATAGGAAAAAGCATCGCGAGAATCAAACATGGCCACGCCATCGACCATATATCCAATCGGACCGCCTCCGGTGATTGATTTCGGCGTGAAAGTTGCCGGATCGACCGGATCACGCGGAAAACGGTAAATCACCGCCTGATTGGCGGGGTAATTTATAAAAAGATTCGTGCGTGCCAGATTACCATACCACGGTCCCATTATGTAGCTGGCTAGGTTCGTCGAGCGTATGTAGAGCCAATCTTCGGTGTATGAGATTTCATTGACACCCGCATAGGTCGGATAGGTTTGAACGCCTGCACCACGACTCCATGTCGTGACGGCATTCAGACCCGCCTGATCCGCATCGGTTTCGTAGAGACGAGCGTAACTGCCGGAGCGCTCGGTATACCATGAACTTATCAGCGGATCCGCGCTAAGAGCCACGGAAGTTAGTAGTAGTGGCCAGATTTTGAATATAATATTCGAAGTTCGTGCAAGATGAGCTAGCTTCATTGAATAGTGGCAGTGGGTAGTTTGATTGGTAGTAGCTAGGAAGCGATTCTAGGTGGATAAAGTTTCAGAATAGGATGATTTTAAACATCTTTTGCATTTTTTTACGATTAATAACGACACAGTCCAATTCTTACGATACACAGTGGCCAGCAGAGGGCCGCAAAAGGCGGTCTTTTGTCTAAAAACACAATAAATACAGAAAACGCATATGAGCACAGGAATAGTAAAATGGTTCGACTCTGAAAAAGGCTACGGCTTCATCACACCCGAAGACGGCAGCAAAGATCTTTTTGTCCACCACTCCGAAATCAAAGCTGATGGCTACGCCTCACTTGATGAGAACGACAAAGTAGAATTTGAAGTCGGCAGCGGTCCTAAGGGTCCATGCGCTACCGGCGTATCAAAAGTCTAATACTTTTTAAACTTTTAACCAAAAACTCCCAGGATTCATTTCTGGGAGTTTTTTTGTGCCCTCAAGCCCAGCTTGCAACTTTTCGACTTTTATAGATATATCATTGTATACCCGCCACTGGCATCCCCCGCACGAACAACTACCGATAACGGCCATCATCATTCATCTGCCGGCATGAAGACCACATTCATATCCCCCCATCGATGGTTGGCGCTATGCCTGAGTCTTTTGCTCTGCGGACAAGCCACTGCTCGGACACTGGATGTTTCGATGCGGCACACACTTTCGGGGCAGCCGCTGATCCTTGACTCACTACGGTATCAAAACGCGAGCAAGGAAACCTTCTCGATTACTCGGCTGAGCTACTTGCTAAGCGATTTTGAGCTGCAAAATCGCACCGGGGAGTGGATACACATCCCAGACTCAATCGCATGGGTTGATGCCTCTAAACATCGCAGCGACTTCCATATTGATTCAATCCCCGAGGGCACCTTCCAGGCGATCCGTTTCAGTGTAGGACTCAACGAAACGCTCAATCACAGCGATCCAAACCAATACCCAGCTGATCACCCGCTCAACCCCAGCCTCAACAATCTACATTGGAACTGGCAAGGCGGCTACATCTTCCTGGCGATCGAAGGACACTTCAGAAAAGCGGAAAGCGATCTCACTGGCTACGTCTATCACTTTGCCAACGACGCCCAACGCACCACGATTACTATAGCGTTGCCCAAGGTCCTGACGAATGACGCAGCACTCGAAATTGATTTCGATATAGCGGCATTGCTCAATGCACCCAAGCCACTTTCGTTTACAGAAGATGGCGCATCCACTCATTCACACGAAGGCGATCCGATCGTTCAAAGCCTGAAGCACAACCTTCCAGGTACCTTTCAATTGAGGCGTATACTCATCGCGAAAGAAACTGTTGCTGCGGCCCCACTAAAACCCATCGACCTGCCGGCCTCCCCGACACCCTACGGCTTCACCATCAGCCAACGCCTCCCGATTCCGGCATTACCTCTCGACAACCCACTCATCACCGAACGCGTCGAGCTCGGCCGTCGACTTTTTCACGACCCACAACTTTCGATCGATAACACAGTCTCCTGCGCCTCCTGCCATCAAGAAGCGCACGCCCTGTCCGACCCCAAGCCACAGAGTGACGGCGTAAACGGGCAAGTCAGTCGTCGCCATTCCATGCCTTTGTTCAACCTCGCGTGGAAAGACTCCTTTTTCTGGGACGGACGGGCTGCCACCCTACGTGAACAAGCACTGATCCCGATCGAAGACCCACGCGAAATGGGCGAGTCGCTCGATAACGTCATTCAAAAACTCAGCGCCGATGCTGACTATCCGCCACTATTCGCCCAAGCATTTGGCTCTGGTGCCATCACGGCTGAAAACATGGGGCTAGCGATCGAAAATTTCCTGCTCAGCCTCACCTCTTACGATTCAAAATTTGATCGTGCGATAAAAGGCCAAGCCACGTTGAGCGACGCAGAGCAACGCGGCTTTGAGCTCTTCATGACCGAGTTCGAGCCTCGCTCCCGCCAATACGGCGCCGATTGCTTCCACTGCCACGGCGGCGGACTCTTTACCGACCATCGACTACACGACAACGGACTCGAAAGCATTCAGGACCGCGGAAGAGGCGAAATCACCGGAAACCCAGCCGACGACAATAAATTTTCAACCCCGTCACTGCGCAACGTCGCCCTCACCGCGCCTTACATGCACGATGGTCGTTTCGACACGTTGGAAGCCGTCATCGAGCACTACAGCAGCGGACTGACGCAACGCGACACACTCGACCCCAATCTTGCGAAACACCCAAAGTCCGGCCTGCAACTCTCTGAGGCCGATAAGGAAGCACTCGTAGCCTTTCTCAAAACCCTCAGCGACCCGCAGTATATTCAAAACTAAATCTACTTTTGATAGACGCGGACGTAATCGATTAAATAGCGCGACGGAAACGTCGTTGCAGAGGGATCACCGCCTTGATCGCCACCAATAGCCAGATTCAACAAAAGATATTGAGGATGGTTAAATGGATTTTCCGGACCGCGACCACCCTGATTTTTCACCTTCTCTAATTCAATGGTGTTGAGCAAACGATCATCCACATAAAGGCGAATACTTGTCGCATCCCAATCCATCCGCCAAACATGAAAATCCTCATCCCAATCATCACCTCCTAATTCGGAAACCGGAATCTTGTGAGTATCCCAGGTCGGCACGCCTCTACGGCCACTTTCCCAACACGCATTCGCCAAAATACTATGATCGTAGTATTCCATCAGGTCGATTTCACCATTTGATGGCCAAGGCTTATCGAGCCCCAAGAACCAGATCGCCGGCCATAGCCCATCTTCAGCAACGATCTTTGCACGGACCTCAAAGCGTCCATACAACCAATCGTGCAGGCCTTTCGTTCGTAACGAAGCAGCCGTATAATCAATGAACTCTCGGCGATGTTTCAGCTTCTTCGAATCTGGATTATATTCTGGATTCGGCTGACGCTCACGTCGCCCCTCAATCACCAAATACCCATTCTCGCAAAAAGCATTTTCTGGCTGATACCATTGCAGCTCATTGTTACGGACAAATCCCTGCTCATAGTTCCAGTTCGCCGCATTCGGTCGACCGTCCACCTCGAATTCATCCGCCCAGACCAGTGTCCACTCCGTCGCCTCGGCACTCGTAAGCAGGCCACTAATACAAAGCAAAATTAAAGAAATTCGATGCAGCATCGCCTACTGAACTTCGCTTCCGGCAGGAATTAAATCGATGTGGTGCTGACGATTGATTCGATACCACTTAGGGCCTTCTGACCAATCGGACTTAACGGATAGCGCCTTCCAAGCATTCATAGCCTCACGCATCGCAGCCAACTTTTCAGGATGGCGCTTAGCCACATTGTTTTGCTCCCCAATATCGTTCTTCAAGTCATAGAGCGCATAACCAAAGTCCTGCACATACATCAATTTCCAATCACCCTCCCGCATAGCGGAAAACCATTCTTTATGCCAGAAGAGGCGCTCGTGCGGGCGGGCATTCACTTCACCTTGTATAAAGGGCATCAAATCACGACCAGCAAAGTCGATGGCGTCGACGTCACCGCCAGCCAATTCAAGCGCCGTCGGCACAATATCGAGTGAAGAGACCATCGGCCCATAAGTCGCACCGGCGGCTAATTGCCCCGGCCAGCTCATCACGTAAGGCACACGTATGCCTCCTTCGAACTTAATACCCTTAAAGCCATTCAAAGGATAGTTATTCGAAGCGTTGTCGAGAATCGGTCCCCCATTATCACTTAAGAAAATCACCAAAGTATTCTCTAAAAAGCCCTTCGACTTCACTGCATCCATCACTTGACCGACACCACGATCCATTGCCCAAATCATGGCCGCATAGGTGCGACGCTTCTTATCTTTGATGTGTTCGAAAAGCTTCAGGTCTGCCTCAGTCGCATGCATCGGTCCGTGTGGCGCGGTGTAAGAAAGATACAGGAAAAATGGCGCTTGCTCGGATTGAGCTTCGATAAATTCTACCGCCTTACCTGAGAAGAAATCCGTTATGTAACCTTCGAAACCAAGATACGCTCCATTCAGCTCGATCGCCTTGAAACTCCCCTCCTTATCATCTTTTTCATGATGAAAATAACTCCGCGACCCAGCCCTCAGCCCACAGAAGTAATCAAAACCCCGATTTGTGGGATAGAATGGATCTGAATCCCCCAAATGCCACTTACCAATCGCCCCTGTTCGATAACCTTGAGCCTTCAATAAATCCGCCATCGTCTTTTCATTAAGATTCATCCCGAAGGGCGAAGGGGGCGAATTCGGTTCATGCCCAAACTGCTGTTGATAGCGCCCAGTCATCAAACCGGCTCGAGACGGACTACAAACGGAAGCTGAAACATAAGCATTCGTGAACCGCACACCCGACGCGGCAATAGCATCCAAATGTGGGCTTTTGATTTCCTTAGAACCCTGAAAGCCTAAATCATTATAACCCAAATCATCGGCCAAGATAAGTAATATGTTCGGTTTCACTGGATGCTGCGCTCCTGTTGGATCGGCCTGAGCGGGTGAACTAATTAAAAACCCGGTAAGCATAACCAAGTAGCACACCATCCATAGCCGATTCAGAGATCCTATGTAATTGCACAAAACTGTGCTGGATCTTGAAAATTGAAAGTTTCGGAGTCTATTCTTCATTCTAATTTGGACTTAATCTGCGGACAAAGGTTTCACAGGAGAGTATAACTGTAAAGGTTTTGCCATTTCAGCGTTTAACGATCGCAACCGGGCAATACCCCCCTCGCCAGCAATCTGTGCGCCTTGCCGCGGCATTTGCGACTTGCCAAGCCCCAGCACCTGCACAAATTTCGTGCCTGCTTGGATAGCACGCCGAAATAGCTCAGTTGGTAGAGCAACTCATTCGTAATGAGTAGGTCGTCAG
>JANQXM010000045.1:2011-3802 GCA_030729385.1 Opitutales bacterium | reverse complement strand
GAGTTGTTAAGTTAATACGATACAATACAAAAGGAAATAATAGCAAGCTGAGGGCCGAGAAGACACGCGTCTGTTATGCATGGGGACGTGCCAAATCAACTCTCGGCAATCATTTCCATTTACCCTGTGCATGATACCTGCTGATATCACGGGAACATGCCCACTCCGGACCTACATTTACTGCTCAACCTTGGCTTTATTGTCATCACAGCGGCGGGCTTTGCCTTTCTGGGCAAGCTGATCAAGATGCCGTCGATCGTCGGCTACATCTTGGCTGGCATGGTGCTGGGACCCGCTCTCGGACTCGTTGAACTCGATCACTCGCTGGAGCTGATTTCCGAGCTGGGCATCGCCCTACTGCTGTTCCTAGTCGGGATCGAGCTTAGTCTGCAAAAGATCAAAGACCTCGGCAGTGTCGCCATGATACTCGGCAGCCTGCAAGTGCTCTTCACCTCGCTGGGCGGGTTTCTTGTCGCGATGTTGATGGGCTTCGAAGTCATTGAAGCCGTCTTCCTTGGCGCAACTGTAACCTTCAGCAGCACCGTCGTGGTGATCAAACTGCTGGATCAAAAAGGTGCCACCAATCGCCTCTTCGGTCGTATCGCAATTGGACTTTTCCTAGCGCAGGACATCGTTGTCATTATCGGCCTCACAATCTTGAGCGGTCTTGGAGGCGGCGAATCGATCGAACTGATTCAGTTAGCCAAGAACCTAGGCTTTGCCTTTGGCGGCATGGCGATTTTGCTCTTCGTTTCATTAGCAGCCTCCAAATATCTACTACCGAAGCCTTTCGCTTGGGCCTCGCGCTCACCTGACACGGTTTTCATTTGGGCGCTTTGCTGGTGCTTCCTCGTCGTGATATTGGCGCATCAGTTCCACCTATCGGTTGAGATCGGCGCCTTCCTCGCAGGCATTGCCATCGCCCAGTTGCCGATTCACGAAGACCTACATCGCCGCTTGCACCCATTGATGACATTCTTCGTCGCGGTCTTTCTGGTCACGCTCGGCATCAAAATGGAGTTTGGTGAACTCGCCGCCATCTGGCCTGCGGCACTCGGGCTGAGTCTCTTTGTTTTACTGATCAAACCACTGATCATTTTCAGTATTCTCGCGCGAATGAAATTCAGCGAATACACGGCATTCCAAACAGCCATTTCAGCCGGTCAAGTCAGCGAGTTTGCTTTCATCCTGCTCGCACTCGGCGCCGCTACCGGACTCATCGGCGGCACCGTAGTAGCACTCGGCGGGCTCGTCGGGATGGCCACCATCGCGGTATCGTCTTACTTTATTATTTATAGCGAAGGTCTCTATAAAGCTGTGAAACGCACAGGACTGCTTAAATTTTTACGCGCAAAACAAGAAGCCGACCCGGAAGTCTCGGAGGTGCTGGAAGACCATATCATAGTTGTGGGCATGAATGCGCTGGGCCGTGAGATCGTGAAAGCCCTGATCGCTCGCGGTGAACGTGTTTTAGCCATCGATACAGATCCCCACAAGCTGCAAGGCCTCGACGGCGCAAGCATCTTGATCGGCAATGTGGAGTATCAATCCGTAGTCGAAGAAATCGGGCTACGCGACGCCAAGCTCGTCGTCTCGGCGCTACAGATTGAAGACACCAATCACTTGCTCGCCTACCGCTGCCGCGCTGCCGGAGTTTGCTGCGCGATCCATGCCTTTGATATTTCTGTAGTGGAAGACCTACTCGATCTCGACACTGCCTATCTGCTCATGCCTGCCATCGACGGTATCGTGACTCAACGCGACTTGATGACCAAGGAAGGGGTGATTGGA
>JANQXM010000045.1:0-2001 GCA_030729385.1 Opitutales bacterium | reverse complement strand
GTGATTGGATGAACATTAAACGTCGATTACAGGTAGTATGCCTAAATGAGATAGGAGGCGTTTTCGCATGACTGGTTTAGCAATTCTTCTGGTCGCTGCGGCGATTGCTTTTGGCATCTCGAAGCTCTTCCACTTGCCGCCGATCCCATTGCTGATGCTCTCCGGTGTTGGACTGCGGGCATTGGCGCATCAATTCGAAATCGAAGTGCCTGAGGAATTGGTCAGCGAAATGATCGAAATCGGTTTGGCGGTGCTCGTCTTCACTGCCGGCGTCGACCTCAGCCCGCGTCGTATGCGCGGACGGACTCGGCCAATCGTCATTGTCGCGGTCAGTCAGTTTGTCGCACTCGGCGCGGCGGGTGTCTTCACTGCGATCTTTCTCGGTTACGATTTAACCACCTCACTCTACCTCGGCTGTGCACTCTCTGCGAGTTCCACTTTGGTTGTAGTCCGACACTTACAGAAGCGTCGCCAAATGTTTGAGCCATTTGGCCGTCTCGTGCTCGGGGTGCTACTTCTGCAAGACATCTTCATCATCATTCTGATGGTGGCTTTGCTAAAATCGCCCGACGGCGCACTCGCCAGCATCAACGGCGTGGCCAATGCCGTCGCACTAGGCTTTCTCGCAGTTGCCGCGCACAAGTGGTTCGTGCCGTGGGTTACCAAAAGTCTCCACCTTGATGACGAAGAACTCATGCTCGGAGCACTGGGTGTATTGTTCGCCTTCTCCGGCATGGCTTATCTGCTGGAGCTACCCTTCATTGTTGGCGCTTTCCTCGCCGGCTTCTCTTTGTCGGCATTTCCGATGAATGGACTGGTGCGCGGCATGCTCGGTTCACTATCGGGCTTCTTCCTCGCGCTCTTTTTTATTAGTATTGGGGCTGTGCTCACACTCCCCAGCCCTGAGATGTGGGGACACAGCTTGGTCTTCATTTCGGTTCTGGTTATCGTGACAGTGGTGCTCGTCTCCATCGTTGCGGAAGCTGTTGGCTATTCCACGCGTGCCTCGATTGAAACCGGTGTGCTACTTTCACAAACTAGCGAATTTTCGCTGATACTCGCCCTGACTGGAGTGGCTTCAGGTCAAATTTCAGCCGAACTCTTTTCCATGATCGCAGTCATCACCGTGAGCACGATGACGATCACACCGTTCTTCTCACGCGAGAAGGTGGCTTGGACTTTAATGAAGCTCCACCCACGTTATCGACGCGGCGAATCAGACTGCGAAACGATGGTCGATCATGCCGTGCTACTCGGCTACGGACGCGCGGGCGCCAAAACCGTTAAATCATTAAAGGAACATAACATCCGAATCGTAGTGGTCGACGATGACGCCGCCGTAATCCGAAAACTCATCCAGAAGGGCATCACATGTATCCAAGCAGATGGCTCTGACGAGCACACCCTACAGTTGACCAATTCTAAACAAGCGCGCGTCGTCTTCTGTTCAATGCGCCGCACTCGTGACGCAGAAATCGCACTACAGTATTTAAAAGGTGAAAGACCTAAGGTCCTCGTGCGCACTTTTGAGCCGCACGAAGCCGCAATGGTCGAAGCCGCGGGCGGCCATCCGATTCGCTCAGCAGATGCCTCCGCGAAAAACTTCATCGATTGGGTCGAATTGAATCTTAATAATTAGATTGAATAAAAACTTCAGTGAAGACCTACCCCTTTAACGAGCTCAGAACCAAGCTTCGCGGTGAGTTGCACGACGGCGAACTCATGCGCCGCACCTACGCGACCGACGCCTCGGCCTACCAAGAGTTACCCACGGCAGTCGCTTTCCCTGAAGGCGTTGATGACCTGCGGGAACTGATCAATTTCGCCAACACTCACGGTGTCGGGCTCATTCCTCGAACTGCAGGCACTTCACTGGCAGGGCAAGTCGTGGGCTCTGGCATCGTCGTCGATGTCTCGCGCAGCTTCACCAAAATTTTGGAGATCAATGCCGAAGCAAATTGGGTGCGGGTTCAGCCAGGCGTGATCCGAAATGAACTCAAC
>JANQXM010000044.1 GCA_030729385.1 Opitutales bacterium | reverse complement strand
GTAGCCATACCAAGCCGATCCAGTCCGTGATCGCGTGGATCAACCCGTGGGACGATCCTGACCGGCTACGTCAGCACCACAATGAATTTGATCTCTATTGGCAGGGCGCCAGCGACTGCGCGAGGCGCTTGGGGTATCAACTTGAGTCATTCAATACGACTGAAACTCCGCTTTCGAGGCTGCAGTCTATTTTTAAAGCGAGAAGTATTCAGGGCATTCTAATACCACCTATCGGTGAGGCTGCGGTTGAATTGGAGCAAATTGATTGGTCGAGTTTTGCAGCCGTGCGATTGGGGCGAGCAGCAGCCGGTCCTAAAATGCACTTTGTTGGCAGCGCTCAAATTGCGAATACGATGATAGCCTTCAATCGTTCGCTTGATCTAGGTTATCAGCGAATTGGTTTTGTCTGTGAATATTGGGCGACACGTTATTTTGGTGCGGGCTTCAGCTGGGCGCAACGAGCCCTTCCAGAGGCAAACCAGCTCCCTTTGCTCGCGTTGGACCCGAAGGATTCTTTTGAATGCCAAGAAGCTGCGTTCGAAGCATGGCTGCAGGAAAACCGGCCTGATGCCATTATCACTGATAATAGTGAAACGCGTGAGATGCTCGAGAATCTAGGCTATTCGATTCCTAGTGATGTGGGTCTTGCGACTACGAGTGTTCACGACACGAGGATTGATTCGGGTATCGATCAAAGCCCCTACGAAATCGGTCGAGCAGCGGTGCGCATGCTAACCGCATTGATTGCAGAAAAAAGTTTTGGTCTCCCGGATCAGTGCAATGAAACCTTGATTGAAGGTAAGTGGATCGACGGACCGATGCTGCCTAGTTTGAAATCTGGGTGAGTGCCTCGAACAGTAAACCGAATAATAATTATTCACTTCTGCGAGTGTGCGTGTTTTCATGCTGCTATGAATACATTAACTCGTGGGGTGATTGGTATACGAACATGGATGTTTGCCGGAGCTTTGTGCTTGGTCAGTTGCTTCGCTGGGGCCGACGAACTCGTATCCGGTAAGGTCTTAGATAATTTCGTGGAGACGAGGGAGTGGCATTTGGTGGATCGCGTGTCATTGAACGGTGAGGATACCAGTAAGTTTGAGAGTTCGCCAAACGCGCGTGGCAGAATACTTCTGAACGCAGATACTCGTGTTAAAAGACTGCCTTACTTGCTGACGAAGAAAAGCTATCGCGATGTCGATGTGACGCTGGAGTTCATGATTCCAAAGGGGTCGAATGCAGGCATCTATTTGATGGGGCGTTACGAGGTGCAGATTCTCGATAGCTATGGAAAGAAGGAAGTGAAATTTAGCGACATCGGCGGCATTTATGAAGAGTGGGCTCGAAAGGGCGTGGATATCGGTGATCGTCCATTATACAAAGGGTCCGCGCCTCTGGTGAACGCTGCCAAGGCACCTGGTGAATGGCAGCGACTGGATATCCGCTTTCGTGCGCCACGCTTTGATGCAGAAGGAAAGAAAATTGAAGACGCTCGTTTTCTGTTAGTTTACTTGAACGGCGAGTTGGTTCAGAAGGACGTTTCCGTCCCAGCACCGACGGTGTCGAATCCTGTTGCAGGGGAGGGTGAAACTGGCCCGATTGCGATACAGGGGGATCATGGTCCCATCGCGATTCGCAGTTTTATTGCCAAGCCTACACCGTTGAAGTGAGGTTTGTGATCGAGGGCGCTCATGCCATCAGTTTGATTGTAGAGTGTGGAGATGAACTCCTAGTTACTGTGAGACAGAGACGCGGATGAAACCTTTGCTGCCGTTCATTGGTATGCTCACTGTATTTTCGGGAGCGGTGCCTTCGGCATCTGCTTGGATGACTGTCCAGTTGGGGGCTGTTAGGTCAGCTTTGTATTCAAGGATGTAGGTCTTACCTGTTACCGAACTCCAGGAGACTTGTAAGTTTTGTCCTGATGTTTGAGCCTGCGTGACTTTGAAGACCGAAGCGGCATCGAGCGGGTTGGTGCCGGCTTGATATTCCTCCCAGTTTAGTTTGCCGTCTTTGTCGCTATCCAAGAGGGCAGCTTGATTTGTTTCTGCAAGTCCGTATGCACTCAACCATGCTTTAGGCACGCCGTTGATGACAAAGCCTTCCGAAGTGAGGATGTCGATTTCACCTAGATATCTTTGCGGTGATTTAATATCGATGAGTATGTAGCGAGCATCGATTGGAGCAGAGGCTAAACTCCAACTGACCCCGATCTGTCCAGATGTATCGTTGTCGAATTCGGTGTCTACCGAGCCAAGTAATACCCAACCGTTTATGATCAGTTCTACGCTGTCAGCAGCGTTTGCAGCTGTCGCATCGGGAGCACTAGAATCGGCACTGTAATACAGGTCATACTTTTGATTCTGAAGCGTATCACTATGCCATGAGTAGCTGTTGATTTGATAAACAGATTGCACGCTTTGGAGATCGATCAGCACGCGAGCGGTTGTTGAGGAACCGGTAAATATGAGACTGTCGGCTGTGTCCGAGTTGGTGCTTTGTCCTACGCCGACCGTTGCGCCACGGGTGTCTCTGGTGCCAGCTACGATGCTTGCAGTCGCCCCATTTGAGGAGTTTGCATCTGCGTAATCGCTGTCAGATAGGCTGGGTATAAAGGTGAATGCGTTCCATGCCGAAGTGCCGGGGCTCACTTTCTCATAAGTGATGCTATCATTGTAGTAGTCGCCTACGTTGGTCGTCCAACTTTCCGGATCGTTTCCATTAGAACCGATTCTGTGTATTCCGAGACCGGTTCCATCGGCGTCAGTCGGCCAAGGGGATTCGTCCATCCATGTCGCTTCGTCGACGATGATCCATGAGATGTCTTCGACCACGATCGTATCGGATGCCTGTGGGCGTTCGAGTGTGACGCGCTCGACGCTGTTTGAAAGATCGCCGGAATAGGGACCTATCAGGCGAGTCGATACTGGATTTAGCCCGTAAAATGTGCAGAAGAATTCCTTTTTGACCGGTGCGAGTGTCGGGTCGAAAGGAACCATCCAGACGTCTTCACCTGCGGTCATCGTTTCGCCACTGGCAAAACTAAAATCAACCGCACCATTTAGGCGCCAAGTGCCGCTACTTTCAACAAGATCCTCTAAGGCAATCGTCGATGCGGAATTGTTAGTCAGGCGTATGTATTCCAAAAGCTCATCTGCTTGGACACCCGAAATAGAGGGTGGGTTATACATCAACTCTGTGATCTGAATGCTATCAGCGATGACTTGGTTAGCGTTGCCACTGGTTGGATTTAGAGTCTGCAAGTAAGTATTACCATCGGGGTAGCGACCCCAAGAAGCTCCATTGGCTTGACCCTTAAAGTCGATGCATTCGACCACGCGATCTAAGCCGCCACCCGGGCGATGGGAGAGCACCACTTGTTCGCCGGCCTTATCGAGACCGAATCCTGTGGTGCTACGTCCCGGATGGAAGTCATCTTCATCAAAGGCAAGCCAAGCACCGGCGTTGATAGTTGTGCCTGAGGGGATATTCCACTTTTCGGGGTCCCGCATGTCGTCACTTAGATACCAAGAGCCGTCGAGCACGATAGTAGACGCGGTCGGGTTGTATAATTCGATCGTATCATTGGAGTCGAAGGGTGCCGGATTACCGGTGTCCGTGTGTGCGATGATTTCGTTAATGACGATGCTTGTGGCGAGCTCTGGGTCACTCGTTCCAGGCGAGCCATGAATGTAGGCACTTGCACGCCAATTGCCCCAATAATCCAGAATGTCGAATCCCTGAAGGTTTAATAAGCCTATGTATGGTATCAATGAGTGACCGCCTCCATCCGCAGCAGTGGGCCAACCGCGGGCGTCGTTATAGTCGATGTCATACAGG
>JANQXM010000043.1 GCA_030729385.1 Opitutales bacterium | reverse complement strand
CGCCTTTTGCCAACGGTATGGCGACGGCGGCTGACTGGATGTCGGCGGCGACCTTCATTTCGATGGCCGGCACGGTTGCGATTAGTGGCTATGACGCTTCGCGCTTCTTGATGGGGTGGACCGGTGGTTTCGTTTTGTTGACGATTCTGATGGTGCCGTATCTGCGGAAATTCAACAAGGCGACGGTGCCAGACTTTATCGGAGATCGCTACTACTCGAAGCTAGCTCGCGCCGTGGCGGTGGGTTGCGCGATCTTTATCTGCATGACTTATATCATGGGGCAAATGCGTGGTGTGGGAGTGGTCTTCTCCCAGCTATTTGGGATCAGTATTACCTCTGGTGTTATTATCGGTGGAACGATCGTCTTTTTCTACGCGGGTCTTGGTGGTATGAAAGGCATTACTTATACGCAAGTTGCTCAGTATTGTGTGATGGCGTTTGCCTACACAATTCCGGCTATCTTTATTGCGATGGCTTTGACCGGTAATGTGCTTCCCCAGCTTGGTATAATTGGAAACTACACCGCGGGCGGGGAGAGTGTGCCATTTCTGGAGAAGTTGAATAACATCAACCAGGAACTCGGGTTTGCCGAGTATACGGCGGGTAAGATGTCGACCATGAACATGTTTTGTATCACGGCCGCGCTGATGTGTGGCACGGCTGGATTGCCCCACGTGATTGTGCGCTTCTTTACCGTTAAGAATGTTGGCGCGGTGCGTAAGTCGGCGTGCTGGACTTTGCTTTTTATTGCGGTGATCTATCTCACAGCTCCGGCGATTGGTGCCTTTGCGCGGGTGAACCTGATTGAGAAGTTGCATAACACGTCTTATCAGGAAGCACCATACTGGTTGCAGGAGTTTGAGGCGACAGGTCAGATGGCTTGGATCGACAAGAATGGAGACGGCAAGATCCAATACTTTGGCCCCGGGAAATCGGATACTGGAAAGAATGGCGTGTTTCAGGGTAAGGAGCCTAGCTATCCGACATTCGAGGCGTCCGAAGATCAATTGATCGGTAAATACGGTGAACGCCTGCTCGCCAATAAGGCGGATGAATCGAATCCGAATGAACTGTGGTTCGGTAATGACATCATGGTGATGGCGAACCCTCATATGGCCGGCTTGCCGAAGTGGGTGATTGCTCTGCTCATGGCAGGGTGCATCGCTGCGGCGCTTTCTACGGCTGCCGGTCTGCTCTTGGTCCTGTCCACATCAATTTCCCACGACTTGATGAAGAAGATCCTGAAGCCGGATTTGAGTGATAAAGAAGAGGTGAGCTACGCTCGTTTCGCGTCCTTCGTGGCACTGGCCGTGGCGGTTTACTTTGGTATTAACCCGCCGTCTCAATTTATTGCCAAGACGGTGGCATTTGCTTTCGGGCTCGCTGCATCTTCGTTCTTTCCGACGCTACTCATGGGCATCTTTTCGAAGCGTATGAATCGTGAAGGTGCGATCGCGGGCATGCTTTGCGGTATCCTTTTCACCTTCGGATATATCACCTATTTCCAGTTCCTAGATGGCACGCCGGATCAATATTTGCTCGGTATCACTCCAGAAGGTATCGGTTTCGTTGGGATGTTGATCAACTTCGCCGTCGCATTTTCAGTCAGCGCATTCACGCCGGCACCGCCGCAGGAGATCCAAGAAATGGTGGAGTCGATCCACATTCCGAAGGGCTCAGGTGACGCTTCGCATCATTGATGCAGCAACAATGTTAAGTCGCTATACATCGGCGCAGAAGCTCAGTGTCGTTGGCATTTTAGTCGGGGCTGTTTGGGTCTATCTGCTGCTTTTACAGCCTGTCATGTTCGATCTGCTGAAGTCGGATGATTGGGTCGATGCGGTGCTGCGCCTTGCGATGTCTTTAGCCTTCGCGTTCCCAGGGATTCTTCTAATCGTGTGTGGTCTTCGATTGTTTCGTCAAAAGCCGAGACGTTCATCGATTAAAAACGCTATGGGTTTATTGGTGGGGCTGTCTGCCTGCTTTTTCGCGTATGGTATTTCGAGTTTGTTTACTATGCTTTGGGGAGAGTGGGAAGGTGGCTTCGCGTTTGGCGTGGTGCTTTTTGTTTCAGTCGCACTGTCCTTGCCCATTTATGCGAGGTCATCGAGGTGGGTGATGGAGACCGCCGATGTAGTTCCGCTGAAAGGTGAATTTATCGGACGTGGTTGCTATCAGATGCTCGCCTTCTTTCTTTGGATGGCTTTATCGAATGCCTTTGGGGATCCTACTAATAGAAGTGAGGCGAATGACATCTTGCTATCGCTTCAGACTTTTGGGCCGATCCTGGTGGCTTATCTCTCCTACAAATTGGCTGTGAAGCTTTGGGTTCGTGATACGTTCGATCTGCAAGCAACCTTGGATTATGCGTCAGTAGTCGATTCAGATGAATCGTCTCATTGATGTGAGGGGATTATTCCCTTTGCTTACTTGGACGTCCAGCGCGCCCAAGTGCCGCTGGGGACTGGGAGGGCTTCGGGTTCGCCGGTGAGGAGCATTTCGCCGTCTTCGACTTTTCCACCAGATATGAGTTGACGCAGTAGATTGTTCAGCACGATTGGAGTGAAGCCTGGTGTGTGGCTAGTCAGGTAGACGAAGCTCGGTTTGTCGCTGAGCACGCCTTTGACGAGTTTGAGGGTGTCGAGGAGTGCTTGCTCGATCTTGTAGAGTTCGCCGCCTTTGCCGCGTCCGAAGGAGGGCGGATCGAGGAGAATGCCGTCGTAGCGGTTGCCGCGCTTGATTTCGCGTTGGAGGAATTTATTGCAGTCGTCGACGATCCAGCGAATCGGGTGGTCGGACAGATTGTTGAGCTCCGCGTTTTGACGTGCCCATTGCACCATGCCTTTGGAGGCATCGACGTGGCAGCAGTGCGCGCCGCTACGTGCGCCCGCGAGGGTGGCACCGCCTGAGTAGGCGAAGAGGTTGAGGAACTTTAGAGGCTCTTTACGCTTGGGGGCTTCTGCTGCGAGCGTGCTCGTGATCCAGTCCCACATGTCGCGGGTCTCGGGGAAAACGCCGAGGTGTCCGAAATCGGTGGTGGAGAGCTTCATCTTGATGTCATTGACGGTCGCGTGCCAGACATCGGGGAGTTGCTCGCGGCCTTTCCATTGGAGCCCGTCTTTGCGGGTGAAGGACGCATCGGCATCTTTCCAGAGTTGCGGGCGGGCGGGGCTCCACACGGCTTGCGCACAAGGACGGTCGAGCGTGATTTCGCCAAAGCGTTCCAGTTTTCGGCCATGGCCGCTGTCGATGAGAGCGTATTCGTTCATAGTTTTAATTGTTGTGCGTAGTCGTCGTAATCGTGGTTGGAAATCTACTATGGAAGACGCTAATTACGATAACGATTACGATAGCGACTACGATTTTAAGGCTGCATGGCTTCGGTGAAGTGCTTTCGGCACATGGCGACGTAGCGCTCGTTGCCGCCGATTTCGACTTGTTCACCTTCTTTGATCGCTTTGCCGTCCGGTCCTTGACGTAGATTCATGGTGGCTTTGCGGCCACAGTAACAAATGGTTTTCAATTCGATTAGGTTGTCGGCCCAGCCGAGCAGGGCGGCACTGCCGGTAAATAGGTTGCCCTGGAAGTCCGTGCGTAGCCCGTAGCAAAGCACGGGGATGCCGATCTCGTCGCAAACCTGGCTGAGTTGTTCGACTTGTGGGCGGTAGAGGAATTGCGCTTCGTCGATGAGCACGCAGGCAATGGGCTCGACTTCGTGCGCGGCACAGACCACCGAAAACAGGTTTTCGTTTGGTTTGAAGGTGATGGCGTCTGCGGTGAGTCCAATGCGAGACGCGATCTTGTCTGCTCCGGCGCGTTGGTCGATCTCTGGCGTGAGGAGTAGAGTCTGCATGCCGCGTTCTTGATAATTGTGGCTCGATTGTAGTAGGACAGTGCTTTTGCCAGCGTTCATCGCGGAGTAATAAAAGTAGAGTTTAGCCATATAATTGGGAACTGTCGGGTGGATACGTTGACTTCTTGCTTTGACTTTTGCCGGTGCGGTTGAATCTTCGATAACTATTATGATCAAGCCATTGTTGACGCTACTTTTTCTTTTATCAGGAACTCTCATACTCACTCAACCTGTTTCTGCTCAGTCTGATGTGCGGGTGGCTGTGGCTAATTTGAATCAGGACGTGACCTTAATCGCCCAGCAGCTAAAGACGCTGCGCTTGGAGATTGAAGAAATTCAGCGTGAAAATGTGAAATTGCGCGCGCAAGTGGCGGCAGCGACTTCGAATCGCAGCACTGAGAATCAAATTTCTAATCTTTCGTCCGCGATCGAAGCCTTGCGTCGCGAATATCGTCAGGCGGATGAAGCGCAAAAGCAGCAAATCATCGCCGAGGTAACTCGCCAGATCGATGCCTTGGCAAAAGAGACTCAAGGTGCTTTGAACACGGTCGCGAATGCTGTGGGCAGTCAGCCGAATGTGGTGACGCCAGTGCATTTTTCCGAAGATTACCCCAAGACGGGAAAACCTTACGTAGTTCGTTCTGGAGACACGCTGAGCGGCATCGCCCGGGCGCATGGCTCCACTGTAAAACATATTCAGAACGCTAACAAAATCGCCAATCCGGCAAAAGACCTCCAGGTCGGGCAAACCATCTTCATCCCCATCGCTCAATAATTATGGCAAATTCAAAATCTAGACTCGGTCGCGGCCTTGGTGGTCTCATCTCAGGAGCCGGTAGTGCTGGGCCAAAAAAAGTGGCGGCTACGCCAGCTAAACCGGTGGCGGGTGCTACAGCCACGAAGAAAGTTGCTGCGACACCGGCGACTGCAACGATCACGAAGACTTTGCCGAATGCACCAGGTTATCGCGAAATCGACATTAAAGATATCGTGGCGAATCCTTATCAGCCACGCCGCGAGATCAATCCGCAGCATATCGAGGAGTTGGCAAAGAGCATTCATTCGGAGGGTTTGCTGCAACCAGTGGTGGTCCGCGCGAAAGGTAAAAAGTTTGAACTGATTGCAGGTGAGCGTCGATTGCACGCGTTCAAGTATCTCGACCGAAAGGCGATTCCTGCGCGTATCATCGAAGCGAGCGATGCATCATCCGCGACACTTGCGTTAATTGAAAATTTGCAGCGTGAAAACTTGAACCCGATCGATGAAGCGCTCGGCTATGCCAGCCTTGTGCGCGACTTCGACCTCACTCAAGAAGCCGCTGCTGATCGTGTCGGTAAGGGCCGCGCGACGGTTGCCAATGCGCTCCGTTTGCTTTCCTTGGGTTCAGAAATACAAGGCTACCTTAGCCGCCGTTTGATTTCAACTGGGCATGCTAAGGTCTTACTTGGCTTGGAGAGTGAAGAGCATCGCAAATTATTAGCGCGCCGCGTCATCGAAACCGGAATGAGTGTGCGCGAAGCCGAACAGCAAGTGCGCCGTTTGAAAGAAAGTGGTGGCAGTTCGAGCAAATCGAAATCGAAAAATGCCGAAGCGGAACAAACCGTCATTCGTGATCTTGAAAAACGTATCGGTGAGCATTTCAACACTCGCGTTGCTTTGAAGCATTCGGCGAAGAAAGGGAAGATTACTATCGAGTATTATGGTAATGACGATCTGGACCGTATTCTTGAAAAACTCGGCGTGGGCAGTTAATCAATCGGATGAATTATTGGTTGATGAAGTCGGAGCCGGACGTCTTTTCGTTCGAAGATTTAAAGAATCGTCCTAAACAGACGGAGCCTTGGGATGGGGTGCGGAATTATCAGGCGCGTAACTTTATGCGCGATGAAATGAAGGTCGGAGATCTGATTTTATTTTATCACTCCAATACGAATCCTCCCGGGGTGGCTGGGATCGCTGAAGTGGCGAGCGCGCCATATCCTGATCCGACTGCATTTGATAAAAAATCAAAATATTTTGATCTAAAGAGCGACCCGAAGAATCCGCGCTGGATGTTGATCGATGTGAAATACAATGCAGATCTAAAGCGTTCCGTTTCTCTCGAAGAGATGAAGTCGATGCCTGCTTTGGAAGCGATGCGTGTCTTGCAAAGAGGGAATCGTTTGTCGATTACGCCTGTGACTAAGAAAGAGTTTTTCGCGATTCGCAAGGCGGGCAATTAGCAGTCGGAGGAGACTGCCTAGATAGTTGCCTCTGGTAGCACGTTGGGCTCTTTCGAGGCTAGTTTCTTTGGTAGCTGAATGTAAAAGCACGTGCCGTTGGCACTGGTTTCAAAGTTGATCTCGCCGTGGTGTGTTTCGACGATGGATTTGACGATCGCGGTGCCCAATCCCGTGCCCTCACGTTTGCCGTGAGTGACGAAAGGTTCGAAGAAACTTGCTTGGATTTTTGGAGGGATGCCGGGGCCATTGTCGACAATTTTCAAATGCACATGATTATCTGTTTCCGTGGCGGTGACTTCGACTGTGCCCTCGATATCAACGGAGTGGATGGCATCCACGGCGTTGTTGATTAGGTTTTGTAAAACGCGTAGCAGCTTGCTGGCATCACCTTGTAGTGAGGCGCCGTTGGCTTTCATGACGAGCTTGACGGTTTTGTCGTTAAACAGGGGGCCATTGAGCTCTTCGAAGTGATGAAATAATTGATCTAGGGAAATATAGGCAATTTCGATCTGCCTGTCGCCTCTTGAGAATGCCGCGAGATCGTTGGCCATATTGACCATGCGCCGAATCTGCGACTCCATGTTGTTGCAGATTTTGACGGTTTTGGCGTCTTCCGGGTGGCGCTGCGCGATGAGTGAGGAGCCGAGACTGATTACTGAAAAAGGGTTTTTGAAATCATGTAGCAGCGAGGAGACCATGGTGCCGACCAGCGTGAGCTTTTCGGTGCGCATGATTTCGTCCATATAATGATCGGTCGTGCTCTTGAGGTGATGGATGACACTTTCCAAAATGCGGCGAACGGGCTCGGCGTCTTCGATAATCTTTTTGATTGTTTGCTCGGGGACGCGCCCGATCAGTGTGGGGCCGCGTGCTTGGGCCCCGAGGGCACGGCGTTCACCGGTGAATACGCCCACCTCGCCGAAGAAGCTGCCGACTCCGGACTGGCTTACGTTTTGCAGGCTGCCATCTAATTTTTCTTTAGTGAAGGCTACGGCACCTTCTAGTATGAGAAAGAGCGCGTCAGGAGCACTGTCTTCTTCGAAGATGGTGTCGCCTTCCTTGAGTTGGGTGAGTTCAACTTCATCGATGATGGCCTGGCGGCGTGTGTCGCTGATACTTTGAATGAATGGATGGTCGGAAAGCTTCATGGATTTTGAGTGGTCGCAGGAGTGCTCTCGGTTTGTTCGGTCCGCAACTTAATTACTAGCAGCGTCGATGTGGCTGCGAGCAAAAGTAATATTAGCCCCAAGATGAGGCCTTTTGTGGTGATAGAGTTCATTTGTTGATGTGTAAGGTAGGAGCTGTGCCCTATTTCTTCAACACTCGATTAGGATAGACGATTGCGATAATCTTCGTAGCCAAACTTTCGAACAGTTTCGAGACCCGTGTCTGGATGGTAGAGGCTGATGGCCGGAAGTGGCACTCCGTTGAAAGTTGAATTCTTAACCATTGTGTAGTGCGACATGTCGAGGAAGACGAGCCGCTGACCGATCGTGAGCGGCTCTGCGAATGAATAGTCGCCAATCACATCGCCAGCGAGACAGGACATCCCTCCCAAGCGATAGGTGTGTTCAAATTCCTGCGGCAAGCCTGCGTCGAGTATGCCTGGTCGATAGGGCATCTCCAAGACGTCGGGCATGTGGCAGGTCGCTGAACTGTCGAGGATCGCAATTTGGTGACCGCCCGCTTCGATGAGATCTAGGACAGTGACGACTAGCACACCAGTATGCAGGGCGACTGCCTCCCCGGGCTCTAGGTAGACTTCCAAGTTGTAGCGTTCGCGGAAGCGCTGCACGGTGCGGCAGAGACGGTCGATATCATAGCCGGGGCGGGTGATGTGGTGTCCACCGCCGAAGTTGAGCCATTTTAATCCGGGGATGAGGTCGCCAAATTTTTCTTCGAACGCGTCGGCAGTGTGTTCGAGCGCATCGGCATCTTGTTCGCAGAGTGCATGAAAGTGTAGACCGTCGAGCTGCTCCAGTAAACCTTTGGGCAATTTTTCGAGTGCGCGGTCGAGTGCCTCTCGTGTTGTCCCGAGTCGCGAGGCGGGCGAGCAGGGGTCATACAGCTCTGTCTCAACCTCGGAATACTCCGGGTTCACCCGAAGACCGAGCTCCGGGCGCTTGTTGGGATCTAATTGCGCGACACCGGCAGCGAGTTGTCCCGCGGAATTGAAGACGAGGCTATGGGCAAAGCGACTAAGGTGTTCGAGCTCGCTGGCCTTGTAGGCCGCGGAGTAAACGTGGACTTCTTTGCCAAAAAGTTCGTGGGCTAGTAGACCCTCGTGGAGACCGCTGGAGGTCGTGCCACTTAAATATTTGCGAACCAAGGGGAAGGTGCTGTGGCAGGCGAAGCCCTTCAAAGCTAATAATATCTTGGCACCAGAGCGCTCCGCCACGGATTCCAGTAGTTGGCAGTTTTCCTCCAATCTGCCCAGATGCACGATATACCCGGGGGAGGGTGCGTCGTCGGTGGGAATTGAGCTGAGGGCCTCTAGGCGCTGAGGGGTGAGTGGTGGTGTCGGGTCTTGTGCCATATTTCGTCCATGTAAGATTGCGGTGTGCGGGATATTGGCGAGTCGATTTCAACTAATTTGGTCAAATTTCGGTGACTTTGGGCCTTCAATGAAAAAATCAACAAAGTTTGGGTTGCTTTTCGTGCCTGCTATTTTATGCTGCGCGGTTTTCTCATCTTCCCAGCTTCCGTTACGGGAGTATCTGTCACCAAAAATTTTAGTCATGCAACAGTTCAAACTTAATATCGAAACTCGCGAAAACACAGGTCGCGGCGTCGCCCGCCGCCTTCGCGCGTCTGGCAAAATTCCAGCGTCACTTTACGGACAAGGTAAAGCACGCTCTATCACAGTCACTGCTGTTGATTTTCGCGATTTGAATCGTGATCTCGCTGGCGGTACCGCAATTGTGGAGTTGACTGACGAAAAGGGCGAAACCGCGCTTTCTCTGGTTCAGTCCGTTCAACGCGACGCCATTAAAGGCAGCGTGGATCACATTGACTTCCAAGAAGTTGAGCGTGGTCACAGCTTCAATACTCACGTTTCTGTCCACCTTGTTGGTGAAGCAGATTGCATCGGCGTTAAACACGACGGTGGTGTGATCGATCACAAAACACACCAGATCGATATCCGTTGCCGTCCTTCTAACTTGCCCGAGCACGTTGAAGTCGATGTTTCTAACTTGGCTGTTGGTGATGCTATCCATATCCGCGACCTCGCTGCCCTTGAAGGCGTCGAGTTCCTCGGTGAGCCCGCACAAGTCCTCGTTTCTTGCCAGCCTCCTACAGTCGCCACAGCCGCTGAAGAAGAAGCCGAAGCTGAAGCAGCTGCTGTTGCTGCTGACGAAGTCCCAGCCAGTAAGGTCAAGGCTGACGACGAGTCTGACGCTGACGAAAAATAATTTTAACGGAAGCGGCCTTCGGGTCGCTTCCACCAATGTTCTTTCATAATGTCCATTACGGTCATTGCCGGTCTCGGAAATCCAGGCCTCAAATACCGTAATACCCGGCACAACATCGGTTTCGCCGTTGTTGATAAACTAGCCTCGAAACTCGGCGGTGTGTGGAAACACGAAGCCAAGTTTGAAGCGGATATCGCCATCGTCACTCTCGACGATCGCAAGCTCCTGCTCGTAAAGCCTCAAACCTTTATGAACGCGAGTGGTCGCGCCCTCGGTGCGATTTTGCGCTATCGCAAGCTAGATGCCTCCTCCATGCTCGTTGTTTACGACGACATTACGCTCGATTTAGCCCGCGTTAAATTGAGCCTCAATGGCAGCCATGGTGGGCATAACGGGATTTCTGACCTCATAGAACAGGTCGGGACTGGCTTTCTTCGCTATCGAATCGGTGTCGGAGCCAAGCCACATAAAGAAATGGACCTCGCAGATTATGTTCTGAGTCAATTTACTCAGGACGAACAACTCCTTTTGGCTGATCTCATGCCCAAGTCTATCGAGCACATCCGTCTCGTGATTGACAACGGCACCGAGCCAGCCATGAACTTCATCAACCAACGCACAGCACCTTAGCATGAGCGCAACGACTACGAACACATACAAAACCACTTTCATCCTTGATCTCCGCACGTCTGAAGACGATTCCGCGAAGGTCTTGGCTGATCTCTCTGAAATTCTCAGCAGCATCGGCGCAGAAGTTACTTCTAGCGACGATCAAGGCGTGCGCGATTTCGCACGTGCCGCTGACCGCCGCTACACGCAAGGCCACGTATTGGAAGTTTACTTCTCTGGTCCTGGCTCGGTTCCGGCTGCATTGCAGGAGAAGCTTCGCCTCGACAAACGCGTGAACCGCATCTTTGTCCAATCCGTCTAACCTGCAAACCGCGCACATACCATGGCATCCTTTAATAAAGTTATTTTGATGGGAAACCTGACTCGCGATCCAGAAACGCGTGTCACTGCCACTGGTTTGACAATTTGCAAGCTCGGCCTCGCCGTCTCCCGTGTCTACTCGACTAAGGATGGTGAGCGCAAGGAGGAGACGACATTTGTCGACATCGACGCTTTTGGAAAGCAAGCCGAAGTCATCACCAAATACATGCGCAAGGGCAAGGCGATCCATGTGGAAGGCCGCCTCAAACTCGACCAATGGGAGGGTAATGATGGACAAAAGCGCAGTAAATTAGGTGTAGTTCTCGAAAATTTCCAATTTGTCGGTGGTCGTGATGATGGTGACAGCAGCAGTGGAAGTAGCTACGAAAAGAGCTCGCCTCCTGCCCGCGAGTCTAAGCCCGCCAGCAGCACTGAAGACTCCTTGGACGACGATGTCCCATTTTAAACTCTAATTTTTCCCAACTCTTTACTTAACAACAGAACGTATCATGGCCAACAATCAGGTTCTCCTCCTTCAACCCATCAAAGGCCTCGGCTCCGAGGGTGACACAGTAACAGTCCGTGCAGGATATGCGCGCAATTTCCTGCTTCCACGTAAGCTCGCTTTGCCGATCACGCAGGCAAATAAGAAGCACGTTGATGCACTCCTCAAAGCTCGCGAAGCCCGTGAGCAAAAAGAATTTGAAGATGCGCGCACACTTAGCGATCGCATCGCAGCGATCAACTTCGCCATCGCGGTTAAGACCGGTATCGGTGGTAAGATGTTTGGCGCTGTTACAGCCAATGATCTTCTTGAGCGTCTTAAAGAAGAAGGCATCGAGCTTGCTAAGAAGCAACTCGGTCTGCCTGCTCCTATCAAGGAACTCGGTTCTCACACGGCGACAGTCAAGCTTCACTCCGATGTTGAGTGCGAACTCAAGTTCGAAGTCGTTTCGGAAAATCCGATCGAAGAAGCTGAAGAAGAAGTTGTCGACGAAGACGAAGATTAAGTCGCTTTGCGCGGTCGTATAGACAGCCTACAGTCCTATGCCGCACGATTCCGATTCATCAGGAGACTTTCGCAAAGGCGGTCGCAATTTTCGCGACCGTAAAAAGCGGGAGAATCCTGATGACGGGGTGCGCGTCCAACCGCACAACATTGAGGCCGAAGAAGGTCTCATCGCGGCCTGCATGATTGATGGCGGGCGCGAAATCCTCACCGAGTGCATTGAGGCTAAAATTGCACCCGAGTATTTCTATAAGACCGCGCACCAAGAGATCTATCGCGCGCTCATAGAGCTCTATCAAACCGGCGATCCGGTCGATGAGATCCTACTGTTCGACCACTTGCAAAAAAACGGCAAGGCCGAAGAGGTCGGCGGCATTGCCGCGATTTATGCGATTCAAGATCGTATCGAAACTGCCGCCCACGCGCGCTTTTTCACCAAGATCGTTCACGAGAAGTATCTGCTGCGCCGTTTGATCCGCACCTCTCGCGAGGCCATCGAGGCCTGCTACGAGCAGCAAGATGACATGTCCGCCTTCATTGAGAAGATCGAGCAGGACATCTTTGAAATCAGCCGCGACCGCGTGACAGATGCCGCGGTGCCGATCAGTGTCTCGCTCGACGAGGCCGTTTCCGACATCCACGCTTTATTGAACGGTAAAGACGACGCCGATGGCGTGCTTTCCGGATTCCGCGATCTCGACGGCATGACCTATGGCTTCCACCCAGGCCAAATGATCGTTCTCGCCGCTCGTCCTTCAGTTGGTAAGACCTCGCTCGCGATGAATTTCGCCGAGCATGCCATGCTTCCCGATGGCGGGCGCAAGTCAGCCGGTGTGCTTGTTTTCAGTTTGGAAATGACTGCCGCTCAGCTCGCCATGCGTCTTATTTGCAGCCGCGCCCGCGTCGACATGAAGCGTATTCGCGACCGAGTGATTTCTAAGCAGGACTCCGCCGATATCGCCACCACGGTTAAAGAACTTAAGACGGCGCCCCTTTGGATCGACGACGCCTCCAGTTCCAGTATTTTGGACATCCGAGCCAAGGCCCGCCGCCTCCATACCAAGAATCAGCTCGGCCTCGTCGTGGTCGACTACTTGCAACTTATTCGAGGCACCGACAACCGCATCCAGCGTGAGCAGCAGATCGCGGAAATTTCCCGCGGTATGAAGGGCATGGCCAAAGAATTGAATATCCCTGTCGTGGTGCTTTCTCAGCTCAATCGTGAGTCCGAGAAGGAAAACCGCGATCCTCGCATCTCCGACCTTCGTGAGTCCGGCTCGATCGAGCAGGACGCCGACGTCGTGCTTCTCCTACACCGCCCCAAGAAACGTGAAGACGACGACGGGGTGGATGAGGGAAGTATGCCCCGCGATGTGGAGCACATCCGACTCATTATTGCCAAGCAGCGGAATGGTCCGATTGGCGATATCGATTTGACCTTCGTCCGCCGTTACACCAGATACGAGAACTTCCATCGTTAGTTCGCGCTAACTCAGAACCTTTATTTCATGCGTTTACTTAAACTATTTCTATGTCTCACCATTTCTGTTGGTGCTGTTTCCATTACTGCGCCGCTCGTTGCGCAACAGAAAGCTGAGAGCGCTCCGGTTGTTAATCAGATCAAGAGCCAGTTTGCTGGTTTCCATTCGGTCAGTGAACAGTTTGTCTACAGCAACATCCAGCTGCGCGCTGGCATGGAATTTAATTCAGCCCTAGTGGATCAGTCGATTCGCACCTTATATGGCACTGGATTTTTTGAGATGATCGACGTCGATGTCGTTCCTTCGACAGATAATAAAGTGGACGTCATTTTTAACTTAGTTGCGAAGTATACGATTCAGTCGATCCGCTATGTTGGTAACGATGAATATTCCGATAGCCGCATCGCATCTAAGGGGGAACTCGAGTCAGGCACGCCGCTAGATGAGTATGCAATTAGTCAAGCTGCCGATAAGATCGAAGCCTACTACATCGAAAAAGGATACCCCGATGTTGTAGTGGACTACCGCATCGATCGTGATGACGAAACAGGCCTCGCCACCGTCTATATTGATATCAATGAAGGCGGCGAAGTTCGCATCGATACGATTCGTTTTGAAGGGAACACTGCATTCACCGCCAAAGAATTACGTAAAACATTGGAAACATCTGAAAATGGTTGGCTCTCGTGGCTGACCGGTTCCGGCAAGTTTGATGAGACCTTATTTAAGGAGGATTTAAATCTCCTACGTAATTTCTACCGCGATCACGGTTATCTTGACGTCGTTGTGGATGAGGAACTCGTTAAACTCGATTTTGTGAGTGACGACGAAATCGATATTACGATCACCGTTGTCGAAGGTCGCCAATATTCCCTGGGTGAGTTTTCGGTGGAAGGTGCGACTGTGTATACCTCCGATGAGTTGCTTCGCAGTGTCAAGATCGAGCCAGGTGATGTGTTTTCACCGGAAAAAGTAGATGATGCCGCGACTGCGATCCGAGAGTTTTATAGCTCTCGTGGCTATCTTGATACTCGTGTTAGTGCCGAACGTGTGCCGAATATGCAGACTGGTCGTATCGACGTGCTCTTCCGCGTCCGTGAGAGCGAGAAGTTCTACTTGGAGTCGATCCGAGTCGAGGGTAACACCAAGACCAAAGCACAGGTCATCATTCGCGAACTCGCGTTACGCCCTGGGGATGTTTTTGACCGCACGCGCATGGAAGTCAGCGAGCGTCGGTTGCAGAATACGAGCTATTTCGAAGATGTGCGTCTCAACCCTGAAGACACCAACTTGCCCGGTCGTAAAGATCTAGGTATCACCGTGCGTGAAGGTCGCACCGGTAACTTTACCTTTGGCGCTGGCTTCGGTTCCGTCGAAAGCGCGGTGATCTATTTTGAAGTATCACAAGGTAACTTTGACCTATTCAACTATCGCTCAGGCTTTCAAGGTGATGGCCAGAAGTTCCGCTTCCGCGCATCTGTCGGCACCAATAGTAACCAGTTGTTGATCGCTTTTGAAGAGCCATGGCTCTTTGAGCAACGACTCGCTTTCGGTGTGGAACTCTACCGCACGGAGTCAGACTACAACAGTTCCGACTACGACGAACTACGCACAGGCTTTGAACTTTACCTTCGCCGTCGCCTTTTTGAGCTCGTTGAAGCGCGTCTATCGTATCGCCTAGAGCTGGTTGAAATTATGGATGTCGACCGCGGGGTTGGCGTTCTTAACCCAGATGGTTCGATCACAGGTGACGGAATCGCCGATGTATTCCAAGCAGCAGAAGGGGAACAGTTGGTTTCTAAGGTCGGCCTTACCTTCCTTCGTGATAACCGTAAGACACTCATTTTTACTCGCGAGGGTAACCGCACTGTATGGGAAAATGAATTCGCCGGTGTAGGTGGTGATGTCAATTATTGGAAGACGGAGCTCCGCACAGCCCACTTTATCCCAACTTTTGATACTCTTGAGCAGTCACTGTCTATCGTCGCTCGTGGCGGAACGGTTTCTCCGTGGGGTAACAGTAATGAAGTTCCCTTTTATGACCGCTTCTACCTAGGTGGTCCGGAAACGCTCCGCGGTTTCGATCACAGAGACATTGGTCCGCGGGACCCGGATGATACAGATGAATCCGTCGGTGGTAACACTTATACCATGGTCTCTTTCGAATATGCGTTCCGTATTGCGGAACCTTTAGGGCTCGTCGCGTTCTATGACTGGGGTGTGGTTAACGCAGATGAATTTGATTTTGATATGGGTAATTATGCCGACAATTGGGGCGTGGGTGCTCGTATCATGCTCATGGGCTCACCACTCAAGCTAGATTTAGGTATTCCTATCACCGATCCCACCGGTGAGGCCAGTGGCACACAATTTAACTTTTCCTTTGGCTCGCGCTTCTAGTGCTGCTTAACTTCAGACAAATAACATCAGATCCCAAAAAATATATTATGAAAAAAATAACTACAGTAATCCTCGCGTCGCTTTTCGTCGCCACTGGTTTGTTCGCTCAAAAGACTCCCGTTGTCGCTACGGTTGACGTTCAACGCGTGCTGAATGACTACACTGCTTTCCAAGCAGCCGTTGAAAAAGTAAAAGGTTCCGTTGCTCCCGTAGAGGAGGAGATGAAGAAGATGCAAGAAGGTCTTCAAGCGATCATCACAGAAGGTCAAGCTGCTGAAGCGATGGCTAAGAACCCAGCTGCTAGCGCTGAAGCTAAAGCTGAAGCAGAAGCCAAGGTTGCTGAATTGCAAGGCAAGCTCCAAGCAGAGCAAGCTAAGCTGCAGCAGTTCCGCCAACAGGCACAGCAACTCGCTCAACAAGGTCAACAAACAGAGCTCGCTCCTCTTCAGGAAAAAGCATTGGCAGCCGTGAAGACTGTTGCAGCTGACAAGGGCATCGACTTGGTCGTCCCTAAGAACACAGTGATCTTTGCAGACGATTCTCTCGAGATTTCCGACGCAGTCATCGCAGTGCTCAACGCCGGCGAATAAGTTTAAACAACTTAAAATTTCAAAAACCCTGTTCTCGCAAAGGACAGGGTTTTTTGTTTTCTATCACTCATGGCTTTTAAATACACCGTAGAACGTATCTTGGAAATCGTTGGCGAAACCGCAGAATACGCGGGTGCCTACGAAGGCAAGATTACCGGAATTAGTTCACTGAAGGAGGCCGCAGGAGGCGACCTTTCCTTTCTCGGGAATCCGAAGTATCGCAGCGATGTCGACGTTTCTGAGGCTTCAGTGCTACTCCTGCCTAAGGATTTTGTCGGCGCACCCAAAGACGGGCAGCTTCACATCAAATTAGAGAACCCTTCCTTTGCGCTGGCATTGATCTGCCGCGACATGGAAAACACCCTGCAGCCTAAGCCGGAACCGGGGGTGCATCCTTCTGCGGTAGTTGATCCCACCGCAGTCGTCTCTCCCTTGGCGAGTATTGGTCCGCTTTGCGTGATTGGCAAAGGTGCCGTGATTGGCGCTGCGGTGCTCGAAGCGCAGGTGAGTGTCGGGCGTTATGCGAAAATTGCCGACGACGCTTATCTGTTTCCACGCGTCGTGGTGGCAGATTATTGCGAAGTGGGTCCGCGCAATCGTTTACAAGCAGGCTGTATCATCGGCTCGGACGGTTACGGCTATGAGTATTACGAAGGCGCGCATCAACGTGTCCCGCAAATTGGTAAAGTCGTCACCGCCGAGGACGTCGATATCGGTGCCAATACCACGATCGACCGTGCCCGTTTTGGTTCTACCTACATCGGTGCTGGCACCAAGATCGATAATCAGGTGCAGATCGCGCACAATGTTCGCATCGGGCAACATTGCCTCATTGTCGCTCAAGTCGGTATCAGCGGTAGCACCACTCTCGGTGACGGTGTGGTCGTTGCAGGGCAGGCTGGCATTGCAGGGCACCTGCAGATCGGTTCGGGAGCCATGATCGCGGGCGGCACTGCCGTCACCAGCTCGCTTGAGCCGAAAGTGAAGGTTCGCGGCTATCCTGCCGAGCCGATGATGTTGTTCAATCGTATCTCCATTTTACAAAGGAAATTGCCAGAACTTTTCAAAAGGTTTGATCAACTGGAAAAAACCGTCGAGTCTCTGAATAAATAAGGCCTCATTCATCTAAATATTGATATGCAACCAAGCTCCCTGAAAATCTTCTGCGGCAATTCCAATCCGGCACTCGCCAACGAAATTTGCGATTATATCGGGGTGCCCTTGGGGCAAGCCGACGTGATCAGTTTTCCCGATGGCGAAAGCTTCGTTCGTATCAACGAGAACATTCGCGGTGCGGATGTCTTCATTATTCAGTCCACTTGCAACCCTGCGAATCAGAACTTGATGGAGCTTTTCATCATGATCGACGCTGCTCGTCGTGCGTCGGCCAATCGTATCACCGCGGTGATTCCGTTTTACGGCTATGCGCGTCAGGACCGCAAAGATCAGCCTCGTGTGCCGATCACTTCCAAATTGGTTGCTAACTTGCTCGTTTCTGCGGGTGCCAATCGTGTGCTCACGGTTGACCTGCACGCTCAGCAAATCCAGGGCTTCTTTGATATTCCGGTCGATCACCTCTACGCATCACCAGTGCTCTTTGAGTATCTGAAAGATATCGACACCAGTAATCTGACGCTCTTTTCCCCAGACATCGGCGGCATGAAGATGGCCTCTGCTTACGCGAATATGTTGGATGTGCCTCTTGGCTTCATCGCTAAGCGCCGTGTCTCTGCAGAGGTCGTTGAAGCCACTTCACTCGTGGGCGAGACCGAAGGTCGGGATATTCTTTTGATCGATGACATGACCGAAACTGCCGGCACACTCTGTGCCGCAGCCAAGTTGCTCAAAGCCAATGGTGCCAAGAGCGTGATGGCAGCTGTCAGCCACGGGGTATTGAATGACATGGGCTACGAGCGTCTTGCCTCTGGTGCGATTGATCGCTTGATCACGACAAATACCACTCCGGTAGAGCAACGCGATGGCGTGCCGATCACTGTCTTGAGCGTCGCCGCTCTACTTGGTGAAGGCATCAAGCGCATTCACAACAACGCCAGCGTCACCGGTCTCTTCGATATCAAAGGTTTCTAGGCCCAAGCATTGGTCGGTAGGGCACGATATCCTTATCGTGCCGCGATTGGTGAGTTGCGTTGGTCGTTGTATCAACCCCTAAGCGGATCGTTAAGGATAACGATCCCTACCAATTTACGGCAATGTAGCCACGGCAGTCTCTGCCGTGTTCATAGCCACGTCCGTCATGCGACACGGCAGGGGACTGCCGTGGCTACACTTTCCTGCTGCCTTCCGGTATAACGGAACCCTACGCCTCGACTTTCTCCGGCTTGGGTAAACTCAGTGCCATGAAGAAGGGCACGATGATGACGAGCGCCCCACAGAGGTAAGCGCTTTTGGAGCCGTAGGCGAAGTAGAGCATGGCCGCGGTCAGAGGACCGATGGCGCGTGCCAGCGAACCCGCTGAGCGAAAGATACCCAGCGCTGCGCCTTGTTCTTGCTCGTTGGAATAGAGCGAAACCAGTGCGCTGAGCGTCGGGGAGCAAAGCCCGATCGATAAAGCCATGATCGCGAGCGCGGTAAAGAAAATGCCCAAGTTCAAGGCATAGGCGAGAACGAGAAAGGCCACAGTGCCACAGGCTAATCCGACGACCGCGAGACGTTTCTCACCCACCGGTTTGGCGAGGCGACGCACGATACCGCCCTGCACCAGAATCAGAATGAAACCGATAAAGACGAACATCATGCCGTTCTTAGTTGGGCTGAAACCAAAGCGTTCCACTGCAAGAAAGGTGAGCGTAAACTCCATGCCGCTGAAGGCTAGCATGTAGAGTAGGTATACCAAGTTGGTGCGACGAGTCGC
Source organism: Opitutales bacterium (assembly GCA_030729385.1). Taxonomy (GTDB): domain Bacteria; phylum Verrucomicrobiota; class Verrucomicrobiia; order Opitutales; family Coraliomargaritaceae; genus JBPOFY01. The sequence continues at coordinate 1,347 of JANQXM010000043.1, read as the reverse complement.
AGCTGTCGGTGTTTGAAAGAGTTTAAAGACTGCGAGTCCCTTGCGTTCGCTTGGTTGACCGCGTTTTTCTTCCGGTAGGGTTTCTTCAAAGCGGCGAGCCACCCAGACGAGATTGATCACGGCGAGCGTCAAGCTCACTAGCGCAGGCATAGAGAACGGGTTCAGTCCAAAGCGTTCTGCGTTCGGGATTAGCTCAGTTAGATTGATCAGGCTGAATAGACCGCCGATGGCGGGGCCGACGATGAAGCCGAGACCGAAGGCAATGCCGATGATGGCAAGGCCGCTGGAGCGCTTCTCACGGCTCGTGGTGTCCGCTACGGCCGCTGTGGCTACCGAGAGGTTGCCTCCCATGATGCCGCCCAGCACGCGCGCCAGAATGAGTATCCAGAACGATGCCGCGAAAAACCATGCCACATAGCTCAGAGCCAAGCCGCTGATCGTGATCAGCAGCACCTTGCGGCGACCCACGCGGTCAGAGTAGGCACCCCAGAGTGGTGCGCAGATAAACTGCAGTATGGAATAGAGTGAGCCGAGGAGACCGCCAAACAGCACCGCTGTCATGAAGCGTGGGTCTTCGGCACCGCTGCGCTCCGCCAAGCTCGCGATCGGCGCGATCAGTTGACCGAGCAGGCTGCCATCACCCGCGCCATTTGGCAGGTAGTAGTCCAGCATCGCTGGGAACAGCGGGAAAATAATCGAGAAGCCGACCAGGTCGAGGAAGAGCGTGAGAAATATGATTCCCAGCGTCCGTCGGCTCTTGGTGGCGGCGGGCGTTTGCGGCGTGTTAGCAGACATTTTATTTGTTATGTCCGAATTTTTCCGAAAGTGCGGCATGCACATTTTCGGGAATCAGGTTACGTTCGCGGTCGGTGAATTTGAATACCTGTTTCACGAGGTTGGAGCTAGTGAAGAAAAATCGTTCATTCGGCATGAGGAAGATCGTTTCGATCCTTTCGTCAAGGTGACGGTTCATTTGGGCCATCTGAAATTCATGCTCAAAGTCCGACACCGCGCGTAGGCCACGAATGAGTGCCACCGCATTTAACTGCTCGGCCAGATCCACAATCAGTCCGTCAAAAGCGATGACTTCGATGTTAGGCCGGTTTTTGACGTTTTCCTTGATCAACTCGACACGTTCCTCCGAGGTGAAAAGCGGGTTCTTGGCTGCGTTTCTCGCCACGGCAACGACGACTTTATCGAAAATTCGACGACCACGGTTGATCACATCAAGGTGACCATTGGTGATCGGGTCAAAGGAGCCCGGGTAGATAGCGATTTTCATAGGGCTAGTTTCATTCGATCTGCACAGAGAAGTCCAACTTTAAGTAGGGGGGGAGAGGTTAGGGG
>JANQXM010000042.1:120335-172360 GCA_030729385.1 Opitutales bacterium | reverse complement strand
TCGTGGCTACCTTCACAGGAACGATTAATCTTACGGGATTAACCCATCAGAATGACGGAGAACCAGTCCCTGTCGAAGTCGGTGCCCTTGGTGTCGCGCCAGACACCGCCACATTCGGCTTTGGCGGCAGTGCGGCTTTTGATCCATATGGGGCTCCAAGTAATTTCGGACCAACGAGTCTTGGACCAGGTGCGACTCTCATATTGCCTGACTCAAGTTCCGGGGATTTCTTCGGGAATGCCGGCAGTTTGGTATCATATGATGTCTGGGTTCCTGTCGGATATGTATCAGGAACTACGATTTCTGGGTCTTCAACTTGGCTCGGAGAAACGATAGCCAGCCTAGGCCTTACACCAGCAAGTTACACATACACTTGGGCCAATGATTCTGCGACAGTAAATATATCTGCAGTTCCAGAGCCATCCTCAGCACTTCTTCTGGGACTTGGAGCATTGGGGATTGTTGCACTTCGCCGTAGAACTTGCTAAGTCGAACAAGTCGCTGCTGGACAACAGATGGGGTGCCTTTGTTCTCGGAGCGTCGTGTAGCTTGAAAGGTTTCTCAGCTACCGACGCTCCCTCCCGCCCCATCTGTGCCAGAGCTAGACGTTCGCTTCTAAATGAAACCCATTGCAGCACTCTCAATCCTTATTGCCGGGACTCTTCAAGTATTCTCGGCGGACACCCTCGAAGAGCTCGCCGGGAAGGTCGGTGACGCATTCGAAGCCACTGACGCAGCCAAACTCGACGAACTCCGATATTCAAAAAGTCAACCGAAGCAACTCAGCAAATACGAAGCTTCGTTGAACAAGCTGCATGTCCAAGAATTTCGAGAGGCGAAGGTTAAATTAGGGGAGATCGAGTTCGGAAAATCAACCGGCTATACACCGGACATGCTGTTGCCTCGACAGTCAGGGGGCGACAATTCCAGGCAGCCCGTTCTTTTTGGTAAGCGGGTTGCCTTTATGTTTCCGCCTACTGACATGATTGTCGTTGAATACCCCAAAGGAGGCGGGATCGACATTGAAGTCGCTTTCCCGGCGGCACGCATCGGCGAGCAATGGTATTTGGTCGGCCTGGGCTACGAAAAAAGCGAACAAGGCGGCGCTGACCAACCCGCTACCGCTCCGGAGTCGAAGCCGGCGGGTAAAGAGGAAACCAAACGTGAATCGGAGAGGCGCCCCCAGTAGCGGGTGGCAGGCCTTTGACGTTGGATGAAATAATGAAGAAAGCACTGATAGTTGTCTTAATCGTCATTGGGATTGGTGCCTTGATTCCAATCGTCAAGACCAGTAACTGCGGAGGAAATAGTGCAGCCCTCAGCAACACTCGACAAATTGCGGTGGCATGTAACTTGATGCTTTTCGATCAGAAGAAAGGTAATCACTTGAAAATTGAAGATCTCTTGTCGAGTGACGATATGAAAGGCGTGATTTCATATGGGTGGGGAGTGAAATCATACTGGCTCAAAAATGAAATAAGAAATGATGAGGAACAGCCCATTGTAATGTGCGGGCAGAACTTCTCGAATGTCCCACAACCAACGATCTGAAACTTATATCGAAAGACTCCAGGCTTTGCAGTTGCCTACATAGATGGAACAGCAAGAGTCATGAGCATTGAAGAATTTAACGATTTCGACTTTTCGGAATACACATATATCCACGAAAAAGATCCAACCAGTCGAGCGAGACAATAGATTTCGCTACCGCTCATCTATACTCGCTCTCTACGATGGAGAAAGAAAAGCCCGCTTGACTTGTGTGGCATATGCAACACATACTAGGAGTATGAAAACAGCAGCTATTCACAGTCGTATCGATCCTGAAACAAAGGAAAAAGCGGAGACTATTCTTCATCGCCTAGGAATGAGCCCAACTGAGGCCATTCGGATGTTCTACACACAGATCACCTTACGGAACGGCCTACCCTTTACTGTGGAAATCCCGAATGAAGAAACAGAAAAGGCTCTGGAAGACTCACGTTCGGGTCGCAATCTGGAGCATTTCGAAAGCGCGGATGCCCTGATTGACAGCTGGAAATAAATGAAGCCGGTAGTTCAAACCAGCCAGTTTAAGAAGGACATCAAACGCCTGAAGAAAAGAGGAAAGGATCTCGAAAAGCTAGGAAATGTCGTCCGGTTGCTTGCCGCAGATGAGCCTCTCGAAGAAAAACACCGTGATCATGCTCTGATTGGTAGGTGGGTTGGCTCTAGAGATTGCCACGTTGAGCCTGACTGGATTCTAATCTATCGAAATGAGTCCGAATCATTATACTTGGAACGTTCTGGAAGTCACAGTGATCTCTTTAAAAATTAGCTCCATCAAGACGCTGCTATCAACTCCGTTCGCTCCTGCGTCGCTCACTCCGAGATAGTCCTCCACGATCCAAAAGAAAGAACCCTGATTTTCAAACCGCTTAATCACGCTTAATGAACGCTTAACTAGCACGACGTCAGAGATTTAATTTTAAGCGTAAATCAAGCGAAGTTAAGCGGATCCAACTCTGCTGGCCTCTGGGCATAATTGAATTGAAGGAATCCAGATTCTAACCATCCTGAACAGTTCAAATGAAACGAATTGAAACAGACTTGAAACACTCAGACCAGTCGACCTCTTCGGCTCAGCCAACGGGGATATCCAGTCGAGCAGCTCAATTTCGTTCGTGCCTCACTTCATGAGCACTCTTCACGATGCGAAATGCACTTTTAACCACTAAACTTTACAGGCTGGGATTCCAGCTCTTCACGCTATAGAGAAATAAGAATTAAATTTGGAACCGCAGATGGACGCCGATTGCTACGCCATCTCCAGCAGACCTCCGTCACGCAGATGAATAAGAGAAAAATGAATCAATCAGCGTCCATCCGCGTGAATCTGCGGTTAAAAAAATGAAACCAGGGACGACATGGTCAATGCGAGTTTACGCGCCCGTTATGAGCTACCTCGCGTCGACCAGTCTTCACGTTCGCGTGAAAAGATTCTAACGCCCCGATTATCGATGAACAAAAATACAAAATCTTACTGGTTTCCTGCAAAGCGTTATGGCTGGGGCTGGGGACTACCTGCGACTTGGCAAGGATGGGGCGTTTTCATCATCTACATTGCGGTGATTTCCATTCTACCCTTTCTCATCAATCCGAATGAGAATTTGCTACTGTTTCTTGCGGCGATGATTGGCTGCACAGGAATCTTGATTGGTGTTTGTTACATGAAGGGCGAGCCACCGAAGTGGCGCTGGGGTAATGCTAAAAATACCGAACAAAGCGCGCCTGAGTAAATCGCCGCCGCGAGGCGAAGATTAAACTGCGATAACAGCACTCGACCCTGAATCGTTCTCGTTCCCCGTGTAAAACTCTTCCAAGAATCTGGCTTCAAATGACCGACTGGAGATCGGCCTAAAGCTCGGTTGTTAGCGATCCGCCTATCAATTCTTGCAGGCTTGCCGAAACACCACTGATCGAATCCAAGTCGATCCAGTAGATCATATCGCGGCACTTTTTCTCGTTGGTGATGATGCCTGCTTGGCGAAGGATGCGTAGATGGTGCGATGTGGCGGGCTGCGAAAGCCCAATCCGTTCAGCGATCTTCGAAACATTGCAGGCATTCTCGCAAGTCGGCTCTGTTGGTAACAGGCGCAATATCTGTAAACGCACAGGATCGCCAATCGCCCAAAGCTGCTTGGCCAAGGTATCCAAATCGATCTGCTCTTGCGACATTGACATATTTAAGTATATGAATACGTCTATGATTCTTCAGTTCAAGCACCGAATCTACCTTTCGTCCTACGACAAGCACATCAGGTGAGCGCGGCTACTAGCTTCTAACTTCTTCCTACTTCCTTCTCTTACATAAATGTATCCAAACGACTCACTCGAAAACTGGCAAAGCGGCCAAGGCCCATGGGCCGATGTGCCCGCAGAGGACTGGAACAACTGGAAATGGCAGTTGAAAAACCGCATCACCAAGCTGGAACAGTTGGAGGAACACCTGACACTGACTGCCGACGAACGGGCAGGTTGCCTGTTCGCCAAGGACAAGCTGGCGCTCGCCATCACGCCCTACTTTTTCAATTTAATCGATTTCAACGACCCGAACGACCCGCTTCGCCGCCAAGTCGTGCCGCGCGCGGGCGAGATGAATGTCGCTCCAGAGGAGATGCTCGACCCGGTCGGCGAAGAAAACACCAAGCCTGTGGACGGTATCGTGCACCGCTACCCAGACCGCGTGCTGTTTCTCGTGACTGATCGTTGCGCGGCTTATTGTCGCTATTGCACACGTAGCCGCCTCGTGTCCAACGCGCAGGACTATAATTTCCACCCCGAGTTCGAGAGCGGTCTCGAATACATCCGCACCCACCCAGAGATCCGTGATGTGCTGCTCAGCGGCGGCGACCCGCTCCTACTTTCCGACAAAAAGCTCGATTACCTGCTCGGCGAGCTGCGCAAGATCCCTCATGTCGAATTTATCCGCATCGGCTCGCGTATCCCAGTCTTCCTGCCCCAGCGCATCACGCCGGAACTCTGCGAAATCTTCAAGAAACACGGTCCTATTTGGTTGAGCATCCATACCAACCACCCAAATGAGTGCACCCACGAGCTGAAAGCCGCCTGCGACCGCCTCGCCTACGCTGGCGTGCCCATCGGCAACCAATCCGTGCTCCTCAAGCAAGTGAATGACGACGCCGAGATCATGAAATCGCTGATCCACCGCCTCCTTATGATGCGTGTGCGCCCCTATTACCTATACCAATGCGACCTGATCACCGGTAGCGCCCACCTGCGAGCGGACCCACGCAAAGGCATCGAAATCATGCAGGCGCTCCGTGGGCACACCACCGGTTATGCCATCCCTCAGTTCGTCATCGATGCACCTGGCGGAGGTGGCAAGATCCCGATCAACCCAGAATATATCAAGGAAGTGACTGACGAGGCCATCGTCATGCACAATTTTCAGGGCGAGGAATACCGCTACCCACTGGTCATTACCGAGCAATCAAAGCTCGACCCAAATGCACCAAAGCTTGAGCCCATCTTGGCTTAGCACCCGTAGATCTCATGGGAAGTGCTTTGAGCGGCAGAACTCCCCAGAATAATCGCTTTTATCGTTGCCGTCACCCAATTGTAACATTTGCTCGGACTCTAGACTAACTCCCTAGGACACGCTTATGTTTTCAACTCTTTTCGCAATCTTCGGCAGCCTTGGCCTCTTCCTCTACGGAATGAAGGTCATGAGTGAAGGCCTTCAAAAAGTATCCGGCGAAGGCCTCCGCGCGCTGATATCCAACATGACGCGCAATCGTCTATCTGGGATCGTAAGCGGCACGCTCATGACGACTCTGGTGCAGTCATCCAGTGCGACGACAGTCATGATCGTCAGCTTCGTGAATGCGAAACTGCTAACATTGCGCGAATCGATCGGCATGATCATGGGCGCCAACTTGGGCACCACGACCACTTTCTGGATCGTCGCTTTCCTTGGTTTCAAATTCAGCCTGTCCGCGATCGCCCTCCCCTGCGTAGGTATCGGTGTGGCGATGATTTTCTTTCGCAAGCCTAAGGTGCGCGATAGCGGTGAAGCGCTGATCGGCTTTGGTATCCTTTTTCTCGGATTAAACTTCCTCAAAGGCTCGGTGCCCGATGTTAAATCCAATCCAGAGCTATTCTCCTTTCTTGCTGACTGGACTGGTCACGGCATGGGCTCCGTCGCGATCTTCTTCCTCTTCGGTGTGATCCTCACAGTCGTCGTGCAATCCTCCTCCGTAGCGGGCGCGATTACACTGACACTCGCTGCCAAAGGCTGGATCGGCTACGAAGACGCTGCTGCGATTGTGCTCGGTGAAAACGTCGGCACAACAATCACCGCCAACCTCGCTGCGATGACAGGTGGCGTCGAAGCCAAACGCGCCGCTCGTGCCCACTTCCTCTTCAATATCATAGGTGTGGGCTGGATGCTGTGCCTGTTCGGATACTACACCGACTTCATCGATCTAATCACCCCGGGCGATGCGAACGATCCGGAGCATACCCTCTATCACCTCGCACTCTTCCACACGATGTTTAACTTGTTGAACATCTGCATTCTGGCGTGGTTTGTGCCGCAGTTGGCTAGCCTGGCAACCAAGATGGTGCGCAGCAAGGAAACCGACTCCAAGGCATCTGACCACATCCAATATCAAGCGCCGAATCTGCCACAAACTGGTGAAATCAACCTCGCCGAGGCGCAGCGCGAAATTAAGGCGATGGCAGAACTCACCCGTGAGATGTTCAAAGGCTTCAACGAGGTCTACGAACGCCCTGACGAGGATTTGAGCGCCCGCATTGTCGAACTGAAAGCAATGGAAGAGCGCAGCGACCGTCTCGCCTTCGATATCACTCAGTATCTCATTTATTGCACCTCCTCAGAACTCAGCCGCGAGCGCTTGACTGAAGTCACCGTGATGCTACGCGTGATCTCTGAAATGGAAGAAATCTGCGACTGCACACTTGATCTAGTGAAGCTAGCCGAACGTAAATACCGTAAGAAGCGCGTGCTCCCAGCGGAGACTCAAGAAGCCATTCGTAACTTCAGCGGTCCCGTCGATCAGTTCATGGGTTTCTATATTCAAAGCCTGACCAAGAAGGTCACGCACGCAGATATCGAAATTGCCATGCAGCTTGAAGAGACCATTGATGCCTCGCGTAAGAAGCTTCGCCGCGAAGCCGTCCGCCGTATGAGCGATCCGACTAACATCAAGTCAGAGATGCTCTACATCGATATCCTCAACAACATCGAAAGCATCGGCGACCACTCGCTCAACATCCTGAAGCTTCTCAGCCAGATCGACTAAGCTTCGATCCATTTCCCAAAAGACCGTCTCTTTCGAGACGGTCTTTTTTGTGCTCAGAAGGTAGGGACGGCTGCCCTCAGCCGTCCGCCGTGCATAGCCCCAACAAACAGACGCTTGAGGGCAAGCGTCCCTACCCTTTTGTCGGCACCCTCAGGTATCATCACCAACCTCAAAGATTTGACAATTCGCCCATTTCAAGCGACCACTCAGCAGACATGCGCACCTTATCTCTTCTCGGCGCCTTCATGGCGATCACTCTTGTATGGCTTCCTCTCTCGCTCAACGCGACCGAGATCAACCAGACGCAAGACCTCGTCCAATGGGATAATTTGGTCTTCGAAATCGAAGATTCGAAGTGCCGCGTGGGTATCGCATCAGTAAAACTTTCGGTGAGCGCACTCGTTCCAGAAAATGGCAACCTTGTCGGCGAATACTCCATCGTGGTGCCACTCATGAAGTCGAAGAACGACAAAGGTCGCATCGTTTTGCCGCTCGACAGCAACGTCAACGATCTCGGCAACAACGGTGGCGTCCTACGTGGAAAAGCTATCAGCTACAAGGAAGGCAAGACACCGAACAATATCATTTGCGAAGTGCTTCCACTTAAAAACAAGACCATCTTATTAGAGATCACCACCGACGACCGCACACTTGAATTCAAATCAAGCTACACAGTCGCCGAGGCAGAAGCTAAGATCTGAGACTTTCGAATTCAGAGACAACAACACGGTAGCGCAGGAGCGTCCCCGCTCCGCAAGAGCGTTCAAAAGCCGCAACCAGCACGACGGATGCGCCGCGAGACGCGGCCGCGCTACCTGAAAATCGTGTGTATGATTCGGAATTAAGCTCCTTCCCTGGCAAAGGAAGGTGTCTGCGCTCGCAGCAGACGGAAGGGTAGTCCACGTCTCTGTATGTTTAGGTAAGGTCGAACCACGAGCGCACCCTACCAGCTCAAGCCGCACCTAAGCGCCCGGGCCACGAAGAATCAAACGAACCGCATCTAAACGCAGGTGTGCTTTCGCAATGTGTCGCGTGACATCTGCGATCACGTTTTCAGCGATCTTGATCTCCTCTTCGCGCACGCTCGGGTTCACTTTACGTAACTCTTTCAAGCGTTCCGCTTCGCCATCCAAGCTCGCATGAGCCTCCTGCATCGCCGACTGCAAGAGCTCCGATTTCTGCTCACGAGCCAGGGCACGCGCAGACTTCAACATCTCTGGCACAAGCGCCTTCAAAAGCTCTGGATTTTGCTTCAACCGGAAGGTCTCCTCGTCGCCGCAATGCTTGTTAATCAACGGATGTGGAAAATCATCGGTGGCATTTTCGCCCTGCATATCGACCACGATGCGCACCGGTGTCGGCGGCAAGAAGCGATCCACATGCAAACGCGACGGCGCCACGCTCTCCAACACATAAATCGCCTCGATCAAAATCGGCGGCGAGTCGATCGACGTATCCTTCCAAACAACAATTGAGCTATTCCCCTTCTCTGAGCTCAGCATCAGGTCGATCGAACCACGCACCATCGGGTGATCCCAAGTCAAAAAGCCAACATCCTCGCGACCCAGCGCACGCGCGCGATCACAAGTCACCACGGTGCCCTCGTCCGGTAAGCCTGGAAACGAATCCGTAAACAACTGCCCTGGCGATAAATGAAAAGTGCGTTTATCAATGTCCTCCACCGTCACGCCAAAGTGGTCGAAGATGCGGTTCATAAAGCGATCCAAAGTGAGGTCAGCATCCATCCGAGCGATCTGCTCAACCAACTCGCGAGAGTCTTCCTCTCGAAACGAGTTCAAGGCGATCAAGCGGTCCTGCCCTTTGCCCAATCGCGCTTCGAGGTCGTCGCGAAACGCACGGCTGTCTTCGATCAAGGCATCTGCTTGCTTCAACACTTTAGCAGCGCCCGAGTGGTAAACGGGCCCGAGCTTGCGCACCGCCTCGCCAAATTTCGCCAGATAAGCATAGCCACCCTTCAGCGAGTGCTCGACCCCATCCAGACCTTCATGGTGCCAGCGCATCAGCAACTCTGTCCAACTATGCTCCAAGTATGGCAAATGGATCTTAATCGTTTCCGTCTGACCAATACGGTCGAGACGCCCGATGCGTTGCTCCAGAAGCTCCGGATTAAGCGGCAAATCAAACAGCACCAAATGGTGCGCGAACTGGAAGTTGCGCCCCTCACTGCCGATCTCCGAGCAAAGTAAAATGCGGGCGCCATCAGCCTCCGCAAACCAAGCCGCATTGCGGTCGCGCTGCAGTAAGGTCAAGTCTTCGTGGAACAGCGCCGCCTTCACATTCAACTCATCTTGCAGCGCATCATAAATCGCCTGCACCTTATCTCGGGTGCGGCAGATCAGCAGCACCTTCTCGGATTCGCCCAGCTCTTGCAAAAGATCCGCCAACCACTTGATACGTGGGCCGTGGCGAAAATCATAACCTTCGCCTTCTTCAGCCGTATCGGTTTCAAGGTCGAACTCGCGCAACAAACGCGCTTGCAGATCCGCCTTCGAAAGTTTTGCCCGCGCGCCCAATTTTGTCGGCAAGCCTTTCCGCTCAGGAAAGCCCTTCAACGCATCACGCGTGTTCCGAAAAATCACCCGCCCCGTGCCATGACGATCCACCAGATCATTCAACAGCGACTTTTGATCCTTCAAATGCTCGGCAAATTCCTTGTCGCTAAACTCCTCAAAGACTTCACGTAAATAACCCGTGTCCGCCTTGGTCAGTTTCTTACCACCGACTAATTTATCCGCCACCGCTGCCACTTCCGAATAATCCGCCTGCTCCTCCTTGAATTTCTCTAGGTCCGGATAGCGCTCAGGGTCCAACAATCGCAAGCGTGCAAAGTGCCCTTCCGCGCCCAACTGTTCGGGCGTAGCAGTCAACAACAACAAGCCATGGCTTTTCTTGGTCAAGGCCTCCACCAAAGCATACTCCGGGCTCACCGCTTCCGGTGTCCATTCCAAGTGGTGCGCTTCATCAACGACCAGCATGTCCCACTTCGCATCGATTGCGGACTGCGCCCAACGCTCACTTTCCAGCAAGGTCTTAATACTGCAAATCACCAACTGCTCTTCCATGAACGGATTGGTATCTGCCTCGGCTGCAGTATGCGCCTCACAACGCTCGTGATCCAACAAGGTGAACCAAAGATTAAATCGACGAAGTAGCTCAATGAACCACTGGTGCACCAGCGACTCCGGCAGCACGATTAAGATACGCTCGGCACGCCCGGTCAGGTGTAGTCGATGCAAAATCAAACACGCCTCAATGGTTTTACCAAGGCCCACTTCATCCGCCAACAACACACGTGGCATATAACGGTTTGCCACTTCGGAGGCGATATAAAGCTGATGCGGGATCAAGTCGATCCGCCCACCCGCAAAGCCAGCCACCGGCGATTTACGCGCCCGGCTATGGCGCTCGATCGCCTCGTAGCGCAAAGAAAAGGCATTGGATTGATCGATTTGCCCACCAATCAGACGGTCTTCCGGCTTACTGAAGCTGATGGTATCCGCTAAATCCATTTCGACGACTTCCACGCCGCCGCCGACGTAAGTGATGATGCCGTCGACCTCACGCACTTCCTCGATCGTCACCATTTCACCACGCTGCGAGTGAATCGTATCGCCAACATGAAACTCCACACGCTTCACCGGAGCATTTGCCGGCGCATACAGACGCGCCTCGCTCGAAGCCGGAAAGACCAAGCGCATTTGGTGGCGCGAAACCTCCTCCAAAATACCGAGCCCAAGCTCCGGTTCGGTTTCACTGATCCAACGTTGTCCTACGGTAAAATTTGCCATCGCCTAAGCGTCTGGCAGAACACACCCCCTTGTCAAAGCGAAGTTTATAAAACGCTGAAACGCTAAAATACTGAAAACTGAAATAATAGCTAAAAACGTTTCAAAATCTCAGCTTTTCCTAAAACTTCACTTTCACTGGCTCGCGCTCAACTGGGTCCACCTCGAAGAATTCCTCTGCCATCGGCGGGAAGCCGAACATGCCTGCTACGATATTACTGGGGAAAGTCTGGGTCTTATTACGGTAGTCACGAACATTGCCATTGTAGAAACGACGAGCAGACTGAATCCGGTCCTCCGTGTTGACCAACTCCTCCTGCAACTGCTGGAAGTTCGCATTGGCTTTAAGGTCTGGGTAGTTTTCGGCCAAGGCAAAGAGTCCGTTCAAACTGGAAACGAGCAGCTTCTCAGTCGTTGCTTGCTCGGCTGGCGAACCCGTATTGGCGCGACATTGGTTGCGCAAGGCGATGACATTTTCCAAGGTCTCGCTCTCGTGCTTCGCGTAGCCCTTGGCCGTCTCGACGAGATTAGGGATCAAGTCATAGCGACGCTTCAATTCCGTATCGATATTGGCCCAAGCATCACGGATATGATTCCGGATCGCGACCAGACCATTATAAGTCACAATCAGATATAGCACGGGCAGACCTAGAACAACAGCGAGGACGATAATGGTAGGTATCATAATATTTGAGGGTTACAGTAGATTGATTGAACCGTTAATGAACGTGAATATACGTTAATGAGGAGACATTTCGAAAGCAACTTCTGACTCGTGCCAAGAGAGCTAATCGCACAGAAGCGCGACTTCATCAGATGTGAAGACATCACGAATGATCTGGTAACCTTCTATCAGCAAATCTGTCATCATCTAAAAATTAACGTCCATTCACGTTCATTAACGGTTCTCACAATCATTAGTTATTAAACAGGTAATTCGGTATGAGTGATCGGATCTGCTTTATGCGCTCAAAGTTCGGGCGAATCGCTTCAATCGAAAGCTTTCCCTTAAAAGTGAGCGCCAAGGTATTGCCATCCACTTCGATGATCAAGTCTTGTTGGCGAAGCAGATAGTCGATCATCTGCGCATTACAAAAGTCGTAGGCAAATTTCTTATCGCGAGATTTCACTTTATAGCGCTTGGAAAACTCCAGCGACTCAAAGTCGATATCGTCAAATCCAAGCGCCTGGCCGATTTTGGAAAAGAAGCCCTCGCGCTCGATGTTGAGCTCTGGAAAACTCGCCGGCAGCCCTAGGGTGAAAATCGAGAAGTAGTGATGACTTGTGCGACGGTTCCCTTTACTATCCCTTGAGTAAGTCTCGTAGTGATAATCGAAAATGTTGGCGCTCTGCCCCTCAAATTCACCGGAAAGACGATTGAACGCATAGCGCTTAGACCCGTCGTCCATGTGCTCCAAGAAGCCGTAACGCGAAGCAAAGCTGTAATCTTTGTCTGGATGAAAACGAAAACCTAACTCCATCGCTAGGCGCTCGAAGGCCTCGCGACGCTTCTTTGCTTGAAGATGGCTGATATAAACCACCACTCCGACGATGATAATAAAGCCAATAATTAACATAATTTGCGGTTCCACGGTAAAAAGAGATAAATAGCTATCGGTTAAAAGACAAGTAATATATTGTATGAAATTCGTTGAGCTTGCGAAGCGATCCAAAAATCGTTCCTAATAGATAGATGCCTACCAATCCAAACGCCAACCTTTACATCCCCGACGGAGTCATCGCGCCTGAGGCGCAAGCACGCACATCCCACCTAGGCATTGGTGCGCATCAGGACGACTTAGAGTTCATGGCCTTTCATGGGATCAGTTCATGTTATGAGCAACCATCGCATTGGTTTAGTGGCATCACCTGCACAGACGGCGGCGGGAGTTCACGCGCAGGAAAATTTGCCGACACGACGGATGAAGCGATGAAAGCCATCCGACTAGCCGAACAGCGTAAGGCCGCAGAGATTGGGAAATACAGTTTTATCGCGCAGCTCGGTTATTCCAGCGCCACGATCAAAGACCCGGCACAGCGCAGCGCGCTGGTCGACGAACTTGAAGCGCTGCTACTCACCACCCAGCCAGAAATCGTTTACACGCATAACCCAGCCGACAAGCATGCCTCCCATGTTGCCGTTTTCCATGCCGTGATCGAAGCGATCCGCCGAGTGCCCCCCTTCTCTCGCCCGAAGAAAGTATATGGCTGCGAGGTCTGGCGCGATCTCGACTGGCTCTGCGATGAGGATAAAATCGCTCTCGACGTCAGTGGGCATCCGGAACTTGCCAAGCAACTCAACGACTGCTTCGAATCACAAATCGCCGGCGGTAAAAACTACGGCGATGCCGTCATCGGACGCCGCAAAGCCAACGCCACTTTTTACGACTCGCACAGTATCGACACAGTCGACCAACTTTGGTTTGCGATGGATCTGACAGATCTCGCCGAGGACGATACCCTGAACGTGCAGGACTTTGTAGAAGCCAAACTCAAGCGCTTCCAAGAGGCGGTCATTCAGCACTTATAGCTCCCATTAGTAAAAGTGTTGCCCAGAATATCGGCTATTAGTTTGACTAACGCCTAGCTCGAGTTTGCATCGACGCGGCTTACGAGAGTTCTCCTGCGCCTACCAACTAGCACGGACTCGTGGCCTATAACTAGAGCTACCTACAACCTATGACGACCACACGCACCGTCCGCCCGTCCACGGGTCCCATTCTTGACAATCCTGACATCGTCCTAATCGGCGGGGGAATCATGAGTGCCACACTGGGCATCATGCTCAAGAAGCTGAACCCTGATTTCACAATTCAAATCGTTGAATCACTACCACGCGTCGCACTTGAAAGCTCGCACGCATGGAACAATGCCGGAACGGGTCACGCCGCGCTGTGCGAGCTGAACTACACGCCTCAGCAGGCAGACGGTAGTGTCGAAATTTCCAAGGCCGTCGAGATCAACGAGCAGTTTGAAAATTCCAAACACTTCTGGGCATTCCTCGTCGAGCAAGGCGTGATCAAAGATCCCTCGGTTTTCATCAAACGTGTCCCGCACATGAGTTTCGTGCGCGGCAAGGAAGATCAAGAGTTTTTACGTCAACGCTTCGCTGCGATGCGCAAACAGCACCTCTTCGGAGAAATGGTCTACAGCGAAGACAAAGCCATGATTTCGCGCTGGGCACCCCTACTGACTGAAGGGCGCCCGAGCGACGAGCCAATCGCAGCCACACGTGTTGAGTCTGGAACCGATATCAACTTCGGCGCACTCACACAGCAACTCGTCGACTACCTCATCTCATTGGATGGCGTCGAACTCGCCATGCAAGCACGTGTCACTGGCATCTACCAAAAGCCTGATGGCCGCTGGCGTGTAAAAATCAACAGTGAGACCGAAGGCAAACGCAAGCTGCGCGCAAAGTTCGCCTTCATCGGCGCAGGTGGCGGCTCACTTCACCTGTTACAAAAATCTGGCATTCCGGAAGGTCTCGGCTTTGGCGGCTTCCCTGTCAGCGGTCAGTTCCTCGTGTGCACAGACCAAGATGTCATCGAAAGACACGCCGCTAAAGTATATGGCAAAGCAGCCGTTGGCGCACCACCGATGTCCGTCCCCCACCTCGACACGCGGGTGATCGATGGCAAGAAGGCACTACTCTTTGGACCCTACGCCGGCTTCTCTCCTAAATTCCTAAAGGAAGGCTCCATACTCGACCTGATCAAATCAGTAAAGTTGGACAACATTCTCCCCCTTCTCGCAGTCGGTCGCGATAACATGTCGCTCACACAATACTTGATCAACGAGTGCCGCAAGTCACACAGCGACCGCGTCGATGGGCTCCGTGAATTTTTCCCTGACGCAAAGGAAGAAGATTGGAAACTAGTCACCGCTGGTCAACGCGTGCAGATCATCAAGAAGAGCCCCGACAGCACGGGTAAGCTTGAGTTCGGCACAGAAGTCGTCGCTGCACAAGACGGCAGCATCGCCGCACTGCTCGGTGCATCACCCGGCGCATCCACTGCTGTTTCGATTATCATCGAAGTGCTAGAAAAATGCTTTCCCGATGAAGTGAAGACAGAAGCCTGGCAAAGCACACTCAAAGCAATGACTCCGGCTTACGGCGAAAACCTCGCCGAAGACCAAGCCCGCTACCACGAGTTACGCTCGAAGGCCGACGCGCTGCTCCAGATCGACGCAGCGACCAACGCAAAGAGCGAGTAAGCAGCGCCATCGCGCAACATTCCTATCGCCATTGCCCGGCGACTTCGGTTAAGTTTTGCCAATGAATCGTAACGAGGCATTGACGAAACTGAAGTCGCGCACAGCACCTTTCGATATCGTCATCATAGGAGGCGGCGCAACCGGTCTAGGCTGCGCGGTCGATGCCGCCAGTCGCGGACACTCAGTCGCCCTCATAGAGCAAGCGGACTTTGCGCAAGGCACGTCCAGTCGAAGCACTAAGCTGGTGCATGGCGGCGTGCGCTATCTGAAACAGGGTAATATTTCGCTCGTGCTAGACGCCTTGAAAGAACGCGGTCGCCTGTGCGCGAATGCGCCCCACCTCGTCCGCCACCAATCCTTTATCGTCCCGATCTATAAGTGGTGGGACGGTCCCTTTTACGGAATCGGTCTCAAAGTTTACGATATGCTAGCGGGTAAACTGGGGCTCAAGCCTTCAAAGAATCTCAGCAAAGAAGAAACACTCGAACGTATCCCAACTCTTGAGACAGAGGGCCTGCAAGGCGGCGTGATCTACTACGATGGTCAATTCGACGACGCACGGCTGGCGATCGATCTCGCGCAAACAGTTTATGACCACGGTGGCATCGCCTTGAACTACATTAAAGCCACAGGCTTTGAAAAAACAGACGGACTCATCCGTGCCGTCCACTGCGAAGACACCGAAACCGGCGAAGCTTTTACACTCGCCGGGAAAGTCATCATTAACGCGACCGGCGTTTTCACTGATGCCCTACGCCGTATTGATAATCCAATTACACCCAAGATTATCGCCGCCAGCCAAGGCGTGCATATCGTGCTGCCCAAAGAGTTCGTCCCTGGTGACGCCGCAGTGATGGTGCCACAAACAACGGACGGTCGAGTGCTCTTTGCAGTGCCGTGGCACGACCATGTGATCGTCGGCACCACCGACACTCCCGTCGAAAGCATCGACCTCGAACCCGTCGCGCTTGAAGAGGAAATCGAGTTTATCCTCAAAAACGCCGCTCAGTATTTAGCCAAAGACCCACAACGATCTGACGTGCTCAGCGTCTTCGCCGGTCTGCGCCCACTCGTGAAAGCCCACGACAGCGAAGGCAACACCGCCGCCCTGTCACGCGACCACACAATCCTGATTTCCGACAGCGGTCTACTCACCATCACCGGCGGCAAATGGACCACTTATCGCCACATGGCCGAAGACGCCATCGACCAAGCCGAAACGCTCGGCGGGCTCAGCGCATTGCCATGCAAGACCGCGGAATTGAAGTTGCACGGCGGTAGGGACGTCTGCCCTCAGACGTCCGCCGATGAAATGAACGGACGGCTAGAGGCAGCCGTCCCTACCCATTTCGCACTTTACGGCTGTGACGCTCCACAAATTCAAGCACTCATCGCAGAGCGCCCCGAACTAGCTCAACGCATCCATTCTGATCTCCCTTACACCATGGCTGATGCCGTCTGGTCCATTCAGAACGAAATGGCCCGCAAGGTCGAAGACATCCTTTCCCGTCGGACCCGCATCCTGCTACTCAACGCACAAGCCGCCATCGATTCAGCAGACCGCATCGCCCAACTCCTCGCCCAAGAACTCGACGAATCCGAAGCATGGGCGCAGAGCGAAGCAGAGAGCTTTCGCACCTTAGCGAGAGATTACACACTTAAGCCAGTTGCTGGATAAGAACTGCCTCATCGCCCAACTACACCGAGAGCACGGCACAAACAGAGTCACCGTCTGAATCAAACGCACGGACGGCCACTCGAGTAGAACTCTCTGCGCATGCCTCGGGAATCGAGAAAATTGCAAAGCACCATTTCAACGCTTCAAAGGTTGAATTCCCTCAAGGAATCCACTTATCTTGCCCCCATGGAAGCCAACGCAAACAACGCCGTCGTCGGGATCATCATGGGAAGCCAATCAGATTGGAGCACCATGGGTGAAGCCGCAGCCTTGCTCAAACAGCTCGAAATTCCCTTCGAAACGAAGATCGTGAGTGCGCACCGCACCCCGAAACTACTCTACTCTTACGCAGAAGAAGCCGAGGCGCGTGGCATCCAAATCATCATCGCCGGTGCTGGCGGCGCAGCCCACCTACCAGGTATGACTGCTGCTATGACTCACCTGCCCGTGCTCGGCGTGCCAGTGCAATCGAAGGCACTGAGTGGGCAAGACTCGCTTCTTTCCATCGTGCAGATGCCCGCAGGCATCCCAGTCATGACTTTGGCAATCGGTGTCGCTGGCGCGAAAAACGCCGCGCTCTCCGCCGCCTCAATCCTTTCGCTCAACGACAGCGGCGTGCGTGACCGCCTCAAGGCTTTCCGCGAAAATCAAACTAACACCGTGCTCTCTACTGAGCTACCGGAAGCATAATGATTACACCAGGTAGCACCATTGGTATTCTTGGCGGGGGACAACTCGGTCGCATGCTCATTCTCGCTGGCCGCGCTTTAGGCTATCGCTTTCACATCTTCGAACCATCTGGTCCCTGCACTGCAGGTATGGTGGCGGATAAAGAAGTGAATGCGCCCTACTCCGATGAAGCAGCGCTGCGCGCATTTGCTGAGGGCGTCGATATCATCACCTTGGAGTTTGAAAACATACCTGCCGAGGTGCTCGACATGCTGAGCGCGATCAAGCCAGTGATGCCAGGTAAACAAGCGCTACACATTTGCCAGCACCGCCAACGCGAAAAAGATTTTCTCAAGGAAAACGGTCTGCCTTGCGTGCCTTTTGAATATGCGGACTCCCCTGAAAGCTTGAAGGCTGCGGTCGAAGCAATTGGTTACCCCTGCGTGATTAAAACCGCTGCCTTTGGTTATGACGGTAAAGGTCAGATCAAGCTCAATGCCCCCGAAGAAGCCGCAGACTGTGAATACCTCTGGAACTTTCTAGAACGCCCACCACGTGTCGTCGTTGAAAAATGGATCCACCACATCGGTGAATTTTCCGTCGTCTGCGCCCGCAAGGTCGATGGCTCAAAAATCACTTTCCCTATGTCGGAAAACATCCACGTGCACCATATCCTACACGCCTCGATCGTTCCCGCGCGTGTAACGGATGCGACCTGTGCTGCGGGTGAGGCGCTTGCCTGTAAGATTGCCGACAAGCTGAATGTGGTCGGGCTAATTGCAGTAGAGCTCTTTCTCGACGAAGACGGCAGCCTGATCATCAACGAAATGGCCCCGCGCCCCCACAATTCAGGTCACTACACAATCGACGGCTGCGTCACTTCGCAATTCGAGCAGCACATTCGGGCAGTCACTGACTTACCTTTTGGCTCTACCGACCTAGAGAGCGCGACCGTAATGATCAACCTGCTGGGCGATGTCTGGCAAAATGGCGAACCCGACTGGGCTGGGCTACTCAGCGATCCGAACGTAAAACTCCACCTCTACGACAAAGGCGAAGCACGCCCGGGACGCAAGATGGGGCACTTCTGCGTGGTCGGCGACGATATTGAGGAAACCCTACAGTCAGCCGAAGCGCACTTTGCGCGCCTTGCAGGCGCTTGAACATTGAACTTCGAACGCTCAACTTCGATTTTCTAATGAGCCACTGTGCAAGGCTTGGACCGGCTGCTTTAGCTGCCGCCGAGCATGAGCCATGACCCTCATTCAATAATTCATCCTTTCAACCATTAGTCCTTGAAAATTTATTCGACGTTCGGCGTTCGAAGTTCAACGTTCGACGTTTTCCATTCCCATGCACATCCAGCCATCCAGACCCGTATTCGAAGCACTGACTCAACAGGGTAACACGGTGCCCGTGTATCTCGACCTGACGGCTGACTGCGAAACACCGCTTGGCGCTTATTCGAAGATACGCAATGAAGGTCCAGCCTTTCTCTTTGAATCCATCGTGGGCGGCGAACGAATCAGTCGTTTTTCGTTCCTCGGGGCCAATCCTCGCAAAGTCATCCGCGTTTATGAGGACGAAACCACTATTTCGCACCAAAATGGCAAAGTGGAGACACTCGAGACCCCAGCTGACCCGCTGAGCTTGATCGAAACCGAGATGGCACGCTACCAACCGGTCGAAATGCCGGGTATGCCCCCCTTCACTGGTGGGGCCGTGGGGTTCGTTGGACACGAATTTATTCACACTATCGAGCCGAGCGTCCCAAAACCCGAAGAAAACCCCCTAAAAGTCCCGATTCTTTACTATTTGATCACCGATTCGGTGCTCATTTTCGACCACGTCCGTCAAGTATTACGTATTTGTGTCCACGCCCACACTGAGGACTGTGGTCACACTGAAGCATACGATCGCGCCACCGCCGAGATCGAGCGCATCTGCGCCCTGCTGGAGCATCCAATTCCGTTTAGCCATCGCAGCGTGAGCGAGCCTAGCGAAATCATCGTTCCCGAAGGCAACTTCACCAAGGAACGATTCGAAGCGGCAGTCGATCAAGTGAAGGAATACGTGCGCGCTGGAGACGTCATTCAAACTGTTCTATCGCAACGATTTGAGAAGGAATTTAAGCCACAACCGCTCGACCTTTATCGCGCCCTACGCACAGTGAACCCTTCACCCTACATGTTCCTAATGGAAGATGCTGATTTTGCTGTAGTGGGAGCCTCACCCGAGGTCCACGTTCGCCTCACTGGCAAGCAAGTAGAAATCCGCCCCATCGCCGGCACACGGCACCGCGGCAAGACGGAAGCCGAGGACCTTGCCCTCGAGCAAGACTTACTGGCAGATGATAAGGAACGGGCGGAACACCTCATGCTTGTTGACCTCGCGCGCAACGATATCGGCCGAGTTTGTGAATTTGGCTCCATTTCGGTGCCCGATTATATGACGATCGAACGTTATTCACATGTTATGCACATTGTTTCTCAGGTCGTGGGAACGATCGCCGAGGACAAAACCGCATACGACCTCATGCGAGCCACTTTTCCAGCCGGAACACTCAGCGGAGCTCCTAAAGTCCGCGCACTTCAGATCATTTCTGAGCTCGAACAGAGCCAACGTGGTGTTTATGGCGGCGCACTCGGCTATTTTGGGTTCGGGGGCAACCACGACTCCTGCATCGGTATCCGCACAGCGGTGGTCAAAGACGGCAAAATTTACATTCAGTCCGGAGCCGGCATCGTCGCCGACTCTGTGCCGGAAAATGAGTTCATGGAAACCGTGAACAAGGCAAAAGGCATGCTTAAGGCAGTCGCTTTAGCCGAAAAAATGTTCGAAAACTAAGTTTTTTCGATTCTTTCGGTAAGGCTACCGAAATTTCTGCGATAGATTTATATGAACAAGGAATAAGTTTCCCTGTCCATGCTCTAAACAGGTAAGCAATAAACGCTTCTAACGCAGACATTATCATGGCACAGAAATCGGCAGCAGAAAAAATTCGCAACAGTCGCCCACTCGCACCCAAACGTTCCCGCGTGCCACGCTCGGAATCAGATCCAGTGGAAGCGGTCACTGACGTTCGTGAATTACCATCCGCAGATCGTAATGTCATGCGCACCTACATGCAGGAAATCGGCAAAACGCCACTGCTCACTCCTAAGGAGGAAATCAAGCTGGCCGCCCGCATCCAAAAAGGCGACAAAGCCGCTCGTGACCACATGATCTCCGCGAACCTCCGCTTGGTGGTTAAGATCGCCCACGACTATAACAATTTCGGCCTTCCACTGCTCGACCTGATAAGCGAAGGCAACATCGGTCTCATCAAAGCCGTCGAACGCTTCGACCCTTCAAAAGGTGGCAAGCTCAGCACTTATGCGGCTTGGTGGATCAAACAGTCCATCAAAAGAGCACTTGCAAATCAGAGCAAAACCATCCGCCTACCAGTTCACTTAGTCGATAAAATCGCGAAGATCCGCAAGGTAACTGCCCAACTGGCGGACGAACTCGATCGCGAGCCCTCCGATGAAGAAATTGGATATGTAATGGGCATACCGGTCAACAAGATCGCCCACCTCAAATCCGTCAGCGTCCGCCCAGCCTCACTCGATGCGCCGGTTGGCGAAGACGGTGACACCAGTTTTGGCGAACTCGTCGGCGACGAGAACCAAGCCACCCCCCTAGAAGACCTAGAAGGGAAGTCGATGAGCAATGACATCGCTTCTGTCATCGGCCTGCTAGAGGAACGAGAAGGCGAGATTATACGCCTTCGCTTCGGTCTCGACGGCAGCCGCCCACTCACTCTCGAAGAAGTTGGCGAGAAGTTTGAGATCACACGCGAACGTGTCCGCCAAATTCAGAATATCGCGATCCACAAAATGCGCCGCATTATGACTGAAAATGAACGCCAGCGCTCAAAGGAGGAAGTGCAGGAAGAGCGTATTGAGCAGAAGAAGATGGAAGTGCTCCAAGAATTCTTCGCAGCTCAAGGCAGCATCAATTAATTTCGACCTGTTGTTTGTAATAGGTTAGCCCTGCGGATTTCGATTCGCGGGGCTTTTTTGTGAATGCTTCCATCCGCTGCCAGGCTTATGTCCATCGCCGACAGTAGCATCCGTTTCACAACGAATGCTACACATGACACACAGAACCTACTGCGCAGCTTCCCATTCTCGACGTCGCTCGTCAGAGAATCCGGGAATCCGTCCCTCGTCGAAATCGATCATATCCATGACGCACTCGACCTTGCCGATCATCTCTGGACAGCCCATATTGGTGAGCGATTCTGCTAAAAACTCGCGACCAGCTTCAGTTTGTCCCTTATGAGTGACTTCTCGATTCCATTCGACGACCTTTAGATCCTCAGGGAAGAACTCGCCAAGCAAGCGGTCCAACTCAATCTCGTCATCACCCGCCTGCTCGACTGCTTCCAACACCTGCTTCGGCTCAACCCCGAGGTGCATGGAAAGAAAACGATCAAACCCGCGACAGAAATTCTTCTGATACGACTTCGGCAGTTCCCCAGCCAGATGCTTGTGGCACTTTGCAATAAAGCGCGGCAAATGCAGCAACCCGCATGGATGGGGCTCGTAGGGAGAAGGTAGGTCAAAGCAAATTTCACCTGTTGGTCCGAGATCTAGTTCTGTCATAAGCGGCTATGAAAATGTGGCAGCATGAATGTGCCAAGATAAACTTTGGTGGCTACTAGAATGCAATCCGTGCCCCGACGGTGAAGTTGCGCCCTGGCAAGGGAGCGAAGTCTTTAATAAACGATGTATGATGACGAATTTCTTCGTCGAGCAGGTTGTCGGCATTCAGAAAAAGCGTCAGCGCTGTGTGATCATCTATATCAAAGGTATAAGACAGGTCTGCCTTCAACTCAGTGTAAGCATCTGTATCCGTTTCCAATAAAGCGGTATCATTCTGAGCAAAGGCATGGCGAATCAGCATACCGCCCGCCCAGTTCCGATGATCTACGCGGAGCTTCCCTCCAATTCGTAGCGGCGGAATGCGAGGTAGGTTTTCGCCGGCATCACGGTTCTCCGCCTTCACATAATCACTCAAAAGACCTATGCGAACCTGCGTGTTGGTCGAATCGTAAATGAGATGCTCGACTTCCAGTTCAACGCCATAGAAGGCAGCGGCTACTGCAGAATACTCGAACACTGGCAGCTCATCGAGTTCAGCCCCAGTCTCTTGTGCATAGATATAATCTTCAAAATGAGTATAAAATACGGAGACTGTTGAACTCCAAACTTCGCTCTCATGGCGAAGGCTCAGATCGACACCTAAAGCAGTTTCCAATCCAAGTCCATCATCCCCGACTTCATATTGTTGTGTCGCGAGGTGAGCCCCGTCTGCATAGAGTTCCGATGAAGTCGGATGGCGTTGCGAGTGCTGGAGCGAAAGGGCAATCGAGTTTTTGTTGTCGATATCGTAGATGAAACCCACTGCTAGACTGGCTGCGACATCGTCGTAATCGAGCGCACCTTCCGCATCGATTTGCTGTGCTTCAAGTCGGCCACCGAATTCGTAATGCAAATCGCCAGTATGAACGTGCTCATTGATAAAGATGGCCTGATTACGCGTTTGAGCATGCACACCAAAGGCGCCCCCTTCCTCTCCGGTCGCCTCGAAGTCAGTATCAGACAGCTGCACTCCAAAGACACCTTCATCGATAAATGCCCATTCTAGGTGGGCAAGCTCAGCACGTAGCTCCCAGCCGTCGCGCTCAAAGACAGTGCCTTCTTCTTCGCCTTCAAGCTCAGTGTGTTCGTAATCAGTATGCCCCAATCGCACTCGAGCCGCTTGAATCCAATCGAAGGGTTCAAAAATAGCTAATTCCAGATCGAAACGCTTACGCTCAAGGTCGATGGCGACACCCTCTTCGCCATGTTCTTCTTCCTCACCCTCCTCTTCTTCATGGTGCGCATGCCCGGGAACCCCATAGAAGGCATCGTAGTTGGAAAAAGACGCACCTATGTAATTTTGCTCTCCGAAGAACCAAGTGCCACCTACCGAGAAGTAGTCGTTTTCGACAAAGCTACTTTCGAGCTCATCGCCAGATTCCTCTTCTTCGTGCTCTTCGTCCTCATGGTAAGCTTCCGCATCACCAGGAATCTCATAATTATCAGCCTTTCGAGTCAGGCCAGTTACGCGCAAAGCCCAACGATCACCACCGACGGTAGAGTAACCCAGCAACGTTTCGCCTTCAGAAACAGAGTCATAGCGTGTTTCAAACGCGCCATCGTAGCCTTTGCTGTCAACTGGTTCACGTGGAATCTCTTTTCCAATAACATTCACCACTCCACCGATGGCAGAGCTACCATACAGCAGAGTAGAAGGCCCGCGAAGAACTTCTACTCGATCACTCAATAAGGGTTCAACGGATACTGCGTGATCCGGACTGGTTTCAGAAACGTCAAGCGAACCGAGCCCAGATTCAATGACACGCACACGCGGTCCATCGAAACCACGAATGATTGGACGGCTAGCACCTGCGCCGAAGCTGGTGGCATTCACTCCTGGTTGACCATCGAGCAGTTGACCAAGGGTGCCACCACCCGCACGTCGAATCGCATCGCTATCGAGTGATGTCACTGGGCTAGCATAGTCGTCCAGCGGACGAGCAATGGGCCCCACCGACACTACGAAGTCCTCGAGTTGATAGACCGGATCTTCTTGGTCTGCGTGGAGATTGGATAAAAGGAGTGCAGCACCAACCATGGCACTGCTTTTGATTAAAAAGCTTTTCATTATATTGACTGTAAAAAATTGTTTCAAGCAACCGCTTCGTGCGGGCGCTCAGGTCACTAAACAATTTTTACAGTCGGAGGTGCTCGCGCACACAACTGGAGTGGTGCTTGACCACACCAAATACTCTGCGCCTCAATCGACACCTCAGCCAATACTTGATCGACGCGCAACAGCGCAGAGACCGCAAGCGGAGCCGTTGCTCCCAGATCCAGTATGGTTACCGCACAAATATGAGCGCCTTCTTCTTGGGCAGGTGCTTCATCATGATGGTTCCCTTCACACTGATGATCGCCGCTTTCATCAGCATGCAAAGCATGGTGCAAGCTCGGGCTCACCGAAGCGAACGAAAGCAACAATACCAACACAGCTAAACACCCCGAAAGCCACGGAGTAGTGCTATGATTGCGCTGGTATTCATTGAACATCGAGGCAATCAGGGCACAGGATCCACACTTCGTCAAGTTCGCCATTGCCAGTTTCGAGAAACGTGACTCAATTGAGCTATGGAAATTTTAATCGGTGTAGCAGTCGGAGTCATACTTGGAGGCGGACTCGTTTTCTTTGTATTGAACAACGCACAGAAAGATCGACAGCAAGCAATCAACGACGTCGAAACCGAACGCGATGCCTTGCGCGCGCAACACGCAGAAGCCCGCGAAGCCCTCGCCCGAATCGAAGCGCAACGCGATGCGGAGCTTAAGGCCGCCAATGAAAAACTCGCGCTGCTTGAAGAGGCCAAAGCCAAACTACAGGACAGCTTCAAGGCACTTTCTTCCGAGGCCCTCTCGAAAAATAACGAGTCCTTCCTCAACTTAGCCAAGACCACACTAGAGAAATATCAAGATGGCGCCAAAAGCGATTTAGAGAAACGCCAAGAGGCGATCAACAAAACCGTCGAGCCTGTGGGTCTCGCACTCAAAGCCTTCAACGAACGTGTGGAAAAGATCGAGGAGCGACGCACCCAAACCGACGCCACCCTCAAGCAACAGCTCCAGCAGCTCGCCGAATCACAAATTCAACTCAGCCGCACAACAGGCAGCCTAGTGCAGGCACTCCGCGCACCGCAAGTCCGTGGACAATGGGGCGAAATGCAACTCCGCCGCACAGTCGAGATGGCGGGCATGATCAACTACTGCGACTTTGAAGAGCAGGCCTCCGTCGAAACCATCGACGGTCAGCGCCAGCGCCCTGATATGATCATTCGTCTACCAAACGAGCGCGTCGTAGTGGTCGACTCCAAGGTGCCACTCGCCGCCTATTTGGATGCCCTGCAATCGGAAGACCCTGACCATCAGAAAGAACGTATGGTCGCACACGCCCGCCATATCCGCGACCACATCAAAGGACTTTCGGCTAAAAGCTATTGGACGCAGTTCGACAACGCGCCTGAATTCGTGGTGCTCTTCATCCCGAACGAGACCATCTTCAGCGCAGCCCTTGAACAAGACCCACAGCTGATCGAACTAGGTGTGCTCAATAAGGTCATCCTCGCCACGCCGACCACGCTTATCGCCCTACTCAAGGCCATCGCCTATGGTTGGCAGCAAGAAGCCATCGCCCGCGAAGCCAAACAGATCGCGGCACTCGGCAAAGAACTCTACGAACGCATCGGCGTGGTCGCCGGACACTTCGCCAAACTCGGCAAGAGCCTCGACCAATCTGTCGGACACTACAATAAAGCAATCAGCTCAGTCGAAAGTCGCCTACTGGTGACAGCGAAGAAGTTTGAAGCCCTTGACAGCGCCTCCGCTGAGGCCATTCCTGAAGTCACACCGATCGAAAAGATCCCGACCCTGCCCAAAGAAGACCTAGATAGTTAACCGAAAAGGGAAATCTACTTAGACGTCTTCAAATACGTCGGACCACGCAGGAGTTCAGCGTATTCATCGAGCATGCGCGTGCCTTCGCGGGGTTTAATCTTATCCGCCTTGGTGGCGCGGTCGATTTGCTTCTTCATCAAACGGGTCAAAATGTGACCATCGTATTGAGTGAACCCTAGGACGTCGTTGATCGTGAACCCTTTAATACTGTCTTCGATGTAAAAGCCATCTTCCTCATCGTCTTCAAGGAAGACGTGCACCTCGTTCACGCGGCCGAAAAGATTGTGCAGGTCACCCATGATATCTTGGTAAGCGCCAACAAGGAAAAACCCAAGATAGTATGGCTGCTTGGCCTTCAACTCATGAAGTCGCAGCGTGCTACGGACATCCTCAACATCGGTGAACTTGGACACTTTCCCTTCACTATCGCAGGTGATATCCACTAGCGTGGCATCAACATCCGGCGACTCATTTAGGCGATGAAGCGGCGCAATAGGGAAAAGTTGATCGCAGGCCCAATGATCGATGAGCGATTGGAAAACGGAAAAATTGCAGACGTATTGCTCAGCCATCATTTGAGGTAAAGCATCGAGTTCATCCGGGACATAGGCGTCACCTTTTGAGTTAACGGCCACTTCTTTACAGATTTTCCAATAGGTCGAATCTGCCTCTGCTCGTTCTGTCAGATCAAGGTAACCTAGATTAAAGAGATTATTAGCCTCTTCTTTCTTTTGTTGAGCATCATGGAAACGCTCCAGAGCGCTGGATCTATGCTCATTGGTAAGAATCGCATCCAAATCTCGGAGGACAGGATTACGCTTCCTCTTAGTCGAACGCTTGGCTTCGACCGATGTTTTGGAAATCGTATCGCACACTTCGGTGACTAGGATCGAATGAGGCGCCACAATCGCACGACCGCTCTCTGTAACGATATCAGGCACTGGGACCCCTGCTTCAGAGCAGACATTCTTAATATTATAAACCACATCGCGCGCATACTCCCGCATCGTGTAGTTCATAGAGCTTTCGTAATTACTCCGCGAGCCATCGTAATCGACGCCGAGGCCGCCGCCGACATCCATGATTTCCATCGGTAGGCCCATTTTGTGCAATTCGCAGAAAAAACGAGCGGCTTCGACTGTAGCCTTTTTAATCGTCTGAATATTGGGCACCTGCGAACCAATGTGAAAGTGGACTAGTTTCACGCAATCGCTCAACCCAGCACGCTTCAGTCGACGTGTCGCATCAATGATCTCAGGGCTTGTAAGTCCAAACTTCGCATCTTCACCCGCCGAGCTGGCCCACTTACCCTCGCCTGTCGCAGATAATTTCACGCGAAAACCAATCAATGGCTTAATGCCTAACTTCTTAGAAATCTGAATGATCCGTGACACTTCGCTGAGCTGCTCGACCACGAGATAAATCTCTTTGCCTAGGCGACGCCCTGCCAACACGAGCTGAATAAACTCATCGTCTTTGTAGCCATTACAAATAACCAGCGACTTCGGGTCCTTGTGCATGGCCAGAGCGATCATAAGCTCTGGCTTACTACCACACTCCAAGCCATAATTGAACGCCTTACCTGCTTCTTGAATTTCTTCGACCACTTCACGCAGCTGATTCACCTTGATGGGAAACACACCGCGATAACGCCCATCATAGCCTTCGTCTTTAATGGCCTCTGCAAAGAGCGTATTCAGCTCAACTACGCGCGTCCGCAAGAGGTCTTGAATGCGAATTGTAAGCGGGAGCTTTAAGCCTTTGCCGATAGCTTCTTTGACAATTTCGTGGATGCGTATCGCTCGCTGGTCGCCCTCTGGATGCACCAGCATATAGCCATCGTCATCAACCGAGAAATGCGGGCCACCCCAGCGCTTGAGACCATAATAGTTCTCAGCGTCCGCAATCGTCCATGAAGTTTTCGCGTGTTCTTTTGGTGGCGTCATACTGCAATAAAATTGAACGCAGACGATGAACCATCAACTCCTGCTTAAAAAAACAAAATGTAACTCGACAGTCTCGATAAAATTCCGAATCCGACACGTTACGTCTGAGATGCTAAATAATCTCCGAGTAGGCCTCAGGGGATAGCAATCCTGCAACCTGTGATTCATCAGTGATGCGGATTTTTAAAAGCCAACCAGCTCCAAACGCATCTTGATTCAAGAGTTCGGGCGAAGAGTCCGCTTCTTCATTGATTTCAAGCACTTCAGCATCAATCGGCATGTAAAGATCAGATGCGGCTTTCACCGACTCGACGACTCCAAAAGTTTCACCAGCCTCCATCGTTGCGCCAACATCAGGAAATTCCACAAAGGTGATATCCCCTAAACTTTCCTGCGCGTAATGCGTGATGCCAACTGTGGCGGTGCCGTCTTCATGTAGCCGAAGCCACTCGTGATCTTTAGTATAGAGAAGATTGTTCGGTAATTCGCTCATATGAGTGCAGCACGCGGTATTATTGCAACAAGAGCTTAGATGCTCTGCTCGAAAAACTCGATGATCTGCTCGATGACGACCTTATGCTCTAAAGGTGTGATCTCACCAGCCTCGAGCTGACGGTCTGCTTCTAAGGCCTTTTGAGCCATCGTTTCGAATGGATCTGAGCCAGTAGAATTAGGCACTAAGCCACTCTTCAGCTCTGCCTGTAAAGTGCCAGGCTCGAGATCTACGTAGTAACCAAGATCCTCCGAAAGACCGAACCGGATGAAATTTTTACTCTTCTCGTTGGCAACAGGTGCAAAATATTTCACCGCTGAATTAAAACCATACTTTTCAAGTCTCACCTCATGGGTGACTTTACGAGGTAACTTGACCGCAATCGGGGTGATGCCAACCGCGTCCCCATTAATGTATACACTCGCTTCAGTGGGGAACGACAAAATGATGACTTCCTGTGGCGTACCGCGATCAAACGAGGCACAACCCGTGAACAATGTGATCATGAGCGCACTGAGGCAAGCGAGAGAAAAAAGAGGTTTTAATTTCATATAATTTGAGCGAAATGAACGGAAATACAACTGGATGGAAGAATAGTTAGGAGTAACGATGACGGTCAAGACTTTAGCATAGCAGTCGATGCCTATTCAGAGGGCACACTTAGCCAATTACTGACCGACTGATAGAACTACTTCTCCCCATTGGTTTTAAGCGTAACATTCAAAGCACGCGGCTCTAGATCGACATAATAGCCTAAATCTTCAAATATACCGACACGAATAAGGTCACGGCTCTGACTGTTGGAGGCTGGTGCAATATATTCGAGCACAGGTTGAAAACCCGTTTTCTCCATGCGTATCTCATGATTGAGCTTACGAGCCAGCTTCACTTCCAAGGGCGTGACACCGTATTCTTCACCATTGATGAAGACCGTTGCGCCAGGAGGAGACGAATCTATTGAGACCTTTTGGGAAACCCCACGGTCAAGCGATGCACATCCAGTAAAGAAGAGGCTACTAAGCGTCGTAAACACGACAAGAGAGACAAGGGATTGAAATTTCATAGACAAGAAAAAGGGGAAAGCTGGGCTGAACGTAGAAACATATCAACATCGCCCCAGAATGGTCAAGACCATAGGAGCAGAGACTTCACCCTAATTTGAGCAACATTTTGTAGCGAAAAGTGCTTGAACCTACCCCGAAGGAATCATGAACTGCTGCCAGTGCTTATCCGTGCATGTGCTTAAAATGAGGGCAAACTAACCTCGTTCGGACAACACCTTTCTAATGATTCCAGCATTCATTCTCGCCATCGTCTTTACCATAGGCGTCTCTGCACTGTGCTCGATCCTCGAGGCAATGATACTCAGCACGACTACCGCTGAGATCGAAGGGCTCAAAAAGGCTCACCCAAAGCGCGGTGAAAAGCTGGAAAAATACAAGATGGAACTGGAAGAAACCAGCTCCGCCATACTGAGCCTCAACACTATCGCAAACACACTCGGCGCGACAATGGTTGGTGGCCTAGCTGTGAAAATCTGGCCGGAAGATTCAAACGTGCTGCTCAAGATCTCCAGCGCGATGGCGATGGCGATTCTCTTCTTTTCAGAAATCATTCCAAAAAACATGGGTGTCATCTATCGCCCGGCGCTGCAACCGATACTTGTGTTCCCATTGAGTTGGCTCTGCGCAGTAATGAAGCCCATCTCCACGGTGGTTGGCTTCCTAGTCAAATTTCTCCTTCGCCCGTCAACCACCCCGACGGACAGTGACGAGGAAATTCTATTACTCGCCGAGAAAAGCGCAAAAGAAGGCACCCTCACCACCAATGAGCGCGACATGATCAATAATGCGCTTCGCCTCGACGAATTGCATGTCAACGAAATCATGACCCCGCGCACTGTTGTGCACGTAATCGACGGCGAAGAGACCATCGGTTCACTGTTCAACAAGACGATGGACGTCCCCTTTGCTCGGATACCCGTTTATCACGACGACACAGATAACATTGTCGGAATTGTGCGCCGTCGCGATATTCTCAGCGCCAAAGCTAAAGATGAAGATCATATCCGCATTTCCGAACTGATGAATGACCCTATTTTCGTGCCAGACAACGCAGCCGCGTCAGATGCATTGCAAAAATTCTTAAAGGAGCATCAACAACTAGCGATCGCGGTTGATGAGTATGGCTCCATGTCGGGCGTCATCACGATGGAAGACGTTATCGAGCACATCATCGGGCAAGAAATCTTTGAGGACGACGATCCGGCAGTTGATATGCGAGAACTCGCACGCCGCCGACAATACGCCGAAAAACGCAAAGCTCGTCGCGAGAATTAGGCCTGACTCTTTGCAAATTCCTTTGCGAAGTAAGTTAAAATCATATCGGCCCCAGCGCGACGAATCGCCAGTAGCGACTCGTCCCTGCACTTTTCGAGATCGAGCCAGCCGTTCTGAGCGGCAGCCATGATCTGCGCATACTCGCCAGACACTTGATACGCGGCTAAGGGCAATTCGGTTTCCTCCCGCACTTCACGAATGATATCAAGGTAAGGGCCCGCGGGTTTCACCATCAAAATATCCGCGCCTTCTTCTTCATCTAAGGCGATTTCCATTAAAGCCTCACGCCGATTTGCCGGATTCAATTGATAGGTGCGCTTGTCCAAGCTCTTGGTGCCCGCGCTACTCGCACTGCCCACCGCATCACGAAACGGCCCATAAAAAGCCGACGCAAACTTAGCCGAATACGCCATAATACCAGTTAATTCATGACCATTCGCATCGAGCTCCGCACGGATCGCACCGACTCGACCATCCATCATATCAGACGGAGCCACCAAATCCACACCAGCCTCGGCAGCGAGAACCGCCATTTCAGCCAAAATCTCAACAGTGGCATCATTGGCTAAATCACCAGTGGTTAAATCTAACAAGCCATCATGCCCGTGCGTCGTGTAAGGATCGAGCGCAAGATCTGTAATAACAGCCATTTCGGGCACCTCTGCCTTAATCTCACGAATGGCACGCAGCACCAGTGTATTGGGGTTCAGCGCTTCCCGCCCATCGTCGCTTTTCAACGAAGCTTCTAGTTTTGGAAACAGCGCCACAGCGGAAATACCCAATGCCAGCAATTCACGGCACTCCTCGATAAGTAAAGGTATGGTCAAGCGATGGATGCCTGGCATCGAATCGATCACCTCGGCAGTTCCTTCACCATCGATCACGAATACCGGCTGGATCAAGTGCTGCGGTAAGACCGAAGTCTCATTAGCCAAAGCACGCAACGCCCCAGAACGACGCATGCGACGCGGACGACGAGTTAAATCTAAGCGAAAGCTTTCTTGCATATCGGTAAGAGTGCCAAGTGGCAGTGAAAGTGAAAGTGTAAAATGACCACTGCACAAAGCGCGCATTCACCTCCATTTTCACCTTCACTTTCACCTGCACTCTGCCATTCATGGCAACATGTCCGTTCAACTCTACGACACACTCAGCCGATCCATACAACCACTCTCCACCGAGAACGGCAAACCGCTGCGTTTTTACTGCTGTGGCCCTACTGTTTATGGCCCCGCGCACATCGGCAACTTCCGCACTTTCCTGATACAAGACACGCTGCGCCGCGTCCTCGAAGTCGACGGCACAGAGGTAAAGCATGTGCGTAACATCACCGACTTGGACGACAAAACCATTCGCCAATCCATGGCGGAAGGGCTGTCCCTCGGAGAATTTACCGCCAAATGGACCGACAAGTTCCACGCCGATTGTAAAGCATTAAACATGCTGTCCCCTTGTATCGAGCCGAGCGCTGTCGCTCACATCCCACAGCAAATCGCACTGGTTGAAAAACTCATCGAGAAAGGCCACGCCTACGCCACCGAAGACGGATCCGTCTATTTTCGCGTCAACTCCTTTGAAGACTACGGCCGCCTCTCCAAACTAAAACAGCGAGAACTCAAAACCCAAAATGAGAACTCCGCAGGCGAGGTCAACGACGCCGACGAGTATGATCGCGAGTCGGTCACTGACTTCGCGCTCTGGAAATCCCGCAAGCCCGAGGACGGCGCCAACTATTGGCCAAGCCCATGGGGCGAAGGCCGCCCAGGCTGGCACCTAGAGTGTTCCGCCATGGTCGACAGTGCCTTTGATGGTGAAACCATCGATCTGCACGGGGGCGGCATCGATCTTTGCTTCCCGCACCATGAAAACGAAATCGCACAGTCGGAATGCGCCCACGGCCACGACTTTTGCAAACACTGGTTTCACAGCGCCCACCTCATGGTCGAAGGTGCCAAGATGTCCAAAAGCCTAGGCAACCTCTACACGCTCGACGACTTGCGCGCTAAGGGTTTCGACCCGATGATTGTGCGCTACACGCTCATTTCAGGCAGCTATCGACAACAGCTCAACTTCACTTTCGATGGACTGCATGCCTCGCAAAGCGCCCTTTCAAAGCTCGAGCGTTTCGCGGAATCACTACTAGCAAAAACCGGTGAAGCGACCGAGCAGTTTAACGATACTTATGTGACGACAGAAGCACCTAAAGATTACGGTCGACTTGAGAAAGCGTGGGACGCCCTCCGCACTAATCTCAATACCGCAGCCTGCTTAGGTGCGATTTTTGGAGTCATCGGCTCAAACCCTGCCGCATCGCTCGATGCTGAAGCCGCGCGCTCACTGCTTCACGCCTTTGGCAGCCTACTCTATGCCCTCGGGCTAAAACTCTTCACCGCCGAGCCGAAACAATCGGATGCCCCAAAAGCGGTTATCGCACTCGCCCAAGCCCGTTGGGACGCCAAGCAAGCCAAAGATTGGGCTAAAGCCGATGAGCTTCGTGATGCCGTGTTAGCTCAAGGATGGATCATCAAAGACAGCAAAGAAGGCTTTGAGCTCAGCCAAAGCCCGAAATAATCAATCGAAACAATAGCCATAGAAGCATCGCAAAAAATAGCCTGAAACAATCTGTTTTTTGCGACGATTTTTAACTGAACCATTAAATATTATCTACCATGAAACATATATCCAAAATACTCGTTTTCCTTGTAGCCTCAGTTGCGCTATTGACCCCTAGTTTTGCTGGCTCAGAAGCTGGTAAAGATTCCGCCCGCTACTACAAAAGCCATCCCGAAGAGTTCGACACCAAGCGCGTCGACGTCGATTGTATCTTTGTCACTCGCATCAATGGTGGCCCCCAAGTGGAAGGCGTCAGTTTCTACCTCGCCCATACAAAAGATGATGACAACAACATGCGTGGCGGCTCCATCGTCGTGGCAGTCCTCACCGAAGAGGCTTCTTCTTTTGTCAAAAAATACGGCAGCATGCCCGACATCGATCGCGGCTCATCTGAAAGAGTCGATAGCAAGCGACTACGCGGCACGTTCCATCTCTTGGAGCACGGGCACGTCTACATCGACGAGTCCGAAGGCCCTGCCCATGATCTAATTTTGGAGCATCTAGAGGCAGCCAAAGGGCTCATCTGGAAAGGCGACAATACCTCCGGCACCCCTAACCGGAAAAGGTAGTAGCATCTATATCACTTTTCATATCAAAGGTCATCGATCAACGATGGCCTTTTTTTGGCAACCTATTGACGAGGTGCAGTATAGTCTTCAATAAAGCTACTACATGACTACGCCTACCATCACTACCATCGGCAAATATACAGCACTCTGGGGGGAGACCCCGATCTGGTGGCAAGACCACCTACTTTACGTCGACACCAACGACAAACGATTGATCAAACTCAACCCCGAAACCGGCGAAGAAACAGTCTGGGAGATTGGCGAACGCATCGGCACCGTCGTGCCGACAACTACGAACGATTACATCTACGCAGGCGACACTGGTTTCATTCGATTCAATCCGGAGACAGCAGCCAAAGCCAACCTAGCCGACCCCGAAGCCGAGCTACGCGATGCCAATCGCTTTAACGACGGCAAATGCGACCCCGCCGGGCGCTTTTGGGCCGGCACGATCAGCCTAGTCAAAAACGAAGGCACTGCCAACCTCTACTGCCTTGAAACTGATGGCAGCCTCAGCCTAAAAATCTCCAACGTCACTAACTCGAACGGCATCTGCTGGAGTGCGGATGCTAAAACGATGTTCTACATCGACACGCCCACAAAAACGATCCGCGCCTACGATTACAATCTCGCAAGCGGCGCGATCAGCAACCCTCGTATGGTCATCGATACCGCCGAAAAAGGCTACGCCAGCTCCCCTGATGGTATGACCATCGATGCTGATGATAACCTATGGGTCGCGTTTTGCCACGGCGGTTGCGTCGTTTGCTTCGACCCCGTTAAAAATAAAGAACTCCTACGTGTCGACCTGCCCTGCATCGAAACCACTGCCTGCGCCTTCGGCGGGCCAAACCTAGATCGCCTATTCGTGACGACAGGGCTCAAGCCCGGCTACGATGAACCAGATGCCGGCAAACTCTTCGTCATCGACGGCTTGGGCATCAAAGGAGTCCCCGCATTCGCCTACAAAGGGTAACTAGTAGACGCCTTTCTGGCATTGACTACTCGCGAGCAGCCTTCTGTCTTCTCACTTCTGAATTTTAAATCGTTCATACTATGAAAGAAATGTCCCCACTCGAGGAACTCCGCCACTCATGCTCGCACGTGCTCGCCACCGCGATCCTACGTCTCTACCCAGAAACGCAGCTGGATATCGGCCCTCCGACCGACAGTGGCTTCTACTACGACATCGATCTGAATAAGAAGCTCGACGCCACCGACCTCGAAAAAATCGAGGACGAGATGAAAAAAGTCATCAAAGAGAATCAGCGCTTCACCCGCATCGAGTGCTCACGCGAAGATGCCATCGCCAAGATCAAAGAAATTGGACAAGAGACCTACAAGCTCGGCCGCCTCGGCGACGTGCCCGAAGGCGAACAAGTCAGCTTCTACCAAAACGGTGAGTTTATCGATCTTTGCGCCGGTCCCCACGTGGGATACACCAAAAAGATCAAAGCCTTTAAGCTGCTCTCCATCGCAGGTGCTTATCACCGCGGCGACGAGAACAACAAACAACTCCAACGCATCTACGGCACCGCTTTTCCAAGCAAGGAAGAACTCACCGAACACCTAGAGCGCTTGGAGCAAGCCAAAGCCCGCGACCACCGCAAGCTAGGCAAAGATTTGAAACTGTTCCATATCGACGAAGCCGTCGGCGCAGGCCTCACACTCTGGACGCCCAATGGCGCAGTTATCCGCCAAGAGCTGCAGAACTTCATCGCCGAAGAACTGCGCATGGCCGACTACGATCAAGTTTTCACGCCGCACATTGGCAAGCTTGGTCTCTACCGCACATCCGGACACTTCCCTTACTACAAGGAATCGCAATTCCCGCCGATCGTTGAGCCCGGCACAGTCGAACGGCTCGCCGCCGAAGGCTGCTCTTGTGGCGACCTCTCCAATCAACTCGATTCCGGAGAAATCGATGGCTACCTGCTCAAGCCGATGAACTGTCCGATGCACATCAAGGTCTTCGACAGCCAGCCACACTCTTACCGCGACCTGCCTGTTCGCCTCGCCGAATTCGGCACCGTTTACCGCTGGGAACAGTCCGGCGAACTAAACGGCATGACTCGTGTGCGCGGATTCACTCAAGACGACGCCCACCTCTTCTGCACCGAAGACCAAATCGGACAAGAAATCAAAGGCTGCCTCGACTTGGTGAAACTCGTATTCACCACACTCGGCATGTCGGACTACCGCGTCCGTATCGGCCTGCGCGACCCTGACTCCACCAAGTATGTAGGCGATGCCGCGAAGTGGGACAAAGCTGAAGCCGCCCTGCGCGAAGCCGCACAAACGCTCGACGTGGATTACGTCGAAGAACCTGGCGAAGCCGCTTTCTACGGTCCTAAGATCGACTTCGTCGTGAAAGACGTGATCGGCCGTGAGTGGCAACTCGGGACTGTCCAAGTAGACTACAATTTACCCGAACGTTTCGACCTTAACTATATCGGAGCCGACAACGAGAAGCACCGCCCGGTCATGATCCACCGCGCACCATTCGGTTCGATGGAGCGTTTCTGTGGCGTCCTAATCGAGCACTTCGCCGGTAGCTTCCCGACATGGCTCGCCCCGGAGCAAGTCCGTATCTTGCCCATGAATGACGATCTCGTGCCGCAAGCGCGCGAAATCGAGAAACTCCTTAAAGCTGCAAAGATCCGCGTCACCGTCGACGCCATCGCCGACAAACTCGGCGCTAAGATCCGCAAGTGCCACCTCGACAAGGTGCCCAACTTCCTCGTGCTTGGCAAACAAGAGGCAGAAGAAGGCTTGGTTAAAGTCAACTCCCGCGCCAACAAAGCGCTGGAAGGCCTCAAAACGCCCGCCCAATTCATGGGAGAGCTCCTGCAGAATATTGCCGACAAAACGCTTCCAGACCCGAAGGATTAAGCTATGGAAGAAAATACACCACTCTCCAGCGCCGAGAAAAAGGAGCTGCGCGGCCTCGCCCAACGGCTCAAGCCCCACCTTCACGTTGGCAAGCAAGGTCTGAGCGAGACAGTCATGGGCGAAATCGAAATGGCCCTGCTTAAAAACGGTCTCATCAAGATCCGCTTCGAAGCAGAGCGTGCCGCCATCAAAGGCTATAGCGAGGAAATCGTCGAGAAACGTGGTTGTGAATACATCGGCGGTGTCGGCAAGACAGCCGTCTTCTTCCGCGAAATGCCGGAAGCGTCAGCCTAAGCACTCCCCTGCTTCTTTAGCTTAATAAAGTTGTCCCAGTCAGAGTCATAATCCTGACCGATTAACGAACTGATAAAAGGCCGCCAACGAGGGCGTTCCGGTTTACGAATTAAGTGCATACTAGCTTGGTGCGGCAATCGATTCGCCTTCCGTGAATTACATTTGATACACGAGGTCACAATATTTTCCCAAGAAGTGCGTCCGCCACGATCCTTCGGGATGACGTGATCCATGTTCAAATGCTTCTCTTCAAAGTTATCGCCGCAATACTGGCAGCGATAGTTGTCGCGCTCAAAAAGGCTCTCCCGGGAAAACCGCACTTCCTGCACTGGCAATTGGTCATATTCGCGCAAGAGCAACACCTTCGGCACACGGATACGCATACGAACAGTCTGCACGTAAGCCTCATTATCATCCGGCGATTCCTCTTCGGAAAGAGCCAACCAAGCGACCGAATCCATCATCCGAAAACTCTCGTCGCCCGTGTAGATCACCTGTGCATGGTCTTGCAATAAGAGGCTGAAGGCGCGCTGAACGCCGACGATGTTAACTGCTTGCCACAGTCGGTTCAGAACAAGGACGCGATATTTAAGACCTGTGCCCATCTGAGTCACAAGGTGATAGCAAAGACGCCCAATGTGTCAACTCCATGCGAAGTAACATTACTGTGCAGACGCAACTGTGACCTTCGGTTTGACAAGTTCCGTTTTGCTGCCCTTCTCTATGCCCATGTCAAAGCAAGGCGTCATACTCCTCAATCTCGGCTCACCCGACTCCACCGAAGTCAGCGACGTTCGCCGCTACCTGCGCGAATTCCTTATGGACGGTCGAGTGCTCGATGCGCCTTTCCCGATTCGATGGTTTATCGTCAACTGCCTGATTCTACCAACACGCCCAAAAGAATCTGCCGAAGCCTATGCCAGTATCTGGCGCGATGAAGGTTCGCCGCTCATTCTGATCTCGGAAGGGCAACGCGCAAAGCTAGCAGAGCAAGTCGACGTTCCCGTGGAATTAGGCATGCGCTACGGCACACCGTCCACACCAGACGCCATCGCCAGACTCATCGAGCAGGGCGTGGATGATCTCTTTATCGTTCCCATGTATCCGCACTACGCCATGTCGAGCTATGAAACAGCTGTCGTGCACACAATGGATGCGATTCGCGCCCAAAAGCCGGACATGAAGACCACGCTCTTGCAGCCATTCTACCAAGATCCAGCCTACATCGAAGCCATGGTCGAGAACGCACGCCCTGCGATCGAAAAAGGCGACTTTGATAAACTCGTTTTTTCTTTCCACGGCATACCACAACGTCACCTCGTTAAAGGAGACCCGTCGCACAACCACTGCCTCACCACACACGACTGCTGCAACACCTGCCACCCAGCCCATGGCACCTGCTACCGCCATCAATGTGCGATGACAGTCGAAAAATTTGTCGCCGCCGCTGGACTGCCTAAGGACAAATACATGATCACATTCCAGTCTCGTCTAGGTCGTGATCCATGGCTCCAACCTTACACAGACAAGACATTGGAAAA
This sequence comes from Opitutales bacterium, assembly GCA_030729385.1. GTDB lineage: Bacteria > Verrucomicrobiota > Verrucomicrobiia > Opitutales > Coraliomargaritaceae > JBPOFY01. The sequence goes on along the minus strand of JANQXM010000042.1, from coordinate 133,899 downwards.
ACTCGCAGAGGACGGCTGTAAACGAGTCAAAGTGATGTGCCCCGCCTTCACCGCCGATTGCCTAGAAACTTTAGAAGAAATCGCCGAAGAGGGCCGCGACATTTTCTTGGAAGCAGGCGGCGAAGAGTTCGAGCAAATCCCTTGCCTCAACGAGCACCCGAAGTTCATCGAGTTCCTCGTCGACAAAGTCAAAGCATGGCAAGCGGGTGAATTGGAGCATGCCCACGCAACGCCTCCTGCTTATATCCAGCGTTAAGCCCAGAGAGAAGCCTTGATAAGGCACGCCCTCCGCTATTGGTTATTCAGTATAACAAACTGACCTAACTCCATCGCCCGCCAAACATGCTGCAAGACATCGCTATGACTGACCGAACCGCTTTTGCGATCGGCGCCACGATCTATCTGGCTGCTTTTCTCTTTGGCTGTATCGCGCTGCTCTTAAAAAAGCCATACCCGCGAGCGGCGATGTTTGCACTTCTCAGTGGTGGGTTTCTCATTCAGACCTTAGGGCTCAACCTACGTGGTGCCGCTATCAAGGCATGCCCATTGGGCAATACCTTCGAAATCGCCCAGTTCATCGCTTGGTCGCTCGTGCTACTGTATTTCATCGTCGGTCCGGTCTTCAGGCTACGGCTACTTGGCTTTTTTGTGGCAGGGTTGACCGCACTGCTCTCTGGCGGGAGCCTACTACTGCCGGCATGGGATCAACCATACCCAGCGGGTATCTTCGGCGGTAACCCCTGGATCGAATTACACGCCGCACTGGCCATCTTTAGCTACGGGGTATTTGCCATCGTGGCATTGGTTTCCGTGATGTTTCTGATCCAGCAACACGGGCTTAAAAAGAAACAATTCAAAGGGCTCTACCAATACCTGCCCTCCGTCCAGCAGCTCGACCTCATGGCCAAGCGGCTCATGATCACTGGTGTCATTTTCCTCACTGCCGCCCTTCTCTTTGGAGCTGTTTTCTGGATTAATAACCCCCACTTAGTGCCCATGTTTAAACTCGGGGTGACTTGCTTCATTTGGGCTGGCTACATCGTCGTTGTCATCCTGCGTTTGCAAAAGAAGCTAGTCACACGTCGGCACGCCATCGCTGCCATCATACTCTTTCTCCTCGCAATGGCTTCACTCTGGCCCGTCCAATCTGCGCGCCACACCGAATCTATCCCAAGCTCCAGCGCCACCACGGACGCCAAGTAAGCTGTCATTATCTGTATGAGCGAGGTATTGCAGTCATTGTTTGTCTTAGGGAGTTCCCATCATCAAGCGCCGCTTGAGGTCCGTGAACGCTTTTCCCTGACTGCAGAACAGACCCAAAGCCTGCAAAAGAAAATCTACGCCGACGAAGATATCCGAGAATGTCTCGTCGTGAATACCTGTAATCGCCTCGAGATCTATGGACTGGCGACGACGCCAGACATCGAGCCGCGCATACGCGACCTCCTTTGCCAAGAGCATGGACTGAGTCGTGAGCTGTTTGACGCGCACTCTTTCTGGCACACCAACCTTGAGGCGCTCCAGCATGCGCTGGAGGTCTGCACAGGCCTAGACTCTCAAATGGTTGGCGAAACCGACATCTTAGGTCAAATGAAGGGTGCCTACGCCAGCGCACGCGACGCGGGCTGCACCAGCACCGTGCTCAACCGCCTCTTTGAGAAAAGCTTTCAAGCCGCCAAGTCCGCTCGCTCACAAACTGCGATCACTCGTGGTCAAATCAGTATCGGCAACGTCGCGGTCGACCTCGCCAGCCGGATTTTTGGCAAGCTCAACAGTAGCCGCGTCCTACTACTGGGCAGCGGCGACGTCAGCGAAAAGACCGCCCAAGCACTCAAAAGTCGCGGCGTCGCGGACATCACAGTCAGCAGTCGCACATTTGAAAATGCTCACAAACTGGCGCACCAACTAGGCGGCGCCGCCATTGAATTCAGCGACTTCGAAGCACAACTCGAGCATTTCGACATTATTATTTGCTCCACTGCTGCACCAACCACAATTCTAAGTCAAGGGAACCTAACTCCTGCACTCAAGCAGCGCCCAGAGCGCCCTTGCTTCCTCATCGACCTTGCGATGCCTCGCGACATTGCGCCCGACGTGGAGAAGCTGGAAAACGTCTACCTATACAATCTCGACGACCTCTCCGCGATCGCGAACGAAAACTTAGAGCAACGCCGCGCGGAGATCGACCATGCCCGCGAAATCCTCAAGCGCCATGCATGGACGCTTTGGCTGCAGCTGCGCCGTCGCGAGCTCATGTCGCGCTCGTAACCGAGCAAAGAAAAAGCCCCCCGACCGAAGTCGGAGGGCTTTGAAATAAGTTTTCTTTACGATCTAATTAGGCGAGGCCCAATTAGAATGTGAAGAGAAGCTCAACCGCTAGTTCGAGTGCGTCTGCATCGTCTGTATTGCCGTCGAGATCGAACTCACTATAACTGACCTCTACGATCAGAGCGAGGTTTTCGGCAAGCGCTTTGTTGTGAGCCAATGTATATTTGATGAATTCATCAACAGCACCATTCTCATCAACTTCTTCATAGCTCACACGGGCTGTTACCGAAGCAGTGTCGCTGTACGCGTAGTTAGCCATCAGCAAACCACTGAGCACATCAACATCAGCACCCGTGAAGGAGAACAAAATGTTTTCGCTCTTGAAGAAGTTCACTTCAGCAGCGAACAGCCATGCGCCTGTTTCGTAGGTTGTGTATGCGTTAATGATGTAAGTATCACCCAGTGCATCGCCATCTTCATAGGCACCACCAAGGAATACCGCGATGCCGTTGCCGAGAACCTGCGAGTACGCAAGCTCAACAGCATAGCTGCCGTCGTTGTTATTGCCGCCAAGAGAATTGGCACCATTGTTAAACGCTTCGTCTTGGATCGAGATACCGAAGAAGGAAGTATCGGACTCACGTGTGTATTTCACACCCTGTGCGTAACCTGGAAGGCCAGACATGCTATAGGCTGTGGAGTACTGGTAGAGACCAGTTGGCTCAAACGCTTCGAAGCCAAGCATCGACGCATAGCGACCAGCAGTGATAACATCACCATTGCCGAGTGCGTAGTTCACGAACGCTTGCTCAACGAGCTCGCCATCGGCGCCAGTAGTAAGATTGCTGTCACCTTCATACTGAAGATCGATTTGAGCAGTCACTGTGTCGAAGTTAAACAACCAGCTGATTTCAACTTGGTCGACTTGGTAGCTGTTTGCGCTACCGCTTTCGGAAGGATTGTCTGAATCAGTATCAGAGTGCCAGTAAGAGGAATCTACAAAGCCTTCGAACGAAAGGAAATCGTTAACAACGATCTCCGCAGTCGAAAAGCTAGAAGCTGCAATAAATGCAGATGCGATAGCAATTGTGTTTTTCATAGTGTAGTTTTGTTTGTTTTGTTTGTTTTGTTTGTTGTTCCTAAACAGTTCCGCAAGCTATTGAGCCGACTTCACTGCTTTGAAATTGGGTTTTTGAAAAGCAATTACCTTGCCTTTCTTAAAAGATATATTGCCACGAAGGGCGCCTGAGTGATCACGCATGCTGGTTTCGTAGTAAGCGACTTTGTCCACACGTGGCTTAAGTGACTTCACCGAGCGAGGCGGTGCGCCAAGAAGCTCGATCACTTGCTCTTCAGTCATCCCTTTACGAATGCCTGCCCACTGCTCTTCTTGAGTCCAGCGAAGGTTGCGCCATGCGCTCCCAGCTAAAATGTCGAAAGTGGCTTGATTACCTAGAATAGAAGCATTGCCGCCAGTCGCTGCTGCGCTGGAAGCTAAAACCTTCACTTCTTTCGTTTCCTGCTCTGTATCAGACAAACGAGATTCCAACTCGATCAAACGAGCCTCCAAACGAGCAATACGGTCCGCATCGGAACCCGTGTCAGCAGCAGATAAAGTCAAAGCAGATACTGTCACGGCAAGCGCGACAAAGCATACATTAATAGAATTAATACGCATATTTATTCCACTTTAATGTATAAAATGGTTAGTAATGCAAGTATAAAAAATACCGCCCAATTACCACGATACGCATTAGCTGAACCAATGAGTCCTCACGCTTTGTGGAAAATGAACCTCTATTAATCATAACAACAGCCCACCTCGACGATAGATATTTATGAAACACCGCCACACATTCATCTGCCTTGGCAGCGCCTTTGCCCTAACAGCCGTCGTGCTTGGCGCCTTTGGAGCTCATGCCCTAAAAGTCATTCTGCTCGAAAGGGGCACGCTTGAAACATGGAAAACTGCAGTGGACTATCATATGTGGCACGCGCTAGGCCTCCTAATACTGGCAAATTTGCCAATTCATGACAAAATCGCCCATTTCTGCCGTAATTCCTTCTGCTTGGGCATCTTTCTCTTTAGCGGCTCACTTTATGCGCTCGCACTAGGTGCGCCCAATTGGCTCGGTCCCATCACACCACTTGGCGGGCTATGCTTCATCGTAGGCTGGGGCCTCCTCGCCTGGAAGTCATGCAAGCCACCTGTAAATGCGACGAATTAATAGAACTCATACTAAAGAAGTTTGAAATATGCGCCGCAGAGCATACACAGGCTCCCATGAGTAATACACTTGAAGCACTGAAAGCACTGACAACTGTGGTCGCCGACACTGGCGACTTTGAAACTTTGGCGGCCTATACGCCGCAAGACGCGACTACAAATCCGTCCTTGATCCTAAAAGCCCTGCAAAAAACGGAGTATGCCGCCGTTTTAGATGAAGCCATCGCCTCGACGAAGGACTCAGGGCTCAGCGGTGAAGCACTCGTGGACCTCGTGGTCGACCACCTAATCGTCGGGTTTGGCTGCAAAATCTTGGAGATTGTGCCTGGTCGCGTCTCCACCGAAGTGGACGCCTGCCTCTCTTTTGACGTCGATGCCACCATCGCCAAAGCCCGCGAGCTCATCGCACTTTACGAGGCCAATGGCATCTCCCGTGAACGTATTTTAATTAAAATGGCTTCCACTTGGGAAGGCATTCGTGCGGCGGAGACACTGGAAAAAGAGGGCATTCGCTGCAATATGACGCTGCTCTTCTCTTTAGCCCAGGCAGTGGCTTGCGCCGAGGCAGGCGCTCAGCTCATTTCACCCTTCGTCGGTCGCATCCTCGATTGGTATAAGGCAAGCACCGGAGAGAGCTACACTCAGGAGAATGACCCCGGTGTGCTCAGCGTGAAAGAAATTTACACGTATTATAAGAAATTCGGCTACAAGACTGAGGTCATGGGAGCCAGCTTCCGAAATCTCGGCGAAATCCTTGAACTCGCTGGATGTGATCTACTTACAATCAGCCCAAATCTCTTGGAAGAACTAAAAGGCATGTCTGACGAAGTGCCACGCAAGCTCGATCCCGAAGCCGCGAAAGACGCCGACATCGAGAAACTCGACGTCTCCGAGAAATCCTTCCGCTGGCTTCTAAATGAAGACGCGATGGCGACCGAAAAGCTCGCGCAAGGCATCCGTGTGTTCGGGCAAGACATGATAAAGGTGCGCGAAATCGTCAAAGCCAAGCTCGCCTAAACACACTGAGACATACTCCTTTACGCGGGAAGCCTTGAAAAGGGCTTCCCGTTTTTATGTCCCTCACCGCAATTTTGTGCATCCTGCGATTGCTAAACTGCAGATGCTTCTCATGAATGCATCATATGCCTTATGAACATACTTCGACTCGTCGAATCGAGTTTTCCGAAACAGATATGGCCGGACTCGTCCATTTCTCGAATTTTTTCCGCTACATGGAAACCGCTGAGCGGGACTTTTTCGAAGCCGCAGGTGTCGATTTGATCAACACGCAGCCAGGCGAAGTCGTAGGCTGGCCTCGGGTACGAGCAGAATGTAAGTTCTCCGCCCCCATTCGCTTCGGCGACACAATCGACATACATCTCGCAGTAAAATCGATGAAAGATCGGTCGATCGAATACCAATTCCGTATTTTCCGCCAAAATCAGGATGGCTCACGCACACAAGCTGGCAAAGGGCATATGGTGACGGTGCTGACCAAGCTGACTGCCAGCGGCGAGCTGCAATCCATTGAATTACCCGCATCCGTGCGCGAGCGCATCACCGTAGCGCCAAGCGAAGCCCTCGCCCGTCCAGCGGGTGTCTAGCTCTCGCCGTCACCTTCACACCCTCCACGTATCCAGTGAAACCACATGTTTTAGTCACCAACGACGATGGCATTGAGTCAGCCTTCCTCCACCAACTGGTGGACGCGCTCTCACAGCACTTTAAGGTCTCGGTCGCAGCGCCCGCCTTTGAGCAAAGCTGGATAGGGCGAGCCGTGAGCCGCCATAAGGAAGTTGAGGTCATACATAGCCCATCGATTTTCCCACAATCTGTAGACGCTTGGGCAATCAGCGGCACGCCTACGGACTGTATCAATATCGCACTCGGCAATCTGCTGCCCGAAAAGCCAGACATCGTCGTCTCCGGTATCAATATTGGCTACAATACTACAGAGACCCTTATTTTGAGCTCTGGCACTGTTGCTGGTGCCATCGAAGGAGCCCTCTGGGGGCTACCCGCTATTGCGTTCAGCCAGTGCGTCCCGGGAGACCTCTTTGAAGCCGTTCGAGACAGTAACGGTCGCACCGAAGGCCGTTTTAATGACAGCCTAATAGCCGCAGCCCAGCACGCGGCCAACATTGCCCTCCTTGCGGTTCAAGACCCGCCGAAAAGAGGAACCGTTCTCAATGTTAATTTCCCAGCAGAAACAACCCCAACAACGGCTATTGAAGACACCTTCCCTGCCAAAATCGAACTGGGCAGCCTCTATAAAGAAACCAGCCCCGGCAAATTCAACTTCCACTACTCGGAAGGCACCATCATCGAGGCGCACCCACAATCTGATCGCGCCACTTTAGAACGCGGGAAGATCAGTCGCAGCCTCCTCGATTTCTCAAAAATTGGCCAAAAACCTTAACTCCCTTCGCTTAGGCATTTTCACTGGGGCACATTAATACTTGCATGCCTCACGAGCGAAAAATATGCACCTCACATGAACATTTTCTCTCCGATGAGATACTTTAGCCGCTTCCGTCTCCACGCGAGAGCAATCCTTCTCACACTATTGGCTATCAGCAGTGCCTCCAGTTCGCTTGCTCAAACCGGCAACGATTTGTTTCGAGGCACATGGCAAATCGATACGCCTAATGATGGTGCACTCATTCTACTCGTGAAACGCGGGGGTCTCGCCTCTTATTTTTGGGGAGACAATACCGACCGCACCGTCTACCAAGGCACTTGGTCCAGCACAGATGAAACCGCCACACTTCAATGGCAAGATGGTAGCCAACATAAGATCCTTAGAGATGCGCTGGGCTTCGGAATCTCACTAGTTGATCGCAATCAAAACATAGTTTACACCGTCCCCGCCCAACAAGTGCCCAAAGATATTTTAGGTCAATGGGCCAAGCCACCAACTGCCACCACCGAAGTCGCCTCAGACCGAGACAAAGCAAAAGGCTATTTCGGCACTTGGGAAATCAGCGATGACTCCAGCAGTCACTATGTCTTCATCGAATCGGACCGCTCTGCAGCCAGCACTTGGGGTGATAGCCGTGGATTACGCGGCTCTTGGGCGAAGCAAGGCAGCGAACTACACATTGTTTGGGACAGTGGACATTACTCCATCCTGCGCGAAAACGAACGCGCCTACTCCTACAAAAGAATCGACGCTGGGCTCGTGATCGAAGACGACAAAACCGAGTTTCAAACCGCCACCCGCACAATCGACGACAAGGTGCCCGCGAACTGGCTATCTGGCTACCATACCGAGCGTGAAATTCATACCAGCGGCATCGCCTTCTCCAGCCGTAAAAACGCTCGAGCTTTTTACCGTGGCACATGGCTCGTAAAAATTGATGAGAACACTTACCAACGAATTGAATTGGGTCGTTTCGGGGGTATCACTACTACGCGCGGCAAGAATCTCGAAGGTTCCTGGCGTATGGATGGGCAAGACATTTTCCTACGCTGGGACAACGGTTCTCGGCAAATCCTAAGCCCTGTCGGTCATGGATTCGTTCTTTATGAATACAAACCGGGGCGACCACTCGATGGCGTGCCCACCCGCACATACCCAGCCGCTCCAGCAGATGCATCCAAGCTCGCAGAGCACTTGCAAGGCCGTGAAAATGTTGCCCGCCAAATGCTTGCCCTTTCAGAGGCCGCTGGCGTTGCTCCAGTCACAGAAGATGCAGGATGGGGTCGCACTTTTGCACGCTGGGCTTGGCCGTTCAGCGAAGATGAAGCCACCGCATCAACCGATGCCCTCTTGGAGGAAGGTTACGAGGAAACCGATGTGGGTGACCCATGGTGGTGGCCTTTCTGGAGTGAGCAAGCTGAAGCAACCAAACCAGCCGTTTCGGAAACAGAAGTAATCGAAACAGAAGCGCCCGTGAGCGAACCTGTCGAGTCTGCCTCCGAAATTAACGCGACAGTCGAGGAAGCTGTCGAGCCTGTCTCCGAGGCAACCGTCGAGGAAGTTGAAGAGACAGTCGAAGAAGCAACAGAACCCAAAGAAACATCCAAGCGCCCGTCCAAGAAAAGTTGGGCTTGGCCGTTCTAATCACTCACAACTGACAAACTACAGAATTTTAACATACCGCAATATTATCGTCATGACATCAGCTACACAGCCATCCGCCCTCAACCCTGAACCGCTCGCAAGCGTCGATCCGGAAATCGCTGCAGCTATAGCCGCCGAACGCAAGCGTCAGGAGAGCCACCTCGAGTTAATCGCCTCGGAGAATTTCACCTACCCTTCCGTCATCGAAGCGCAAGGAAGTGTGCTCACTAACAAATACGCCGAAGGCTACCCCGGCAAACGCTACTATGGTGGCTGCGAACACGTGGACGTCGTCGAAACACTCGCGATCGAGCGCGCAAAAGCTCTTTTCGGTGCCGACCATGCCAACGTTCAGCCACACTCAGGCAGCCAAGCAAACGCGGCCGTTTACCTCTCCGTGCTTCGCCCGGGTGACAAAATCCTGACCATGAATCTTTCTGACGGCGGGCACCTGACACACGGTCACCCAATGAATTTCAGTGGCATCTATCACGAAGTCGTCAACTACGGTGTCGGCGCCGAAGATGGACTCATCGACTACGATAACATCGCCGAGACCGCTCGCAAAGAGCAGCCAAAAATGATCACTGTGGGCGCATCTGCCTACTCTCGCATCATTGATTTTGCTCGCATGGGTGAAATCGCCCGCGAAGTCGGCGCCTACTTGATGGCAGACATCGCGCATATCGCAGGTCTAGTCGCGACTGGCGTCCACCCTTCTCCAATCCCGCATGCTGACTTTGTAACGACCACCACCCACAAGACCCTCCGTGGTCCACGCGGCGGCCTGATTTTGTGCAAAGCAGAACACGCTAAAAAAATCGACACGGCGGTGTTCCCAGGCATCCAAGGCGGTCCACTCATGCACGTGATCGCTGGCAAAGCAGTTTGCTTCAAGGAAGCCGCCTCGGAAGAATTCAAAACTTACCAAAAACAAGTGGCGGCAAATGCAAAGGCACTTGCGAATGCGCTCATGGAACGCGGCCACCACATCATCAGCGGTGGCACAGACAATCACCTCATGATGATCGACCTTCGCGTCAAAGACCCCGAGCTCACCGGCAAGGTAGCGCAAATCGCGCTCGATAAAGCCCACATCACGTCCAATAAAAACACCGTCCCAGGCGAAACACGCAGCCCATTCCAAACAAGCGGTATCCGCCTAGGCACTCCCGCGGTGACTAGCCGTGGTCTTGTCGAGGCCGATATGGTGAAAATCGCAGAAGCCATCGACCTAGTGCTCGACGCTCCTACTGACGAAGCCGTCATTGCCAAAGCGAAAGCAATCGCACTGGACCTCTGCCAAAAGCACCCACTGCCTTACGCTTCGTAAACAAGCGGCACTTACAGTCATTTCATCTACAAAGCTCCTGTTCGCCTTATGCGACAGGAGCTTTTTATATCCAAGCTGCCTAATTCAAACAGATGCGAAAAAGAATTGGACTTAATAAAGTAAATAACCTACATTTAAGCATCGTCAGCAGTCTTCCCACTGACTGGCGGGTTCACTCCTCACTCATTTATTATAATTAATATGAAAACACCAAAATCCCCTCGCGCAGGCTTTACCCTCATTGAGCTGCTCACTGTTATCGCAATTATCGGTATTCTTGCCGCTATTTTGATCCCTGCCGTTGGCAAGGTTCGTGAAGTTGCGCAAAAGATGAAATCATCCAGCAATATTCGCTCGATTGCCGTTTCCTACGCAACCTACTCCACTTCCGGTGGTAAAGTAAAAGTTTTGACTGAATCCAAATTAACTGGAGTAAAAGGAGGCAAGACAGTTCAAGGCGTTGCAGCATTCCTCGCCGAGAAAGTTGACCTCACTGACGCAGCTATCTGGACAATTGATAGTGATGAACTAGTCATTGGCGAAACAATCCCACAAGTAATCGGGTATCGCGATAGCTCAAATGTCTGGAATGACGACAACTGGAGCTCATCCGTCCCAGTCAGCTATGACTTTGGACTTGGCGTAGGCGGAAGTGATCCAACTTCTACAACACCACTCATTTGGACTCGTGGACTATCAACCGATGGAACTTGGGGAGTCGACACACCTTGGAAGCGCGGCGGACACATCGCTTTCCTCGATGGCCACGTTCAATTCTACAATGAATTAGACGAAACTGAAGATGGTGCGTTAAACAACCCGACCAACGGACAAACTACCGTCAACATCAATGATGTGATCAGCTCGACTGTTAGCTCGAAAAAGGAAATCCTTAGAGCTGACAGTAATTAATTAATTTATCGCTTAAAAAGCCAGCTCCGCAGGGAGCTGGCTTTTTCTTTGCCCAAATCGCTCACTTTGGCGTTGTTCAAGGCAAAGCTTCTGCTTTCTTTATGCCATATAATGTCAGACCCAATCTATATACTAGGGCACAAGAACCCTGACGCCGACGCCATCTGCTCTGCGCTCGCCTACGAAGCGTTTAAGCACGCGATTGGCGAAACTGATTATAAAGCTGCTCGCTGCGGGAACTCTAACGCCCGCATCGATGCGATCCTCGATCGATTCAAAGTCAAGCTGCCACTCTTTATCGGTGATGTCACCCCACGCGTAGAAAATATCATGCGCCAAAAGGTGCGAACCGTCACCAAAGATAGCACCTGCGCGGAAGCCCTCGAACTGATCGATAAGTATGATGTCCGAGCACTACCAGTAGTCACTGAGGACAATCATGTCGCAGGGATGATCTCCATTTTCCAGCTCGGCGAATTCTTCATACCTAAGCCAAAAGAGCCACGCCTCATGCGGCGAGTGCACACGAGCATCGATTCTATCATCCGCTCGCTAAGCGCCAAAGTCCTACACTCAGAAAATCCTAATTGCCTAGAAGAGCTCTACGTCCGGATCGGTGCAATGGACATCCGCTCGTTTGGCAGTCATCACAAAGAAGATGGCATGCCTTCGAGCAATAGCATCATCATCGTCGGCGACCGCTGGGACATTCAAGAGCGCTGCCTGCAACTCGGCATCCGCCTCTTAGTCATAACAGGCGGACTCGAAGTCGATGAAGACATGGTCGCCCGAGCTAAAGAGCGCGGCGTTTCTCTCATCGTCAGCCCCTACGACTCGGCCACTACCTCGTGGATCATTCGCACCGCCACACACATTGAAGGCTTAGTCGAAAGTGAAGTGATTTGCTTCACCAGAGAAGATCGCATCTCCTCCGTAAAGCGCCGCATTGCCCACTTAAACCACCCTCTTTACCTTGTCGTCGACGACGACAAAAAGCTGATTGGGGTCTTCTCTAAGAGTGATATCTTACGCCCTAGTAGCACACGCATCGCACTCGTCGATCACAACGAGCTCGGGCAAGCCGTCAACGGCGCCAGCGAAGTCCAGATCACCGAAATCCTCGATCACCACCGACTGGGCAACATACCCACCGAGCAACCAATCCTCTTCATCAATCGACCGGTCGGATCCACCTGCTCGATCGTGGCGGACCTCTTCCGATCGCACTCGCTCACACCCACTCAGGGCATTGCGGGTGTCATGATGGCTGGAATCATTTCCGATACTTTATTACTCAATAGCCCAACAACCACTCCGCTTGAAGGCGAGCTACTCGACTGGCTTTCTCCGATTGCAGGCATCGAGCCTAAAGAGCTCGCAGAGCTTATCTTTACCGCCGGTTCCGTCATCATCAATAACTCACCCGAAAAAGTCATCAGCTCCGACTGCAAGATTTACGACGAAGGTGAGTTCCGCTACTCCGTCTCCCAGATTGAAGAATTGGGCTTCAATAACTTCTGGGAGAAAGAAGACGATCTAGACAAGGCTCTGGAAGCATATCGGGCAGAAGAAGACCTACTATTTTGCTTCCTCCTCGTCACTGACATCAACTCTCAGGACTCACTCCTAGTCGTCGCAGGCAGCGAAGAACTAAAAAGCCAGATCAACTATCCGCAGCGCGGCCAGAGTAATATCTACGAACTCGCCGGCATCGTCAGCCGCAAGAAACAACTCATTCCTTATGTCTCCACCTTACTGAAGACCATGGGCGTGTTGGCGTAGAAGCAGCACGGATTCTGCGGGCTAACACCAAACTCTTTAGCGGTTTTGGGGATTAATAGGTAGCGCAGTCGTATATAAGATTATAGGACTGCCCCCACAAGTTTGGGGAACATTCATGAATCGTCGCCCAAGGCGAAATTCACTGCCTCCACACCAGCCATAGAGCAGGCATCCATCACCTTAACGATTTGAGCATGTGCCACAGAATCTGAGGGCGAAATCGTTACAATCGCCTCTACTTTATTGGCAGCGCTCGCTTCGCGAAAACGTGTCAGCATCGCTGCTAATTCTTCCAAGCGGGGCGCATCTGGGACATCGTAGGGATAGTCGTTCACCACAACTTGGCCATCTTCCCTGATCTCGATGATTTGCTCATCCGGAATATCCAGAGGTTCGTCCTGCTCGACTGAGCCCGGCAACTGAAACGAGAGGTCCGCCTCTTGCTGTTCCAACGTCGACGAAACCATAAAGTAAATCAGCAAGAGAAACACCACATCGATCATGGGTGCGATCGGGATGCTGATCTTCTCTTCTGCTTTCTTCTTTAGTTTGGCCATGGCTATCTCGATTGGTAGGTGGCGTAGATCACTTCGTAAGCCCCCACTTCCGCGCAGGCACGGAGGACTTTTTTAATGTCACTGTAGGCTGTCGCTTGATCGGCTCGAACGTGGATCCGCAAGTCTGGGTTGAGCTCGAGCGACTCTTGAATCGCGCTCTGCATTTCATCCAAGCTACGCACTTGTGCGCCAAGATAGATCGCGCCCTCAGCATCCAAAGAGATCGTGCCACGATCCGACAAATCTTCCGGCACGTCACTCTGCGACGATTCAGGTAAGTCGAGCTTCACACGCCTATCTGCTTGGGCCAATGTGCTGACCGTCATAAAGAAGACCAACAACAGGAAGACCATATCGATCATCGGCGTCATGGGGAAATCTTCTTCCGGTGGTTTCGATGAGCGTCGGCGGGCCATTTT
>JANQXM010000042.1:111590-120235 GCA_030729385.1 Opitutales bacterium | reverse complement strand
CTCCGACCATAGAGCGTTTTGACCGATTCACGCGAGAGCACAATAATGGTAAATACCCCCAGCACCGTGCCGAAGGGGACAAATATACAAGCGATACAAGCCAGCACGAAGGAGAACATGTAATTCTTTCGCTGATGCAGGAAGCGACCAGAGATGATCACTGAAATCGAGATCGCTTGGCCGACCAGAAAAAAGAGCAGCCCGATACCAAAGAAGAACCAGCCAAACAGCACTGGCGGGAACGGCATCGGCATCGGTTGTGTTTCATTTTGAGCCACCATCGCCTCCTGCATGTCCCCTACATCCATGATCATCATCAGCCCCATAAACATATGCATCAAAGGCATGCAGGAAAACAAAACCATAAACCCGCCCACTACGTAATGCGCAATCGCGAGCGAATCGATGTGGGAGTCGTCTTGGCTCATCGCTTACATCGAGTCCAAATCCACCATGATCTCACGAGGGCTTGAGCCGTTTTCAGGTCCTACGATGCCGCGCTCTTCGAGTTCTTCCATGAGACGAGCCGCGCGGTTGTAACCGATGCGTAAGCGTCGTTGGAGCATGGAAGTCGAGGCGCGCTTAGTCGAACGGAGGACGTCGATTGCGTCGGGCAAAAGCTCGTCGCCATCACTTGGGCCGCCGTCGTCACCAGTGCCGTCGTCGCCACCGAGATCGATTTGCTTCTGCACCTCTTGTGCGATGTCTGGCGGATCGTTGTTATCCTTCAAGAAGTCGACGATCGCTTCAATTTCTTCGTCTGAAACGAAGGCACCCTGCGCCCGCACAAGATTGGATGTGCCAGGAGGAATAAAGAGCATATCACCACGCCCGATCAGTGCTTCGGCGCCGCCGCCATCGAGAATCGTGCGACTGTCGATTTTGGATGCGACCTTGAACGAAATACGACTGGGCAAGTTGGCCTTAATCACACCGGTGATGACATTCACCGATGGACGCTGTGTCGCGAGGATCAGGTGAATGCCCGCAGCACGTGCGAGCTGGGCAAGCCGTGCAATACATGTTTCGATATCGGCGGGCGCGACCATCATGAGGTCGGCAAGCTCGTCGATAATACAGACGATGTAAGGAAGTTTCTTTTTGGGGATTTCGAAGGCGTCGTCATCGCGTGGCACTTCCATGTTGCTGAGCGCGTGACGCTCTTCCGCACTCATTTCGGCGTCCATTGCTTCCGCCTTGGCTTCCTCTTCTTTGTCCTTCGCGATCTTCGCGTTGAAGCCCGCGATGTTCCGAACATTGGTTTTGGCAAAGATCTGATAGCGGTGCTCCATCTCGGCGATCAGCCACTTGAGTGCGCCAGGCACTTTCTTAGCCTCGGTCACCACCGGAATCAACATGTGCGGTAATGCATTATACATCTGCATTTCCACCACCTTGGGGTCGACCATGATGAAACGTAAATCCTCGGGGCCCGAGTGATACAACAGCGAAGCAATGATCGCATTGATACAGACGGTCTTACCGGAACCAGTGGAACCGGCGATCAAAACGTGCGGCATCTTGGTGAGATCCATCACCATCGGCTTACCGGTCACATCCTGCCCAAGCACGACTGGGATTTCCGCATTTGCCTCGGCCCATGCCTTGGATTCGACGATGTCGCGCATGCAAACCGCTTGCGCGATCTTGTTCGGCACTTCGATCCCGACCGTGCCCTTACCAGGAACAGGCGCGAGAATACGGACCGACATCGCTTTAAGTCCTAAGGCGATGTTCTTATCCAAATTTACTATCTTTTCCACACGCACACCTGGTGCTGGCGTCACTTCGTAGCGAGTGATGACTGGACCAGTGTGAATTTCGCCGGGTATGACTTTGACCCCAAATTCTTCAAGCGTGCGGACCAGCGCCTCCATCGTGCCAGCGTGGTCTTCCTGCGGCGCATTGGTGACATCTTGTGGTTCCGCCAATAACTTAATAGGAGGGAACACATAGTCGCCTCGACGCTCCGGGATATTCGCCACGGAAGACTTTTCTGCCTTCTCGCCCGCGATCACCTTAATCATCGAAGGGTCAAACTTCGGCTTTTTCAGTTCTTCTGTGGGTGGCTCAACTGGGGGCTCCGGTTCTCTCTCCATGGGCGGCACAGTGAGCGAACGCTTTGGAGTGGTTTTCTTCTTTTGTGGAGCAGCTAAGCCTGGAGGCGCTGAAAACGAACCGCCGAGGAGGGAAGGTTTGCGACCATCATCTGCTTGCGCTTCTTCTTCGGGCTCCTCAGCTGGTGTCGTCTTACCAGCCTTCTTCGCTGCTTTCGCCGCTAAGCGATCGGCTTTAGCCTGCTCTTTTTCACGCTGCTGCTCAATTTTGGCGAGGCGCTTGGTCTCCGCTTGCTCGGCCTTGAGCTTCTTACGCTCTTCCTTAGAAATCGCACGTCCTTCCAAAAAGGAGCGGTAGGTATTTTGAAGATAATCCAACAGGCGACCCAAATTATCCGTAAAGACAACGATCGAGCCGATCAATAAGCCCATCATCAAAATCAAGAAGGTGCCAAAAGGACCCACATAAGGCTGCATCAACACCGGAGCGATCCATTCACCGATGACACCGCCAAAACCATTCGACAGTTGTTGCTCAAACAAACTACCCGCGACTTGGTCCGGCGAGGCCATCATCGCAGCCAGCCCGGATGCACAAATCAAGCAGAGCAACGACACCGCGGCAGTCAGCACTCGTTTACGTGGTGCCTGCTGAATCAATAAACGCACACCAAACCACAGTAGATACATCGGTAGCAACCAGATCGAGACGCCGAGGTAATGAAACCCGTGAAAGCCGATAAAACTACCGAAATGCCCAACTAAATTCGTATCGGTTGGCGGGCTCGCATTGTATTGACCTGTATTATAATCAAAGACCGCCACCAATACCAGTGCCGCCATCGTGAAGAACAATAAGGCCCAGACCGGACGTGATTGGGCCTTACGGGGCTGAGAAACGACTTTGCGCTTCGCGACTTTCTTCTTTGCTGTTCTTGCCATATATTTTGTTCTGAAAATACCTCGCTGTATAAGGAAAACAAGGTTCGATTGAGCATCCCTTAACGCGAAATACCAGCTTAGTAATGAAAAATGTAATTCGCGGCGACCGAAAATAGCTCGATCAATGTAATCGAGCTTAAATGAAAAGGCCCCGCCGGGAATCCGGCGGGGCCTGTAAAAATTCAGCGATTCGCTATTGCAGCAAACCGACTAGTGGGAGCAACCGCAGCCGCCGTCTTGGCATTCGCCTTCAGACTTAGCTTCTTCACCTTCGGACGAACATTCGCCTTCGGAAGAGCAGCATTCGCCACCGCCACCGCCACCACCGCAACAACCGCCGCCTTGATGAATGTGCCCGTGAGCGATTTCTTCTTCTGTGCCTGCGCGCACTTCTTGCACGGTAACGCTAAAGTTCAAGTGCTTGCCCGCTAAGGGGTGATTGCCATCCACAGTGACATCGTCGTCTTCAACCTTGGTCACACGCACAGAAACCGGACCTTGGTCAGTATTGGCTTGGAACTGCATGCCTACCTGAAGGTCTTCGACACCTTGGAAACGATCCTTGGGCACGACTTGCTCTAAAGCGGGGTTCGGCTCGCCGTAACCATTTGCAGGATCTACGCGCACATCGACTTGCTCGCCAGCAGATTTACCCTCGAGGGCTGCTTCGAGACCAGGAATAATGTTACGATGACCATGAAGATAGACCAATGGTTGTCCAGGTTGAGACTGATCGATCAGTGTGCCTTCATCGTCTTTGAGTGCGTAGTCCATGGAGACTACTGTGCCTTCTGCTATTTGCATAATATGATTTGTGTTGGTTGCGTGAAAATAAAACGGATAGTAAGCGGTAGCAGATACAGCCCATCCGTCAAAAAAGAAAGGGATTTATTTCAACAATCGGCCACAGGAACGACTTGATCCGCAAACTCGCTTGACGATAGTGCCTAAAACGAGGTTTCTAGAGACCGCTCCGCACAGACACATGCCTATACAAGAAAACCCGCTCTTTCGCCGCCTTCGGACTCACGCCCAAAAACGCCTAGTATTTGACCCGGGTGAATCGAGGAGCAAGCAACTGCCTGCCTACAAGCGCTTTATGGAGCTAGAGAACACCATGCTGATGCGAAATCATCGCAAAGGCAGTTCTGGAATGAAAAACTGCCAGGCTCGTGCCGCCATGATCGATGTCATCATCGAAAATCTCTTCATCGCCGCACTCGACCTATATGGCACGAAATATGGAGCCCTGCCCTGCAAAATGGCCGTATTGGCAACTGGAGGCTACGGTCGGCGAGAGCTCAACCCCCACAGTGACATCGATATCATGTTTCTCTACCCGGATAAAATCACGGGGAAGAATTTTGAGAAATTCCAAGAAGTCTTAACCGAAGAAATACTCTATCCACTCTGGGACTTAGGTCTAAAAGTTGGTCATGCTTCGCGTAACGCCAAGGAAGCCATCAGTGAGGCTCGAAAAGAGGTGCAATCGAAGAACGCCATCCTCGAATCTCGCATAATCTGCGGCTCAGAGCCTGTATTCAAAAAAATGTATAACCAGTTTTCCGACTTCTGTAAGAAAGAAAATTCACGCGACTACATCCTACAACGCCTCGAAGACGAAAGCCAGCGCCACGCCAAAGCAGGAAATACCATCTACCTACAAGAGCCGGACATCAAAAACGGTGTTGGCGGACTGCGCGACTTTCAAAACATTCTCTGGATGTCGCATATCAAGTTTGGCTACCGCTCGTTCAACGACCTAGTCACAGCCAAGCTACTGCGCCCGGACGAGCGGCAAGATATGCGCGCCGCCTACGACTTTCTACTGCGCACTCGCACCGAGCTGCATTTTCAAAATCGGCGTCCCACCGACAAGCTCGATCTAGAACAACAGCCCGTCATCGCGGAATTCTTAAATTACCCGCAAAAAGATGTCTTTGAGCGCGTGGAAGCGTTCATGAAAGACTACTACACTGCTGCTCGAACGATCTACCATACCAGTGAGATGCTAAAAGAGCGACTCGCCCTCGCCTCCACACCGGGCAAATCGAATCGTATCTCATTTCGAGAAGCACTCCGCTCACGCCAACACCTCCCAGTCCGAAAAATCGATGGCTTCACTCTCACAGAAAAAGTCATCTCAGTGGAGAGCGACAATGTCTTCAAAGAAGACCCCGTCCGATTACTTCGGGTTTTTCGACTCCTGCAACAATTTGGTGCACGCCTCGACCCCGACCTAAAGTATCTAATTTCCCGCTCGATTCTCTTAATCGACTACAAGGTGATTAACAGTCGATCTGCGGCAAAAACGTTCTGCTCCATTCTGCGCAGTCCCGGCGAAGTGTACCCCATCCTGATGATGATGCACGAGATGGGGGTCTTGGGACGCTACCTCCCCGAGTTCGGAAAACTCACCTGTATGGTGCAGCACGAATACTACCACCGCTATACCGCCGACGCCCACGTCCTGCGCACGATTCGACATCTCGACCGTGTCTTTATCAAATACGATGACGAATACGCACGTTATGAGCGTGAGCTACGGAAAAACGATGATCCTTTGCTCCTCTACTTGATCCTCTTACTACATGACATTGGTAAAGCGGAAGGCGTTAAAGGTCATGCGGTTAGCGGCGTTCGAATTGCGCAGCCGATCTTAGACCGCTTCGATATCGCACCCGAACAACAGAAACAAATTTTATTTATTATCCGTGGGCATTTAGAAATGGCACGATTCTGGCAACGATTTGATCTCGATGACCCTCAAACAGCGCAATCATTCGCTGAATTTATCGAAGATCCTGACAAACTACGTTTCCTCTATGTTCACACCTACTGCGACGCCCGCGGCACAGCCCCCACGCTTTGGAATAGCTATAAAGATGCCATGCATCGGACTCTCTACGCGCGCACGGTGGAACAATTCGAGAACAGAGATGTGAGTGAGCAGCGACGCAAAGAACAAATCGCCATGTTACACCAAAAAATTAAAGACATCGCCATTGAAGGCGTCTCCGAGGAAGAGATCGAAGCACACTTCAGCCTCTTACCAGAACGCTATTTCATCAACACCCACTCAGATGAAATCGAACTACACCTACGCATGGTCAACCAGTTGCTCGGGCAAATTCAATCAGCCGAGTCGGTAGGTGCACTCGCGCCTACGATTGATTGGCGCGATGATATCGACCTCAGTATGACTGTCGTCAACATCGTCACTTGGGACCGCGCCGGACTTTTCTATAAATTGGCCGGAGCCTTCTCACTCGCAGGGGTCAATATCGTGAGTACAAAGGCGATCTCACGAAGTGACCACATCACTATCGACACCTTCTACATTATGGACCCTGACGGTGGCACCGTCTCGAACCCGAAGGCGCGAGAAATTTTCCAAGCACGTCTGGAAGAGGCTTTGATCAAGGGGCAAGACCCGTTGCCCGCGATCAACGAGCTTGAAGCTCGCCATAAAGCCAAGTCTAAGAACAAGGATATGCTGCCAGCACCCTTCCCACCGAGTGTCGACGTTTACCACGAACTTTCGCTTAAGCGCACGATCATCGAAGTGCAAGCGAGTGACCGTATCGGTCTGCTTTATCAGCTCGCTCGCATCATTTCTAATAAAGGCTTCGACATCAGCTTCGCCCGAGTCGCCACCGAACGTGGCGTCGCCATGGATACCTTCTATATTGAAAACATCAGCGAGAAAGACGATAACAGCGCCACGACCAACTTGCTTGCACTACGCGAAGAGCTCGATGCGCTCGTCCGCAGTTAATTGCACCGACCAACAGATACCAGGTCAGTTCTTAGCAGATAATTGGGTCGACCAAACGCTTGTTCATATCATTATCATCGCGAAATGGATATACGGGATACAGGGGCAACCGCGATCGATTCGCTCTATCGAATCAGTAGCCTCGTATCGAATACCGACGAACCTAAAGTCGCGCTGGAATACATCCTGCAAGAAATCGTTGCGGTGCTACAGCCCAATAGCGCGTCCATTTCGCTGATAAATCCAGATACGAAACACCTAGAGCTTGAGGTGTCACATGGACTACCTGACGATTTCAACGATGTCGCACTCGCCCTCGGGCAAGGCGTCACTGGGTGGGCCGCCCTTCACGGCCGCTCCATTATTGTGCCCGACGTCAGAGAAGAGCCCCGATACATCAGTCTGCGCCCTGATATTCGCTCTGAAATGGCAGTGCCCATGGAAGATCGCGGCATGATTATCGGTGTCGTCAATGTGGACAGCGAGACGATCGATGCCTTCGACGAGAGCGCGCATAAAATCTTAACACTACTCACCAATGAAGCCTCCCGCGTGGTGGCGAGATTATGGCTGATCAAGCAGCTACGCACCAAGGCCAACCAACTGGAATCACTCGTCAGCCTCGGGCAACGTCTGGTCGGAGAGTTGGATAATAGTGAGATCTACGAAGGACTCGCCAGAGATGGTCGCCAACTGCTCGACTGCCAAAGTTGCGCCTTATTCTTGCTGGCTCCCGACAAGCAATCGCTGCAACTGCAAGCCATGGTCTCGCGCGATGGGATGGTGGAAGGCGAACATTCCCTTCCAATTGGCGGCAGTGCAGTTGGTGCCGCGATTCTCCGAATGAAACAAGTAGAGGTCAACGACTTGGCCTTCACAGAGGAAAACGATTTCATTCACATCATACAGCAAGAAGGTCTCGTATCTATGCTCTCCACTCCGATCATTTTTGGAGATGAGGTGATTGGTGTGCTCAATGCCTATACAAGCCGCACGCACCGCTTTAATAACGACGAGAAAAAAGTCTTCGCTACACTCGCAGGCCTTGGCGCCATTGCCATTCAAAATGCTCGTCTGTATGCGCGTGTCTTCACCAGCGAGGAGTCACTACGCCGCAACGAGAAGTTGACGACGCTTGGCATGCTCGCGGCTGAGATCGCTCATGAAATCCGCAATCCACTGACAGTGATCAAGCTCCTCTTTGAGTCACTCGACTTGCAGTTCAATGCCGACGATGAGCGCCAGAAAGACGTCTCAATTATCGGAGAAAAGCTCAACCAACTCGAAGATATTGTCGAGCGCGTGCTCAGCTTCGGTCGCAACCGCGAAGGCCTACACGCACGCTGCGACTTGACCCGTTTGGTGCAGGAGACCTTACGCTTAGTTCGCCTAAAGCTCTACCAGCAAAAAATTGAAATTGAATTCACGCCAGACACAACCGCGCGCTACATAGAGGTCAATAAGGGCCAAATCCAACAAGTCATTTTGAACCTAATACTCAACGCGACACAGGTCATGCCTGACGGAGGTCGCATCAATCTGGAAGTCCGTAAAGTGGAACAACAAGTCGAATTTATCATCCGCGACAACGGCCCTGGAATTCCTGAAGCGATACAAGCAGACATCTTCGAATCATTCCTCACTGATCGACCAGGGGGGACTGGTCTCGGGCTATCGATCAGCAAACGCATTCTCCGTAGCCACCGAGGCGACATTGCACTCATTGAGTCTTCGCCCTCAGGCAGCGCGTTTCGCTTCTGGTTGCCGTCATCTAATTAAACAAAAAAGCTGGTGCCGACACGCAGTCGACACCAGCTGATTAAAGGTGATTTTCGAAACTACGGGGCAGTGATATCTACCAAGCGATA
>JANQXM010000042.1:105150-111490 GCA_030729385.1 Opitutales bacterium | reverse complement strand
AAGCGATAAAATTCTCACTTATACACAAACTTTTCACATAATTTTATAAAGTGAACACCCTAGTAAAACCGCTTTTATTCCCAGCGTTGTTAACAATTGCTATTTTTTTGGCTTCTGGAACCTCGAATTTGGCCACGCCGGATGTCGATTTTCCTCTGTCTAAGGACAAAATCGCCCATTTTTTGGTATTTGGTCTACTCGCGACCTCAATTCTACGCACACCTCAACTTATTAACAGAGGCTGGAAAGGCGCACTCATTGCCATATTGTTAACAAGTGCCTATGGCGCAAGTGACGAACTGCACCAAGCATTGACCCCAGAGCGGAGTGTCGAATTGGCCGACTGGATCGCAGATACCGCTGGGGCAATCGTCGCAGTTTGGGTTTACCAGAACTGGGCCCTTTACAGAAACCTACTTGAGTGGAAGCCGATCCAGCGCTGTAAGCGACCGGTGGAGCAGGCGGGTTAGTACTTCACACCACAGCCGTAAGGCGTGGTCGTCGCTTCGGCAATCGGTTCGCCTGCTTTTGCACTCTGATATGCGGCCTTAACGTAATTGGTCGCCGTTGAAATGTCCTTTACCCGTGTAGATTTAATGCTGTCGATCGCACCTTGATAGACCAAGAGCCCCTCTGGATTGACCATAAACATGTGCGGTGTGGTGCGAGCGCCATACATCCGAGCTACTTTGCCGCCGGTGTCGAATAGCATCGCTGTCGAATGCATTCCCTTCTCGGATCGCAGCGCCTCGCCCTCCTCATTGGTTAAATACCCCTGCTTGCCCTTCTCCGAAGTCACGACCTGCAGCCAGATCACACCATCCTCAGTCAATAGCTTCTGCGTGGCTTGCATATCTCCATTTGAATAGTGCTTCACCACGAAAGGGCACTGATGATTCGTCCATTCTAGAACCACGAACTTACCCTTATAATCAGACAGCTTGTGGGTGACGCCCGCGGTATCAGTAAGTGTAAAATCAGGTGCCGAACTGCCAGTATCCACAGCCGCATGCCCGATTGAAATAAATGCTAAGAGAGCGATCAGTAAGGTAGGTATTTTCATACCCATACGAAAACCTATTTTAAGCCATTCTCAACTGCTTCACGTATAATTCCATTTGTTAGGCTCTGCGGTAAAACCGTCACCTCACCATCGGGGGCATATAGCACATACAATGGCACCCCCGAACGACCAAATCGCTCCAATTCTGTAGTAATCATGGCGTCATAACGCGTCCAATCCGCTTCTAAAGTAACAATGCCGTATTCCTCAAATAGTGCCGTCGTTGCATCTGTTCGCACCGCAACTTTCTTGTTCACCTGACAGATTAGACACCAGCTCGCGGTGAAATCGATAAAGACAGGGTTCCCAGCAGCTAGTTCTTCGGTCACTCGTTCGCTTGACCATGGCTGCCAACCATCGCCGTCTGACACTGCGCCGACCTCAAAGCTATTATATGCGGCCTTCGTGGTATTGACTCCATACATCCCCGCGAGAATCAAAAGCGTCGAGCTCAGCAGAATCGCGACCAGCTTCGAACGCTTCGATTTCACAGGTGCAGCCCAACGGCCGTAGATCCATGCCGCCAAGGCACTGATTAAAAGCACAACTAATATCGCAACAATCGCATCAACTCCGCCCTGCTTACCGACAACCAACGCGAGAAAGACGACCGCAGCCATCAACAAGAAGCCCATGAATTGCTTAAATGACTCCATCCATACCCCTGGCTTCGGAAGATAGGCGACCAACTTAGGGAATACAGATAAGAGGAGAAAGGGTGAAGCCAAGCCAAGGCCCATGACCCCGAAAATCAACAACCCAGTGGCCAAACTCGCTTGCACAGCAATCCCACTGACCGAGGCCACCAGCGGCCCCATGCACGGCGCCCCCACTACCGCAGCAAGCACGCCCATGCCAAAGGATCCAAAAATATCATTTCGCTGAGAAACCTTCGTATCCGCGCCGATTAGCCGTGTGCCAACCTCGAAAACTCCCATCAAATTTAAGCCAAAGAGAAAGAATACAACCGCCAGAATGACCACAAACGTCGGGTTTTGCAGCTGGAAACCCCAGCCGATCCGCTCGCCCAAAGAACGTAGCGCAAATAGAGCCCCTGCCAGCGCTAGAAAACTCACCACGACGCCCGCGGAATAAGCACCACCATGCGCCAAGGCCTCGCCCTTGGATTGTCCAGAATGTTTCACTAAGGAAAATACTTTCAACGACAACACTGGCAAAACACAGGGCATCACGTTCAGGATCAGACCACCGATAAAGGCCAAGGCCAAGAACCCAGGAAGCCCCAGATTCAGCAATGCTTGCTCGAAACCTCCCCCCTGCATTTCTTTGATTTCCAGCTCTTTACCCAATATCGCTTCCCCATCACCAGAAAACGCCACCTCAGCATACCAACTGCCGGTGCCGCTCTGCAAAACCCCGCTAATCCCAGGCAACGGTTCGTCTGTAAATATAGGGTCTAGTTCAAGGACCAGCTCCGCACTCGTCGCATGCACTACACTGAATGCTTGCTTCGCGTTGGGGTCCACGACTCCCTCAGCATCCGCATAGAAATACAACTCATCAGGGACTGCACCTTCAACCGTGATGACCGCCTGCTGCGCATTGTTAACAAGCCTAGCACTGAGTTCCCAAGGGAGTGCGCTAGCAGGTTGCTCCTCGATTGCGGCTTCAATAATCTCCGACCGATCACTCTCGACCAACTTGTCACCCGCTGGTAACTTAATTTGGAAACTTGCGTTAGCGGGCAAGCAAAGCTCCTTACATATCAACCAAAATGCATCTACATTGATCGCAATGTTATCGCCCGCGTAGGCTTCGTCCACAGTGATCGGAATAACAAAGATAACGACGTCCTCAAAACCATATGTCACTTCTCCTTCCAGCTCGATTCGCTCAGGCGTAGGCCATTGTATCGCACCGGCTGCGACGCCCTCTGGCAGTTCCCATTCCAAATCCAATGGCAAGCCACTGGAACCTGGGTTTTTCCAATACAAGTGCCAATGCGGTTCCAGCTCAAAGCGCAGAGCGACATTAAAACGGCTGCCCGGAGTGACCTGTGCCTGGTCGGCAACCAATTCAACTGCCGCATGCCCCGTCTCGACGACCTCAGCCCACAAGCTGGAAGCGGCCAAAGCAAAAATACCAAGGAAAGTTCGAATAGAAAACAATTTCATAGATAGTGGTATGGATAGGCCAGTGCGCTCAATTATTCCAGCTATTGATAAGTTTTACCAATTAAGAGATGTAAGGAAACCCATTTATAAGCGTTTCATCTTCATGAAAACCAATTTCACTATACTTCTCATCTGCCTATTTCCACTTCTCATGAGCGCGGCCGAAAAAGCTTTCCCACAAACAAGTGTCGGCCAAACCGAGTTCAAAACGCTACCAGCGGCCCACCTCATTGCCAGCCAGTCGGACGACGGCTACTTCAGCAACGACAATAACCTCTTTCGCCCCCTATTCCGTTACATCTCTTCCCGAGATATTGCCATGACCACGCCCGTCGAAGCAGAGATCAACCCAGGGGTAATGTATTTCTACATCGGCAAAGACGCGATTGATAAAGCACAAGACTCCACGGACAGCGTCAAAGTCCACGTATTACCTGAACGCACGGTCGCCAGCATCGGTATACGTGGGAGCTACACAGAAGAAAATTTTGATAATGCCGAAACCAAGCTTCGAGCATGGCTTGCTACGCAGGAAACATATGAAATTACAGGAGAAGCTCGAGGAATCTTCTGGAACAGCCCATTCATGCCCGGTTTCTTTAAGCGGTTCGAAGTCCACATCCCAGTTAACAAGAAATGAGCATTCCCACCCCCGATTACTCCATCGTCATTCCAGCTTATAATGAAGCAGAGGAACTACCGGCGACGCTAGCGGCCATCAAAGTCGCGATGGACGCTCAGCCTGAGCTAGGTGAATGCATCGTGGTGGACAACAATTCATCGGATCAGACCGCCGCAGTCGCGACTAAAGTCGGCTTCGTCAAAGTGGTCTTCGAACCAGAGAATCAAATCGCCCGCGCCAGAAATACCGGTGTCCGCGCAAGCCAAGCCCCCTACCTAGTCTTCATCGATGCCGATACCCGGATCAAACCGGAACTACTATCAGAATCCCTTCGCCGCCTCCAGTCTGGAACCGCTGTCGGCGGTGGTTCAGTCATCCGTTTCGAAGGGCCGATCTCCCTAATCGGGCGCTTCGGTATAGGCATCTGGGAGCGTGTCTCGAAGCTTACCCGCACAGCCGCAGGCAGTTATCTCTATTGCCGACGTGACGCGTTTGAAGCTGTCGGCGGCTTCGACCAAAAGCTATATGCCAGCGAAGAAGTGCGCCTATCTCGCCTGCTGCGTAAGTGGGGCAAAGCACAGCAGTTGAAGTTCGATATACTCACGATTGCACCCGCGCAGACCTCCGCCCGAAAGCTGAACTGGCATTCTGGGCCGAAGATATTGGGTTGGGTCTTGTTAATGATGCTGCTCCCCATCGCCGTGCGCTCACGCAAGCTCTGCGGATTTTGGTATAAACGGCCTGCTCTGGTCGCGGATTAACCATTGTATTAAAAGATAATTTTTAGCATCATGAGCGAATGAAGAGACTTCTATTATTCGTCACCTTGGCACTCACCGCTTTGGCCCAATCCGGCTTCGCGGAAACTCAAACACCAGAAGAGGAGAAGCCGTCTTGGTTTGAACGAGTCTTTGGGAAGAAATCTGAGACTGCCAAAGAAACGCCTAAAAAGGTCGAGGAAGCTGAGGACGCCAATAAAGATAAGAAGCCGAAAAAGGAACAGGCACCCACTTTTAATAAAGAAGAGCGCGAAGTGCTTGAAAGCTGGCAAAAAGGTAACGCCAAGTGGAAGAAATCAGACAAACCACTCCCTCCAGGCTTAAAAAAGAAACTAGAGCGCGGTGGTGAACTTCCTCCAGGATGGAAAAAGAAACTTGAGCGCGGTGCCAAGCTAGAGCCAGAACTAGAAGAGAAAGCACGTTCGCTCCCTGAGGAAATCCTTAAACGTCTGCCCAAATCTCCGGAAAATACCGAGATCGTGCGCATCGGAGACGAAATTGTGCGGATCTTCGAAGATTCCCGCGAAATCATCGACATCTTGAGTGGCGGTTCCAGCGCGGAGAAGACAGATTAGAACGCAATCTAAGCGAATTTCAAAAGGCCGGGTGCACTCCCGGCCTTTTTCATGGGCTCAATTCTTGCTGAAATTCATCCACAGTGTGCCCTTGAATTCTCTGAATTTATCCGCACACTCCCGCGCTCACTTTGAAACTGATCCATGAATTACGGGTCAAATCACACAACTTTTTGCATAACAATGACAGACAAAACACAAAACTCCTCTGAAGAAGTCGAAGAGCCCACTGACGCGACCGATACTGTCGTGGAAGATGCGCCTGAAACCGAAGCGGCCACTCCAGAACTGAGCGAACTCGAAAAAGCCCAACTAGAAGCGACCGAAATGAAGTCGCGCTATTTGCGCTCAGTCGCCGACCTTGAGAATTACCGCAAACGTATCACCCGCGAAAAGCAGGAGATCATCCGTAGTGCCGCAGCAAACGTAGTGGAATCACTCCTGCCCGTGCTCGACAACATGAAGCTCGGCCTCCAAGCCGCCGAAAATCATCCGGAAGCGAAGGACGTCACTGTCGGTTTCAAAATGGTCGACGATCAACTCAAGCGTTCGCTCTCCGAGCAAGGCTTAGAGGAACTCCTCCCTGATGGTGAAGTTTTTGATCCCAACCTACACGAGTGCATTGCGCATCAACCCTCCGAAGACGTCAAAGAAGACCACGTCATACAAACTGTTCGCGCGGGTTACCGTTTAAACGAACGCCTCATACGCGCAGCCAACGTCATTGTTTCCAGTGGCCCCGCCAAAGCAGACAGCTAATACGATATGGCGAACGATTATTACGATTTACTCGGCGTCGCTCGCGACGTCTCTGAAACAGACCTCAAAAAGGCTTACCGCAAGCAAGCGGTTAAGTATCACCCGGACAAAAACCCGGACGATGCCGCCGCAGAAGCGAAGTTTAAAGAGATTTCCGAAGCCTACGACGTCCTAAAAGACGCCGATAAGCGCGCAGCTTACGATCGCTACGGACACGCCGCCTTCAAGCAAGGCGGCATGGGCAACCCCGGCGGCGGGCGCGGCGGCATGGGCGGCCACGATCCGTTCGACATCTTCCGCGAAGCCTTCGGCGGAGGAGGCGGTGGCGGTGGCGGAGGCATCTTCGAAGAGTTCTTCGGCAGTGGCGGTGGTCGCGGACAATCCGGCGGCGCAGCCCACGGATCCGA
>JANQXM010000042.1:103877-105050 GCA_030729385.1 Opitutales bacterium | reverse complement strand
GGCACGCAGACCGGCACCACCTTCCGTCTCCGCGACCAAGGCATCCCGCACCTCCGCGGCAACTCCAAAGGCGATCTTCTGATTCGCGTGCAAGTTGAAGTGCCCACCAAACTCAACGGCGATCAAAAGGAGAAGCTAGAAGCCTTTGCAGAGGCCAGCGGCGACCCCGCCAATCCCGTCAGCGAATCATTCGTCGAAAAAGCTAAGAAATTCTTCCGATAGAAATTCTTAGCTTCTGACTTCTACATTCTAACTTCTTATAATATGGCCTATCCAATCGTCATCCTCGGCTCAGGCCGCGGCTCTAATGCCGACGCTTTACTTAAAGCGGAAAGCAAAAAGCAACTCGGTGCCGCCAAAATCGCTGCCATCATCAGCGATCACGAAGACGCTGGCATCCTCGCCCTCGGGCAGAAGCATAAAGTCCCCGCGATCTATATCGACCCACAACGAAAAGGTGCCCGCCTGAGCGACGAAGCCGAGCAAGCCTACATCGAGCGCATCCAGTCGTTCTCGCCCAAGCTAATCGTCCTGGCAGGCTTCATGCGGATCATCACCGCGAAATTCATCGAAGCCTTCGATGGCAAAGTAATCAACCTGCACCCCAGCCTGCTGCCCAGCTTCATCGGCATGAACGGCATCAAGCAGGCCTACGACCACGGCGTTAAAGTCACTGGCTGCACTGTGCACTGGGTCACCGCAGACCTCGATTCCGGTCCAATCATCGATCAAAAAGAAGTGCGTATCGAAGAGTCCGATACACTCGAAATACTGGAAACCAAAATCCACATCGCTGAGCACCGCCTTCTCCCAGAAGTCATTGCCAATCTCAGCAAAGGCAAAATCAAAGAACCTTCTTAACTCGTTTCACCCTCCCACTTTTCCAATGCCAAACCAAGTAGAACTCCGCGCCCGCGTCCCCGATGATATCGTTGAAATCCTCGATGGCTATTTCTTCGAAACCGAGTCGCCCTACTGGGGCATCATGCAAAAGGAGATCACCGATCCCTACGACGTGTTCGGCATTTTCCCCGACTCCGAGACCGCACAGGCTGAACTAGCCAAACTGCGCGCCGACTTTCCTAAATTGGTCGCCGACTTCGCCGAGACACCCATCATCGACGCCGACTGGCAGAACGCCTACAAAGAATTCGTCAAGCCCTGGAGCAACCG
>JANQXM010000042.1:97353-103777 GCA_030729385.1 Opitutales bacterium | reverse complement strand
GGCGATTTCTTAGGCTATTTCGAACAAAACAAATTCGATTTTGAGCTCCCCGAGCTCTACAAGCGCGGATTCATCAAGAACTACGCTCGCTACCTGAAGCTCGATCCCGAGAAAATCATCACCGATTACAGCGCACAGCTACTCAGCAATACGCGTATCAGCAAGAAAGGCGGCTCTGAACTCTTCGGTCAGATCGAGATCAAGAAATCCGCCACTTCTGCAGCAGACGAAAGCACTTCGCAATCAGAGCCCGGCTACGGACACATTTCCTCCAACCCAGCTGCAACACGCGAAGATCGTGAAAGCGATGACGAAAACGATAAGACTTTTTATCTCAAAATCGGTCTCGTATTCGTTGGCACACTGACACTCGTGTTTGTCATCTTCGGCCTGATTAAAGCCATCCTCAGCAGTGGCGACGAACCGACGACTGATCCAGAATTCACAGCACCTACTGAGATCACCGAACCAGCTGAGCCGTCCATTTCAGAAGCAGCTGCAAACAATGAGCTCAAACTCATCGCCAGCGGCACGGTTTATGTGATGGTCAAACAGCAGTCCGACAACGCCATCCTTTACCGCGACACCATGAGTGCCGGCGAAACAGTTGCCATTACCAAAAACGGTCCTGTCGACATCCTATTCACCGCAGGTGAAAACATCGTCATCGAACAAGGTGGCGAACGCATGCGTCCAAACAGCGACGGCACCGCGAAAATCACACTTCCGTAAGAGATACCTCAAGTAGATATGCGGCATGAATCTGGAGAGTTGCGCTCCGTCGCAACCGCGAGTGGTTTGATGTATTTAGCCGTTTCTACGGCAATGACGGAGCATTGCCCTCCAAATGAAGTTTCGCACATCATGTCTATACGCTTAAGGCAGCCCAGGCGTATGCCTACGCCGCAAGTTGTTTAATTTGTTAGACGCGAGATCAAGCCACTTCGCTTACAGTCTTCTCCGCCTTACGCGGACGAACGAAGACCAGCAATACGGCTAAGCCGCCGCAGACGGCGACAAACCAATCACCATGACGAGTGTAGAAGCTCTGCTGCGTCATCCACTCCTCAAACTGGAAGACGGTGTAGGTGCCACCTCCGCGGAAATAAATACTGCCGTCCTCGTCATGTAACACCTCGCGGATCGTGCCAAAGGAGTCGATCCAACCGCTCCAGCCACCATTGCCCGCACGCATCACTGGGCGACGATTCTCAATCGCGCGTAAGACAGAGTGCGCGGCATGTTGCGATGCGCCACCCTCTTCACCATACCATGCATTATTAGTCGCCACGAAAAAGACCTGCGCGCCCGCCGCCGCACTTTCACGCGCCAAGGAAGGAAACACGTCTTCATAGCAAACCAGCGAACCGATCGGAATCGTCGTATCACGCACAGGCAGATCGATGAGCCCTGCATCCGTTCCGGGGATAAAATTACCACCAACGGGCACCACCTTTTTGATAAAACCAAATGGCTTCGGCACAAACTCACCAAAAGGAACCAGTTCACGCTTCACATAAAAATTCGGATCAATGCCCTCACCTGGCACGCACAAGAAACTACCGTTATACCACTGCTTCGTCTCTAAATCATTCGCCAGATTTCCCATCAAAATCGGCTTACCCATCTCGTTACACAGACGCTCCACTCGAGTCGCCATATCCGGATAACCGACAATCGGCCAAGGCGTTGCCGCTTCTGGCCAAAGGATCACATCACTGATCAAAGTGCCCACAAACCGAGTTTGGCGTTCCAAGATATTCAAATTTTCCAACTCCCGATCCGTGTCCCACTTCAATTCCGGCGCAATGTAAGGCTGCACCACCGCGGCCACAAAGAGCTCCTTTGCTGAATCTTTCTGCGGCAATGAATTAAAGAAGACATAAATGCAGATACACAGTGCGCCCATCGCCATATAAAGATCCGGACTGAACCACCCGGTAAGTAGTTTGCGCTCTCGCCCTACAATCCGATTACGCAGCGTATGCGCCACACACAGATTGAAAAAGATCAACAGGAACGAGACGCCATAAGCGCCCACCCAAGCCGATATTTGCAGGACCAATGGACGCTCCCATTGACTGAGCGAAAAAGGTGCCCAAGGAAACCCCCAGAGCAACCAAGTGCGCGACCATTCGACCACCACCCATGCGCCCGCCAGTCCGAAAAAGCTCAACGCCCGAACTCCAAAGGATCGATCCGCTATCGCCGGCACAATGCGGCGCGCCAATAGCAACCACAGCACAAACAAAAAGCCCAAGACGCCCGACAAAGCCAAAGTCCCAAAAACCGTGACATGCCGCAGCCATATCAAAATCGCACACCAACTCACCCAGCCGACACCGACCGCAATCACCCAAAATAGCCGCCCTGTTGGACGTGTATACAACCAGAGGAAAAGCGGCACAAAAGCCACATATGCCGCCTCCGCGAACTCAAACGGCGGTATCGACATTACCCAAAGCAAAGTCGTCAATACACCCGCAAGAATGCCCCAATACTGTGATGGTCGATTCATTGAAGCACTTTTGTAGGAGAGGCATCGAAGTTCGACCAGAATAATAAACATCCCCACTTCGAACTTCACAGTTTGATGTTCCACTTTCTAGACATCCTACACGCACTGCCCGCTTTACTTTGTGTGCGTAATCAACAGAGTCGCTCCACATGAATTCCCTGTATACCCTTTGCTTAATCATCGTTGCCGGTGTCTGTTTTTACGCAGGCTATATCGTCGGAGAGAAGAGCGCGTTCTATAATCTAGATGTCGTAGCAGTCGCCGAGCCCACTCCAGAAGCTGTCGTCGTGGCAGCTCCGGTGGAGGAAATTCCTGCTCCCGTAGTGGTCAACGAAGTGGCAGAGGTGAAAGTCGACCCTGCCACTGAAGCCATGCTAACGGATCACGACCACTCCCTACGTGCTGCCAACAGAGTCATCACTTTCACAGATATACAAGGCAGACAACTTAGCGCTGAAGTCATTGAAGCCCAAGCTGACGGCTTGAAAATCCGCCGAACTGCCGACCAGCAGGTCTTAACGCTCCCCAACACAATGCTCTGCGAGGCCGATCAAGCTTTCGCCGCATACCTTTGGAAGACGTCCGACAAGAAAACCGCCGAGCCAATGACACTGGAGTCTGACAAGGCTTGGGAAGAGCTGTTCAAAGGTTTCGAATAAGCCCTTAAAGAGGAGTTAAGAGACGGCAGTTAGAAGTTAGTCGCTGAAAGACAATGGTTTGTAAATGTGAGCACTTTCGCCAATTTGGCGATGGGTGTTTCCGCTGTAAGCCTTTGAGAATAATGCCCTAACTTCTAGCTCCTAACTTCCAACTTCTGAATTTAGGATAAGCCCTCACGGGAGTGATCATCGCTTAAAATACTTCCGCCTACTTCTGCACCAATTCCCAACCGTCGTTGAGGATCATGGTTTCGGCTTTCTTGAATTTGACTTCCTTGGTCTCGACGCCTTTGCGCACAGTCACGGTTTCATTACGACCGATCTTAGGCAATTCACGACGAATCGGCTCTACCTTAGGCAATTCCACTTCCTTTGCCGCTTGCGGTTGAGCCACGGCAGGAGCACCAGCTAGTGCTCCTGGCTGTGGTTGGCCTGTTCCAGGACCTGCGACCTGTGCGGTTTGCGAGAGTCGAGCCAGCATGTTGTTGAACGCTTCTGCGCTCGTCGCCGAACGAAAGACCGAGTTACAAATCTCTGAGCGCACATTGTTCATCAACTCTTCGAAAAACACATAGGCCTCACTCTTATACTCACTGAGCGGATCTTTCTGACCGTAACCACGGAGATTCACGCTGCGGCGCAACTCTTCCATCTCGGTCAAATGATCCTGCCAGCGACGGTCGAGTGAACGGATGATGATATAACGAGCCAACCCGATCAGAGCCTCGCGGTCCTCAAAGTTTTCACGTTCATCGTAAGCGTGATTGATGCGCTCAAGAATCAGCGTATGTTGCGCTTGAGGGTCGATTTTTTCAATGTCCTCCGCCTTCAACGCGACCGGGAAATAAGCATTCAGCCAAGCGACGAAACGCTCCACTGCTTCTTCATCCTTAGTGTCATCGAGTTCATTGAGGCGCACTTCGAGTTCTTCCTCGATCATTTCGAAGAGGATCTCACGCGGACTCTCGGAATGGATGGCGTCGTTACGGATGCCGTAGATCACTTCGCGCTGTGTGTTGAGCACATCGTCAAACTGCAGCAAGCGCTTACGCATGGAGAAGTTCTGTTGCTCGACCTTCTTCTGCGCGTTCTCGATCGACCAATTCAACGCTGGGTGCTGAAGCTCTTCGCCCTCGGTCATCGACTTTTCAAGGATGCGAGAAATCGGGCCAGCATTGGCAAACAAACGCATGAGGTCGTCTTCCAAAGAAACAAAAAACTTCGATGCACCCGGGTCACCCTGACGCGAGCAACGACCACGCAACTGGCGGTCGATACGGCGTGATTCGTGACGCTCTGTGCCGATCACATACAGACCGCCCAAATCAGGAACACCCTGTCCGAGCTTAATGTCGGTGCCACGACCCGCCATATTGGTGGCGATCGTAACGGAGCCTTTTTGACCGGCGTTGGCCACGATCTCGGCTTCCTGTTCGTGGAATTTCGCATTCAAGACGCTGTGCGTGATGTTGCTGCGCTTGAGCATACGGCTAAGCACTTCAGACGCTTCTACCGAAGCCGTGCCGACCAGCACGGGCTGACCTTGCTTGTTCGCCTCTTCGATTTCACGAACGACCGCGTTGAATTTTTCGCGACGCGTTTTATAAACGACGTCGTGGATATCGACACGAATGTTCGGCTTATTGGTCGGAATGACCATCACTTTGAGACCGTAGATTTCGTTAAACTCTGAGGCTTCCGTTTCCGCCGTGCCTGTCATACCAGACAGCTTCTCATACATGCGGAAGTAGTTCTGAATCGTGACGGTGGCGTATGTCTTAGTCTCCTTTTCGATCGTGCAATTTTCTTTGGCTTCCACCGCTTGGTGTAGCCCATCGGACCAACGACGGCCTGGCATCACACGACCAGTATTTTGGTCGACGATGTTTACCTTGCCCGCTTGCACGACGTATTCCTTGTCGCGCTCATAGAGACTGTAGGCACGGAGCAATTGACTGATGCAGTGAATGCGCTCGCTGGTTTGCTGGAATAAAGTCTCAGCGTCATGCTTGGCTTTTTGCTTATCTTCGAGGCTCACCTCCTCCTGCTTATCAATCTCGATAAACTGCGTGGGCAAGTCCGGCATCATGAAGGCATCCGGATCGTTCGGGCTCATTAAGTTACGACCCTTTTCCGTCAAGTCAGCCTGCTGCTGCTTCTCGTCGATCACGTAATAAAGCTCTTCTTTGAGGGCGTAGCGCTGCTTCTTGTTGAAATCGCTATTCATCTCGAGGTCGAACTTGTCGACTGCACGACGGATGGTCGGCACCTCGTTGAGACGGTGGAACTGCTTATTTTTCGGCATGCCCAGCTTCACTTGATAGAGCTTGGCAATCGCTTCGTGCTTTTCGTCGACGTTCGTTTCGGCTGAATCGAGGGACTTCTTGGCCTCGGCGACGAGGTTATTACAAAATGACTGCTGCTCCGAAACTAGCTTCTGAATCGTCGGCTTAATTTCGTTAAAAGGTAGCGGGTTGTCGTCCTGCATCGGACCAGAGATGATCAATGGTGTGCGGGCCTCGTCCACCAAGATGGAGTCGACTTCGTCAATAATACAGAAGTAGTGATCGCGCTGCACCTGATCTTCTTTGTTGCTCGTCATGCCATTATCGCGGAGATAATCGAAGCCGAATTCCGAAGCGGTGCCGTAGGTGATGTTACAGTTATACATCTCGCGGCGCTGCTGCGGCGGCATGCTGTTCTGAATACAACCAACAGTCAGTCCAAGGAAGCGGAAGAGGTGCCCCATCCACTCCGAGTCACGACGTGCGAGGTAATCATTGACCGTGACCAACTGGCAATTCTGCCCAGTCAAGGCGTTCAAATAGAGCGGACATGTTGAAACCAGCGTCTTACCTTCACCAGTCGCCATTTCCGCAATGTGCTTTTCGTGAATCGCGATACCGCCGATAAACTGCACATCATAGTGCACCATGTTCCAAGGCAGCATGTGGTCACAAACGTCATATTCTTTACCGCACATCCGGCGCGACGCGCTTTTCACCACCGCAAATGCCTCAGGCAGGAGCTGGTCGAGCGTCTCGCCGTCCTTAACGCGCTGCATGAACTCAGGCGTTTTAGCCTGCAGTTGCTCGTCCGTAAGCGATTGATATTCAACCTCAAATGCGTTGATCTGCTCGATGATAGGTAGGCACTTTTTAAGATATTTCTTATAGTGACGACCGGAAAATTTCTTGAGAATGGATGAGATCATGAGATCTGTGTGTGTTCTTGGATTGGGAAATGT
>JANQXM010000042.1:0-97253 GCA_030729385.1 Opitutales bacterium | reverse complement strand
CCCCATCGTCGAAGTTTTAAGCAATGCCAAAACCTCCGCACAAATCGCCTGGTGGATCAGCGACGAAGGCGTGAAAGTAAGCGCTGGGCAAATCGACGAATCCTCATATTTGTCAGATCAGTTTTTCAGCGATTTCAATAGTGCCGGATTATCGACCTCAGAACAAAGACAGCTACTAAAGCAAATCGGCGGCAGACGACCTGACCTCAAAGTATTCTACAGCGACGACACCCAGTTCACCCCTTCAGAGGTTGAAGATGTGCGCGACAATAGCGTTTCGCAAAAAGTAGAAGATGCCAACGACGCGCTAAGGAAAGTCATCGATTCACCACAGATGCAATTGCTCACTGGGATCGAACAAAACGAATACCTAGACTCATTCCATGACGTAACACAGCTCGCCAAGAACGTCATTTCCAACACGGAATTGGGCGGTCTTAAGTTTGACCTCATGGATCAGAGCTTCGAATCGACTGCCTCGCCCTTAAAAGTCGATGACGCGCTGCGCAAATTCCTCTGGGGCAGCTCTCCAGATGCCAACGGCGACATCGCCCTAATAGGATTAAACGATTCAGATATCGCGGCATTGAACACCGGAGACACCGTGACAACAACGCCCGTGATTATTACCGAATATTCACTCTACTTCGTCGTTTCCGGTCAGTCTAAAAATTCAAGAAATGCTCGAGCTTTTTTACGCTTCGAAGCAGAGATGTGGAGCCCTTATGGATTTCGCCACAAATTTCTAGACAGCTCAGGAACAGGCTCGCCTGAACTCAGCGTAGAAGTGGTGGATATGCCTGACATAAACCTCAGCTTTTACGACAAGGACACAGAGAGTTATACAAATTCAACCACACTAAACTTTGATGCAATCACTCCAAAATTTGACCTCAATTTTAGTGACACCCATAAATCTGGCGAGATACGCAAGATGACCGGAGAATGGCCGATCAACGCGAGTTCGAGCAAAAGTAAGTTCTATTACACAAACGATTGGGTATGGGAAGTTGATGATCCTAGCTACAACTCAGCCCATAGAAATATTAGCTATCCCGACGGTGATTCTATCAACTATACCGCGAACTCATCAAAAATTTCACTCATCATACGCAATGCCGACGGTGAAATCGTTCAGCAAATTAAAGATATCCCATTCGGTGCCATTTCAACGAACTTCGCTTACTACCAAAGCAGCCCATCATCCCTATCTGTTTCAGACGCACCCATCGCATTTCAGTATCGCCTGCTTGATAGCATCGATGACCTTGAATCGTGGCTCACCAAAATCGACTTACGCTCGCCAGCGCTAGATTTGAGCACTCCCGCAACGCTTGATCGAATCGACTTAAATGACGTGGATGGCGATGATCAAGGCGACCCAGACCAACCATCGTCGATCGCATTCTCGAACCTTGATTTTTTCCATGGTCAGGTGAATAACAATTTCTTTCGCCTTTTTGATCTCCCTGCGACCACTCCCTACTCCATTGGGGTTTTGCAACACTTGCAGCTCTATGACACTCGACCTTTTTCTATCGGGAACAGTTGGGGGAACGACTTGAATGAAGTGTTCGATCGTTACTTCATTTCCAGCATACCTCAAAATTCAGCTTCATCACATTGGAAACATCAATTACCCGCCGATCAAGAAAGCCACCTTCCCAACCCTTACATTCAAGTCACACCAAACGGCGCCACGCAGGATCTAAGCGAACTACAGAATTCGAAATCTGCGCGCTATCTTCATCAAGCGGGTAGCTTTAATTTCAATTCAACTTCAGTCCTTGCCTGGGAAGCTATTCTTGGTGCAAACAACATTTTCGATTGGAATTACTCAACCAACAAGGGCACCTCGACTGCGGCGACGGAGCATCGACTAAACCTAGAATCGTCTTTTTTTAGACTCCCCTTTTCTGGGCATCTACGCTCGACCTCATTTACAAACTGGAAGTTCCCTTTCGAAGATTACGAGGATGAAACAACTTTGGGCGACGACTATCCAAGTTTAACAAATGCGGAACGAGCAGACACCTTCAAAGCTGGCAATGGCTTCAACCCAGGGAGCGAATGGAAGCCTAGTGTCTCACTGGGTCATCGGGAAATAAGCCAAACAGAGCTGGCTACACTGGCTGTAAATATCGTCGAGAAACTGAAAACACGTGCGAAGCCTTTCGAATCGTTTAAAGCTTTCATTAATTCAGGTCTGCTCCAAGAGGCTATCGACGAGACCGACATCAACACTGTGATCGGAGGCACAAGATATGTTGATGCCGCAATCGACGAACGCATGCCTCGCAACGCCACTAGCTTCCTCAGCCAAGCAGATATTTTTTCTGCTCTAAGCCCAGCACTAAGCCCGCGTAGCGACACTTTTAAAATTCGTGCCGGTGCGGTTATCCTCAATCCGATCACAGGTAAAAAAGAAGGGGTGGCTTATTGCGAAGCGACTATTCAGCGCTATCCGGATCTAATTAAAAACAACCCTGCTGACGAAATGAACAACGCAATCGGGCTTGGGCGAAAATTCCGAATCGAAAACATAAAATGGTTAAACAATTCACAACTTTAGTTTTTCTGTTCATTGCCATAGGTACCCTCGCCTACGCAAAAGAACAACAGAAAGAAATCTCCATAGATTTTCGCGTCTTTGGTGTCGGACGTGATCACTTCGAAGAGTTGTATTTTTTCAACGGAAAAGAAATAGAACCTCTGGAATTCATCCGAACGAGCCGTTCAATTTCAACTTACCAATACCGCGGTTCCCCCGAGCTAAATATTTATTTTAAGAATCCAAATTACATCGCTGAAGATGAAAACAATCCCCCTTATTTGTTAGCAACGTCTGCACAGATCGACCCAAGTATCTCACAGGGCTTAGTTATCTTTGCCGCGAATTCATCAAACCGTGACGTTCAAATACATGAGCGGACATACGAACTATTTATTATCAATGATGCCCCAGAGTCTTTTGCTCGAAATTCGCTTCTCTTAGTCAATACAACTGGCGTGCCACTCTTTGGAAAAGCCGGATCGACCGACATAGACATACAACCTGGGGCAATTGCTTCTGTGGATTTCAGCGATTACGCCGGCAGCGATAAAGGCATACCGATTGGGCTAGCTTTTGAGGCAAAGAATGGACCGCGCCTAGTTCTCTCAAATGATATCCGTATCGCTACAAATCGTAGAGTGGTCCTGATTCTTGAACGGCCGAAACGCCCAAATTCTACAAGGCTAGAGATCCGAATGCTATCTGAAGCGATCTACCCCAAAGAGACAGCCAGCGAATGACCTACGCTTGTTGCGCTTGATACTTTTCCCAGAGGTGGACGAAGGACCAGGCGAAATCGCGAGGGCGTTCTTTGAGCCAGTTGTTTAAGTGTTCGATTTCGATCCATTGGCCATCGCTGACTTCTGTCGGGTCGAGCTGGAACGGACCTTCGGATTGGCAACGATACACCCAGACGAATTCATGACCAGTTGGCTTGCAGGGAGCTTCTTTGAAGACGCGCTCCAGACCTACTGGATCGTAGAGACCGATTTCTTCACCGAGCTCGCGAGCGGCAGCGATGTCGTATTCTTCGCCGCTATCAACGTGACCGGAGCAGGAGCTCACCCATTTCCCGGGCGCTGTGTCTTTCGTCATCGAACGGCGCTGCAAGTAGAGCTCTCCTTTTGAGTTGAAGACAAAAATATGCACCGCGCGGTGCATGAGTTTCTCACGGTGCACGACACTGCGTGTTTCTACGCGTAGAACTTTGTCGTCCGCATCGACGACATCAAAGAGTTCTTTTAAATTAGTGGTAGGCATTGGAAGCAGATCAACTGGTAGCATTCTATATAAAAAATTTCAAACGTAGGACTACTATCGCATATGACATGCCTAAAGTTACCTAGAGTTTTATTTTTACAGTCTATTACAAAATGCCGATTCACAACATCACGTAAAAACCTAGAAGATGGTATACTTTATCTATAAAGGATCAGCAGGCGCAACTGCGACTAACCAAGACTCCACCCCAAACCTAAAAAATTTAATCCAAGACCGTCGTCGCTGGAGACAAACTCTATCGAATCAAGCCTTTGAAATCTTCGAACTGGCCGGTAAAGCCACCGGGCACACCTTTGTTAATCACCGCGACCGCATCATGCGAATGCAGCGACTCCAAGTGCGCACAGGCAACTTGGAAATCAACAATACGCGGCTCAGAATCGAGCTGTTCGTAAAGTAAACGAGCAGCGTCTTCGACAAATTTAGTAAAGGCGCCGTTCATTTCGGCAAAGGCTTGTTCGTCCTCACGTTTGACCATGACTTGTGTCTCGGTCTGTAGGGCCTCGAGGCAAATCGCTTGAAGTGCTTCGATCGGCAGGTGTTCGCCTTCAGCGACTTCAACGCTCACGCGTGCGGTGCTACGTTGTGAATGAGGGATGCCATAAACTTGGCGACTCTCACGCGCGTGCTCGGACAGCTCGGAAGAGCATGGGCAAGCGGAAGAATAAACGAAATCGAAGTGAATGTATTTACGGAAGCGGTCGAGGTCATCGACTTTGCCTTCGTATGCGCATTTGTAATACTGCCAACCTTCCAAGCCGCTGCGGAGGCTCGGTTTCATGATCGGATATTCAAAATCTAACTTGAGCTGCGCACGATGTGCTTGAATCTCCTTTTTGTAGTGCAAGAGCACATCTTGAAGAAGGTCGGGCGTGAAGATACGATCTTGATAATCGTAAAACACGCGCATGATACGCGACATGTTGATACCTTTTTGATTCGCTTCGAGCGACACCGTGCCAGTGACCGAGGTCTCCAAGGTCATGGTATCCGAAGTCGGCGTGATGTAGCGTAAAGGTAAACGAAAGTTGGAAATGCCCACCTTCAAGATAGGCACATTGGCACCGAAAATTTGCTGCGCATCGGCATTCTGCATATCGGGCAGGGCGGCACGGTATTCGTCGGTGAGGACGAAATCCTGATCATAGACTTTACTCGGCTTGGTAAAAGCAGGAGCGAGTGCGTCTTGCGATGGGCTGCTGTGTTTATTTTTCATATCAATACGGATCGGTCTTTGCGGCAGCGACCTTTCACTCGTAACAAGTTGTGTGTGAATGACTAGGGCGCAAGCTGCTCAGCCAGTTAATTGAAGCGGGAGAGCCAAAGGGGATATTAACAGATAGGCAAGTGCGTAAAAATGCTTTGCTCCCATCCTGTGGGCGTGTAGTTCTGCGGTCGATGTCAGCCAATTTTCAGATTCTCGGCTCTAGCAGTAGCGGAAACTGTGCCCTTTTATGCACTGGCAATACCAAGGTGTTGGTCGATGTCGGCTTTTCGGCCAAGCGCATCGGCGAAATGCTGCAAACTATTAATGAGTCGCTAGATACGATAGATGCGGTCTTTTTAACCCACGAGCACAGCGACCACGCACAGGGCATACGTGGGCTAGCGAAACGTGCCGACCTGCCCATTTTCGCTAACCGCGACACCGCGGATGCAGTCCAAGGCAAACTGACCAAGCGCCCGAACTGGCAAATCTTTCAAACCGGCACGACTTTTAATTTCCGTGACATCGAAATCCGCTCCTTTTCCCTCCCCCACGACGCCTATGACCCCGTCGGCTACACCTTCCATTGGGGCGAAGAAGGCGATCTTTTCAGCCCTCGACAGGGTCTCGGCTGGATCACCGACCTCGGCTATGTGCCAGAGCATGTCAAAGAGCATATGCACTCGGTCGAAACGCTGGTGCTCGAAGCCAATTACGACGAAGATCTGCTCGAAAAGGACGAAAAACGCCCTTGGTCCACCAAGCAACGAATCCGCGGTCGCCACGGGCACCTCTCCAATGACGCTGCTTACAATGTGCTCAATGAATTAAACGGCAGCGCCAAACTTAGAGAAGTATTCATCGCCCACCTCAGCAAAGACTGCAACAGCGTGGCACACGTCCAGAGCAAGTTTGCAGGGCTTTGCCGCGCAAATTCATTCAAAATTAATATCGTTAATCCAGATATCGGCACTACCTGTGCTGTTCAGTTCCCTACACTGTAACTATGGAAACCGCATACAGAAAAACCAAAATCATCTTTACCATCGGTCCAGCCACGATGGATGAAGCCATTCTAGAAAAGCTCATTAAGGAAGGCGTCGACATTTGCCGCATCAATATGGCGCACGCTGATCATGCTTGGACACGTGAGATCATCCAGCGCGTGAGAAAAGTCTGCGACCGTGTCGGTCGCCAAATCGCCATCATGATGGATGTAAAGGGCCCGGAAATTCGCACAGGCGACGTTCCTGAGACCTTCGAACTGGTCGTGGGCGAAACTTTCGACTTCACATATGGTGAAGGTCTCGGCGGCGTGGGCGAAGACGGCATCCGCCGCGTCGACGTGAACTACCCGGGCTTTGCCAATGACA
This sequence comes from Opitutales bacterium, assembly GCA_030729385.1. Classification (GTDB taxonomy): domain Bacteria; phylum Verrucomicrobiota; class Verrucomicrobiia; order Opitutales; family Coraliomargaritaceae; genus JBPOFY01. Next base: position 90,838 of record JANQXM010000042.1, on the reverse strand, counting down.
TGTCAGTCGGCGACACCGTGTTGGTGGACAGTGGTCTAATCCGCCTGAAAGTGACCAACATTGAAGGCCACCGCGTACGTACCGAAGTCATTATCTCGGGCCCGCTTGGCAATCGCCGCCATATCAACCTGCCCGGCGTCCGGGTCAATTTACCTGCCTTAACGAAAAAGGATGAAGGCGACGTGGACGTGGGCATCGAAGAAAACATAGAGTTCTTTGCCCTGTCATTCGTCCGCGAGCCCGCAGATTTAGAAATTTTCCACAAATATCTTAATGACCGTAACTCCGCTGCTAAAATCATCGCCAAAATCGAAGACCAGCAAGCGATTGAGAATCTGGAGGGCATCATCAAAGCATCCGACGGTCTCATGGTAGCGCGCGGCGACTTAGGCATCGAATGCCCATTCGAGGACCTCCCACTCATTCAATCACGAGCGATCAATGCCTGCATCCAAGGCACCAAGCCTGTGATCGTGGCCACGCACATGCTGGAATCGATGATCGAGTCGCCCATTCCGACTCGTGCGGAAGTCACTGACGTCTCCAACGCCATACGCGAACAAGCCGACTGCGTCATGCTCTCCGGCGAAACAACCGTGGGTAAATACCCCGTCGAATGCGTGCAAACCATCAATCGCATCGCCTATCGCATGGAAAAGGCAGAGACCCTGCCGATCAGAGACGATATTCACCTGACATTGCCGAAGTCTAAGATGCTAAAGTCTGCCGCATTATTAGCGGCTTCGCTCGATGCGTCCATTGTAGTATTTACGCGCGCCGGTTTATTTGCCCAAAAGCTCTCATCACTACGCCCGCAATTACCAATCTACGCATTTACAGACAACCCTGTCTTGTTTAAGCAGTTGCTGATTATGCGCGGGATTGAACCGTTTTTCATGGAATTCAACCATTACCATGAAATGACCATTCAAAGCGCCTTCGCCCTACTCAAAGAATACAAATGGTGTAAAGCGGGCGACCCATTGGTCGTCGTCACCAAACAGTATGCGGGCGAAAACTTGATCGACAGCACGCAGATTCGAGAACTAGAGTAAACGGCTGGGTGGCAATGACCTATTCATTGCCATTCCACTCATACCCACCTCCACATGGATAAAATCAAGTCTCTCCTCTTGCCGCTTGCACTCGTTTTCGCAGCCATCGCAGTCTTTGAAACCGGAGCTCGCTATGGTGCCAGCAACATGCGTGCACATGCAATCGCTGGGGAGCTCGTCTTTCCGCTGACAGTATATGTTCAAGGTAAAGACTCAATGAACGCTGAGTCGCGAGCTAACATCGCCGCCGTCATCGACAACGGCATAGCGGCAGGCTCGATGCACCGCCAACTATGGTATTTGCAAAAAGATTCCAAGGATGCACTCGACAAGGTCCTCGCCTATGCATTCAGCGTGCGAGGTGATGGCGTGCTTGAAAGATTGACCCAAGCTCAGGCAGAGGAAGGTATCAACAGTGATAAAAAGGCTCGCCTCGCTGAAGTCACCGAAGCGATCAAACAAGCGAAAGCCGATTTAGCCGACTCGGCAAAAGACGCAGCCGATAAAAAAGCAGCAGAACTCGCAGAGCCAGCAGCTGAGTAAGGCTAAATTGCACGACTCTAAGAGCTAGATAGTGCGACTGCATGCAAGAGGTAGAGGCGATGGTCTACGACTGACACTACCCTAAGAAGGCATTCTGTAAAAACCCTGGAGGGTTGCGCTCCGTCGCAACCGCCGATGGTTCGATGTATTTAGGCGTTTCTGCGGCAATGACAGAGCATTGCCCTCCAAATGAAATGACGTATTTCATGTCTGCATAATTCGGGTTAAAGCGGTGCCACTCGATGGTCTCCATCGCCACACGTCTGAGTTGCTCAACCTGTATGTTGTAGGAGCGAGTGCCAATAATCGACGCAATGGCGCTCGGGACGACCGCCTCTACCTTTGTGATCGTAACTCTACAACGCTAGGCTGATCAAGATAGCCCCGGCACGCTGCTTTGCTTGCGCATACTGATCGGTTGACCCAACACTTCGCCATAGACAAAGGCTGCCCTTGCTGCGCCTGGATTCTTTAACTGGCTACGCACCGAACCGGATAACCGGAGACCACTTGATCGGCGCTTTGAAGAGGTCGTAGTCGAATCGGCAAGCGAACTCCCCGCTTCCTTCTTCAACTTTTCCGCTTGGCGCTTGGTCTCTTCGATACGGCGCAATTTCACCTCCATCTCCTTTCCGTAAGTATTGTCCGACTCCCCCCAAGAGAATCCTCCTGGAGCGGCCTCAACTTCATGGGTCGGCGCAACGTATGGTGGTGGCTGAGCTGCTTCACGCGTATGCGCTGTCGTCTCTTTTGTCCGCTCACGCTGATGGCGCTGCATGCCTCTCATTGGCGGCGGCGAAACCACAGGTGGCACCGGTCCCAGACCCTCCGCCTGTTGACGACGTTCTAGAATCTTCCGACGGATCTCTTGCTGAATCTTACGCTGCCGCTCGGCCGCTTCGTCGTCTTCGGCATTACCTGGACGACGTCGCGGCGGCTTTGGCGCATCGTCTTTATCTGCCTTTCCGGAAAGCATGTTTCCAAAAAAGTAGATCGCCGCAAAAATTACGGGGACGATGATTTCGAGTAAATTATCCATCAGGAATCGATCGACCTATAATTACTTAGACTCGTCTCCTTTGGAGATAGAATCACGCATATCGGTGTCAGCCTTGATGTTGTTCATACGATAGTAGTCCATCACTCCAAGATTACCGGAACGGAATGCTTCGGCCAGCGCGAGTGGCACTTGCGCCTCCGCTTCGACAACCTTCGCGTTCATCTCTTCGACACGAGCCTTCATTTCTTGTTCGAGCGCAACCGCAGCGGCACGACGCATTTCAGCCTTCGCTTGCGCCACGTTCTTATCGGCTTCGGCTTGTGACTCTTGCAACTTGGCTCCGATATTTTCACCCACGTCTACGTCGGCGATATCAATAGAAAGAATTTCAAACGCAGTGCCGACGTCGAGACCGCGACCAAGCACGGTTTTGGAAATCATGTCCGGCGATTCAAGCACCATCTTATAGGATTCTGCAGAGCCAATGGTAGTCACGATACCTTCACCCACACGAGCAATGATGGTTTCTTCAAGCGCACTGCCGACGTAATTGTCGAGATTCGAGCGCACGGTCACACGCGCACGGGCTTTCACTTGAATGCCGTCTTTCGCCACACCATCGATTGTCCTGCGACCGCTGTCAGCTGCTGGGCATTCAATGACCTTTGGATTAATCGATGTGCGCACCGCTTCGAGCACCGACTTACCAGTGCCCTTGGTCGCAAGATCGATCGCACAAGCACGCTGCCAGTCGAGTGTGATGTTCGCCTTATCAGCAGCAATCAGTGCTTGAACTGTTTGAACCACATTACCCTCAGCGAGATAGTGTGCCTCTAGGTCATTCGCGCTAATTTCAATGCCTGCCTTTACAGAGGTGATACGTGCATCGACGATCAAGGAAGCAGGCACACCACGAAGGCGCATCGCAACCAGTGTTGGAAAACCAACCGTAGCTCCGGAAAGCATCGCACGAAGCCAGATGCTAAAGAATGAGATAACGATAAAGCCAACGATCAATAAGATCAGGCCAAGAACGGCAGCAACGCCAAGTTGCCAGCCTGCAAGGGCGAGGGGGAGCATGGATAGGTTCATATTTTTTTGATGATGAGTTTAAAACTGTCTTGTGAAATGACGCGGATAGGCGCATCCGCCTCAATATATCCGTCTTGCGAGTGAGCTTCGTAGCTCCGGCCTTTAATTGCAACCTTTCCACTCGGATTTAAGCGCGTTAGTGCCGTGCCTGATTCGCCTATAATAGAATCTTCTGCCGGTGCTGCATTTGAATGGCCGGTGACCGTCTCTTTTAGAAAAAACGCGCGACCTAGCGAGGTGCGAGCCAATAGCTTGAACTCGATATAAACGAACAATGCGATGGTCAGAAGACCACCGCCAAATACGCCGACCCCACCGAGCCATCCATACTCCGTTCCGCCGAGCCACGACGCTACGAGCAAACAAAGCGCCGCTAGCACGCCGAGCACGCCGCCCGGCAGAATGACCTCAAAGAAAACCAATACGAGAGCCGCTACTAAAAAACCAATTATCGCACTCATTCTTCAACCTCCTCTACGATCAAACTAAAGTCGCTGCTTTTGACCACTCGCACCGCAGCACCCTTATCAATCGAATTGAGCGCAGAGCGCGCTTCATAGCGAGTCCCGCGAATTTCAACACGACCACTGGGAAACAAATCTGTCACGGCGACACCCTTTGTGCCCACACTGGGCAAAGTCGATTCTCGGTCAGCGCGGATCGTCGCACTACTCCCACCTGCTGACTCAGACAGTACCAATCGGCGCTCCAAAAACGAGCCCTGGAAAAATCGCCCAAAGAGCAAGGCGCCGCAGACCGCGATCGCCACGCCAAAAATCATATTCACCAACGGCTCGGCGAATATCTCCAGAGAGAAGTCGATCGGCTCATTCGGCCAGACATCGACCATTGCCCACATCAGTGAGCCAAAAATCAGACCCAAGCCCGCGAGCCCAAATACAATCGAACCAGGGAAGAAAAATAACTCCACCAACACAAGAATCACCCCGAGCACGAAAAACAAAACCGCCTCATTCCCTGCAAGCCCCGCGATATACTGACTCGCGAAGAAAATCGCGATCAAGACGATTCCTCCAATTCCAAAAATACCAAATCCGGGCGTCTTGAATTCTAGAAATAACAAAAGTAACCCAATGCCCATCAAGGCAGGCGCAAAGGTGCTCATCCATTTCGCGATCTCCTCGGAATAACTAAGATGAAAATCGCGTATTTCATATTTACCTTCTCCGAATCGAGCATCGAGCAGCTCTTCGACCGACTCATAAATCCCCTTGCCCAATAACGGGCTCAAGGGCTCCCCGTATTCACGCATCGCTTCTTTAGCCGTCAACGTCAGTAACTCGCCCGCCGGCTTAATCACTTCTTCGCCGATCTTGAGCTCGAAATCGGCGTCCAACATCGCCCGCACCACATCAGAGCGGAAAGGATAATCCTCTGTGATCACCCGAATGTTCGCGCGCAAGTAACTCTCGATTTTCATTCGCGCCGTTTCGGGCACGTCCTCTCCGCCGCCTTGTATCACTGCAGAGGCACCGATCTTACCGATTGGCGAGAAATAGATCTCCTGAGTCGCCGCAGCGATGAAAGACCCTGCGGAAATGGCATCGTCATTCACATAAGTTGCGGTGATGCCTTCGAACTTTGCCAACATCTCCATCATCTCAATGGTGTAATCGACCCGCCCGCCCGGCGTATCCATATCAAGGATCACCATATCGACTTCATTCTCAATCGCCTCCTTCAGACCACGACGTAGAATATACAAATTCGGTTTGCTAATCGCATCCGTGATCGGGATGACGTAAACGTCGATCTTATCGTCCACCACAGGCGCGGCCTCTTCGGCATGAAGGCCCATCGGAAGCACAAAAAATAACGTAAAAAGTAAAAGGCAGATGCGAGGTGTTGCCATAGACCCATACAATGAAAGTCAGCCCCTAGAACGCAAGTGTGGACATCCGATTTCACCGCCGATTTAACGGATAATCGCAACGACCGATTACCGCACTAGACAAAGCACGCAAACTGCTACAAATCTGAACTATGGAAACCATCGAATATTACGGCGTCACACTGCACCGCTGGAACTGTGGCCCCTCGACCTTTTTAGCGCGCCCCGAGCTGGGCGCACGCCTCATGAACTGGAACCTCCGTATGGGTGACGGCTCGTTTCGCGATGTCATCCACTGGCCGGAAGATGCCGACTACGACAACTTTGCGAAAGTCCGTGGCGGCAACCCGATCCTCTTTCCTTTTGCCGCCCGCACCTACAACAAGGGCAAGATCGGTGAGTGGAAGGACCAAGATGGTGTCGTTCGCCCGATGCCAATGCATGGTTTCAGTCGTAATGGCACCTTCGAGATCGTTTCGGCCGACGAGACTGGCTTCACCGCAGAACTCAAACCGACCGAGGCCGACCACGAGGCCTACCCTTTCAACTATCGGTTCACCGTGCGCTACGTGTTTGAGCAGGTATCATTCAAAGTTTACCTGCGCTTGGACAACCTAGGCGACAAGCCCATCCTCTGGTCTGCGGGGCACCACTTCTACTTTACGCTCCCTTGGCACGAGGGGCTTTCGCGGAAAGACTACCGCTTCGAAATCCCCGCCAAGAAATGCTTCACCCATGCGCCCGATGGTTCGCTACAGACCGTGGATAAAGGATGGGAGAATAACCGCTCCTTCGGCGACCCGGCCAATACCGATCGCATTTACACCCGATTAAAGGGCGATACCGCCGTTTTTGGGCCCAATGGCGGCGAGGAAGACATCGGGATACGCCTGCTCAACGATTCTGAGACACATTCCACCTGGAACGCCTTCGTTATTTGGACCGAAAAACCAGATAGCCCCTTTTACTGCGTCGAGCCTTGGATGGGCCCGCCCAACAGCCCCGAGCACGGCAAAGGCCTGCACGCTGTGGGCGGCGGGGAAAGCGCCACCTTTGGAGTGGAAGTGGCGTTGTTGTAGGAAGCTGAATCCTATTCTTACTTCATTGAGGCGGACGCGTGGAAACGCGTCCCTCCAGAAAACAATGGCACCTGTCCTTGATACGGGTTTCAGTAACAGGAGGGACGCGTTTCCACGCGTCCGCCGAATACCCAAAGTTTCAAGCATGTCCGACCAGCCCAGTCTCCCTCAGCGAAAATCTCCCGCCACAGCACCAATCGTGGATATCGGGAACCGCTCTAATCTTATCTTTATAACGGTTTGCACCAAAAACCGCGCCCATCTCCTAGCTAACGAAAACGCACACTGTATACTCCAAGAGGCATGGCGTGACGCGGATGCGTTTCATGTAGGTCGATACATTATTCTGCCAGACCACATCCATTTATTCTGCGCACCGGCAGAATTCCACCTCTACCCATACACGCGTGAGTCAAGTATTGGAAAGCGCAAACAACCAGGCTTTGGCCCACTCCTGAGCAGAAGCCAATTTGGCAAAAATCTTGTTGGGACCGGCAATTGCGATCCGGCGAGTCCTATTCTGAGAAATGGAACTATGTATCCAATAACCCAGTTCGACACAAACTAGTCAGTCATACCACGGATTGGCCTTTTCAAGGTAAATTAACCCAACTCTGTTGGCATGATTGACGGCGGACGTGTGAAACACGTCCCTCCAGCATCCAAACACCCCCCAAATATACTCTGGAAATACAGGATAAGGGCGTCACACTGCGCCGGAAGTTTAAATTCGATTTAGACGCCCATTATGAAGATCATTATCGTAGGTGCCGGTGAAGTCGGCCACAATCTTTGCACGACACTCGCTGCCGAGGGGCACGACGTTACCCTAATCGAGCAGTCTGACACCCGTTGCGAAAAGCTCGATGAGGAGCAAAACGCACGCATCATCAACGGCAATGGCAGCTCGGCGCGTCAACTGGTTGATGTCGATGTAGCAAAGTGTGATGCCTTCCTCGCGATGACCAGTGATGACCGCACGAACGTCATCTCCTGCTCCCTCGCGAAAGGCTTAGGTGCGAAGAATACCATCGCCCGTATTCACGACGAAACTTTCAGCGACACCTCAGTCATCAACTACCAACTTCACTTCGGGATCGACCTGCTGGTCAACCCCGAGGCCATCTGCGCGGTCGAACTCGCTAAAGAGATTCGCAACGCAGGTCGGGTTGCAGTGGAAAACTTTGCTCGTGGTCAAATCGAAGTGCAGCAACAGAAGATCGCCCCTGGCGCACGTGTCATTGGTCGCAAGTTGAGAGATCTCAAACTCGACCCTCGTGTCCGCGTCGGCTACATCCAGCGCAACGGAAAAACTGAGGTTGCTAGCGCTGATACCGAACTCGAAGAAGGCGACATCGTCACAATTTTTGGTCATCCTGAATCACTCTTTGAGCTACGTGAGCGCTTCGATCCGAAGCACAAGACCGAAATTTCCACTGTGGTGCTATTCGGCGGCAGCGAGACCGCGATCAACCTAATACGCTTATTGACCAACCCGCGTTTCAAAATCCGCCTCATTGAGAAAGACGCCAAGAAATGCCGCCAACTTGCCGAGCGCTTTCCAAATATTACCGTCATCAATGGTGACGCCACATCTCTACGTCTATTAGAAGAGGAACAAATCGGTAGTGCCGACTACTTTGTGGCCTGCACAAAAGACGACGAAGAAAATATTTTGACCTGTCTACAAGCCGCGAAGTTAGGCGTCAGCCACGTGCAACTCGTGATAAACAAGGGCGACTACGATCAACTACTTGGAATCTTGCGCACAATGCTGGGCATCGAAGTGGTGGTCTCCCCACGAAGTGCGACCGCCAATTTCATGGTGCGTAACCTTTCCACCGACCGCACGGTCACTCTTGCAGAGATGCCCAACAACGGCGGTAAAATCATCGAAGTGCGCATCCAGCACTCTAGCCCGTGCGTCGGCCGTATGATTAAGGATATCAGCCTGCCTAAGGGCAGTTTATTTGTCGCGCTCTTGCATAAATTCAAAGCGAAGGTTCCCGCAGCCGATGACATGATTCTAGCTGGCGACCGCGTGGTCGTGCTGGTGACTCCAGAAGTGGAAAAAGCCCTGCTCAATTGCCTTATATAGTCCGTGAATACCGCTATAATCTACCGACTCTTAAGTATGGTCCTGCTAGCTTTAGCATGCGCCTTTGGCATCTGCATGGTTACAGGGCTAGCGCTTGGAGAAAAATTTTCCGACCCCTCAATCATTGGTTTCCTAGATACCATTGGCATCACCATAGGAATCTCTGTGATTTTTTATATCCTCGGCCGCAAAGGAGAGACCAAACTCTTCCGCCGAGAGGCGCTTATTGCGATCGGACTATCGTGGATCGTGGCCACGTTTGTTGGAGCGCTGCCTTATATCTTTACCCTGCATTGCGACTTCTCAGATGGCATCTTTGAGAGTGCGTCAGGCCTCACAACAACTGGAGCAACGGCATTTTCAGATTTCAACGAATTCCCCAAAAGCCTCCTAACCTGGCGCTCTATGAGTCAATGGGTGGGCGGCTTAGGTGTCGTTGTCTTCTTCGTCGCTATCCTATCCTCATTTGGCGCGGGCGCGAAAATTCTCTTCAGTAATGAGTCCTCCGGAACTTCGGCCGACTTTGATCACGGCCGCATTCAGAGTGGTGCTACACAATTGATGATTTTTTACCTAGTCGCATCCTTTACTTGCGCACTCGCCTATAAATTAGGCGGTATGGACTGGTTTCAAGCGATTAACCACTCGATGACAACAGTATCCACAGGTGGCTTCAGCACTGAAGCCCTAAGCATGGAGGAATTCCAAAGCCCACTGCTTGAATGGATTTCGATTTTCTTCATGGCGATCTGCGGCACCACCTTTGTGTATATGATCCGCTTGCTTCGAGGTCAGACGCATATTCTAAAACAAAACAACGAAGTCTATTGGTTCTATGCCTTAATTCTAGTGAGCACTGCCCTGCTCGTCTTATTTCTCGTCGATCAAACCGGCCAACTCCCGAACCACGACTCCATCCGTGCTGCAGCATTCCAGTCCGTATCCATCATCACCACGACAGGCTACGCAACGACCGACTTTGATCAATGGCTACCTCCAGCAAAAATGATCCTACTGATCGTCATGTTTATCGGCGGTTGCTCAGGGTCAACCAGTGGCGGCGTAAAAGTCGTGCGGATCGTCATCGCGACCCGCGCTGCCATGCGCAGTATCACACATGCTTTTCGCCCAAACGTCACAATCCCGATGCGCATGGGAGGGCAAACCCTCGGCGAGCGAGCAATTCATAGCGTCATACTCTTCCTGATCCTAATGGCGGGCCTGCAGTTACTCGCGATGCTCTTTGTCTCTGCCAATGAGCCGCATATTTCATTTCTAACCGTCTTCTCCTGCGTGCAGGCGACACTCTTCAACATCGGACCAGGCTTTGATGCCGTCGGTCCGACCGAAAACTTCCACTTTTTGAGAAGCAGCACGAAGGTCTTCCTCTCGCTGCTGATGATCATCGGGCGTCTTGAACTTTACGCCATCTTGGTGCTGTTCGTGCCCTCGGCCTGGAAGCGCTTCTCCTAAGAAGCAGATTCAAAGCTTGCAATAACGTATCAAGATATAACGATACGTTGATATTTAATATGAGCACTCCCTCTTCCCAGAAACCTTTGACTAAAAAAGGGCAGCAACTCGCTGACCTCTTCGCCGAACGCATCCTCTTTCTAGACGGTGCGATGGGCACCATGATCCAACAGCACAAGTTGGGTGAAGCCGACTTTCGCGACGCGTCCTTCGACGACGTGAAGGGCGACCTCAAGGGCAACAACGACCTGCTCTCGATCACTCGCCCCGAGATCATCGAGGGCATCCACCGAGCCTTCTTCGAAGCCGGCGCGGACATCGTCGAGACCAACACCTTTTCTGGCACGACCATCGCGCAAGCTGACTACGGTCTCGAACACCGCGTGCGCGACATCAACATCGAGTCCGCCAAGATCGCACGTAAGGTAGCCGACGAGATTTCCGAGAAAGAAGGCCGACCCACTTTCGTCGCCGGCGCGATCGGCCCAACGAACCGCACTTGCTCGATGTCGCCCGACGTCAATCGCCCGGAATACCGCGCGACCAGTTACGACGAACTTTACAAAGCTTACTACGAGCAAACCCAAGCCCTCGTCGAAGGTGGTGTCGATCTGCTCTTGCCTGAGACTGTTTTCGACACGCTCAACCTAAAGGCCTGCCTCCACGCCATCGAGGATTTCCAGGAAACACTCGACGAGCGCCTGCCCGTCATTGTCTCCGTCACAATTACGGACCAGTCCGGCCGCACGCTTTCCGGGCAAACCGTCGAAGCCTGCTGGAACTCGATCCGCCACGCCAAGCCACTCTGCGTCGGCCTTAACTGCGCCCTCGGTGCCGACCTCATGCGCCCCTTCCTGCGCGAGCTCTCCCGCGTGGCCGACACCTACGTGCACGTCTATCCCAATGCCGGCCTGCCTAATCCGCTCGCCCCGACAGGATACGACGAAACACCCGAGCACACTGGCACCGCTGTCGGTGGATTCGCAGCTGATGGACTCGTCAACCTTGTTGGTGGTTGCTGTGGCACCACACCCGATCACATCCGCGCCGTGGTCGACGAAGTCAGCCAATACGAGCCGCGCAAGATCCCCCAGCTTTCCCTCGCCCAGCGCCTCAGCGGTCTCGAATCCTACAATATCGCGCCAAAGCACAGCTTCGTCATGGTCGGCGAGCGCACCAACGTCACCGGCTCCCCGCGCTTTAAGAAAATGATCAAGGCCGACGACTGGGACGGCGCACTCGCAGTGGCCACCCAGCAAGTCGAAAACGGAGCCAACATCATCGACATCAATTTCGACGAAGGCATGCTCGAGTCCGAGGAATGCATGACGAAGTTCATGAACCTCGTCGCTTCCGAGCCCGCCATCGCCCGCGTGCCCATCATGATCGACAGCTCCAAGTGGTCGGTCATCGAAGCTGGTCTCAAATGCGCCCAAGGCAAATGCATCGTCAACTCGATCAGCTTGAAAGAAGGCGAAGCCAAATTCCTCGAACAAGCCAAACTCTGCCAACGCTACGGCGCGGCCGTCGTCATCATGGCCTTCGACGAGCAAGGTCAAGCAGCCACCAAGGAAGATAAGATCCGTATCTGCAAACGCGCCTACGATCTCCTCGTCAGCGCGCTCGACTTCGATCCCTACGACATCGTTTTCGATCCCAACATCCTCACCGTCGCCACCGGCATGGAGGAGCACAACAACTACGCCGTCGATTTCATCGAGGCCGTGCGTGAGATCAAAAAAGTCTGCCCCGGAGCCCTCACCTCTGGCGGCGTGAGTAACATTTCCTTCTCTTTCCGCGGCAACAATCCTGTGCGTGAAGCCATGCACTCGGCCTTCCTCTTTCACGCCATCGAAGCGGGACTCGACATGGGCATCGTCAACGCAGGCATGCTCGAGGTCTATAAAGAGATCGACCCAGCACTGCTCGTTAAAGTCGAAGACGTCCTCCTCAATCGCAATCCCGAGGCGACCGAAGCACTCATCACTTTTGCCGAAACCGTCGCCGCGACCGACAAGGTCGTGGACGACTCTGCCAAGCTCGCATGGCGCGACGGCACCGTCGAAGAACGCCTCGCCCACGCCCTCGTCAAAGGCATCGTCGACTACGTCGAAGACGACACCGAAGAAGCCCGCCAGCAACTGGAGCGCCCGCTCGATGTGATCGAAGGTCCCTTGATGGACGGCATGAAAATCGTCGGTGAGCTCTTTGGCTCCGGCCAGATGTTCCTTCCCCAAGTGGTCAAGAGCGCCCGTGTCATGAAGCGCGCGGTGGCCTACCTTTTCCCGTTCATGGAAGAGGAAAAAAAGAACAACCCTGACACCCGCGCCCAAGGCAAATTCCTCATCGCCACCGTGAAAGGCGACGTGCACGACATCGGTAAAAACATCGTCGGCGTCGTGCTCGCCTGCAACAACTACGAAGTCAAAGACCTCGGCGTGATGGTTTCTTGCGACGACATTCTACGCGAAGCCCAAGAATGGGGCGCCGACATCATTGGTCTCTCCGGCCTCATCACCCCCTCGCTCGACGAGATGATTTTCAATGCGCAAGAAATGACCAAGCGCGGCTTCACCCAGCCCCTCCTTATCGGCGGCGCGACCACCTCCAGTGCGCACACTGCGATCAAGATCGCACCGCACTATCCGCAGCCCGTCGTCCGCGTCGGCGATGCCTCGCTCGTCACCGGCATCTGCAACAGCCTGCTCAATCCTGAGAAGCGCGAAGCCTATGTCGCTGAGCTCGAAGCTGAGCATGAAAAACGCCGTATCCGCTTCGCCGCCGGCCAAGCAGACAACGAGCTTCTACCGCTCGCCGAAGTCCGCGAAAAGCGCTTCGCCCCCGACTGGAGCCAAGCCCAACTCAAAGCACCGAATACACCCGGCGTCACCGTCGGCGATCACATCGACCTCGAAGCACTCGCCGAGTTCTTCGACTACTCCCCGCTCTTCTGGACATGGGAGCTCAAAGGCGTGTATCCAAAAATTCTCGAGCACAAGAAATACGGCGAACAAGCCCGCATCATCCTCGAAGATGCGCAAAAACTGCTCAAACAAATCATCGAAGAAAAACGCTTCCGTGCTCGCAGCGTGGTCGGTCTCTTCCCCGCCAACTCCGTGGGCGACGATGTCGAACTTTACGACAACGACGGTCAGCCCATCGGCACCTTCCACACCCTGCGCCAGCAAAAGAAAAAAGCCGGCAGCGACACTTACTTCGCACTCAGTGATTTTGTCGCGCCCAAAGAAAGCGGTCAGACCGATACTTGCGGCGCCTTCGTCTGCTGTATTGAAGGTGTGGATACATTCGCTAAAGAATTTGAAGACGCCCACGACGACTACAGCTCGATCATGGTCAAAGCCCTCGGCGACCGTTTCGCCGAAGCCCTCGCTGAATACACCCACCAAAAAGTGCGTAAAGAACTCTGGGGCTACGCTGCCGATGAGACCTTAGACAATACCGCTCTGATCAAAGAAAAGTATCGCGGCATCCGCCCAGCAGCAGGCTACCCTAGCCAGCCCGACCACACCGAGAAGCAAACCATCTGGGACGTCCTCGACGCCGAGAAAAACACCAGTGCGACGCTCACCACAAGTTTCGCAATGAGCCCCGGCTCTGCTGTCAGCGGTCTCTACTTCGGGCACCCAGAAGCCAAATACTTCCAAGTCGGTCCAATGGACAAAGACCAGTTCGAAGACTACGCCCAGCGCAAAGGCTTCGACCTAGAAACCACCGAACGCTGGCTCGCACCGAACCGAGGCTATTAAGCTTATTAGGGGCTTTGCTCGCGAAGACCGACAGTCCGCCCAAGAGACCAGCTTGTCCTTGCGCACTGAAGCATAGGATTTCAGTCTATTGGAAAGCCAACACAGGTTTGACCGCCAATGAACACGAATACTCACGAATATCGCCCCATGTTTCTCTTCGGCTCATACACGAGTCCGATGCCAAAGGTTAAGGATATTACCAAGCAAATTCTATCCGGAGAATTGGAATTTGGCTCTAACCACAGATTACAGACTAACTTAGGATTTGAAGGAGTGATGGATCCTCACAGCGCGGAACTCACTAAAGCTACTTTGAATGCCATAACGTCTGTATTATCAGAGCAACCTAGCAAGAATACCAAGACACCCCCAAATTATGAAGAACTCGCACAAATCGTTGACGATCTTTGTAAAAATGAGGGAACCCATCGAACCCCTACATTAATACCTTTTAGAAATTTAGTATTCGAAGACTTGCTTAAAAAACTTAACGCCTCGGATTCATTAAAGAAATATATAGGACCTATCCGAGATCGCTCTGTGTCGCGTTGGGACATTTTAAATGCAACCAATGATTGGATACGCTGGAATGTCTATGAGTCACTCATCGACAGAAATAAAGAACACACAAATAAGGTTCTTTTAGAGCGAAACGGTGAAGATATAGTTAATGGACAAATCAATTTTCTCAGAACACTCAATTGCGATAAGAGATTATTTTCACTTTCCACCTTGAACCATGATATCAAGAGCGAGTCCGCCCTTAAAACTTTAGGAATACACTATGAAGATGGCTTTTATTTTGATGAATCAATTCAAACTAGCCGATTTCATCCATCTAAGCTTAACGATAACGATCAGAATATCCTATTAAAGCTACACGGATCGATTGATTGGTGTTGGAACGGAGAAGAATACCACCGCTTGGACAACCCAGATTCCGATTACTCAGAAGGCAATCACAACTTGGGTTATTACGGCACGCCAGATTTCCTAGCTGGTATACTTGGAAAGATGGAAGCCTACAATTATGCAAATTACCCGTGGATTTGGGCGAAATTTCAAAATCAGCTACTACAAACGCGACGCATTATTTGTAGTGGCTATGGCTTCATGGATTTAGGCGTTACTAATCGTTTAAGCGGATGGCTTTCTTACATCGATGGGGCTCAAATTCTCATTTTGGACCCTGACCCAGAAAGCCTGATCGAAAAATGTCAGAGCCATTCGATAAGTAATATCAGTAGCTTTTTCGGCTGCCGTGAAACGCCTCTAAAATATACCATCTGTGAAAAGTCCTCCGAAATCGAAAATATCGAACATCCGATTATTTTACTGAAATGCGGATTCGAAGACGCCAGTGAGCACGCAGAAGCGCTGCGCAAGTTCGCCTATTTCTCTAGCTAGCTCACCGACATCACAGCGAATCTCCGCCTGCGGGATTATGTCCATAATTAAGTTATATTCAAAACTTGAATATACTCACAAAAGTAGCATATATTACTAAATAGCATGATTCGAAGCTTTGCATGTAAACAGACGGCAGCCCTTTGGGACAACCAGCGGCACAAGAAGCTGCCAACCAATTTACAACAATCAGCATTGCGCAAACTTCGCCTCATTGAATCCGCCATCCATCTCGACGACTTAAAACTACCGCCAGGCAATCGGCTCGAACAACTCTATGGAGACCGAAAAGGACAACACTCTATCCGTATCAATCAACAATATCGCATCTGCTTCCATTTCATCGACGGCCATGCCGAGGACGTTGAAATCGTCGATTACCATTAATCCATTTTTACCATGAGCACTCAAACCATCCCAGAACCACATCCTGGCGAAATCCTGTTGGAAGAATTCATCAAGCCCGCGGGAATCACTCCCTATCGCGTGGCGAAGGATTCAGGTATCTCACAGCCGACGATGAACCAGATCGTGAATGCTAAGCGACCGATCTCGACCGAGACAGCGCTTCGATTGGCGACTTACTTTGGCACCTCTTCTCAACTCTGGGTCAACCTGCAGAAGAACTATGACCTCCGTATCGCCGAACGCGATCTGCTGCCCAACATCCAGAAGGAAGTGAAGCCATTGCACCCAAGCGCAGCATAAGTAGCCGATTGCGAACACTCGACAAGTTGGGCATCATTGAGTGAACTCGCTCATTATGCCTCAGACTCATCAGACAGATGCGCCTCTCCTTTCGGTTACAGGTCTCCGTGTGCGTAGAGATGAGGCAGAGATCATTAAGGGTATCGACTGGAAGGTTCTGAAGGGAGAAAACTGGGCGATCTTGGGTGCGAACGGTTGCGGCAAAACCACTTTGCTTGCTGCGATCACCGCGTATCTGACTCCGACCGGAGGCACGCTTGAACTACTTGGCGAATCCTACGGTGAGGCTGAATGGAACGAGGTTCGTAAACGTATCGGGATCGTCAGCACTGTTTTTGCACGCCGCGTTCCTGACGACGAGCCAGCGATGATCACCGTCTTGAGCGGCGAGACTGCACAGTTGGGTTTTTGGACACGTGAGCGGAAAGTGGATACACGGAAAGCGCTCCGCTGCCTAAGCAGGATGAAAGTTCGTGCTTTGGCAGAGCGCCCTTGGGGTGTGCTCAGCCAAGGCGAACGTCAAAAGGTATTCATTGCGCGAGCACTTATGGCAGATCCTGAACTTCTGATTCTGGACGAACCTTGCGCAGGCCTCGACCCAGTCGCTCGTGAGCACTTCATCGGCAGTTTACGAAAACTGGCACAGTCTAAAAATACACCGGGTCTGATCTTGGTGACGCATCACATTGAAGAGATCTTTGCCGAAATCTCCCACGTCCTCCTCCTTAAAAAGGGGAAGGTTCTGGCAAGTGGCTGCAAGCATGTGGTGCTGAACTCAAAGAACCTAAGTCAGGCATTCGGTGCTCCTGTAAAAGCACGTAAACGGCCCAATGACTCCGGCTGGTCATTGCAAGTCGGTGATTGAGCCATCGTATCAATATTATGAATAACCCGCCAACAGTAGAACATTTCCTCGAAAAATCACGTTTTGAGATTCGAGGTGTAGAAACCATCGCGCACTTAGATTATAGCTTAGCTCGTGCGGTGATGACGATCCACCATACCTTTGTCCCACCTGAATTGCGGGGACAGAATATTGCAGGGCAGTTGGCTGGTGCCGCCTTTGAGTATGCCCGAGCTGAGGGACTGAAAGTCGTGCCGCAATGCAGCTATATTGGTGTGTATGCAAAACGTCATCCAGAAGCCGCAGCGCTGCTTGCCTGATTCAATGTATAGAGCGTTCTGCGATTAGGTTGATGTATCGTTGGTGGTAGGGAGCGTTATCCTTAACGCTCCGCTGGCATACTGTTGCGGTTCGATAAGGATATCGAACCCTACCTTATTCCTCTGAATAAACGCATAAAAAAGGCGACCTTCAGGGAAGGCCGCCTTTATACAAACTAACACTAATATAAGAAATTTTTAGAATTCGTAAACGGCGGACAGGGTCCAACGATCTCCGAACAGACTGACGTTATCAGTAAGCTCGGTTTCGTATGCAAGTCGTAATCCAAAATTTTCGCAAAATGGGCGAACTTCGGCTCCGACTGCGATCGTGTAGGTGTCGTTTGCTTCACCACCTGGAAGGCTGACCGCATCGACTCCAGAGATTGGAAGACCGGGTGCCGCGTCTTGCGCGAGGTATCCATTAAGCTCAACCACTGGGCTCAACCACTCTGTCAGATAGTAATCTGCATGCAGGTGAACGGTGACCATATCGGAGTTACCCGCAAAACCATCGGAATCGTCTTCGGATAGAATCAAATTGGCTGTGGCGCCGAGGTGAAGCTTATCGAAACCTTTCGCCCAAGAGAGCCAGAGGCGAAGCTCGTTGGTCTCTTGAAGCACGTCTTTGTCGCCAAGCCCGAACTCGTAGCCGATACCGGCAGCCATGTGGAAGTTGTTTTCCCAGTCTTGGATGAAAGCCCATTTGATGCCTGCACCGATATCGTTGAAGCCTTCGTTATCACCCACGAGTGCGGCGTTATCGAATTCGGTGTAACCATCTTTATAGGCGACCAATTGTAGGCTTTCTGTCAGTGCGATACGCACTTGAAGTGCCGCCACAGTGACATCGGCATTGCTGCCTAGCGTGTCGGAGTCGAAATTGTGCTGCAAATACCATGCGCGCAAATCAGTCGTGATGAAGGCATCCTCATGGAAATAGGGACCCGTCATCGGACGAACAAACTTTTGTTCGGGAGCTGGTTTCGCGACGTCGTCACCAAAAAGGACGAAGCCATCAGCTGCGTTAAGAAGTGATCCCAAAGCGACAACGCCAAGAGAAACGAGGGATAGTTGTTTGTTATTCATAGTAGTTGTTGTGAATAGGCATTGAGATAAGTTAAGCTAATTTACGGTGTCAGCGAGAAAAGCACAGCTAATTCAAGAATTTCTAATATCAGGGCTTCGCGCTTTACGATCTAGCCATCGGCGGTAGTCTCGCACTGGAATGAACCACTGGCCGCAATACCTCTTTTTAGCATGCTTGCTAGCCATGCAAACGCAGGCCTTTGCACAGAGCCAAATCACCCAACACAATTTCAAGGTAATCGAGCGGAAGGCAGACGCGACGAGTGGAG
Organism: Opitutales bacterium; assembly: GCA_030729385.1. Classification (GTDB taxonomy): domain Bacteria; phylum Verrucomicrobiota; class Verrucomicrobiia; order Opitutales; family Coraliomargaritaceae; genus JBPOFY01. The sequence continues at coordinate 72,242 of JANQXM010000042.1, read as the reverse complement.
AAGTTGGCTATTACTATCGACATATCTACGGCACTGAGCGGACAAACAACGCATTGAATCGCCTATCGATACTCTCCGAAGACCAATCGATCTACCCGATTCCTGAGAGCGGTTGCGGTCCTACCGCCATGCTGAACATTCTGATTTGGTATGAAAAATTCGGCTTGATCCGCCCCTTCACCCGCGAAGCCAATTCTGCTAGTTACAAACAGATCTTTTTTAAAGAGATCGATCGGCGCTTACTTGAACTGACCAGTGAAGCGCGCACAGAGGATCGCGGTTCTTCAAACTTAGCTTCCGCAATGGTTATGGATGGGTTCGTGCGCGAACTTTCAGACGATGCGCTACGTCTGCATGCTGAAGCGATAGAGCCTCCATACCAGCTAAAGACTTTTTTGGATCTAGTGCCGAACTTCCGGACGGCATACCTAGTCGTCCGATCGAAAAACCCCGAAACGGGCGAGATGAGTCCAGTCACCCATGCGGCCACATTCATACGAGCGGACCGCTCTGGCTACATCACACTTGGCACATGGGGTGAGGTCTATCGTGGACTGCTTAAAAAGCGCGGTTCCGATCAATGGTTTATCCCACAGAACCCGGAGCACAAAGAGCTCAAGCTCCTTGGGATGATCCAATTTATCCCTTTTGAACCAGCAGCTGCCGCAAATCCGTAACCACTGTCGGGGTTGGTGCGATAGGCAGATTGGCCTCAGAAGGGAAATACACAAAGTGCGCGCCCACGTGTAGCGCTGCCTCATGGTCGGCATTGGCATCACCGACGAAGACCGTGCGTTCAGCAGGTATCTTTGTTTCCGCAAGGATCCGGGTCAGGCTTTCCGGTTTCGCGGGGGGCGAACCGATGATGACGTCGAATAATGGCGCGGCACCGGTTGACTCCAACATCTCCTCCAATGGCGCTTGAGGGGTGCCCGAGAGGACATAACGCGGAATGCACGCTGCCTGGCAGGCTTCAACAAACTCTTTCGAGCCCACTCGCCAATCCGCCACCGCGCAGAGTGGTTCGCAAATGTCGGTAAAGCGGGCCACTTCCGCTTCGATAAACTCCGGCAGGGGCGATTGACCTAAAATATCAGTGTAAAAGCTTTGGATATGATAGGTCCGCGACTTGCCGAAGCCATCCATGACTCGTTTCATAAAGTCATCGCGGCGGGAGGCATGCGCCTCAGGCACCCACTCGCTGAAGGCCTGTATCTTGGCCGCCATCGACTCGAGCAACACCCCGTCGCAATCAAATACGATCAAATCTATCGGCTGAACGGAACCTGCTAAGTGTAAATCCATCCAAAGACTTTTGTAGCGGTTTCTCTGCTCTGACAAATGCAGACTTCGCTTTTTTCCTTCCACCTTCCGCATTAGTCATTACCCATTACCTATTAATCATTACCGATTAGGCATTTATTTATGACACTTTTCCAAGCCACACTCTTCACCGGGATTTTCCTCATCGCTTTTGGTGCGCATTTCCTTTGGCACGGCATGGCTACGGCAAAAAGCGCACAAGCCTTCCCCCGCTCGACCCTTGCAGCCTACGTCCTCATGGGGATCGCGACGGCATGGTTCCTTTACAAAGTCATGCACCTCGGTCCAGCTGATTTCGGGCAGTATAAAAAATTGCTCTTCCTGCTCTTTCTTGGCGTCGCCGTCGGTTCCTTCTACTATGTGCCGGACTTCCTCGCGGTGCGTGGTCTAGCCGCACTTACGCTGTTGATCGCCGGTGTCCTACTCGACGCGGCCTACATGCAGCTGCCGCAAGCGCGCCTGTTCCTCGTTACTTTCGTTTACATCTGTATCGTCGCATCGCTGATTCTCGGAGCGAGCCCCTACAAACTGCGCGACTTCCTCAGCTGGCTCTACAAATCTGAAAAGCGCCCTAAAGTCTTCGGTGGCGTCTTTGCCGCTTATGGCCTCCTGCTCGTCGGGGTCGCCTTTACTTACTAGATCTTCGTGAAATCCGGTCTGCTCATCATCGTATCAGGTCCCGCTGGCAGCGGGAAGACGACCCTTTGCGACCGCATGCTGACCGAGCGCCCACAGATAGAGCGCGTCGTCACCTCCACCACCCGCCAGCCACGCGGCGGCGAAGTCGATACGGTGGACTATTACTTTTTCGATCACGACACATTCAAAGCTAAGATCCAAGCGGGCGCTTTCTACGAATACGCCCACGTGCACAGCAATCTCTACGGCACCCTCAAAAGTGAGGTGCAAGACAAGCTAGCAGCCGGCACAGACCTATTGCTCAATATCGACGTGCAAGGCGCGGCGCAAATGCGTGAAACGGCAAATCAAGATCCGCTGCTGAAAGGTAATGTCATCACAGTCTTCATCATGCCACCCAGCGTCGAAGAGCTGGAGAACCGCTTACGCGGACGCGGCACCGACGCTGAAGACGAAGTGCAACGCCGCATGAAAGTGGCCCTCGAAGAGATGCAGCAGAGCGATCACTACGATCACACCATCCTCAGCGCTTCACGCGACGAGGACTTTGCGGCGTTGGACGGCATCTACCAAGCAAGCAAGGCAAGGTAAGGCGAAAGCGCCCTACCCTCAGCAAAAAAACCTACCAGGTATACTCGACTGTATAAGTCACCGTGACTGTGCCATCGGCTGGCACGTCTATCGGAAATTCAATGGTTTGCGCATCGGTCTTTTCAAAATCGTGGCTAGGCATTTGAATTTCCCAATTCGACCAGCGGCTCATGTGCTCGACGATTTGCACGGTGACCGCTTCTTCGCCGCGATTACGCACTTCGACCTCGAAAGTCTCGAGTATCATATCTTGCGTCTTGTGGGTGAAGAAATTCGTGCGTTTGCGCTCACCGACGATGTCGAAAGCGTTGCCCAAATAGACGCGGATGGTCTCGTTCTTGGGCGTGTGATCGATGGTGTTTTCGCCGGTAAATTCCATCTGTCCGTCGTCATCCATGCGATAGAAGCGCATGCGACCGGCTGGCAGCGCGACGCCGAGTCCGTTTTCTTCGGAGTTTAAAATTTCGCGATAAATGGCGACGTCGGGCTTAGTATTTTGGCCGTAGTTCTGGTTCACATTGAGGCTACCGTAGAAACGTCTGTCGCCGGATCCATCGTAGATATAGAGCTTCTTGGTCTTTACATTTTCGGCGCGGACAAATTCCACTTGCTTGGTCTCACTGTCACGCAAAGTGGTGGCGAGGGGCAAGGAATACATATGAAATTCGTCGAACTTCTTGGCTTCCACTTGAGGCGCTGGTGCTGCATCAGCCATTGCCATGGCATAGACCTTCTCTCGGCGAACGGGTTGTGCGGTTTGGACCTTATTGACGTCGCCCGCGATCAGCTTGATCGTCGCGTTCTCGAAAGTTTTACCTGTGTTATTTTCGACCGAGACCCAACCGGTGAGCGTCACATCATCGCCAGTTTCCGGCAGCACGAGGTTATAATCCGCCTTCCAGGACATGCCATTGGTTAAATAGCTGAGCTGTGCATCGAAATTTGAGCTGCGATCGGAATGCAGCTTCCAGGTAAGCGTTGGCTCGAGGACCGAATCGTTACCTAGGCTGGGGAACAAAGGAATACCTGGTAGCATGGTGATCAGCTTGCCGTCTACCTCGACGATCGGCTCCAGTCGCTTCTGCTGCATGTTGCCATACTGGTTCTTGGTCATCACTGTAGAGGGCGCACGGATGATACGACCCTTTACGACGACTTCTTTACCATCAAGCGTTTTGTAAAAGTCGATAGTCTGCCCTTCAAACATTTGCAGGAGTCTTTCCTGATCCACGGGATCGCCGCGGTAGCTCTGCTCGACCACACGTAGGTTCACATTGCCGGATGGGTCGCGCAAGATCACGGACTCGGGCTCAAGCTGAGCGGTGACTCCGCTGTAGCTGACATCGCTGATACCAGCGGTCAGATCAAGGGCAACGGTGTCGCGCACGACGCCAAAGTTTTCGTTATATACGGTGATCGCCGGCTGCGCTGAAGCAATCGAGGCGAAAAGAAGAACCGAAAGGGGTGCAATTGATTGTTTCATACTAAGTAAGACGATGGGCGGGGTGATTTATTAGAAACTATATCTAGGAGGGGTCATTTTCAAGTAATGTGCCCAGTCAGCGGCCTTCAATCACTTCGGCCAAATCGCAAAACAGCTCGGCTACTTTGATAAACCGTTCGCGTTCCCGATCATCTGCTATGAGCCCGAATTTGGTATAAACCATCATCCCATTGCCGAGATAGATGCTCGCCTTCGCCCCCTTAAGCACAGCGCTGATTGCTTCCAAACGATCGTCGTGCAAAATCCGGCTCAGCCGGGAGGGCTCATTGGTTCGCACATCCATCGCGAGATCAAAAATGTTATTTTCGCTCTTCCAACGGTCCATGCCGGCACTATCACGTTGGCTCATTCCGGAAAGAAAGCTTTTCGCAGTCATCTGCCAGGCGATTTTCTTATCTGCCACTTCGACTTTCAGAGTGGTTTCAATTTGCCGTGTGCCTTGTAGCCCCTTACCCGGCACAGAAATGGATAGCGCTCGGTCACGATAGACGCCGTGAACGAATGGCTCCGGACGAATAAACGCAAGCATCTGAGGCTCCGGCTGTGTCATTTTAAGCCTTAAATGGTAGGCCATTTTTTCATATTGCTGGCAAATTTTACGCGATGAATTGCGAACAATAATCCAAAAAAATACCGCCAACCCAATGGCTAGCATAACAACAAATGCGATTTCAATTCCCATACACGTTCTTGGATGCCTAAGCAGAACTATTTTGGCGAGACCTTTTGCATCACTTGACGTCAGACAAAAGATCGCGAAACTACATCAATGTCACCATTCACATTACAAGGTAAGTCAGGTCCATTACTCATTCGTCAGGTCCATTACTCATTCGTCAGGTTGAACACGAGGACATCCCTCACCTAATCGAATTAAACAAAAAAGCCTTCCCGCTGATGGCGGAAGAAAATGTTGTCTGGAGCGAACGCCAGTTGCAAAACCACCTCAGGCTATTCCCGACTGGTCAGCTCGTAGCGATCGTCGACGAGCAAATTGTCGGCGCGGTTGCCTCACTCATCGTCCAAAGCAGTCGCGACCCATACCGAGCGCATACTTATGGCGGGATCACCGATGGTGGCTACTTCCATAACCACGACCCACATGGCGACACCCTTTATGGTGCCGATGTCTACGTAGACCCTGCCTGCCAAGGTCGCGGTATCGGTGCCGCACTCTACGAGGCACGACGCCGCCTGTGCAAACAGCTCAACTTACGCCGCATACTCGCCGGTGGTCGTATCTCCGGATATGCCACGCATGAAAAAGAGCTAAGCCCCGAGGCCTATATTCAAAAAGTTAAAGACGGCGAGATTCACGACAACGTTCTTAGCTTCCAACTCAAGCAGGGCTTCCTCGTTCGAGGCATTTTGCGTAACTACATCGTCGATCCGATGAGCCACAATCTCGCCAGTCTCATTGAATGGCTCAACCCGGACTACACTCCTAAGGAGATCTCCTCCAAGGTCCGTATCGCCTGCGTGCAATACAAGGTGCGTAAGATTGAAAACTTCGACGACTTCGCCAACCAAGTAGAATATTTCGTGGAGACTGCGGCTGATTATAAAGCCGACTTCGTGCTCTTCCCTGAGTTTTTCTCGGTTCAATTACTCTCCGTCATCGAGCCGCTCTCTGCTCCCGAAGGCATCCGCAAGCTGGCGGCCGAATTCACCGAGCCCTTCATCGAGCTGATGTCACGCATGGCCAGTAAATATGGAGTGTATATCATCGGAGGCAGTCACCCCATCCAGCGCGAAGACAAGTTGCAAAACGAATGCCTCATCTTCGATCCGGACGGTCGCTACGTCGCGCAGCCCAAGCTACACATTACACCTGCTGAGAAAAAATATTGGGGCATCTCAGGCGGACATGAGCTCATCATCCTCCCGACTCCAAAGGCAAAGATCGCCGTGCAAATCTGCTACGATGTGGAATTTCCTGAAGCCAGCCGCTACCTCGCCGATCAAGGCGTCGAGATTCTCTTCGTCCCTTATTGCACCGACGATCGTCATGGTCAGCTCCGTGTGCGCTACTGCGCCCAAGCCCGAGCGATCGAAAACCAATTCTACGTCGCCACTGCCGGGATCATCGGCAACCTCCCCAGCGTCCCCGCAATGGACATCCACTACGGTCAAGCGGCGGTCTTTACTCCCTCAGATTTCGAATTCGCGCGCGATGGCATCCAAGCCATTGCCGATTCCAATGTAGAAACGCTATTGGTCACCGACATCGACACCGAAGACCTCTACCGGTCACGTGCCTCCGGCTCTGTCACACCGCGCCTTGACCGACGCACCGATCTGTTTGAAATGAAGGTCCACCTCAAGAACCTGGATACATCCAACGAGCTCACCGACGCACCAGAGATCGAGCTACCGAAATAAAATGCCAGAAGTCCCCGTCACTGCACACAGCGGCACGGCAGTCACACCGTTTAATACAGCTTTAGCCGAACTGCGCATTCAGGTCTTCCGTGAATGGCCCTATCTCTACGAGGGCACGCTCGCCTACGAGCAACACTACCTCGGTGAATCCGTATTGTTACCCGAATACCGAAGACAAGGCATCGGCCACCGCTTCTTCGAAGCCCGTGAAGCACAAGCGATGCGTTACGACTACAAATATGCCGCCTTCTGCGCGGTGAACCGAGCGGACAATGGCCCCGACTACTCCACGCTGGACTCCTTTTGGCACAAACGCGGCGACATTAAGCACCCAAAGCTACAGGCAACATTTGACTGGAGAGAAGTCGGACAGTCGCTAGAGTCATCGCATACTCTAAGTTTCTGGATCAAAAAACTCGAACCTAGTCAGCCATGAAAACAGTCCTCACATTTTTCGTATTCGCACTCTCTCTATTTTTCATTGGTTGCGCATCGACCAGTAAACGTATCGATCAAAACGAAGCCCTGTTTAAGACCTACACACCCGGAGAGCAGCGAATGATCCGAACAGGGCAAATCGCTGTCGGCTTCGATCAAGACATGGTGCGCATGGCACTCGGCGATCCGAGCCGCGAAGCCACCGTCGATACCGCAGCAGGCAAGCAAGTCGCTTGCGAATACCGTGAAATCAAGCCCTCACTTGGTGTCTCACTAGGAGGTGGTATTGGCACCAGAGGTTCTGGCGTCGGTATCGGCACGGGGGTCGGCGTCAGCCCCGATCGCACCCGTCTGCTCAAGCGCGTAATCTTCGACCGGCAAACCGGCAAAGTCAGCAAAATCGAATCTTACGACTAAATCGCATAAATATTTATTTCTGGAGGGCAATGCTCCGTCATTGCCGTAGCGACTCGCCAAGTTGAATTGGCCTCCAGACCACTGCGGAAACGACGGAGCGTTTCCCTCCAATACAATGAGTCACGCCCGACGCTATTCCAAAGACACTTTTCTCACCCGACTCGCTTGGGATGACCTCGACCACGACTACCTGCGCCAACTCGCTGGACTCGCCAAAATCGAAGACCTTGCCGGCGCCGGACTCGCGGTCCGCCCTGCCCGACTCGGCGACGTCACCACCGCACTCATGCCTGAAGGTGCCCAAGGCAGCGCTCAATTGACCGCACGCGAGCCACTCATCGTCTGCGGCCTTGGGCTCATCCCCATCGTGCTCAACACCTACGATGAAAACTGCAGCTTCGAACCCAGTTCTAAGGACGGCGACTCGCTCCAAAAAGGCGACATCCTCGGCACACTCCACGGTCCCTCCGGTCCGCTACTGCAAGCTGAGCGTGTCATTTTAAACTTCCTCCAGCACCTCTCCGGTATTGCCACTGAAACCAATGCTTATGTGCAAGCGCTCGAAGGCAGCGACACCGCCCTACTCGACACCCGCAAAACTTTGCCCGGATACCGTGTGCTCCAGAAATACGCATTTGCCTGTGGTGGCGGCCACAACCACCGCATCGGGCTTTTTGACCGAGTGATGCTTAAGGACAATCACCTCGCCGTAGCTGGTGCTACAGGTGGCAACCGCTTAACCAATACCGTTTCGCTCGCCGTCAACGCCTGTGAAGACCTCGCGATTGAAGTCGAAGTCGATGCCCTCGATCAAATTCCCCCCGTGCTTGAGGCCGGAGCCGACATCATCCTACTCGACAACTTTACCAACGACGAACTGGAAGCTGCCATACGACTGATCGACGGACGCGCCTGCACCGAAGCCAGTGGCGGCATCACCCAAAGCTCCTTGCAACAACTTGGCACGCTCGGGCTGGACTTCATCTCAACTGGTGCCCCGATCCACCAAAGCCGTTGGAAAGACATCGGCCTGGACTGGCTATAGTCCGTATTCCATTTTCATGCGGCGCGATACGGAAATCGCGCCCTACCCCCATGAGATAAACTAGGCGAAGAATGCCCTAAGGCTCGGTCGCGCTCAGTTTGATAAAGCCGCGACCCGAGCTAGGTAGCGTGATCGTGACCAAGCCAGTGGTGCCCCCGGGAATCGGGTTTCCTACGCTGACCGCTGCAGAATCAAGAACTGTAAATGGCTGCCCCAAATCCGTGGCATAGAGAATCGTTAGATCGCCAGCTGAGCCACCCGCCGGCAATGCCAGCGTGTAGAGAGTCGAGGTCGGTGAAACGACGTCGAGCACTGGCATAAAGTTTTGAGGCGAGGTGCTCGCACTGAGGCCCAACGCCCATTGAATACCCAAGGCAAAGCCAAACTGATTCAGCTCCTCGAATTGAGCGCTCGGAAGGGAATTCTCCTGAAGCCACAATTCAAACTCTGTAAGCAAAGGAACAGTCACTGTGCCGATCGCTTTGATCTCTCCCAACACAACCACATCGATTAGTGTCCCATCTACATCCAATGGGGTCGTCGTGCTCACAGGATACAGCATCTCAATCGAGTAGGTCTTCGAGACGGCATCACTGCTTTGCAAAGAAATGGTGACTACTCCGGTTCCACTACTGGAATCGCCAAAGGGTTCTATCGAAAAGTCAGTCGAAAATGTGCTCGTCGGGGAGAGAAATGGGGTTAGCTCTCCAGATAAGATGCCTTCATTGATCAAAAAGGTGTGTTCTGCTGCATCAAACTCGCCAGTCACAGGATTCACAACTGAAGGCGGGGATGGCGTGAAGATATCTACCCCAATGTTACCTGATGTGCTGATATTATAACGGAGAAGGAAACTCGTGCTAATGAATTCCAGTGGTGAGCCAACCATATCACCACTCAGCACGTTCACGCTGGAAACCTGATCAAGGTCTGTATCGATGTCGAACGCCACAAGCAGGGATCCGCTCAGTGTAGTTGTGCTCGAACTAGAAGCTACGGGAGGAACGATGGTCACAACAATATCGTTCAATGGCGCCTGACCATCCAAGTTGAGCGACGCCGTCACTACTTTCCCATGCACATTTAGTGCTAGAAACAACAGCAATATAACTGACCAGCCGACTTCATAAGACCAAAGACAGCAGATAGTTATTATAAAAAACCCATTACAAAATATGCGCGCGGAAGAAACTGCATCGCTATTTAGCGCTTAACAATAGCGCAATAAATGATCAAAACCCATGAAATGCTGGACACAGAATACCGCGAAGTCACGTCCACCGAAGACGAATACACCATTATCAAAGCTTTGCTTGATGCAGGTGAGGGGTTTGTTTCCGGCAGTTTACTCGGCGAGCAGCTCAATATGTCCCGACCAGCGATTTGGGGGAAACTGGAAAAGCTGCGCGACAAAGGTTTCGAGTTCGAAGCCGTCCGTAACCGAGGTTACCGCCTCGCCAAAGAGCCAGAAGTCATACATCCGGCATTGATCCGCTACTACGGAGAGAAAGCAGGCACTGACATGGACGTGATTTACTTCCCTGTCATCGATAGCACTAATAGCGAAGCCGAACGACAACTCTCACATCGAAGAAAAAGTCCCTTCTCGGTGACATCTAGCTGCCAAACCAAAGGTCGCGGACGCCTTGGTCGCGACTGGCACAGCGCATCAGCCGACAATCTCTACCTGTCTGTTGTCTTCGAGCCCAACATTCCACCGCAGCAGCTCCAGCACTTCACACTTTGGGCGGGGATCTATATTTGCCGTGCACTGCAAAGCTTGGTGCCCAAAGCCCCCCTGAAAATCAAATGGCCCAACGATCTCCACTGCGATGGTCGCAAATTTGCCGGGATGTTGACCGAAGCGAAGATGGACGCAGACAGCATCCGCAGCATCGTTTTCGGCATCGGGCTCAACGTAAATAGCAACCCGGCAAAATACCCGGAGGCGATTCGCAAGCTCGCTACCAGTCTTTATGCCGTCAACGGCAAGGAACTGCCACTCAACCAAGTGGCCGCGCAAGTCATCGCTGCCATCGACAAAGCCTACAATGTCTCCATCGGCAACAGCCCAACCGAAGATCTCGCCGAAGCTTGGGCACCACTCAGTGCACTTGCCGGACAACACGTGACCGCCATCATGGGCGGCAAGGAGATCTCTGGCATCGCCTCAGGCATCGACAATAGCGGAGCACTGCTACTAAAAACTGAAACCGGCACCTTACACAGCATTCGCGCAGGGGATGTCACTTTAAAAAAATAGCTAATTGCGAATCACTCGTGACTAAATATTTAGTTTTTAGCTATTACACATTATGAATTTACTTTGTATCGATGTCGGCAACACCAGCACCCACTATGGTTTAGTGGATGGGCAAACTGTGAACGCCACGGGGCATTTCCCGACCCATGACTTTGACCATGGTCCTTCAGCGGAGTTTACGAAACGCATTATGTCTCTAGGCGAAGACATATCGGGCATTTCCTTTTGTTCGGTTGTTCCGGACATCAATCAATCGCTTTGCTCCAGCCTTGAAGCGCTGATTCGACCGGTCTTCCACCTCACTTGCGATAGTTGCCCTGGGCTAGATTTAGTCTATCCAAAGCCAAAGGAGATCGGACAAGACCGTATCGCCAACGCGATTGCTGCTCAAGAATTTTACGGCATTCCCGCCATCGTCATCGACATGGGCACTGCCGTGACCTTCGACATCGTTTCCAGCGCTGGTTACGAAGGTGGCATCATCGCCCCCGGTCTCGCCGTGATGACCAGATACCTGCACGAACAGACAGCACTACTCCCAGAACTGAAAGCCGAGGACCTACTCAATGTCGAAGGCGCGATCGGCAAGTCCACGATACACGCCATGAAACTGGGCGTCGCCGTCGGCTTTTCCGGTATGATCGACGCCCTCCTCGCCCGCGTGACCGCCGAGCTGCAATCACGTGGCGAAACCGCACCAGTCGTCCTCTCCACGGGCGGCAGTATCGCCAACTTGACCAAGGACTGGGCGCAAAAGAGTTTATTCGTCGAAGACCTCACCCTGATGGGTCTCGGCGTGGCGTTTCAGCGCGCGCAAAAATGAGGTAGCGCAGCTCCGTCTCGGAGCGCACCACTCGGCGTAAGCTCAATCTCTCGAAAAACTCGTGTAGTGTCGAAAGCACCCGCACCCCCCTAATCCAGCGTTACCGATACACGGTAGAAACCTGCAGTTTCTTCTGCTTCTATGGTGTCGCTCACCGAGAACGTTTTCCAATAGCGACTCGTCACGCGTGCTGACACGAGACTCCATGATTCTGAGTCGGTGAGATCATCCGTCGATTCAAACTCATAGCGATAGCCTGAGATCCCTGTAAATTGAAGATTCACCTCGTCTCCTTCATTGACAGCAATTTCTACAGCTGGACGCGCCTCAACATAAGCCAACTCATTGGGTGAATCGTTTACATCAAGGAGAAAGCCCAGCGCCTCTGCCATCTGGTTCGCCCATGCAGCTTCATTGTGAGCGAGTCCACACCCTACCCTCAAAAGGAAATCGCCACCCACATGATAGCCCTGACTCAGGTAAATATCATAGCCATCAAGGAACGGAGGCCACCAAGTTGCGGCGTCAGCCGAAGTGGACGACTCCTCGGTCCCCCAATAGAGAAAGACTCGCTCCGAGCGGGCGTCTACCGAGTGCATTTGATTGCGTAAATTCGGTATCGCCCACCAAGAGGGCGACAGCACTCCGAGCTTTCCAAACACCGATGCGTGCGCCCAACCCATGTAGATCGTGGCGATGCCGCCAAAAGACGAGCCCATCAACAGCGTATTGCTGGGGTCATTCAAAGTTCGATAATTCACATCTAAGGTCGGTCGGACATTATCGATAACGAAACTGGCGTAATCATCGCAGCGACCTGTGCCATTGAAGTCATCTGTAGGCGGCAAGTATTCAGAAAGTCGGTCCTCAGTATTATCAATCGCTACAATGATACATTCACGCACTCGACCCATCTGTATCTCGGCACTCGCAGTCAGATCGACGTCCCAACTGCCAAAGCTACCGCCCGGTGAAAAGACATTTTGTCCATCATGCATATAGAGCACCGGGTAGCGTCTGTTCGGGTGCGAGTCATAACCACGAGGCAGATAAATCTTAATATTGCGCCCATCAATACCGACCACCGTGGACGCGACCGCGCGAGTCTCGAAACGGGGCGCGGACACCGCCGCTGCTGGCCAGTAGTTAAAGACGTGCCCGTCCTGCACGAAGATAAAATCTAAGGGCGTTTCATAATTTTGCCCTGATTGACCAAAGGCATTATCCCACAAGCCATCGCCATTGTTGAAAATGAAAATCAAGTCCCGACCAGCCTCACCAATCTCGGCGATCTTATACAGTCCTTCGTCTTCGCTGCGACCATCGCCCACACGGGCCATCGCTTGTTCGACAAATACACCTGCACTCGTTGACCAATAGAACAGATTCACCTGCTCCCATGCGCTGTAATAATAAATCGTCTTTCCCTCATAAGGCGCAGGCGCATCATCGCCCAATACAAGCGTATCCCCGGCACTCAGATTGGACGTGTTACTGGAATCGCAATACACCGAAGGATCCGTCGCACGGCTGACGAATTGATAATTCAAAGCCCCCGCACGTGGCTCAATCGCCACATTTGCTTTCCAGACATTACCCGCGGTGTAACGCATTTGTATCCCTTTGGCCGGATCATTGGCACCCAACAACTCCGCATCGCCCACCAGGAACACACTGTTCCCAAAACCAACATCCTCTGTATGGCTAAACTCACGATGAACCACCGCCGGATGCTCCACAGCAAAGGCAGCATGCGCCAAACAAAGAGCACAGAACGCCCACAGATAATTTAAAGCTATGCCAGTCATCCTCACGAAGTAGCCATCATCTACATAAGCACGAGCCAACGACAGACCGCTTTTATTGCACAGTGCAACTCGTTGCCTACTGCGTCTCCTCAACTTCAGTCACCTCTTCGGCTGTGCTGGCTTTTCCTAATTGAAAAGGCTTTCGGATCCACTTCATCAGACCCCGCTCTTCTTTTTCCAGTTCCGCTTCGGCGTCTCGGATCGCTTCACTCCAAGCGACAGAAAAACCAGGTGCCCGCACATGCATCACACTCAGCGCTTTCTCATATAGGTGCAATTGCCGCAACTCCGCACGACCTGGCTTGGTTGAAAGTGAGTTGTTGGAGACACGTAAATTTTCGATCTGCTTCTTCAACTCTTCGACTTCGGCTTTTACAGCCACACTTCCATCGGCACTGAGTTCCATTTGCATGCGTATGTGTGTCTCTAATCGTCCGACCTTTGCAAGCAACTCACGGTTCTCTTTGGCATGCGCTTTCTTCGCCGCATTCATCTTACTAAGCGACCGCAACCACACCACGAACATAAGGATCAATCCAATGATCAACCCAATCACAAATGGCCGCTGCAAGATTTCCAGTATAGTTTCCATACCAAGCAATCTACCTCCCATTCAGTGTTTTCCAATCATAGAAATGGGGCTGTAATTTTCAACCGGGCTCGACCAGTCCGATACTGATGGCGGTTGGGACAACCGCCACTACCCCATTAGTATGAATGCATGAGGCGAATTCCTGCTTCATAACAAGTATTACAGCTGCTGCCCAACAACTCCGCCATCCGAGTCGCACCGTAGCTTGAGCTGGTATGCAAACGAACTTCCACGTCAACCGGCTCTTCTGCATTTGCAACCGACTGGATAAACTCCAAGAAACTCGCTACCGCATCTCCGCCATCATGTGAAGGGTCTGTCCGCCCGAGTTCGTAATCGAACGAAGCCAGAGTCGGGATGCCGCGCGCTTCGAGTAGCTCCAGCATCGCCGCCACCGATCGAACCAGGACCCAATCCTCACCCGTCTGTGGCGGATGACGGACGTCGTCGAGATAGAGTGCGTAGCTAGAGGTCATTACACGCTGATTTGGAACCACGAATCAACGCGAATCAACACGAATGTTAGCTAGGAGCCTAATGGTCGAATGACGTAATTCAATTGTAGGGGCTGCGCTTGCGCAGACCGCGGACTAACCTAGCCCTAGTCCTACTCTGCGGGCTTCGCAAGCAAAGCCCCTACGGCAAATCCACATATACTTGCACTTATACTTGATTTTTAACCTCAAAGCTGCATCTTTATGGCATGGCACAATTAACAATCTACATCGATGAGAAGACTCAGGCAAAAGCCAAGCAGGCTGCCAAGCGGGCCAATCGCTCCTTATCCAGCTGGGCTTGTGAACAGCTCAGCGCTGCTGCGGAAGAAGGACAATCTTGGCCGGAAGGCTATTTCGAACTCTTCGGCAGCGTCCAAGATCCGAGCTTTAGCAGGCACGACGACCTGGACAGTGCCTCCGATAGCCCACGAGAGTCGCTATGAAATACTGCCTCGATACCAACACGGTCATCTTCTATCTCAAAGGCAGCCATCCAGACATTAAAGAACGTCTCTTAGCGGTTCGCCCGAAAGAGATTTACATCCCCGAAATCGTGTACGCGGAGCTACTCTATGGCGTGAGTCGCAGCCAGCAGAAGGCCCAGAACACCGCCCGACTTGAAGCCTTTGTCAAACCATTCACCCGCCTGTCCTTTGATGAGAAAGTAAGCCCCCACTACGCCGACATCCGCACCGACTTAGCACAGCGTGGTGAAATCATCGGTCCCAACGACCTGCTCATCGCCGCCATCTCGCGTGCTCACTCGATGACTCTAGTCACAAATAACACAAAAGAGTTTAGCCGAGTCGCTGGACTTACAATTGAGGATTGGACTAAGGAAGTGAAATGACGGCGCCAAAAAGACAAAGACGGAGATGATGCGACTGTATTTTGATACAATGCATTCGAACTGATTTTTGCAACCCCATGGTGGCGGTTGGGACAACCGCCGCGACCAATGAAACAGTCTAGACACAAAAAACGCGCCCCCTTTTGAGAGGCGCGTTTTGTAAATGCTTGGCTGCGATTAGCGGCGACGGCCTTTGGCCAGCTTTTGAGCGATCAGATAACGGACGCTGGTTTCGAGGCGTTCGACTTCGGCTGGATCGGCGCCTTCTGCTGCTGCTGCGCGGAGTGCTTCTTCGGCGCGGGCTTGAGCAGACTCTACTTCTCCGAGATCAATCTCCTTCACGTCAACAGCTGCTTCGGTGAGCACGGAAACCGTGTTGCCGAGAACCTTGGCAAAGCCGTGGTCAACTGCGATGTATTCGCTAACGCCATCTTTAATGACCCTCAACTCTCCGGCGACGATCTTCGTCACCATCGGGATGTGGCCAGTGAGAATACCTGTTTCACCCGACTCGGTCGGCAATACGACCTGTGTGGCCTCGGTGCTGAGGACCTTTTCGTCAGGTGTAATTATTTCAAGTGTAATCATTTTAATAAGAAGTCAGAATGGAGAATACAGGATTCAGTAGTTTGCCAGTAATTTTTAAATTAGCTATTACCTATAAGCGATTCGCCATTAAGCGCTCCACGCTTAGCCCTTCTTGTTAGCCTCGATTGCCATTTCGATGCCGCCCTTCATGTAAAGGTCGTTTTCGGCAAGGTCATCGCACTCACCGTTCAGGATCATTTGGAAACCCTTGATGGTGTCGGCAGTGGAAACGTATTCACCAGGTGTGCCGGTGAAGATTTCCGCAACGTGGAATGGCTGTGAAAGGAATTTTTGAACCTTACGTGCGCGGTAGACGGTTTGCTTGTCCTCTGGGGAAAGCTCGTCGAGACCAAGAATCGCGATGATGTCTTGCAGATCCTTGTAGCGCTGAAGCACGTTTTGCACGCCTCGAGCACACTTGTAGTGTTCTTCACCAACGATAGCTGGGTCGAGCGCCTTGGAGATCGAAGCGAGTGGATCCACCGCAGGGTAGATACCGAGCTCAGCGATCGAACGCTCAAGAACGATGGTGGAGTCCAAGTGAGCGAAGGTGTTAGCCGGCGCAGGGTCGGTCAAGTCATCCGCAGGGACGTAAACCGCTTGGAAGGATGTAATGGAACCCTTCTTCGTGGAGGTAATACGCTCCTGAAGGTTACCCATTTCCTGGGAAAGTGTTGGTTGGTAACCCACAGCAGATGGCGAACGGCCAAGTAGCGCGGACACCTCAGCACCTGCTTGAGAGAAACGGAAGATGTTATCCACGAAGAGAAGAACGTCTTGGTTCTTTTCGTCACGGAAATACTCGGCCATAGTCAGACCGGAAAGCGCAACACGCATACGAGCACCGGGAGGCTCATTCATCTGACCGTAAACTAGAGCCACTTTGGACTTAGAAATATCTTCTTGGTCGATAACGCCTGCATCAGACATTTCGTGGTAAAGGTCATTGCCCTCACGAGAACGCTCACCAACACCAGCGAATACGGAGTAACCACCGTGTGCCTTAGCGATGTTGTTGATCAGCTCCATGATGACAACGGTCTTACCAACACCGGCACCACCGAAGGCGCCAACTTTACCGCCCTTAGTGAACGGGCAGATGAGGTCGATGACCTTGATGCCGGTCTCGAGGATCTCGGCGTCAGTCGCTTGGTCGATGAGAGCTGGTGGGAGGCGGTGGATCGAGCGGCGCTCGTCTGTAGCAACGGGGCCTTTTTCATCCACTGTGTCACCTGTGACGTTGAAGATACGGCCGAGGACCGCATCACCCACTGGAACCATGATTGGTGAACCTGTGCCGACAACTTCCATGCCGCGGACAAGGCCGTCGGTGGAGGTCATCGCAACGGCGCGAACGAGTCCGCCGCCGAGGTGCTGTTGCACTTCGAGAGTTAGATGCTTATCAACACCGCCGATGCTATAGCTGATTGTGATAGCGTCGAAAATTTCTGGGACGCTGTCTTGCGGGAAGGCGGCGTCGACGACGGCGCCGATGACTTGGACGATTTTACCGTTATTGCTCATGATTTCTAAAGTTGTTAGAAGAAAGTAGGTAGAAGTTAGAACTATTGGGCAGCAGCAGATGCAGCAATTTCAAGAATTTCTTGAGTAATCGCAGCCTGACGGGCCTTGTTGTAATCGAGAGTGAGATCGTCAACGAGCGTCGACGCGTTATCAGTAGCGGCCTTCATCGCAACCATACGTGCAGAGTATTCTGCGGCGCGGCTTTCGAGAAGCAGCTGGTGGATGATGACTTTGACATAAAGGTCTGGGAGTTCGGCGAGGACAGCCTCGGCGGATGGTTCGAAGACCATTTCACGTTTGTCTTTGCGTGCTTCGAGTGATGGCAAAGCAGCCACGCGCTTCTTGAGTTGATCGAGCACTTCGCGCAGATCAACAATAGGCAGAAGTGATTGGATCACTGGCTCTTGAACCATGACGTTCACAAAGCTAGGATAAGCCACTTCGATGGTATCCACTTCGCCATTTTTGTATGCTTCGATGAGCATCTTCAACATGGAGCGAAGTTCCGAGAAGCTGGCCTTGTCCGAAACAGTGAAGTCTGCAATCAAGTCGCGCTTTGAACGTGAGATGAACTGCGTGGCTTTACGGCCGACGGTCACGAATTTCGCATCGCCTTTAACCTCTTCTACAATCTTACGAAAGAGATTGGAGTTGAGTGCGCCACAAAGACCTTTGTCTGTGGAGAGAATCAAGATGCCGCGAGTTTTGACTTCGCGCTTCTCGAAGAACGGATGCGAGATAGTCGCACCAGTAAGATCGAGCTTTTCTCCAACAGTGTCGAGAAGGTCAGCAAGCAGCAACGCGTATGGACGACCCGCTACAGCGGCGTCCTGCGCTCGTTTCATCTTGGAGGAAGAAACCAGCTGCATCGCACGCGTGATCTGCCGGGTGTTTTTAACCGACTTGATGCGGCGGCGGATGTCGCGAAGATTAGCCATTTTACTTATTTAAAAATTAGGAATTACGAATTAGGAATTTCCTAAGCAGTGAAGCCGGCTTTCCACTCTTCGAGGGAAGACTTGATCGCTGCTTCGGACTCATCGCTGATCGCTTTTTCGGAACGGATGGTGTCCATTGTCTTGGCACCACGTGTTTCGAAGAATTCACGAAGATTGATGGTCGCTTCTACGATCTTTGCGACAGGGATGCTGTCGAAGAAACCATTTTGAACCGCCCAGATGAGAGAAGATTGCACTTCGACAGGGATCGGATTGAAAGCGACTTGCTTGAAGAGTTCCACAACACGTGCACCACGCTCAAGCTGAGCCTTTGTCTTCGCGTCGAGGTCGGAACCGAACTGAGCGAACGCTGCAAGCTCACGGAACTGAGCGAGTTGAAGCTTCACCTTACCGGCTACCTTCTTGATCGCTTTGATCTGCGCTGCAGAACCCACACGAGAAACGGAGAGACCAACCGATACCGCTGGGCGGATACCTTGATTGAACAAGTCTGTTTCAAGGAAGACCTGACCGTCGGTGATCGAGATCACGTTGGTTGGAATGTAAGCGGAAACGTCACCTGCTTGCGTCTCAATAATTGGGAGCGCGGTGAGGGAACCATTACCATTGTTCTCATTCACACGAGCAGAACGCTCAAGGAGGCGAGAGTGGAGGTAGAAAACGTCACCAGGATACGCTTCACGTCCGGATGGGCGCTTAAGGACCAGGGAAATCTGACGATAAGCAACGGCTTGCTTGGAAAGGTCATCATATACGATGAGCGCGTCCATGCCATTGTGCATGAAGTATTCGCCCATAGATGCACCGGAGAAAGGTGCGATGTACTGATTGGCAGGATTGTCGCCAGCAGAAGCGGAAACGATGATGGTGTATTCCATCGCGCCGGCTTTCTCGAGCACTGCGATCGTGCGAGCGATGTTTGAATTCTTCTGACCAACCGCGACATAGATCGAGTAAACTGGGCGGAAGCCTTCTGGAAAGGTGCCGTCTTCGTTACGGTGCTGGTTGTTGATCTTCGCTTGGTTGATGATGGTGTCGATCGCGATGGTTGTTTTACCAGTAGAACGGTCACCAATGATAAGCTCACGTTGGCCACGACCGATTGGAATCATCGAGTCAATCGCCATGATACCAGTCTGCATCGGCTGATCAACGGACTTACGAGGGATGATACCAGGCGCGACTTGGTCAACTGGGTAGTTCTCGGTAGAGTTAATCGGACCCTTGCCATCGATTGGACTACCGATAGCATCGACCACACGACCAAGGAGGCCCATGCCGACGGGAACGGAAAGTAGTTTGCCGGAAGTGGAGGCTTCGTCGCCCTCCTTCAACTTGGAATAGTCACCGAGGATAACGCAACCGACTTCGTCTTCTTCAAGATTCAAGGCGATTCCGTAGATGCCCTTACCGAAATCGATCATTTCGTTATACATAACGCCGGACAAGCCCTCGAGCTTGGCCACACCATCAGCGATGGAGACGATTTTACCAGTGTTGGATTTGACAGCGCCAGCTTCGAAGCTAGCGATCTCGTTTTCGATTTGTTCGACTATTGAGCTCATTGTAAAAAGAGGAGGAAGTTAATAGAAAGGTGGTTAGAAGGATTAGTTGACGCTTTCGGCGAGGCGCTGAAGACGACCAGAAACGGACGCATCATACACATCGTCGCCGACGCGCACACGCACACCAGCAATTAAAGAAGTATCTTGTTTTATGACTGCAGTGATTGTGCGACCATAAACGGACGAGAATTTTGCCTCGATCGCAGCCAACGCATCCGCACTTAAAGCTGCCGGAGTCGAAACAACTGCAGTCTGCAAAGCGACTTCGCGACGAAGATATACGAGAAAGGCCTTGAGGACGGTCAGATGATGGCGGTGTTTTACTTGCTTCAGGCCAGCGAGCACTTCGCCGACTTTAGCTTCAGTCACGACACCGTTGTCCTTCGAAAGCTCGACGAGCTTCTTGGCTAACTGAGTGATCTTTTTGTCGCGTTTCATCTGTTAAAAAATTGGAGGCTTAGTTGCCAGCGCTAGCCAATTCCTTGGCAGCGGAATCGGAGAAGGTTTGCTTCTCTGTATCAGAGAGGTCGCGAGCGAGCACCTTAGAGGAAGTTGCAACAACCAGACGGGCCACTTCTTGGCGAACATCGGAAAGCATCTTTTGACGCTCAAGCTCGGTCGCTTCACTTGCTTTACGAATGATCGCTTCAGCTTGAGCGGCAGCTTCTTGAGTCTTTTGCTCAATCATCTCCTTCGATTGCTCGCGAGACTCGGTCAAAATACGTTGTGCTTGAGCGGCGGCTTCTTTGATCTTTTCTGCGCGCTCGCGCTCAGCTGCAGCCAATTGCGCTTTCATCTCTTCAGCATACTGAAGACCGTCGGCAATTTTTTGTTGGCGCTCATCAAGTGTCGCTGCGATCGGCTTAACGGCAAATTTGTATAGGACAAACGCAACAATGATGAAATTAACCATCTGCGCGATAAGAGTCGGCCAAGTTATACCGAAGTTACCAGCAAGTTCGGAAATCACACCCTGCTCTGCATGCTCGCCGGCTACGGAAGCAGCATCGTGCGAATCAACGTGAAGGTCTTCCGCTGAATAAAGTCCGAGCGGGAGTGATAATGCTAAGAGCAATGTGATGAATATGGCCTTCATTAATAAGGAAAGTTGGGAAATGTATTTAAAAGTGCCGACGATCCAAAGTGGATCGTCGGCAAGACTCTTAAAGAGTGGTTTAGCCAGCCATCTTGCCAAGGAAGATCGCGAAGAACACGATCGCTTCAGCGAAAGCCATGGCGATAATCGATTGGACCAATACCTTAGTAGCGGCTTCAGGGTTACGACCTACAGCTTCACAAGCTTTGAAGCCAATGAGGCCAATGCCGAGAGGAACACCGATAGCTGCTGCTGCGACGTTGATATTACCAGAGATTTCTGCGAGTATGTTGAACATAATTTATTACGTTGAGTTTAGTATTTAGTGATTTCTGCGTCGTCCACGGATTTACTACATGGTCCCGAGCGCGGAAAGGTTTTAAAATTTAGTGAGCGTGGTCTTCGTCGTGATTTGTCATCAATCCAATGTAAATCGCAACAAGAAGTGTAAAGATAAGTGCTTGAACGACACCGACGAGCACTTCGTAAAGGTAGAACGGAATCGGCACAATGTAAGGTGCCAGACCTGTCATGCTTGTAAGAAGATTCTCTCCACCGAAGACATTACCGAACAGACGGAAAGAAAGTGAAATCGGACGGAATGAGATAGAAACGACTTCAATCACACCCACCATCAGGAAAATAGGAGCCAACAGTAAATAGATCGGTGTTGGTGTTTCCTTCTTATCTGCCTTATTTCCGAAGAGTTCCCATATGAAAAACTTAGGACCCGCTACCTTCAAACTGATAAACAACCACGCAGCCATAGCAACGAGCGCCATACCGAAAGTCGCGTTCAAATCGGCACTCGCAGGACGCATCCAATATTTCAAATGTCCGTGGTCATCGTAAAATCCAAATACCCCTACCCCTGGAATCAATCCGCTCCAGTTGTGAATCATGATGAACAAAAACAGACCGATCAACAAAGGGAAAGCCAACGGGAATGCCTTCTTGCCAACGATCGGCAGAAGCAAATCACGTAGACCGCCAATCAAATTCTCTAGGACTGCCTGACCTTTACCAGGAATCAACTTCGGTGTGCCAACTGAAAAGCGAATGGCTACAATTAACAAAATCGAAATCACCCAAGTAGTGAGAATCGAGTTAGTAACCGGAAGACCGAAAATTTCTGTCAGCGTGTATGGAGACGGGCTTACGCCGTCCGCAGCATTAAGAGCTGAAGCCGAACCGGTGAGAAGAAAAACTGTTGGTAGTAGCTTGTTCACGAAGAACTTGAGAGAGTGTTTAGGGTGTGATTGACACACATGAAAGGCGCTTTTGATGTATTTGCTCGAATCACGCGTCAACCCTAGATTTACTTTTTAGCAGCCAACATAAGCCAAGCTTATGAGACCTATCAATTATATCGAAGATAACTAAACTCGCGATGACAGCTAAGGTCGCCAAGATCATTCTATAATATGTCGGAACTCACCAACCTCACAGACCGCATCGCGCACCTCAGAGACCGCAAAGGAAGCTCTGCGGTCATCAACGCCGAGAAGCGCCCAGACTCCCCCAAGACTGGGTCGTCTACTATTCGTGAGCGTCGCTTCGCAACCGATATATTTATGCTATTTGCCTACGGACTACTAGCGATTGCCCTCGTGGCACAGCTCGTCCTAATCGTTTGGCTAGATATCGTGTAGTCTCCTCAAACGCGTCGGGCGACGACCGAAAAATACTCCTCCATCAAACTCTGAAAGTAGGTCTCCGTTTCATGAGGCCACTGTGCAGCGTCATCAATCTCCCATTCGGGATGCGTCTCCAAATGCTCTACGGTCCAATCAAAATATGGGCGATCGTCTGAGCGAAAACAAAAGGTTCCGCCCGTATCGGTTCGTTTAGCCACTTCATCTAAGAATGCAGTTTGCACCATGCGTCGGCGATGGTGTTTCGCTTTCGGCCACGGATCCGGGAACAATAATACGGTGCGTTCGAAACGGATATGTGGAGGTAATACCTCTAAAAACTCCCCCAACTCAGCCTTATAAAAGAACAAGTTCTTCAAATTTCGCTTATCGCGCTTATCCAAGCCCTTGCGAATACGCCAAGTAATCAGATCGATGCCCACGCAGGTCACCTCTGGATTCGCTTCTGCGTAATCAGCCAGCCAATGCCCATGCCCACAGCCTGCCTCAAACAGAATGCGCTCCACTCCAGCGAGTTCGCCATTTATTTGTTCACGCAATTGCTGCTTACGTGCGACCTGCTTTTCCAGCTCCCGAGCATGTGCTTCTGAAATTTCCATATTAGGCAGATTTATGCACAGCTCCCCCACCCTGGGTCAAGACCGATACCCCTTTGATTATACTGTGCCTGTTTCTACCAATGGGCAGTGCAGGCTAAAGCTCACCTTTGTCCACTCGCCCAGCTTGCTCTCCGCCCAGACTTTACCGTCATGCAGCTGTATAATATGCTTCGTGATGCTCAGACCTAGCCCAGTGCCGCCACTTTCCTTTGATCGGCCTTTATCCACCCGATAAAAACGCTCGAAAAGATGCGGCAAATCATCTTCAGGAATACCTGGACCATCGTCTTGAACCGAGCACACCACCACCTGCTCTGCAGCATCGTAACGTGCGCTCAAACGTAACTCAGTAAAATCGGGAGCATACCTGAAAGCGTTCACAACCAAATTGTCCAACACCTGATTAATACGAAAGCGATCAAACGACACAAAAGGGACCGCATCATCCACATCCACCACAATCTTCTGACTCTTTTCCTTCAAACGGGACTGATAGTCTTCCCGGATGTCCTCCAATAGCGGTAATATAGGCTGCATCACAGGATCGAACTGATCCGCCTTAGATTCCAATCGAGATAAGGTTAGAAGATCTTCCACCAACATATGCAAGCGCTCCGCATTGGTCAGGATCTTACCGAGGAACCGCACGCGTGACTCCGATGGGATCGTGCTCTCATCGTCCACTAGAGTTTCCGCGAAACCTTTGATAATCGTCAAAGGGGTGCGCAGTTCATGCGACACGTTAGCCACAAACTCTCGACGCAACACTTCCAAACTCTTCAAGCGCGTGATGTCGTGAAGCACTAGAAGATATGACATCGCGTTCGGATTGGAGATGCCACGCACCTCTGAGCACGATGCCTCAAACCACAAAGTCTCACCCTCCTTCTCGATACTGATTTGATTTTCATTCCCCGGTCGCCCCTCCTTTAAAGCCTCAAGAAACTCTAACAGGCTCAAGGAGCGCATAGCCGAGTCAACACGCAAACCTTTCATCGACATGCTCTTATGGAACAATGATTCGGCGGATTTATTGGAAAATTCAATTTCTCGGTCCGCGTTGAAGATCACCACTACCTCCTGAACTGCACGCAGCAAGGCTTCGATTTGCTTCGAATAACCTGTGTTTTCAGTCGCATACAATTGATAGCGGTCAATGAAATCATTCGTCTCATCAATTAGACCCTTCACGCCGTGTAGCTTAATTGTGAAATCAGAAGCCTCGGGCAATAAACGTCGTTGCGCATGCACCGCCCCCTCCAGGTCAGCCAAAAGCTGACGCGTGCGACGAATGTAGAATAACAACCAAACGGTTGTCACAAAAAATAGAATACAGAGAAAGACCAACATTAGATATCGACCGCACGATAACCAACACCACGGATAGTCTCAATCAAATGTGCATACGACCCTAACTTTTCTCTCACACGGCGCACGTGCGTGTCGACAGTGCGCGTTTCAATATCCGTATCATAGTGCCAGACATTGACCAGTAGGTGCTCGCGCGACTGCACGCGCCCTTTCCGCTCCATCAACAACTTCAGCAAACGAAACTCCGTCGCGGTCAAAATAACTTCTTCACCATCCACCTGTAATTGATGCAAGTCCTCGTCGATCAACACGCCTCCGATCTCAATACGCTTCTGTCCCGCAGAATCATCCAATTTGACACTGCGATTTAAAATATTCCCAATACGAAGCAGCAACTCCTTGGAGTTGAATGGCTTAGACACGTAGTCCTCTGCCCCCGTTTCCAAACCAGTGACTCGATCTTCCGCCTCCCCCTTGGCTGTTAAGAAAATGATGGGGATATCTTTCATCACGGGATCTGCTCGTGCGATACGGCACAACTGAAGCCCGTTCAACTCAGGCATCATAATATCCAAAATCATCAAATCCGGCTCAAACTCACGCACCTTCGCCACAAAAGTAAGCGGATCATTCAACACCATGCATCGGTAACCAGCTTGCTCTAATTTGTATTGCAACAATTCAGTAACGTCAGGCTCGTCATCTAGGACTAAAATACGATGGATTTTCGGCGCGCTCATTCTATAAATATTTAGGAGTAAATTGCTCTGAAGAACCAGAACAGAACGAATTAATCGTCACAAAGCAATTCACTTTAAACCTAGATAACAAGCGGTTCCGTCAACGATTAAAGCGATTGCTACGACCATTAGCCGCTAATTTCACACACCCGACACATTGCCGTAGCTTAATTGACACAATTTAGAGAGTGACGCCCCAATCATGCGCCGTGCATTACTTACGAGATGCAGCCTCGAGAAAAACCATCAAGATACTTATATCCGCCGGATTCACGCCACTAATACGACTGGCCTGCCCCAGGGTGAGAGGCGCAATTTTCTTTAACTTCTCAGCGCTTTCACTGCGCAGACCTTTCACTTTGCCAAAGTCGAAACCCTCCGGCAGGCGGATATGGTCGATATGACGCATCTTCTCAATCTGCTTCAGCTCCCGCTCCAGGTATCCCTTAAAAACAACGCGATAGTGCACCTCGTCACGCACCTCACGCGTCTCTGTCTTCAATTCATCTGGAAAATCTTCCTGTGAACGAGAACGACGCAAATGTAAGGCGTAGCTTTCACCGCGAGTGCGCTCTACTTCCAAGCGATCGACCCAAGACAGAATCTTTTCCGATTTGGCTTTAATCTTCGCAACACGCTGACCATCAATAAGTTGCAGTCGATCGCTATGCTCTACTAAGCGCAATTCAGCACTTGGATGATTGAACAATAAGCGGTGTTCCGCCCGACTAGAAAACATACGATAAGGCTCATTCGTCCCCTTCGTAACTAGGTCATCTATCAGCACACCCAGGTAAGCTTCGTGACGTTTCAAAATCAAGGGCTCGCCTCCCCTCACCTTTTGAACCGCGTTCACACCAGCAATCAAACCCTGTCCCGCCGCTTCTTCATAGCCCGACGTGCCATTGATTTGCCCGGCAAAAAACAAGTTCTCCACTTTCTTGGATTCTAGTGATGGAAACAACTGTGTGGGTGGCGCAAAATCATATTCTACGGCATAGGCTGGGCGCAGCATGTGTACTTTCTCCAAGCCATCAATACTGCGCAGCAGATCCAACTGCACTTCGAAAGGAAGTGAGGTGGATAGTCCATTGATATACCATTCGTTGGTATTCCGCCCTTCTGGCTCCAAAAACAGCATATGCCGGTCTTTATCACTGAAGCGCACAAACTTATCTTCAATGCTCGGACAATACCGTGGTCCGGTGCCTTCGATCTCACCAGAATACATCGCAGAGAGGTGTAAATTATCCTGCACTACTTCCCGAGTCTTCTCGCCCGTATAAGTCATCCAACAAGAAACCTGCTTCTCGCCCGGAGCCCAACCCAACTTCTCCTGACCAAAATGTTCCACGTGGAACAAATCTTGTTCTTCGCGTGTATCGTAAAAAGCAAACAGCGTGGGCTCTTCATCTCCAAGCTGCTCCTCTAAGTTGGTAAAATCAATACTACTGCCTAAAATACGTGCGGGCGTGCCAGTCTTGAGACGCTCAAGCTCTATACCTGCCTCCAAAAACGACCCGGAGAGCCCTTTTGCAGAGAAATCGCCCATCCGACCGCCCTCATTCTTATTCTTCCCCACATGCATCAAACCGCGCAGGAAGGTTCCGGTCGTCACTACCACCGACTTCGCGTAAAACTCAACATCCAGGTTCGTGCTCACACCAACCACACGACCATCCTCGTAAATCAGGCCTTGAACCATGGCTTGGAACAAATCGAGGTTATCTTGTAACTCGAGGACATGCTTCATGCGATACTGATACGCCTTCTTGTCACATTGCGCCCGCGGCGCTTGCACTGCCGGCCCCTTGGAAGCATTCAACAGACGAAACTGTATTGCTGTCGTATCCGCATTGATCGCCATTTCACCACCCAATGCGTCAATTTCACGCACCATGTGCCCCTTGGCTTGACCGCCGATGGCAGGATTACAGCTCATTTGAGCGATTGTATCGAGATTCCCGGTGAGCATGAGCACATCAGCACCCAAGCGCGATGCCGCCAACGCAGCTTCACAGCCTGCATGACCAGCACCGCAAATAATCACATCGTAGGGCTGATTCGGCCCGAATTTTAGTCCGCCACTCATTTTCCTATGCAAAATTGCTTAAATAGACTGTCTAGCATGCGCTCGTTGTCGACCTTGCCAACAACACGACCAATAAATTCAACCGCATCACGTAGATCAGCGGCCACCAACTCCGAGAGTTCCAAATTCTTCAATTTATCAGCAGCTAGCTCCAAAGCGTCGCGAGCATCACCCAGGGCAGCAGCATGGCGCGCATTCACGACGACACCATCTGCATTAGGCTGTTTTAAGCCTGCCTCAATAGACGCTTGCCATTGTTGACGCAACTCACTGATACCTTCTCGCTCTAGTAATGAAACTCGGGCGTGCTTGAAATCAGGCATAAACGCGTCATGCGAAACCGAGCCGGTTAAATCGATCTTATTTTCTACGACGATTGTATTTTCAGCAGTCGTTCGAGCCAACAACTCAGCCGGCAGGGTAGGGGAGTCGCCACTCGAATCGAGCATCAACAAAAAGAAGTCCGCCGTCTCCGCTTGCTCAATCGTGTGGTTGATTCCGAGCTGCTCAATTACGTCGACCGCCTCGTGCAATCCTGCTGTATCCAAAATCTCGATACGCCATGGTCCGATCATTAGAAATGCCGAAACGTAATCACGCGTAGTGCCCGGAATGTCACTAACTATCGACCTATCAGAGCCAGTGAGTGCATTTATCAAACTACTCTTGCCTACGTTAGGTTCGCCAACAATTAAAGTCTTTATGCCTTCATGTAATAGGGCGGAGTAGTGCTGTGTTTCGATCAACTCATTGATTTCATTAATGAGTTTCCGTAAATCCATCGCCGGTCCGGACTGATTTTCATCGGGCAAATCCTCTTCCGGAAAATCGATATAAGCCTCCAAATGTGCCATCACTGAGAGCAAGCGATCGGTCAACTCACTCATCTTACGACCGACGGATCCATGCAGTTGTCGCTGTGCCACTTCGATGCTCTTGTCAGATCTAGCACGTATTAAATCCGAGACTGCCTCAGCCTGACTCAAATCCATTTTCCCATTCATGAAGGCGGTTCGAGTAAATTCACCCGGTTCGGCTGGTCGGCAACCACGTGCCATCAAGTCCTCCATGATCTTCTGTACTATCAAAGGATTACCATGCGGTGCGATCTCGAGCATAGCTTCGCCAGTAAAGGATTTACCCGCTTCATACAAAGTTACCACACAGTCATCAATTCGCTTCCCCTTGATATCCAAGTAGATGCCAAAGTAAGCATGGCGTGCTTTTAAACCGCTTTGGCGTCCAAGTATCGACTGCCCAAGCTCAGGGCAGGCGCAACCACTCAAACGAATCACGGCAATCGCGGATTCGCCTGCTGGTGTGGACAGTGCGACGATGGTATCTGAAGCTGGCATAGGACCCGCTAACTTCACTTAATCGAGCGCAGCGTCAAGTTCGCAAGTGACTGGACTACTTTGAGATAGTCCATAATCGACCGAATTTAAAGCCTCTCAGAACGCAATATTCAGAAAATGCCGATGAAGAGTAGGGGACTATCGCGAAATAAACGCTATTCCTCAACCTCACTAGTGCCCGTAACGGAATCGCCACCTTTGGGGTGAACTTTGGCCATGATCAACTGGGTCAATTCGTCGGCTAATTTTTGGTCTTCTTGGATAGCTGTCTTAGTTGCTTCGCGACCTTGCCCGACCATTTCGCCCTTATAAGAAATCCATGAACCCTTCTTTTCCAAAATATTATGTTCCACACCAAGGTCTACTAGCGAGCCGGAGTGTGAAATCCCTTCGTTATACATGATATCAAACTCAGATTCAGTGAATGGAGGAGCTACTTTATTCTTCACCATCTTAATGCGAGTGCGGTTACCCACAACCTTGCCGGATGACTCCTTGATCTGACCAATTCGGCGAATATCCATCCGAACCGAGGCAAAGAACTTGAGTGCACGGCCACCAGGCTGAGTTTCGGGGCTGCCAAACATGACACCTATCTTTTCACGAATTTGATTGGTAAAGAGCACCACACACTGAGACTTACTAATCGCAGCAGTGAGTCGGCGCATTGCCTGACTCATCATTCTCGCTTGCAGGCCAACAGTGGTATCACCCATTTGACCATCCAATTCATGCTTCGAAACCAATGCTGCGACGGAATCGACTACAATAATATCCACGGCGCCGGAGCGAATCAGTGTTTCAGTGATATTCAGTGCATCTTCACCACTCTCTGGCTGTGAAACCATCAGATTGTCTAAATCCACGCCGACGATTTTCGCATATTTAGGATCCAGCGCGTGCTCAACATCGACAAAGACAGCGTTGCCGCCTTCTTTTTGCGCCTGAGCGATCGCGCTCAAACAGAAAGTTGTCTTACCTGAACTTTCAGGGCCATAGATCTCACAAATACGACCACGGGGGAGGCCACCGACTCCAAGAGCGAGGTCAATGGCGATCGAACCCGTAGAAATCACGTCGATCTCCATTTTTGTGGCTTCTCCTAGGCGCATGAGCGCCCCTGGGCCAAATTGCTTGTTGATGCCGGACATCGCTAAATCGAGGTTTTTGCGATCTGCATCAGGATTACGTACTGTTTTTTGAATTTGTGATTTAGCGGCCATAGGATGTATTGAATGATTAATAAATGATTACTCTCTCAAATTGGAAGGAAGCGCTGATATGGCAAGTATAAATGATAATTTGTTCACCACATTGACCCAATATGCCTCTCCGGGTGAATTGGGATGTCGAATCCTCACAGAGTGGGGCACCTTAATCGCTAATTTTTCACGCGAACGAATCACTGAGCTACATTTTGAGGAGACAACAGCAGATCTTCCCGAGGCAGATAGTGTGTTTCGCACCGTATTTCTGGACTGGCTTGCTCACTATCAGTCCTTGGCGCCAGCGATTCAGTGGCAGTATCTCGCACCACAAGGCACACCATTTCAGCTAGCGGTGTGGAGAGCACTCATTGATGTTCCGTATGGGGAACGTGTGAGTTATCAGTCGATTGCTCAAGCGATAGGCAAGCCAAAGGCCAATCGGGCAGTGGGTTCAGCGGTGGGCGCCAACCCCATTTCAATACTCAGACCATGCCACCGTGTCATTCAATCTACTGGTGCGATAGGAAATTATCGATGGGGAGCAGATAGAAAGCTCGCGTTGCTTGACGCCGAGCAAGAGGCAGGCTCTGATCTGCTCCGACTATTTAAATGAGCAGCATCACCAAAGAAAACCCAAATACAATTATACCGGATGGTGTGCGCTATGCACGCTGGGCAGGTCGCGCCTTGGGCTTTTTACTAATCGGACTCGCTTTAAAGAACCTCCTTACTGGCACATTGACGACTTTCGTGGTCATCCAATCAGTCTATTTTATACTCTACGGTGCTTTTCTAAATCTCCCATTTGCCAAGGTTTCAGATAAACGCTGGAAACTGACTTATGTAGCGATGCTGATTATTTCAGCGCTTTTTGTCTTTCTGATGATTGCTACGGTGATGTTCGCATATATCGCAGCTGCAGATAGAGGTGAGCGTCTAGGCGTGCCCGGCTTTGAAGGCACCTTGATCTTTCTCGCACTCATGCAGGTGCCTGCCGTGCTCTTCGAGCGGAAACCTGATCTACTCGACTAGATGCCCTCACCATATCGTCATATCATCTGGGATTGGAATGGCACCTTATTGGACGACACCTGGTTGTGCGTCGAAGTGCTCAACGGACTACTCGCCAAACGCAACCGATCGCCGCTCACCGAGGACGTGTATCGCCAGAACTTTGGCTTTCCGGTTATTCATTTCTACGACTACCTCGGCTTTGATACAGATGTAGATAGCTTTGCCCAAGTCAGCCGCGAATTTATCAACGACTACGAAGTCCGCTGGCTAGAAGAGTGCGTCTTGCACCCTGAAACCTCGGAGATACTCAAAAAACTCTCCGGTTTGGGGCACACGCATTCAGTTCTTTCTGCCGCAAAACAGGAAGCCCTTGAAATTGGCATCAACCACTTCGGTATTCGTGAGCATTTCAGTGGTCTGGTCGGCACTGATAACATCTACGCAGAAGGCAAAGTAGGGCAGGGGAAGCGCTGGATTGAAAAACTGGAATGGGACCCCGAAGAAGTCGTGATGATTGGCGATACCCTACACGACTTTGAAGTAGCGGAAGCCATTGGCACTCACTGTATCCTGCTCGCACACGGGCATCATACACCAGAACGGCTTGCTACCACAGGTGCTCCTGTCGTGCACTCACTCCAAGAGCTAGTCGATCATCTCCATTAAACGCCCAAAACCTACATCCACGCATTCCACACGATTACCATTGCCAAAAAGTGGTTTGGATTCTGCTCTATGCAGCATGAGATCTCGAACATACTGTCTGAGATACGACATAACCACTCATCTCCGATCATTACACGGAACCTCCACTGCGTCTTTGACGAACCCCATTTCGGGTGTTCTCCGCAGGTAGAGCCAATTTATACAACATATGGACATTGCTATTGTCACCGGCGCCGAGACACCTCTCGGTCTCCGGATCATCAAGGGTCTCATTCGGCAAGGTTGCCGCGTGCACGGCATCGGTAATAATTTCTCGAAAGTCACTTTCGCAGATCAAAACTTCTTCGCATATCCGATTGATGTCAGCGATCTCGAAGCCGTCACTCGCGCGACCAATGAAATTCTGGAAAAGGAAGGTGCCTTACACATCCTAATCCATGCGATCGATGTAACGCCTGGCGGCGCTTTCGAAAAACTACCTGTCGGTAATCTCGAAGCCATTCTCAAAATCGGACTCCTCGGTCCGATCATGCTGACCCGCCTCGCACTACCCAACTTACTGCGCTTTCGTGGTCAGCTCATTAACATCATCCCCGCCAACAAGAGTGGGCACCCCGCGAGTGCGATCAATGCACTCATCGAAGGTGGCCTCCGCGAGATGAATAACGCGCTCTTCGATCAAGCCCGTGATGCCGGTCTCCGAGTGACCAACCTCATCCTTCGCCAAAACCCAGAACTACCCGCGGCAGATGTGAGCGACGAGCAGCTGATGCAAACACGCATCGATCCCGAACACGTCGCACGCACCATTGAGCAACTACTCAATGAGAATGAGCCCAACGTGCCCAACGAAATCACCCTTTACCCGCGTCTCAGCGCCAAAGCGAAATCTGCACTACCAGAAGATCCGCTTCCCATCGATCCTTACAACGCAATCGTGCTGCCGCCCGCAGAATACTGCCCACCGGAACAGCCTAAGATTCCGACCAAATCACCAGAAAGAGTCGAACGCACTATTCCATACACCGACGAAGAGATGGAAGAAAAGATCGCAGCTGCGATCGAAGATTTTGAAACGCACCCTGAGCGTTACGAAGCGAAAAAACCAGCACCTCAACGCGAACAAAGATCGCCTGATAATCAAACACAGGGAGAGGCTGGCTCTAAGCGCAGACGTGGTCGACGCCGTGGAGGTCGTAATCGTAATCGCGAAAACGACAATAAAGAGCACTCGCAAGAAGCAGGGAAAACTGAAGCCAAACAATCCGCGCAGGCTGATGATTCACAACCACGCGCAGAAAACACTGATACATCAAACAAGGCAGCTCGGAATCGCCGACGACGCGGTGGCAAAAAACAGCATCCAGTAGGCGAAACAAATTCAACGCCCCCAAGCGCTGAATCTAAACCTTCTCAGGAGGGCAAAGAAACCAGCTCCAAGCCAAAAGCTAAAGCACCCAAATCGAAGGCTCCTGCAGAAGCCAAAACCGAACCGGTCAAAAAGCCTAAAACTAAAACGAAGTCCGAAGTGAAATCAAAGGAGCCAGCTAAACCAGCTCCCGCAGACAAACCGGCTAAGAAGAAGGCGACGAAAAAAGCGGTCAAAAAGGTCGCCACAAAGAAAGCCACGGTGAAAAAGACTGCGACTAAGAAAGCCGCCGCAAAGAAAACTGTGCCCCCAAAAGCCACGACCAAAAAGACGGTAAAAAAGAAACCCGCCAAGAAAGTCGCGAAGCCCAAAGAGTAGGGTGAATCTATTTAAATAGCCCAATAGCCACTCTCTATTCGAGTGCCCGTATAACGCTGCATCGTCGCTTCGGTCATTTCGTATGCCCAAACCTCACCAAGTGTTTCACCTTCGGGCGTGTAACTAGGCACTTTTAGGCGGTTATACTCGTTCTTACTTTCCTCCCTTCCGGGCACGTAACCTTCGAGCACATCTAATTGAAGGAAATCTGCTTCCCGCGGGAAAGTTAAAAGACAGCCCTGCACCCAGCCATCTCCTTGTAGGATCACCCCAGGATAGCCAACATGTAGATCATAGAGCTCGCCCCGTATCATTGCCGGTTGCACTTCACTGACCTTGCCTTCGCAAAACTGAGGCCAGTAGTGACCCCCCGGTTTTAAAGTGCCGTAAACAAATACTTTATGCGGGGATGCTGACATAACGATCCGATCTTTACGTATCATGAAACCATGCGCTTTTTGAATCGTAACTACCTACTAGGAAAGCAGCCAATAATGGCTAAACCATTTCCAAGGCAACAGCCACACCATGCAGAACCGCAGAAATACGAACGGCATCGTGGACATTATCCTCCGTCATACCATCTTTCTTAACCGCTGCTTCGTGCGCTTTAAGACACATTTCGCAACCTGCCAATGCGGCAGGAGCAATCGAAAACAGCTCAAAATTCGCCTTCGTTGTAGCGACTTGCTGCATTCGCATCATGCGTAGATTGGCAGGGCGCTGATTGTATGCCTCCTTATTCATAAGGTGACGAAAACGATAATAAATAGCATTCATTCCCATGATCGAAGCCGCGCCACGAGCGTCCTCCAAAATGGCTTGGGACACACCAGCCGCTTCGGCGTCAGCATGAATCGCCGCTGTTAATTGAGGATTACGAATAAAATACGCAGCAGCCAAAGCAGTGCCCCATGTTTGCTCTGTGTTCAGAGATTCACCTTCCAGCACACGCTTCAGGTTGATTTGGAGATCCTTCGCTTCCTCAGGAAGCTTTGACAGAAGTTCGGTTACTTTTTCCATAATGCGAAAACATTGATGGTTTCATTCTCTCAATTCCAGCGCAAAGGGAGAATTGGGGACTTCTTATCGATTAATTCCACAGAGCTGCTCTGATATCGCCAAAGCATCTTCAAGTGGCCAAGTGGCTTTCAAATTTTGAGCTTCAGTCATCGCTCCGGAATAGAGCAAAAAGACCGCAGTGCCTAAGCGTTTAGCATCTGTCTCATCAACCAATGTGCCCACCAATTCGATGAAAAACTTACGCTGCGCGCGTTTATATTGATCAATCAAATGCGCGATTTCTTCATCGGATTCAGAATCAATACAGGCTGACGTATTAGCAAACTGACAAGAACGGAAGCCATTGGCCTCCAACCAGCTGCGCATGGAAAAGAAATACTTCCGCAAGCGCCGATCACGATCACCTGGTTTCTCAAGGAAACTATCGTGCATCGCCTGCATGCGCTTATTCAAACGACCCAACCAAGCCTGACCAAGCTTTGAGCGTGAACTGAAATTCTGATGGAATGTCGATTTAGGCAATCCTGTCGCAGCAATCACATCGTCGATCGTAACCGCACCATAGCCACGCTTATGAAAAAGCTCACCGGCTTTCGCTAAAATAATCTCACGTGGGGGGATCTCGGACATAGACTTATGACAAAGCATGTGGCACATGGGTCAAGACCACTCAGCGCCAACAATGGTTTTTCAAACTTTTTAACAGACCTTCATTTAGACTTTGTCCAGTTCTGAGTTTACAAAGCCTTTGGGCTCAACATTCTCCGACTTCCTCATGAACCGGGTGCATATCAAAACCTACGGGTGCCAAATGAACGAACGAGACTCCGAAGCGGTCGCCGCGATGCTTCGGGGGAAAGGCTATGCGCTGGTCGATAACGAGAAAGAGGCCGATGTCGTCCTACTGAACACCTGCAGCGTGCGTGACCAGGCCGAGCAAAAAGCCATCGGTAAAGCGGGCCACCTCGGTAAAAGAAAGCGCAAAAACCCCAACTTCATCATAGGCATCATGGGGTGCATGGCTCAAAACCGCGGTGAGGCTCTGCTCGATAGTTTGCCAGACCTCGACCTGATCATCGGCACACAGAAATTTCACCGCGTACCCGACCATCTGAGCAATATTATCGCTACGATGCAGGGCCAAGGCCCACGTCCGGAATCCATCGTCGATCTAGCCGAAGAACTCGATTCTCAAAATACGATTAAGTCGCACGTCGACGATAAGCCGCAAGCCACCGCCTTTGTCAGCATCATGCAGGGCTGTAATATGAAGTGTTCTTACTGCATCGTGCCCAAGACACGTGGGACCGAACGCGCCCGCCCCATGGAGGCCATTATCGAAGAAATCGAAGAGCTAGTGGCAAAAGGCACGCGAGAAGTCACCTTGTTGGGACAAATAGTAAATCAATACGGCATACGTGAGTTTCCTTTCGTCGATCAAAAGAGTCCTTTTGTGCAATTGATCGAAAAGGTGCACACTATCGAGGGAATCGAGCGCATACGCTTCACCAGCCCCCATCCGGTCGGCTTTAAGGACGACCTGATTGAATGCTACGCTCGACTACCAAAGCTCTGCGAATACCTACACTTCCCGATGCAGAGTGGAAGCAATACGATTCTCAAAGCGATGCGTCGTCCTTACACCATCGAAAAGTTCCGCAGCATCATTGAAAAAATCCGCGCCGTTCGACCGGATATGTATATCTCCACCGATGTAATCGTCGGCTTTCCAGGCGAGACTGAAGAAGATTTTGAACTGACCCGTAGACACTTTGAAGAAATCGGTTTTGATATGGCCTATCTCTACAAATACAGTGTGCGCCCCGATACCACCGCCGAACCACTCGGTGACCCTATAAGTAAAGAGACGAAAGAAGAGCGTAACCAAGTGTTACTTGAAATTTTGAGCCGTCGCTCGCTGGAGCGTAACGAAGCGCTAGTCGGTAAAGTCGAGGAAGTGCTCTTTGAAGGTCCAGCCAAGAAAGGCGAAGACATGTTCATCGGCCGCACACGTGGTAATCGCGTTGTGATCGTCAAAGCGAGCCCACGACTAGTCGGTCAACTCGTGCCCGTCCGATTCAACCGAGTCACTGCCAGCACGCTCTTTGGAGAGCTCGTGCTCGAAGGCGTTGAAAGTGAAGCCGCTATATCGTCTTAAAGATACACTGCGACAAACCTCGCTACATCGAGCAGCCACCAGAAGCATTGCCCTCTTTAAGGACATAGGAACCATCGATAAATTCCGTGAAATAACTGCTGATTCTCGGATGATCCACTGGAGCCTGTGATGGGTCTTCTTGGAGATTTGACTGTGCTACATATGTGCTGAGCCCACCACTGTCGTGAACCAATACATGATACCATGGCTGCTCGCGGGCGGGCTGAGTTTTATTTGAAAAATACCACTTATCGCCTGCGACACAGTGTGGATCGAAGGCAACAATCACACCCCGGTAACCATAGAGCTTGTGCTGCACAATAGACCCGATGCTGTAATAAACACCGGGTTGAGCACCCCCTTCACAATCTGTAATACCAAATAACACTGCCCATACAGTAACTGCATCTGTCCACGGTTCAACCCTCAGACTCAAAAGCTTGTAAAATTGCCTCTACCGGACGAATCGCATCGGCAGGGTAAAAACTGTTAATTTTCTGGATGACTTGCTGGATAATGCCGTCCGGGCAAGAAGCCCCCCCCGTTAGTAGAATATGTTTCTTCGCTCCATCTGCCTTTAGGAATGGGCGCTGGCAGTGATTATCTTGAGAGATCTCGGACAAATTATACGGAAATATATAATGCTCAATTTCATGCAACGCTGTGATATCTGCCTCTGATTGGATGTAATGTGCGTTGTCACCGAATCGATCCTCACAGACACGATACAGTTGGAAGGTGTTAGAGCTATTTTTACCGCCCACCACGATCGCGGCATCGATAGGTAACTCAACCGCTTTGTGCAAAGCATCCTGATTAACCTGTGTCGCATAACAGAGGGTGTCCCCTTTACCTTTCGACCAAAGATGCTCAGCCACACGATCTTCACCATATTTCTCCGAAATCACTTCGCGAAGATGCTCAATGATCCTCAGTGTCTCATTCCGCAAAAGAGTGGTTTGATTGACCACGGCGATTCGATCCAAATCACGCAAAGGATCAAAACCATCTGAATACAAGCCACCGAAGGAAGCATCAAAGAGTGCTTTCTTCTGAGAATCCTCTGCCTTAATGATTTCACCTAAACGCTCAGCATGCTCCATATTGCGAATCATGAGTGCTGGGCCATGGCTCGAACTGTTAGAGAAAGTAGCTTTGGTTTCCTCGTGCTCAGACTTACCGTGAATCAACACCGTATAACCTTCCCCGGCATAACGGCGAGCAGCCTTCCATACCTTCTCGACCAACATACAAGTGGCATCATTTTCACGGATCGAAAGCCCGCGCCGAATCAAACGAACCTTGTCTTCATTCGTCGCTCCAAATGCCGGAATAATGACGATATCTTCCTCTGCTAGTTGATTCCATAACGCCTGGGGGTCCTCCCGATCGGTCGCTATCGAACCATCATCACGAATTGGTAACCCTTTGTCAGTATGCAAGTAACGTAATCCTCGAGCCAATAAATCTTCATTTACAAAAGGATTATGAATCAACTCACTCAACATGAAGACCCGTTTTCCCGGATTTGCCGCCACCGTTTCATAAGCGCGTTCGATTGCATTTTGCACACCGAGGCAAAACCCGAAGTGACTGGGGATGACATAACTCACCGCACCAAAATCCAAGACTGCTGGCTCACCTGAGGTTTTTTCCTTCGTTCGTCGTGCTTCCTTAATCGCCGCACACAGGGCGCTTTGATACAGTGCATCCGACTGAGTATCCACGTAGATCGAGCGGTTGCGTTCTTTGGCGGTACGAAATCGGTAGATATACTCATTTTCCCCGAGATCGAGGTAGGGAAGTCGATATAAATGAGGCTCTATCGCCTGTAAAATTGCCTTTAAGTGGCTGGATTGTTCGAGCGACCTTAGCTGATACAGGCTTATAAACTCATTCCCAGGAGTGACTTCACTATTCAATCGACAGTGGATCTCAGTTAGCTCGCCTTCAATGTCAGCTGTCGTTAGCAAATACGAACCCTCACATGACGAGGAGGGGTAAAGTGGTATTTCAACGCCATTATCTGAATGCTGCTGCACCAATAATCGATTACGTGAGTCGAATACCAGCAGAGTGATCAAAGTATTTAACTTACTCACTATAAATTACTTCCAATGAAAATGGATCGGCTTTTCAATCTCCGGGTGAAGACTATGATGCACTGGGCAGTTCTTTGCCGCAATTTCCACTTTCATCTGCTGATCATCGGTTAAAGGCACAGGCAACCAGACATTCGTTTCAAGTCGGGCGATTCGACGCGGTAGGTTAGCGGACATTTCTTTACTCACTTCAATACGCATCCCCTTCAAATCGACACCCAGCGCTTCCATCTGCATGCCGACTATCGTGGCAATACAGGAACCTAGCGCAGATGCACAGAGATCGGTAGGTGAAAAGCTTTCGCCTTTGCCATTATTATCCACCGGTGCATCGGTTTGTAGTGTGTTTCCGGAAGGACCATGCTCTAGATTACAGCGTAGCTCACCCTCATATTCGATTGTCACTTTTACCATGGACGATGACATTGATGACTTTATCCGGACGGTCAATGCTACTTGGAAGGGTGCCTCAATAGCTAATTCAGTATCAGTATTCTGCGATTGCACATGAGAACATCTATTCTAATGTGTCTCACTCTATCTCACAGGCAACTCCGTCTATTTATATACAATGTTTCAGGTAAATTTCAGCGAACAAAGCATGCATGAGCTCAATCAGCTCGATACAAGATCGCAAATGCTACTTGTCGAAGTGGTCAGCACTCTGAAACAGGAGCAACTAGAGAATCCCAATGAAGAATTGGGGCGTTTTCAACGCAACGGTAAGACATACTACCGCGTTCGAGCCGGCGAATTTCGTATCTACTTCGAGCAAGATGGTGACGCACTCTTTGCTCATTACATCCTCCATAAAAATACGCTCACTGATTTTATCTTTCGCTTTAAACTACCTTTCGCAGAGGAGTTTATGCTCGAGCAAGAAGACTCTTTTTGGAAATACCTTGAATCCCTGAGGCATAAAGGCGATCGCTCAGAATAGACCAAAAAGCATTTATGTCTGATCCAAAAAATAAACCGAAACATCAATATGCAGATTCTGGTGAAGCTAGCCATATCTATCTGCTACCCAACAGTTTAACTGCTGGTAATCTCTTTTTTGGTTTTCTAGCGATATGGGGCTGTATTCAAGCCAACTATGCCACCGATCCGTCGATCGTTAATGGCTATTACAAGCAGGCTGTTTGGTTTATTCTTTTTGGAGTGATCTGTGATGCCCTTGATGGTCGAGTCGCTCGTTTAGGGGGTCGAGAATCTCTATTCGGAAAAGAATTCGATTCAATCGCCGACATTATATCGTTCGGTGTCGCACCAGCATTGATGATGATCTTCCTGGTTCTCACCCCTACAGTAGATAAATACCCAGTGTTTCTCGAGGTCAGTTGGTTGATCGGGTTTGTCTATCTACTGTGCGCTGCGGTCAGACTTGCTCGATTTAACGTATTAACACATCCAATGCTGCCACCAGCCGAGCGCCTTAAAGGAACTAAAGACTTCTTAGGACTACCTGTGCCAGCTGCCGCTGGTATGATTGTATCCATTGTCATGGTCATCACCAGCTTGGACACTCAAGATTTTGACTCGCGTAGTCTCGCTCTGGGCATTCCACCATTCATGCTCTTGATCGCATATCTCATGGTGAGCAACATCCCATACCCAAGCTTCAAAGACATTGATTGGCAGACCAGCACCCGTGTCCGCACGTTTATCTGTCTTATATTTGCACTTGGTGTCGCTTTTATCATGAAGGAGCTATCCTTCGCACTCATTTTCTTTACCTACATCGTTTATGGTCCGGTTCGCCATTTATACCGGATTTATCGAGCTCGTAAACGTCTACGGCATGCTGCCAAAAATACATGTGAAGAACTTGGGAATAAGCGTGAAGACTCTGTGTAAGTAAAAAAACTTTTCCACATCATTCACCTCTCTACAATATTCCTCACCGACCTCTTCACACTGAAAAATCACTGTAAATGACTTGCGAGCAGTGAGTTGATGAGTTTTTCTCACAATTCACCCCCATTACTGTTAAGGAGAGATTTATATATAAAGAATATCTATAATACATAAGCATTGCCAGTAACTCTCAAAACACCGACAAATCTACACCATGAAGTTCAAGATCAACAAGGATCACTTTAGCAACGGTCTCCAACAAGTTCTCAATGTTGTCGCGACACGTTCCACAATGCCCATTCTCAGCAATGTGCTGATCGAAGCTGAGGAGGGTCACATCTCATTGACCACGACCAACCTCGATTTAGGCATTCGTTGCCGTATCAAGGCTGATGTATCCGATGCAGGTGCCATCACTTTGCCAGTTCGTAAGCTTGCCACAATTGTGCGTGAACTTCCAGTCGATGAAGTGTTCATCGAAACAAGCGAAAAGAACCAAGCTAAAATCACATCCGGCGGTTCGCTTTTCAAAATTATGGGGATCAGCAGTGAGGAGTTTCCACCATTGCCGACGTTCGAAAACCGTAAAGTATTTGAACTTTCTCAAGAAGCTATCGTTGGCATGTTAAAGAGCGTTTCTTACGCCCAATCAAACGATGAAAACCGCTACATCCTCAACGGTGTTTATTTCAATTTTGCCGACGAAAAACTGACACTGGTTGCCACAGATGGTCGACGTCTTGGACTCACAGCACTCGAGACAGAAATCAGCGAAGAAAACGCAGGTAGCTTAATTCTTCCAGCAAAGACAGTCGCGGAACTCGAGCGTCTCATGGGCAAAGGTGAGAAGGTAAAAATTGCTTTCAACGATCGCCAAGCCGCTTTCGAAATCGATATCGACGAAGCGGGAGATTCCGGTCTAGTCGATCACCTTTACTTGGTTTCCAAGATCGTGGAAGGTAACTACCCGAACTATCGCCAAGTCATTCCAAAAGAAACGGAGCACCGCGTCAAAATTGAGCGTGAGCTCATGTTGGAATGTGTGCACCGTGCGGCACTTGTCACTTCAGACAAGAGCAACTCAGTGAAATTAAAGGTCACTAAAAACCTCCTCGAAATTTCTGGTTCATCCACTGAATACGGTGAATCCCACGAGTCTATGGCAATTGCGTATGATGGACCGGAAGTGCAAGTGGCTTTCAATCCACAGTTCCTGATGGAGCCACTTAAAGCACTGACTAAGGATGAAGTATTCTTTGAATTTAAAGATGAGCTCAGCCCAGGTCTCTTCAAGACACTCGATAACTTCATTTGTGTGATCATGCCACTGCGCTTGAACTAAGTCGAAAAGAACGAGACCTTTTCAATGATTTACCAGAAGGACGGTCTCAGGACCGTCCTTCCTTTTTTGAATAATGCAAGAACTGACCATGATACACTATTTGCTAATAATATTAGCAGTATTCTCCATAATATTTCCTGTGCTTGGAAATCGTTTTGGTGTGCCAGTATTTGCCGTAGTAGGTCGTTGGTTACGCTGGATCGTATTTGCTGGTTGGTTAGCATTTCTGCTCCGACATTTTGAGTTATCATTTCGTCCGGATTGGGTGCATTTTATTACCGGCTTAGCCTTGTGGTTTTTATTTGAAACTGGTTACAACTGGCTTGCTATTCTGGCTTTGAGTCGAGGTGAAATGCCACTGTTTCATAGTTTTGAATTGAATCAAGATGGCGATGAGTGGCCTGCAGATAAAAAGTTTATTGAGTTGCGAGACTGGTTACGCAACGAACGTTTTAATCGTTTAGCAGCATTGAAGGCAGAACTCTTCGAAGGCACCTTTTTACGTGTTTCCATTTACGAGAGCGAAGACCGTATGACACGAATCCAGATACTCTTTTTGCCGAAAAGAAAAGATGGAGCCACAGCTTGTTATACAATTAGTACAGAAGGTAAGAAAGACCGTCGATTAATCACCGATAACTTGTTTTTACCCTACGGAGGATTTTATCCGGAAGGTTGGGACATTGCTCGTAAACCACTGACAGGATCATTGAAGAGCTTATTGAAGCGCCATCATCTACGTTTGATTAAAAGCTCAATCACTCCGATATCTTTCGAAGAAGAACCGCTGCAAGAAATGAACGAGCAACAAAGGATTCTGGAACGCTTGAATTTAGAAACTGGTTTTTTGGTTCCGCGCGCACGTCAGGAAGAAGAAGGTAAAATC
Organism: Opitutales bacterium; assembly: GCA_030729385.1. Lineage (GTDB taxonomy): Bacteria > Verrucomicrobiota > Verrucomicrobiia > Opitutales > Coraliomargaritaceae > JBPOFY01. Next base: position 29,583 of record JANQXM010000042.1, on the reverse strand, counting down.
ACTTACGAAGGTCGCTATCGACTATGGAAAGAAATGTGGATGCTGGCTTATTTAGGGAAGTCGATGACGTAACAGATATTCTATAGAAAACTCACAGCTTCAAATTTATGAACGAATACTTGGTCCTCGCCTTAGATGCGCTGCTTCATCTGGCATCCATTTTTTTGATGGGTTTTCTGGTTTCCTTCATAGTTAAAATATTCTCACGGGCGCATGTCGATTTTCGCTTAGTCGGTGGTTTATTCATCATCTTCATGTTGACGGTGGTGAAGATGTTTCTGGAACGCCGTATCTCGGATTTTTTACCCGGAGTCACGCCCGATTTACTGTTTGGATTAATGGCGGTCAGTGTTTTGATCACAGCCATTATATTAATCTATTGGCAATATGCGGTGCCACTGTTGGGTTCCGTATGTAGTGCGATAGTTGTAGTTGGTATGTTATTTGGAACCGCCTATGGTGTGCCAAAATTATCGCTCTACTTGATGCCTGAAGGGCAGCGCTTTGCAGAGTATGCTGGTTTTGCTTCCGAGCAAACTGCGCAGCTTATGGAGCAAGCGAAGAATTTTAAAAAGAAAGCAGGCGATCCAACCATTTGGCAAAAGGCCTTAGCAGCACTGACGTTTTTTACATCGGATGATGAAAAAGAAAAACTATCACGTGATTTTGCTTCTGGCATAGAGGTATACAAAGAGCGTAAGCGATTGATGGAAAGTATGACCGATGAGGAGCTTGCTGAATATCGACAAGCAATGGCTGAATTTCTAGAAGAGCAAGGCTTGGCAGAGAATCGTTATTCCTTAAGTAATTTGAAAAATGCGAAACCTGAAGATCTCGCAAACTTGGGTAGTTTCATGCGTGAACTGAATGGTGAGTTTGGAATCGATGAAACGGGTAGATGAGCCGTTCCCCACGACTGTATTTCCGTCATCGGAAACATCAGTAGCTTTTGTTAAAGAAAAACCTTCTTCGACAGCCACGTTACTTTCAGCTAGCCAATCGACTATGCTTTGCAGGCCTGTTTCTTCAGTCCATCTAAAGGCTAATTCTCCTTCATCATCAGACCCGGATCCAACCACTACGGACCCATCAGCAGAGACTGCATTTGCGACGCTATAAAACTTGCCTCCTTCAAAATCCCCGAGTCCGATCATGCCGTCAGTTTCATTCCAACGAAAGGCCTCGTCGCCAGCTTCGGATTTGCTTATTCCTACGATGTAATTACCGTCACCCGAGATACCGTATCCATAACTATTTTTGATCGATTCCGTATTGAGGTCACCCAATCCGATGAGACCGTCGCTGGCGGTCCATCTAAAGGCCTGTTGGCCATCTATAAAAGAGGAGTAACCTGTGATGACAGTGCCATCGTCAGAGACACCGTAAGCAGTGCTTTGTGGGTATCCTCCTAAACTGACCATGCCAGTCGCTTCAGTCCATCTAGTCGCTTCTAAGCCAATATACGAATACCCTCGGCCCACGATCGTGCTGCCATCTGCAGAAACGGCATAGGCCCTACTGTCAATAGCATACCCAGGTAAATCGCCTATACTTTCTATTCCGTCAAGTGACGTCCACTTAAAGGCTCCGCGTTGAATTCCGTCATTTATGTTCCCACGATTACACTCCCATCGGCAGAGATTGCGCTACCATTGGCAGCTCTGATACCCAAAGCGACGCCATTAATAAGGTCATTTATTCCGCCTACTTGCGTCCATATATATGGTAACTGCCCGTCAGTCGAACTGCTTGTCCCGGTGACGATTGTTCCGTCGCCTGAGATTCCTGATGCCGCACTAAAAAAGTTCCCTCCGTCAAGATCGCCGAGCGGGATGAAAGCTGGTTGATTACTTGATATCGGTGCTGGTTGCGCATTCGTGAAAGTGGGGGTGAAGGATGCGAGCAAGGTAGTAGTAATCAGTGCTGCGAAAGTTCGGATTCTTATCATGTGCAATATTTTTGGTAGTTATAGTTAGTATGTATTCACGGTTGAAGATTATGCATCTTAGCAGAGTTAAAAAAACTCATAAGACAAGCTTCTAGGTGTGTTTTACTTCTCTGATTTAAGATGATGAGTCATTACAAAAAAGCCGCTCGGTTTCCCGAACGGCTTTTATAAATTTGAACTTCTTGCTTTGGCTACATTTCTAGCTGTGGGCGGTCTGGCTTCGGCCAGTCGATGTGGTAGAATTTACCGCGTGGCTCGTCGGTGCGCTCGTAAGTGTGAGCGCCGAAGTAGTCGCGTTGCGCCTGCAGGAGATTCTGTGGTAGGCGCGAGGTGCGGTAACCGTCGAAGTATGACAAGGCTGATGCGAAGGTCGGGATCGAGACACCGTGTGTGGCCGCTAGTGCGACCACTTTACGCCAGCTGGCTTGTGCTTTGTGGATAGCTTCGGAGAAGTAAGGATCGAGTAGCAAGTTAGCCAAGTTAGGATCGCGCTCGTAAGCCTCGGTGATCTTCTGAAGGAATGCTGCACGGATGATGCAACCACCACGGAAGATCTGCGCGATCTCACCGAAGTTGAGCTTCCAGTCGTATTCTTCCTGTGCGTAAGCCATGAGCTGGAAGCCTTGTGCGTAGGAGCAGATCTTGGAGGCGTAGAGCGCTTCGCGGATGGCTTCGACCATCTCGGCTTTGTCGCCAGTGAATGCAGGTGCGTCGGGACCCTTTAGAATCTTTTCAGCAGCGACGCGCTCGTCTTTCACCGCAGAGAGGCAACGTGCGAAGACCGCTTCAGCAACTGTTGGAGCAGGTGTGCCCATGTCGAGGGCATTGACAGATGTCCATTTGCCGGTGCCTTTCTGACCAGCAGTATCGAGCACGATGTCGACGAAAGGTTTGCCAGTTACAGGGTCTACTTGCTTGAGAATGTCCGCAGTGATTTCGATGAGGAAAGAGTCGAGGTCGCCTTCATTCCATTCAGTGAATATATCGCCCATCTCAGCTGGTGTCAGACCGAGCACGTTTTGCATGAGGTCGTAGGCTTCGCAGATCATCTGCATGTCGCCGTATTCGATGCCGTTGTGCACCATTTTGACGTAGTGACCGGCTCCGTCTGGACCGATGTAAGCAGTGCAGCTGAAGCCGCCTTCGACAGGCTTACCAGGCTCAGCACCTTCAAGTGGCTTACCTGTTTCAGGATCTACTTTTGCAGCGATTGCTTTCCAGATAGGCTCAAGATGTGTCCAAGCTTCCTTAGAACCACCTGGCATTAGGGAAGGGCCAAAACGTGCTCCTTCTTCACCACCGGAAACACCGGAACCGATGAAGCGGAGGCCGCGTGCAGTGAGATCTTTCTCACGGCGGATGGTATCGTCCCAGCGAGCGTTGCCACCATCGATGATGATGTCGCCTTCTTCGAGGAGAGGGATAAGGCCTTCGATGACCTTATCAGTTGGACCGCCCGCTTGCACGAGAATGATGATCTTGCGCGGGCGCTTGAGTGAAGCAACGAAGCTTTCAAGTGTCTCACAACCTTCGAGACCACCTGGTGTGTCTGGGTTGTTTGCAACGAATTCTTCCATTTTGGAAGTCGTCCGATTGTAAACGGAGATTTTAAAGCCGTGATCGGCGATGTTGAGAGCCAGATTTTGGCCCATGACTGCGAGACCTATAAGGCCAATTTCGGATGTTGCTTCGGACATAATGTATTTGGTTAGAGAAGTGGTGTGAGCAAATTTACTGGAGAGTTATAGGCAAGGGCAGACTCTGCAGTGCTCTTGAATTAAAGTCATGTCAGTGATTAAGAGAATTTGATTGGAGGAACTGTATCGAGATAGAGAATGGAGCAAAACTACATAAACAGCTTCATTTTTTATATAAATGCGCAAAAAACTTAGCGGCCGTGTAGTTGCGGTATGAGTTTACTGGTTAAAGTGAGACCACCAGAGCTCACCCCTTTGCATGTAAGAATACGATCGGTTAGCGCACGCAGCCGCTCAACGGGACCTTGGACGAGCACGACTTCCATGATGTATTGCCCTTCTAGTAGAACGTGTTGGCTGCTGATGCATTCATTGACATGCTCACGTTCGATTTTAGCTAGTTGCTGGAGGAGCCCGGTCTTACCAGAATCATAGAATAGGGTGATGGTGCCCGCCATGATCGTATCGCCAGCTTCTTCTTGGTGCTTAATGATACTGTTCTCGATCATTTCTGCCACGGCTTGTGATCGATTTTGAAATCCACGTTCATCGATCATCTCATCCAGCGCAGTTGCTAGATGGGAGGGCAGTGAGATGCTGATGCGCTGTGCCAGTGATTTATGCTTTTTTGAGTCAGAATTCATACGATTGAACGTGTAGTCTCTAAATCGTAATACTTTTGTCGATAAAAATAATACCTTTAGGGGTGACATCGTTTCTTGGCATGGTTTCTGCATAAATTGTGCCGTCTCAAGAAATACTTGGGCAACGTTCTTCCACTATACTTCACCAACAACATTCACGATTATGATGACGTTTCACAAATGGGCCGCAAAGGCCGCTCGCACAGGACTCTGCGCACTTGCTTTACTTACAGTGAGTTCGCTTTCAGCAAAAGAACCGCTTAAGATTGGCTATAGCGACTGGCCAGGATGGGTCGCATGGCAAATTGGCATTGAGAAGGGCTGGTTTAAAGAAGAAGGTGTGGAGGTCGATTTCCAGTGGATGGACTATGTTGCTTCCATGGATGCTTATGCAGCAGGTCTTCTTGATGGCGTAACAATGACCAATGGTGATGCACTCGTCACTGGTGGCACTGGTAAGCCATCCGTGGGTATCATCATCAACGACTACTCGAACGGTAACGATATGATTGTGGCCGCACCAGGGATTGATTCGCTTGCTGATCTGAAGGGCAAGAAAATCGGTCTTGAAGAAGGATTCGTTATTCACCTGCTTCTCATTAAAGGTGCTGAAGCAGCAGGAATTGATGCCAGTGAATTCGAAATCATCAACACCGCGACTGACAAAACGCCCTCTGTTTTTCAAACTGGCGCAGTTTCGGCAATTGGTGCTTGGCAGCCAAATTCGGGTGAAGCTCTCAAGGCAGTGGCTAACTCTAAGCCTGTCTTAACTTCCGCAGATGTTCCGGGTGTGATTTACGACTTACTTTGTGTAGATCCAGAAACACTGGACTCTCGTCGCGATGACTGGATGAAAGTCGTGAAGGTCTGGTATCGAATCGTCGATTACTTGAAGGATGAAGATAATATCGATGATGCCTTAGCAATTCTCGCAAAGCGTGTGTCTATCACACCTGAGGAGTATGAGCCTCTTTTTGAAGGCACATATATCATGACACTCGAAGAATCTCTAAAAGTTTGGAAAAAAGCAGACGGTCTTGGCTCTATTTATGGATCCACCTCGGTGTCCGATGCTTTCAATGTAGATATGGGTGTTTATGAGCAACCACTCAATGTGGATCAATATCTCGATCCCAGTCTGACACTGGAATACGCTGAATCAGTCAAGTAACTGATTCCTTAGATGTATCAGTCATGTCGTTTTTCTGAAAAGGCGGGCCTTGCCCGGCCCGCCTTTTTTTGAGCTCTAACGTAAGGACTCGCGGTATCAAACTACATATGAAATCAGAAGAAATAGCAGCCAAAACATCCAGCCCTTGGTTTGCCATTCGCAAAGATCTGGATTCTAAGCAACGGCTGATTCTTAGCTGTTTTTCATTCCTGCTTCCGATTCTAATTTGGGTGATTGTTAGTTACACGCCGTTTATTTGGCATCCAGATGTTAAACTGCAGCTATCTGCGGATCGCACAGATGTAACAACTATCTACTCGGCGGGAGATCGTCTTTCCAAAGAATTTTATCCTTCTTTCGTGGAAGCGATTCAGTCCGATAATGCTGAGATACTGGCCGCTCGTGAACAAGGTGAGGTTGACGGATCCGCTTCGAGAATACGCCGCGCCAATTTAAAAGTCATGCGTCACATCACACCAGTGGTGACTGCGAATGGTTGGCTCACGCGAGATGAAGTCAAAGATGAGAGCCTTTACGGTGTCTGGCAAAAGTTGGCAGAGGGATCACTTGAGCAGAAACGAGTTCAGCTCAGTGCGGAAAACATGGAGATCATAAAGCGAAACTGGGCACTGATGAGCGAGCGAAGCGAAGTGTTCGATTCGAAGTTATTGCCAGAGACACCCCTAGAAAAGCTCGTTCCGCAAGGTAAGCCTTCGAACCCAAGTTATCTGCCCAGCCCCCACGAAGTCGTCGTAAAAGGCATACAAGATTTCACCGCTGAGGCAGACGGTAATAATCCCTCATTGTTTCAGCGCTATAGGCATTCCTTACGTATTGTTTTCTTGGGTTTCCTTTTTGCCGCACTTGTTGGTGTGCCACTTGGCGTGATTTGCGGCACCTTCGATTTCTTCTCGAAGCTCTTTGAGCCGTTCATCGATTTCTTCCGCTATATGCCAGCACCAGCGTTTAGCACTTTGTTGGTTGCCGTTTTTCTTGCGAACGATGCGCCAAAGATAGCCTTGGTTTTTGTTGGCACGTTCTTTCAGCTTGTATTGGTGGTCGCGAACACAACTCGACAACTAGATGCATCCTTGCTCGAAGCCGCGCAGACCTTGGGTGCTAATAAATCGACTCAAATTAGGCGAGTGATCTTACCTGGGATCTTGCCAGACTTGTTTAATGACTTACGTATTTTGCTCGGTTGGGCTTGGACGTGGTTGGTGATTGCTGAGTTGATTGGCGTGAAGAGTGGTTTGACTGAGTTTATGGACACGCAAGGCCGCTTCCGAAACTTCGACAGCGTCTTTCCTGTCATTATCCTGATCGGTGTGTCCGGTTTTGTGACGGACCAGATATTATCTTCTCTACGGAAGTATCTATTTCCATGGACACCTGAATCCTCCTCTAAAAAGCACGGATTTATTGGCCGCTTCATATATTGGCTACTGGATCGGAAAGTTTACGATTCACCACTCAACGGTAAGGTATAAATTATGAGCGAGTTAATACAATTACCAAGCTACAAGGAGCAAAGTCCTGAGGTAAGTGCGCGCTTTGAAGCACTGCATAAACGTCCGGTAAAGTTGAAGGTCGAAGGTTTAAGTAAGACTTTTCACACCTCCAAAGGCAGCGTGAATGTGCTGAAGTCAATCGACCTAAACGTTTATCGTAGAGAATTTGTTTCTGTGATCGGTCCATCCGGCTGCGGCAAGTCGACACTCATACGTATGCTCGCCGGGCTTGAGACGCTCAGTGGTGGGCGGTTCCTGCTCAACGATAAAGAAGTGAGCGGACCGAGCGCCGATCGTGGTATGGTCTTTCAAGGCTATACACTCTTTCCATGGCTATCCGTTAAAAAGAACGTGATGTTTGGCCTCGAAGTCAATGGACGCTCTGGCACCGCAGTCGAACAGGAAGCCTTACAATGGATTGAGCTAGTCGGGTTAGCACGTTTTGCAGATGCCTATCCGAGCCAACTCTCCGGTGGCATGAAACAGCGTGTTGCGATTGCGCGAGCACTGGCGACACAGCCGGAAGTGTTGTTTATGGACGAGCCTTTTGGCGCCCTAGATCCGCATACCCGCTCGCAGATGCAGGCTTACTTATTGCAGATTTGGAAGAATGTGGACGTGACCATCATGTTTGTCACACACGATCTGGATGAGGCGATTTATCTCTCCGATCGCATCTTGGTATTGAAAGCCAACCCGGGAGAGATTCATGAATTCATCGAAGTGCCTGTGCCACGGCCGCGGACGCCGGAGCAGTTTCTTAGCCCAGAGTTTTTGTCGGTAAAACAGCATCTCGAAGAACTCATTCATCCGGTTAGTTCCAATGATGACGAGCCTACTGACTTACCGATAGTGCGCATGACAAGTGCCAGCGATAATGTGGAATAATGACGCATGTTCGCCTCTAGCCCCAGTGTTTGTATTGAGCAGTTGCCTTGGCCAAAGGTGAAAGCTTTGCAGGAGTCTTGTGCGCTCTTAGTCTTACCACTTGGTGCGACCGAGCAGCACGGTCCTGCACTACCACTTAATACAGACACTGTCATTGCGAATGCGCTTTGCTCTGCAGCTTGCGGGCTTGCAGGTGTGCCCATGGCCCCTGTTATGCCCTATACTTCGTCGGGCGGGCATACCACAAAATGGCCCGGAACTTTCTCGCTCACACCCAAAACCTTTATCGATTCGCTTGTTCAGTTTGCAAAGTGGGCAGAGGCAACGGGTTGGCAAAAGCTCTATATTGTCAATGCACACGCTGGCAACGATGCCCCGATGCGGGTCGCGGTGGATCAAATTCGCATCGAGCTCATGGGGCGCATACAAGTCGGCTACCTCAATACGTTCTTTATCAACTCTGAAATCGAAGCCCACTTTACTGAAGACGCAGCAGACCTTCACGCGAACAAAGGTGAATGTGACCTTATGCTCTACCTTGCGCCCGACACTATTGACCAGGAGGCACTGGCTGATGCAGATGATACGGACCGCACCGCCGACCTCGTTTTCACTTACCCCGTGTCGCAAACAAGTTTGAATGGCACGACAGGTAAACCATCGCTAGGTAATGCGGACGACGGCAAACGCCTTTTCAATAAGATGCGAGATGCCCTAGTCGATATGCTTGAACGAGCTAAAATAGAAGAACCACCACTGCCTAGGGCAGAATGGGCGAGCGCACCCAAATCTTTCTATTGCTAACATAGAATTATTTTTAAATGAGAACACTTTATCTGCAAATTGTCATACTTTTTGCTTAATTCGTAATAACATTAATATATGACCTCGATGGAAACACTTAAGAACAAGCTAAAAGCTCAAGGCGTGAAATACTGTGTTGGTGCCTACGTGGACATTCACGGAGTGCCAAAAGGCAAGTTCGTGCCGATTGATCACTTCGAGCATTTTGCTGAAGGCTCAGAGCTCTACACCGGCTATGCACTCGACGGGTTAGGTCAGCGCCCGAATGACGACGAGATCGCATCCCTTCCTGATACGAATCACATAATTCAGATTCCATGGCAGCCTGAGGTTGCGTGGATGCCAGCTGATAACACTTTCAAAGGTGAACCCTATGAAGTGAACACACGGGTAGCACTTAAGAAAGTCCTAGCAGAAGCCGAATCGATGGGCTTCGCAGTGAACCTCGGTATCGAGTGCGAAGTCTTTGTGCTTAAGTTGACAGAAGATGGTAAGCTCGAGATACCGAATGCAGACGACGATCTCGAAAAGTCCTGTTATGATGTGAAGCGTTTTATGGACCGCTACCAGTGGGTGGATAAAGTTGCGACGACTATCAACGACCTTGGCTGGGATCTGTATTCGCTCGATCACGAGGACGCCAATTCGCAGTTTGAGTTCGATTTCAAATACGCCGATGCGCTGACCATGTGTGACCGCTTCATATTCTTCCGAATGATGGCGAAGCAATACGCTTCCGAAGAAGGTCTCATCGCTACCTTCATGCCGAAACCTTTCGCTGATAAAACAGGCAGTGGCGCACACTTCAACATGTCGATTGCGGATTCGAAAACTGGCAAGAATCTCTTTGAAGATGCGAACGATCCACGCGGTCTAGGCCTCTCGAAGCTCGGCTATCAATTTAGCGCCGGTATCCTTAAGCACGGTCCCGCGCTTTGTGCTGCCTTCGCACCGACGGTGAACAGTTACAAACGCCTCGTCCGTAAAGGACTGATGTCATATTACTCTTGGGCACCGGTCTTTAATTCTTACGGAAGCAATAATCGCACGAACTCACTGCGCGTTCCAATGGGTGGAGGTCGTGTGGAGTCGCGTAATGCAGATGCCGCATGTAATCCTTACCTCGCTGCGACCTTAGCAATTGCTGCTGGCTTACAAGGGATCAAGGAGCAATTAGATCCAGGCGAAGCACAAGAAGACAATCTCTACGAGCTCACGCCAGTCGAGCTTGCCGAACGTGGTATCAGTGAACTACCACGCAGCCTCGACGAAGCAGTTACCGCGTTTGCAGGCGATCCTTTTGTCGAGGAAGTACTCGGCTCAGAGCTTCGCAACGAATTCATAAAATATAAAAGCGAAGAATGGCGTCAGTATCACCAACGCGTCAGCCAGTGGGAAATCGATCAATACGCCCGTCTCTATTAATTCTTAACACTCAAACCTAGGGGCTTTGCTTGCGAAGACCGAGATTCTGCTATGCGCGGACTTCGCAAGCAAAGCCCCTACATTAAAAAATGATACACACAGAAAAACTCCACGGCGGCACCATGTGGTCGAAAGTCATCGGCCGCGGCAAAACGCTTCGCCTCACAGACATCGACGGTAAAGCGAATGTCGGCATGCTTCTTTATAATGCACTCGAAAAAGAAGAGCGCTATAACATGCCGGACACGCTCAAAGGGCAGCATATCTTTTATCTCACTGCTCCCTTCTGTCTGCATTCAGATATGGGTCGTCTCTTTGCTTCGATCACTGCCGACACCATGGGCTGGCACGACACTGTCTGTGGTGCATCCGACGCCATACTTGTCGAAAAGAAATACGGCACAAAAACTTATCAAGATGCCCTCAACGAATGTTATCGCGATACGCGCCGTGGCTTTCTCATTGAACTGGCGAAGTGGGGCATGGGTAAACGTGATCTCGTGCCAAACATCAACTGGTTCTCCAAAGTCGTCTCCGACGAAGAGGGTAAACTCAGCTACGTGCCCGGCGCGTCAAAACCGGGTAGCTATGTCGATCTACGGTTTGAGATGGATACGCTTGTCGTCCTAAGCACCTGCCAGCACCCACTCGATCCAAATAAAAATTACGAGCCCGGCGACGTGTTGCTCGAAGTCCTTAAGTCGGACGCCCCAATTGCCGAAGACCCTTGTTTCCAATCGCGCACGGAAAATCTCCGAGCATTCGAAAATACCGAAACGTATCACAAACTCCGTTTTTAATAATGGAGGGCGATGCTCTGTCATCGCCACCGACAACAGAAAACGGCTACGACGGAGCTTAGCCCTCTTGAACACGAATTTAAAATATAACAGTCATGTCCACTCTAACTGAAAGCTCACTTTCACCTGAAACCGCCATCTTCCGCGAAGTTATTCTTGCGGGCGATCACTGGGTCCACGAAGTCAAAAAAGGACAAACCATCCGCATCCTTGATCTCGAAGGTAACCAAGCCGCCGACACCCTTTTCTATGATGCCAAAGATCCTGAGAATCGTTACAGCGCCTCGGACACCATTCAACGTCAAGCAGCGCTGTATCTCACAACCGGCACCGAGCTGATTTCTAATCAAGGTGATGTTTTGCTCAAGATCACTGCGGATACTTGCGGTCGCCACGATACACTCGGCGGCGCCTGCTCCCGTGAGAGTAACACCATGCGCTACGCCCATGACAAAGAGCACATGCACGCATGCCGCGATAGTTTTATTTGTGGCATTCAGCAGTGGGGCCCCGATCTCGGTAAGCGCGACATTACTTGTAATATTAATTTCTTTATGAACGTGCCCGTCACTCCCGAGGGTAAACTCACTTTTGAAGACGGCATTTCTGCACCAGGTCGTTACGTCGAGCTCGTCGCCGAGCGAGATGTCATCTGCCTCATTTCCAATTGCCCGCAACTCAACAATCCCTGTAACGGTTACAACCCAACTCCAGTCGAGGTAATCATCTGGGAAGGGGGAGCGTCGAACGTCGTATAATAGAAATTTCTAAAAGTAATCAATCCATTCAATCATTGGATGTTGAACGTTCGACGTTCGATGTTCCTAAGCCATGTTTAAAAAAGTTCTTATAGCCAACCGCGGCGAAATCGCCTGCCGTATCATACGCACACTTGATGAACTCGGAGTGCAATCCGTTGCCATTTACTCAGACGCCGACTGTGATGCGCCCCATGTCTCAATGGCTACGGAGAGTTACCGCATCGGTCCACCGGCAGTGAGTGAAAGCTATCTGCAGGCATATAAAATTCTGGAGATTGCTAAACAAACCAGAGCCGAAGCGATTCACCCGGGCTACGGTCTTTTAAGTGAGAATGCAGATTTTGCTGCAGCTGTCGAAGCGATGGGCTTAGTCTTCATTGGGCCGAATTCAGGGCATATGTTGGCCTTCGGCTTGAAACACGAAGCGCGTTGTCTGGCCGAAGAAAATGCAGTGCCGCTATTACCCGGCAGTGAATTACTTGATAGTCTTGAAGCTGCTAAACCGATCGCAACCGATATTGGCTATCCCGTTATGTTGAAAAGCACCGCGGGCGGAGGCGGAATTGGTATGCAGATTTGCCTTGATGAAGTGGAGCTCATCGAAGCCTATGATCGAGTGGAACGCTTGAGCCAAAGTCACTTCGGGCAAGGTGGTATCTTTCTCGAAAAATTCGTCACACATGCACGACACTTAGAAGTGCAAATTTTTGGAGATGGCAAAGGTGGTGTTGTATCACTCGGCGTGCGGGATTGTTCGACACAACGTCGTAATCAAAAAGTGATTGAAGAAACACCGCCGGCGAATGTGAGTGATGCGGTAATAGAAGGCATTCAAAAAGCTGCGCTTAGTTTGGCGAAAGCAGTGAATTATCGTTCTGCTGGAACGGTCGAATTTATTTACGACAATGATACTAAAGCGTTTTACTTCCTCGAGGTAAATACTCGTCTGCAAGTTGAGCATGGAGTGACTGAACTCGTGACTGGGGTCGATCTGGTAAGCTGGATGGTGCAGATGGCATCAGGCGATATGACACTACCAGAAGGAGTAGCCATCATTCCTCAAAAGGGGCATGCCATACAGACGCGTCTGTATGCAGAGGATCCTAACAAGAATTTTCAACCTTCCAGTGGCTTGCTCACTCAAGTGATTTTTCCTGAAGGTGTCCGCTGCGATCACTGGTTAGCTTCGGGCACTGAAGTCAGCCCATACTACGATCCTCTACTAGCCAAGTTACAGGTGCTGGCTGATGATCGTCCATCTGCCGTAACGGCAATCAAAGATGCTTTGGAGGCGACTCGCCTTGATGGTATTGAAACAAATCTGCACTACCTGCGCTCAGTGGTCGATGCGGAGGTATTCATTAACGGTGAAGTCGTGACCAAGTCTCTGGCATCACACATCTATAAGCCGCGCAGTTTTGAAATTCTTCGATCCGGAACCATGACAACGGTGCAAGACTATCCCGGTCGAGTGGGCTACTGGGAAGTCGGTGTGCCACCATCAGGTCCGATGGATACTCTGGGCTTTCGTATGGGCAACCGATTGCTTGGTAATGACGAAGATGCCGCAGGTCTAGAAATTACTGCAAATGGTCCACGTATTCAGTTTTACACTACATGCACAGTCGTTTTGACTGGTGCGCCCATGGCATCGACCTTGGATGACGAATCTGTCGAATACTATAAACCTTTTGAGGTGCCAGCTGGATCGATTCTGGATATTGGTAAAACATCAGGAGCTGGTGTGCGCAGTTATCTCTGTATCCTCGGCGGTATCGATGTGCCGAAGTATCTAGGCAGTCGCGCGACTTTTACTCTCGGACAGTTCGGTGGTCATGGCGGTCGAGCGCTGCGTTTAGGTGATGTATTACATTTGGGCAGTAGGGGCTTTGCTTGCGAAGACCGAGATTCAGATGGTGGATTTCGCCCGCAAAGCCCCTACGCTTATTTACCGCCGGAGAAGCAACCGCCTCTAACCAATGAGTGGGACATCGCAGTATTATATGGTCCACACGGAGCGCCGGAATTTTTTACGCCGGAAGATATTAAAACATTCCTTCAGGCTGAGTGGGAAGTGCATTATAACTCTTCGCCAACAGGTGTTCGCTTAATTGGCCCAAAACCAAAATGGGCACGCACTGATGGCGGTGAGGCCGGGCTCCATCCTTCCAATATCCACGACAATGCATATGCCATCGGCGCGATTGATTTCACCGGTGATATGCCAGTGATTCTTGGACCCGATGGTCCGAGCCTTGGTGGTTTTGTTTGTCCAGTCACGATTATTGAATCAGAGCGCTGGAAAATGGGACAGCTGAAGCCTGGAGATAAAATTCGTTTCCGTTGTGTAACGCGGGAAGAAGCAGAAGCGCTGCGCAGCTTACATGAAGAAAGTATCCTAACTTTGGATACAAATTTTTCTGTGCCAAACCGTTTAAGAATCCCAGAGATAGATGAAGCGATCTTAGTGGATACTGGCGAAGGCGCAGATCGCTTGGTCATTCGCCAAGCTGGCGATGCCTATGTCCTCGCAGAAATCGGTCCGATGGCTTTGGACTTCAAGTTACGCTTTCATATTCACGTTCTTTACGAAGCCTTGAAGAAGGAGCGTTTTGAAGCTATCGAAGACCTGACTCCGGGTATTCGCTCGCTACAAGTGCATTTTAATCCAGGAATGGTGAGCGCGGAATCAGTCGCCGCTTGGATCGCATTGGCAAATGCAAAGCTGCCACCTTTAGAAGATATCACGGTGCCATCGCGCGTGGTGCATCTGCCGCTTTCGTGGGATGATCCTTCGACTAAAGAGGCGATCCAAAAATATATGCAATCGGTTCGTCCCGATGCGCCATGGTGTCCGGATAATATAGAGTTTATTCGACGTATCAATGGATTGGATACGAGAGAAGATGTGTATGATGTGGTCTTTAATGCTCACTATGTAGTCCTCGGACTCGGGGATGTGTATTTAGGAGCACCCGTGGCGACGCCTCTTGATCCACGCCATCGTCTTGTGACGACAAAGTATAATCCTGCACGCACATGGACCCCGGAGAATGCGGTCGGCATTGGCGGTGCGTATATGTGTATTTACGGTATGGAGGGGCCCGGTGGTTATCAGTTTGTTGGTCGCACGGTGCAGATGTGGAATCGCTATCGTTCGACGAAATCATTTAAGGAGGGTAAGCCGTGGTTGCTGCGGTTCTTTGATCAGATTCGTTACTATCCGGTCAGCGAAGAAGAATTGATCCAATTGAGGCACGATTTTCCACAAGGTCGCTTTGAGCCAAAGATTGAGGAAGGACATTTCAGCCTGAGTGAGTATCAAGCGTTCCTTGCGGAGAATGATACGAGTATTCTTGAGTTCAAAACGAAGCAGCAAGCTGCCTTTGATGATGAACGAGCACGTTGGAAGGCTTCTGGCTTAGATACGTATGTTGAAGAGGAGGCGATGCAGGCAGAGGATGACAGTGCAGGTTTACCTGAAGGTGCTGAGCCAGTGGAGAGCCCTGTCGCGGGCAGCGTGTGGAAAGTTTTATTGGAGGAAGGCGCGACGGTGGAAGCGGGTGATACCATTGCGATTTTAGAATCGATGAAAATGGAAATTAAAGTCGAAGCAACGATAGCTGGAACTCTATCTGCTAAGCTGTGTAGAGAAGGTCAGGCAATCGCGCCGGGACAGGTCCTATTTGGAGTTACGCCTGATAACGGGTGAGCTTTGCATGAGTGCGGTCTTCGCGAGCAAAGCCCCTACAAGAACAGAATCTGTATTTATGAATTTATCTTTAGACATCGAAACTTTATTGGACGCGTATAAGCGACAGGTTGTTAGCCCACGCACTTTGATTGAGGCATTGTGCGAGAGATCTAAGTCGATCAATAACCCTAACATTTGGATTCATAAATTATGTGCTGAAGAGTTAGAGCCATATCTACAGAAACTGGAATCTAGCGATCCGGATTCACTGCCGCTATACGGTATTCCTTTCGCAATAAAAGATAATATCGACTTGGCGGGAGTGCCGACGACGGCGGCTTGCCCAGCTTATGCATTCACTCCTGAGGTCTCGGCGCCAGTTGTTCAACAATTGATCGATGCGGGCGCGATTCCGATTGGTAAAACGAACTTGGATCAGTTTGCGACGGGTTTGGTTGGTGTGCGTAGTCCGTATGGTGTGCCACGCAATCCGATCGCACCTGATCGCGTGCCAGGAGGTTCGAGTTCGGGTTCAGCGGTGGCTCTTTCTGAACAGTTAGTGAGTTTTTCACTTGGGACCGATACCGCTGGCTCGGGACGCGTGCCCGCTATGTTTAATAAACTATGGGGCGTGAAGCCGAGCCGGGGGCGCTTGAGCACGAGTGGTTTGGTGCCTGCTTGTAGGACCTTGGATTGCATCTCAATATTTGCACTCAACGCGAGCGACAGTCAGAAATTGCTTAGAATAGCTGAAGGTTACGACGCTGCTGATGCCTATTCGCAGCCGACTCGTGATGTGGCTTTACCGGATTCGAAGCGCTTGGGTATTCCGAAGGCCGAGCAGCTAATGTTTTTTAGCGAGGTGGATTATCAACCAGTGTGGCTGCAAGCGGTAGAAGATTTGAAAGCCAAAGGTTGGGAAGTGGTGGAAGTTGATTTTGAGCCATTTTTGAAAGCGGCGCGGCTCCTTTATGAAGGACCTTGGGTGTCGGAACGTTACACGGCGCTTGAAGATTTCCTTAAAACCAATGCGGCGGATTTTTTCCCCGCAACACGTAGTATAACGAGCGGGGGAGCGGACCACTCCGCCCGCGATGCCTTTGCGGCAACGTATAAACTGGCCGCGTTGAAACGTGAATCGGAAGCGGCATGGAAAGGGCTTGCTGCAATTGTTACTCCCACGGCAGGTGGTTTCCCGACTTTGGCTGATTTGGCCGCCGACCCAATTGGGCCGAACTCAAAGCTTGGCTACTACACGAACTTCATGAATTTACTCGATCTGTGTGCAGTCGCGGTGCCTGCCGGCGAAACACAAAGTGGCTTACCCTTTGGGATTACCTGGATCGCGCCACGTGATACCGATAAGTCGCTGATTGAAATAGCAGACAAGGGCCCGCATGCGGAAAGGCTTAATGATACGCTTTCACTTTTGCTCTTTGGAGCGCATATGAGTGGCCTACCATTGAATGAGCAAGTTCTTGGCTTGGGTGCTGAATTTGTCGGCGAAGTGCAAATCGCGCCGCTTTATAAGATGGTGTATTTACCCGAACCCGCACCACATCGTCCTGGAATCGTGCGCGTGGGTGATGGCGGCCTGTCCATTACAGCCGAAGAATGGCGGTTCCCGAAGGCAGCCCTCGGAGAATTTCTAGCTTCGATCCAGCAACCTCTGGGTCTCGGGCAGATCGAGCTCAAGGATGGTCGTAAGGTGCACGGCTTTCTTTGCGAGGCTTCTGCTGCTGATTCGGCACAAGATATTTCCGATACCGGCGGGTGGCGGGCTTTCTTGGCGAGTTAATACAATATGTAATCTGGGGTTGTCTCTGCCGTCGATTTGAGCAGAGGTATTCCTATGGAGGTTAACGCACGTATATCCAAAGAATGGCGCAAGCGCATGCTGTTCTTGTTTTTTATGATTTTCGGTATGGCTAGCTGGTTCCTGAGTGACGGCTACTACTACTGGCCGAAAGGGGCTGAGCAGCATGCCGAGTTTGTCCGGATTAAGGATGAACTCATCGAAGCAGGTAAAGCTGTCGACGAGGAGAGCTCTTCGGTGCAATTGGCTTGGCAGCGTTTTGCTAAAGAGGCGGGCTATAAGGGCACAAAAATTCCTAAAGAACGGACCGAAAGTGGCATTCGTGAGCAACGTGTGATCGGATGGACGATGATGACTGGCGCGTGCTTGTTTGGTCTATGGATTGTTTGGAATCATAAACGTTCGGTCCGAGCGGAGGGCGAGATCGTGATCGGAGCCTCCGGAGAGCGCGTCGAACTGGACTCCATCGTCGCGATGGATCGCAAGAAGTGGAAGAATAAGGGTATCGCTTACGCAATCTACGAGGTGGACGGTAAGCAGAAACGTCTTTGCCTCGACGACCACAAGTTTGCAGGTTGCGAAGCGATCATCCTTGAAGCCGAAAAGCGTATCAGTGATCGCGAGAATAGTGCTTAAGTCCTTGGGACGCAGTTTTCTATTTGCTAAGCAGTTCCCGTAGTCGTGTGGTCACGCCATCGCGGTCATATTTACTTGATGTGACATCTAGTGTGAACTCGAGCCAAGTGTCTTCGTGGAGTCGTGTTTCAGATAGAAGACCATTTATAGATAGGAAGACTAAGCTAGTCGCTAGGGCGACTCGCTTATTGCCATCGATAAAAGGGTGATTTTGGCAGAGATAGAACAAGTATGCGGCTGCGATTTCGACACCATCTTGAAAGATCGGCACCCCAAACATGGTTGCTTGTGGTGCGGCTACTGCTGATTCAAGGAGACCTTTGTCGCGAATACCATCAGAGCCACCTGACTTGGCGATGACTTTGCCGTGGATTGCGATTACCTGGTCTACTGATGGATGCAGATACTCATCCATTAGGAAAGACGGCGAAAGAGGCCTTCGTTTTCATCCATAAACTTCTCCGCGATCTCGAGCACTTCCTCTGTGGTGACCTTGCGACGAATTGGAGTCAATGTGATCGAGCCACCTTCATGCACGGTGACATTCACTTCGTCACCTTCTTTGAGGTGTGCCTGCTCCATCAAAGCCGCATCAAAAATGATGCCACGTGAATTGCCGATCTTGGAGAGCTTTTTGATCATGGCTGTAAAACTATGTATTACGTGCGGAAATGCAAGCTCACAAAAAAGCCGCTCGGTTTCCCGGGCGGCTTTTGAAAGTGGCAATGATCAGACCTAGTAAACGTTGGTCGTTTCTTGGCTGATGATTGGATCGCTGAGGAAGTCGGCGCTGAAGTTCATGATCGCGCGTCCTGGACCGATCTTAGCACCTTCTGCGGTGATGGTCAGGTTGGTGTCCTTACCGGGCTCCAATGTGGTGCGAGGGAAGGTGACGGTTTGACCATTGATCGCGCCTTGGGCATCGCCTGCGACTGCGGTTGGTCTGATCGACTCGTTGAAGGTGAGGGTGACGGTGCCGCTGACAGGCTCGAACTCACCTTGGTTCTTCACTTGGATGCTGTAAGTGGTGGCTTCGCCGACGCGGATCGGATCCTTGCTGTCGGCGATGGAGATCGTTACGCCGGGAACTGCGAGCCAGTTGGTGGTGACGCTGTCGCTGGCTTCGAGACCATTGGCAGAGACAACTTTTACCGTATTGGTGGACTCGCCCTTACGGGTGGCGGCAATCTCGGTGCGGATGAGCTGGCTGGCGCCGGCTGGGAGATTTGGAATCATCCAACCGATGGCGTTGCCGCTTACACGGCCCTTGCCGTTGTCTGTAACAGACGCACCCTTTGGAAGGATGTCGGTGATGCGGACGTTTTGAAGGTCGGTGTCGCCGGTGTTTTCAATTGTGATATCGAAGACCACTGGCTTGAAGACATAGGCTTCGGCTGGGCCGACTTTACGCACGCGGATACCGGATTGGACCACGGCAATCGGAGTGCCGCTTTCGCCGGCAACTGCAGGCCCGCCATCGTAGGTCGCAACGGCGCGGTTGGTGAAGTTGCCTTGTTTGATGGCTTTTGCGCTGTAGTTGACGGTTTTGGTTTCGCCTGGTGCGAGGGTGCCGATATTCTGGGTTAGATTACTGGTCGGAGTGAAGGCGTCTGGTAGTTTATCACTCACGATCACATTGGTCGCATCGGCGGAGCCGGAGTTGCTGACAGTGACGGTCCAAGAGGCTTCTTCACCAAGCTCGATGGTGGCTGGGCCTTGTTTGACGACATCCAATTTTGGCTGACCGGCAAAGACATCGAGGCAGAACGCGTTATCAACCGAAACGGTGGAGCAGATCTGGTGATCGCCTTCGGAAACGGGTTTGACGGTGACGTCGATGTTTTGGGTTTGGCCGCGCTGCATCGAGGGGAATGTCCAGTTGGCGCTGCTACCGTTGAAGGAGACGGCTGGGTTGGAAGAGATAAATTGAATCCCAGCGGGAATGGATTCCGAGACGCGGACGGTGCCGACATCGTCGAGTGCTTTAATGCTGATGCGATATTTTAACAAGCCACCTACGGATGCAGGCTCAAGCACGGTTTTGGTGACCTCGATTTGATTGGTCTTTAAGATGACATCCGAAGCACTCTTGGTCGCTTGCACGCGAGTCGCTTGTTTGACGGAGACTGGCTTACTAGTTTGGGCAGCCTGCCATTGTGTGGGTTGACTCTTAGGTGCGGTATAGCCGCGGTCAACTGTCTTGGACGGGCCTTGAGTTTGGCAGCCGGTAAATGCGAGAGCGAAGCTGCTCAGGCAGAGTGCGAGTAGAGTGGTTAGACGTTTCATGTATTCTGTCTAACGCATCGACAGAGCATGTAAAGCCTATCGCTTGGTTTCCTTATTGCATGCCCATGGCGATGAGACCGCCGAGCAATCCGGCGACGCCGCCGAAGATGACATGACCAACTAGATGCAGCAGGCCTTCTTCCAGAGTCGCCTTGCGGTATTCTTCGATCGGGTGCCGCTCGCAGGCGTAAAACATGAGACCGTAACTAGTAATGAGACCGTGGAAGAAGCCGAATCCTAGGCCGAGAAAAATGGCGTAAGGGAAAATCAGTGCGTTCATGGCGTTCATAATGAGAAAGTAAACGACGCCAAATACGATCCCTGCGATGCTGTGAATCGCAGTGCCCAAACCGCTGGCATTTTCCAGTTTTCCAGTGAAGAAGCTACCAAGCGCGCGAACCATATCGACTCGCTTACTGTAGGCGGTGCTGACGCCACGCATAAAGAGGTTCATGGCAAAGGCACCGATCAAACCGCAGATCGCGCCGAGAATGATTGTAGGTAGAATATCCATAAGAGTTACTTCACATATAGTTTAGCACAGCTTATGTCGTTTGAAAGAGGGAAATGCGTTTATTAAGCCGCATTGCCCTCATACATATAAAAGCGGAGAAAGGGACGCCCGTGGCGGGAAGTAGCCTAGAACAGCTCTTTCTGCGGCTTTTGTGGCGCGGCTTCCGCCTCAGGCTCGTCGTCTTCGTGAAGGTGACGAGGTGCGCGACCTACGTTTTGATTGAGCGCTTCTTCGCATTCGGTGACTATGTTATCGCAAATTTGACGCACATGCATGCGTAGCCATTTTGAAGTCGTGCTCTTCTCGGTGTAGTCGGCTGGACCGTAGGCGTGGATGCGACCAGCATGTAGCAGGGCGTCGTTCTGCGCAAACTCAGCTTCGCTGTCGGGGTTGAAGACTGCGTAGGCTTTGCCGCCGTTGCTTTTGACGACAGAGAAAACAGGCACGTCGCTGGGACCGTCGGCGGTGTAAATCATGCGGTCGATGGGCACGCGTCGATCGACACGCGACATGGAGGCATTGACGTCGATCTTGGTGTTCTTGTTGGTGCCTTTGTTGATTTCGAAGATGTAGCGGGTCTTGATCGTATTATCGACGATGGTGCCGATTTGGCTGATTTCGAACTCCATGTGGAGTGGGAGCTCATCTTGCGAAGAATAGTTTGGCGGCAACGGAGCTTCGATGAATTCGCAACCGAAGATACCGTCCACGTAGGGCGCGATTTGGCTGCCCTTGATCATTTCGGCAAGTCCAGTGCTGATGACGTAGTGTTCCAGCGTGATATTGTGCTTTATATACTCGGGTCGAGACGCAGTGACGGCTTTCAATCGATCAAAGAGTTGCGGCAGGCCGCTATAGAAGACGAGCTCCTTGCCGAGCTCGCGCAGGCGTTGATTGGTCAGCCCTTTAAGACAGCCGTTTTTGACGAAACTCAACAAATGGTTGAGGTAGATCGTGTCGTAGGAGACCCGTGTGCCACGTTGAGCGTAGATATCCGGAAGCGCATTGACCTCTTTCCAGAAGGCTTCTTCATCGATTCCGTAGGCTTCAAAGATCGGAGCCTGCATATAGCCAGGGATGAGTGTCTTGTCGAAATCCCAAATACAGGCGACGACATTTTGGCGATGTAGATTTTTTTTCGTCATTGCAGGCAGATCTCGACTGTTATGAGCTAGCCGCTTTACTGCAACGCTTTTAAGGATACCTCAAAGAATTATGCACAACATTCCAGACATTGCTCCCTTTCGCGAAAAGCTCGAAGAACTCGATGCTCAAATCTCGGAGCCAAATTTCTACTCGGACCAACGTCGGGCAGCTGAAGTCGGACGTGAACATCAGCGCGTCACCAGCTTGATCGAAAAGTTCGAAGCCTATAATTCCGCCAACGAGCAAATTGCTGAAAATAAAGCGATGCTGAAAGATCCCTCCGTGGAAGAGGAATTACGCGAAATGGCGGAAGAGGAAATCGAAGAACTGGAGGGGCAGATAGACGCTTTAGGCAAGGCCGTATTGTTCGCGATGATCCCACCTGATCCGACCGACAGTCGTAACTCGGTGATGGAAATTCGCGGTGGCGCTGGTGGCGACGAAGCAAATATTTTTGCGGGCGATCTATTCCGTATGTATAGTCGCTATGCCGAGTCGAAAGGTTGGCGTGTGGAAGTGATGAGCACGAGTGTTGCAGACACAGGTGGTTATCGAGAAATCATTTTCAACATGACCGGCGAAGACGCTTATAAATATTTGAAGTTCGAAAGTGGTGTGCACCGAGTGCAGCGCGTGCCAGTGACGGAAACGCAAGGTCGTATTCATACGTCGACTGCGACGGTGGCGGTGCTCCCGGAAGCTGAAGAAGTCGATATTGAGATACGTGCACAGGATTTGGATATCGCGACCATGCGTGCATCGGGCGCTGGCGGTCAGCACGTTAACACGACCGACTCGGCTGTGATGATGACTCACATTCCAACCGGAGTCACTGTTTACTGCGCAGACGAACGCTCGCAGATAAAGAATCGTGCCAAGGCATTGACAGTGATGCGCTCTCGCTTGCTCAAAGCAAAAGAGGATGAGGAAAATGCGAAATACGCGGCTGAGCGAAAAGGCCAAATCGGCACGGGTGACCGCTCTGAGCGTATCCGCACATATAACTATCCGCAGGGTCGATTAACAGATCACCGTATCGGATTGAGTCTGTCGCTTCCATCTGTTGTGGATGGTGACTTGGATGACTTGATTGATGCGCTGCAAAACTACGACTACGAAGCGCGCATCGAAAATTTGCTAAAGTCACAAAGGAAATAACCCTTAGTCACAGGCAAGAATGTCTGTGCCGCTAAATACACATGTTATCCATTCGCGAGATCAAGGACCGCACCGAATCTTTTTTTAAAGAGAAGGGCGTGCCTAACGCTAAGCTAGATACGGATATCTTAATCGCGCACTCACTTGGTTTAAAGCGCTTGGATTTATATTTGGATCTGGATCGACCTTTGACGGAGGCGCAATTGGCAGCGCTTCGGCCTTTGGTTAAACGCCGAGCCGGTCGTGAGCCGTTACAGTATATTTTGGGAACCGTTGAGTTTTGCGACCTACAGCTGAAAGTCGATCCGCGTGCGTTGATTCCGCGACCGGAGACCGAGGAGTTGGTGGAGTTGATTGTGGAGAAGCTCACGACGGCACCGCAGACGATTTTGGACCTTGGCACCGGCACAGGTGCATTGGCATTGGCATTAGCGCATCGATATCCAGAAGCGCGGGTGACAGCAGTGGACTTTAGTGAAGAAGCGTTGGCTTTGGCTGCAGAGAACGTGGAGCGCTTAGGCTTTACAGAACGAGTTGTTTTGAAAAACGGGAGTTGGTTTGAGCCCTTGGCGGATGGTGAGCGCTTTGATCTGATCGTTTCTAATCCCCCGTATTTGACTGAAGAGGAAATGACCACAGCGGAGCCGGAGGTGGTTACTTTCGAACCGAACAGTGCCTTGGTTTCCGGTGCGGATGGACTTGAAGATTTGCGAAAGATTGTCAGCGCTGCTCCCAATTATTTGGCGACAGGAGGCGTGCTTGCGATGGAAACAGGAATCGCGCAGCACGAAGCTTTGGATGGCTTGGCAAAATCGGCAGGTTTGCAGGGAGAAAGTGTCGCCGACATGAGTGGTAGGCCTCGTTTCTTCTTTTGCGTGTAGGGCTGCTGGTCGGTAAGACGAACAGAATATGTGGCGGAATCTAGCGCAAAAAAAGCCCCCGTCTTACGACGGAGGCTTTTTGAAATTTGCCAGACCTACATGGCGTCTACCGTTTGAACGGTTGTCTTGGTTTCCGCAGTCTTTGGACCGCCAATTTGTTGGATCCAGTCGGCCATGATACGGGCGCTTTCACGTAGATAGATGTCGTAAGTGGGTTCGTCTTCTTCCTCCTCGGCCTCCTCGGTGGCTTCGATTTCTGCCGTGATGACTTCCACTTCACCTTCATCGATCTCGACAGTTGGTTCGAGTAGATTTTTGCGAGAGAGCTCATCTTGTTCCTCTGCAATCTTCAGTTTGAATTCTTCAATCGCGTAATCGTTTTCGGTTAGGGCTTTGTAAGTCTCGTCAAGTTCTTCGATGTAAGATTGCTCGCGAATTTTCTTGGCGATGCGTTCTCCGAGGTGGAGCGAAATCGCTTTTTCTTCGTAGAGTTGGCGTCGCCAGGTGATTTGTTGCTTGAGGAATTTAAACTCTTCGAGCACTTCGAGGCGCTGGCTACTGGCTTCGCGTAACGCGGTTTTCAGTGCAGGATCTTCTGGGCTGTCGATGTTTAGTTTTTTCCAATCGTTGATCCATTCGACTGGTTTAACTTCGTCCCAAACAAGTGCATGCGGTAAGTCGTCTTCACCGATGGGGAGAAATTCGTTTACTGATGGCAATGCGATGTCCGAGGGCACGCCTTTGACTTGAGTGGAACTGCCATCCGGGAGGTAGAACTGTTTGATTGTAATCTTGGAAGCTACCGGACGTGCCTCGGGAGCCGCGGGCTTTGTTTGGAACCAAGAAAATGCTGGGCGATTGTTCATGTGATACACTTCTTGCACGGTGCCTTTACCATGGGTGGAGGTATTACCGACAATGAGGGCACGGTCGTGGTCTTGTAGTGCGCCGGCAACAATCTCGGAAGCGGAGGCACTGAAGCGGGAAGTGAGCACGATGAGTGGACCGTCCCATTGCAGACTCATGTCGCGATCGGAGAGCACATCAGTGCGGCCGTCTTTGTCACGGACTTGCACCACCGGACCGACTGGTATGAAGAGACCCGCGACCCGAACCGCTTCGCTGAGCAAGCCGCCACCATTCATGCGTAGGTCGAGAATGAGACCTTGAGCGCCGGCTTCGCGGAGCTTGTTAATCAACTCGGTGACGTCGTCGGATGTCGTGGTGAGCGTATTGCCTGCGCCGATATTACCATAGAAAGAAGGTAGCTCGATGACGCCGACTGGAACGGTGTGGGTGTCGTCTACAGGAACAGAAATCAGTTTTCCGGAAGCGAGGTTGGCGGTGAGTTTGACTTCGTCGCGAGTGATGGGGATGTCTTTGCGAACAGATGGGTCGGATGCATCACCTGGGTGGATCAGGAGGCGGACGATGGTGTTCTTTTCGCCCTTGATTTTACGCACGATGTAGCGGAGTTGCATATCCACGACGTCTTCGAACTCTCCATCTTCACCTTGAGCAACGCCCAGAATTTGATCTTCGGGACCGAGGAGGCGGGACTCTTCGGCTGGACCGCCAGGAATAAGTTCTTTGATCGTGCAAATGCCGTCTACGTCTTCGAGGAGGGCGCCGATACCGACGAAGGAGTTTTGGACCGAGGAGTTAAAGCTTTCCAGAGTGTCGGCAGAGAGGAACGTGGAGTGCGGATCAAATAGCTGGGTCATCGCATTGATGAAAGATTCCTGCACTTCTGCGGCTTCACGGTCGAGGGTGTAGCCGAGGTTGCGCTCATAGCGGCGATGGATTTTATCACGGGCTTGGTCGAGAATTTCAGCGAAGAATTCGGGCTCTTCTAAAAGACGCTGTATCTTTGTTGGATCAAACTTCTCTTCATCATCTTCGTCGTAGATGTCGGGATTTTTTGGCTCAAGGCTGGAGCTTTCTTTTTTGACGGTTTCAGTGCTGTCTTCGCTGTCAGCTACAGCGTCTTCGTCTTTTGCCTCGCTGGCGAGCGACATCAATTCATTGAGTAATTCGTATTTCAGGCGTTGTTCCCAAAGTGCATCTGCCTCGGCAGTATTGGTTGGCCATTCGGCTTCGCGACGATCCGGGGTGAAGGTCTCATCGACCGTGAAATCGAAATCCTTTTGCAGGCGGTCAAATACCCAATCGGTGCGCGCTTTAGCGGTCGTGCGAAATGCTTCATACATTTCAAAGGCGGCATAGAGATTTCCCTTTTTGAGGAATTCTTCCATCGCATTTCCAAAACGAAAAACAAAGTCGTCGATTTCGCTGCGCAAGAAATACATGCGCAGGTAATCGAAGTCTTGAATGTAGGCTTCGACTATTTCGGTGCCGTCGAGCGATTCCATGCTGTCGCGCAAATAGTGACGTGCGTTGATGGTATTCACCACCCAGCGAGTTTGCGCCGCCATTTCGGCAGTTTGCTTGAGCTCTACCTCTGCGGAGGCAACGGAGAACGTTTGAACTGCAATAAGCGCGAGAAGACCGCCACGGAAAGCGCGGCGTAAAATGTAGGATAGGGGTTGCATGGTTATTTACTAAGAATGTCTTTAGCTTGGTCTAGAGTGGTTTTTTCTTCGGGTGTGAGTGAGCCGAAGCCGGTAGCGTTAATTTTATCCAGAATGCGATCGACTTCACCTTGTAGGGCATCGCGATTCGAGCGGTTTACTTTATAGGTGACTTGAGGTTCGATCTTTTGTTTGCGCTTAAACCATTCGGGTAGTTCGACCGCAGGCTTGCGTTGCTTGCCTTGAAAGAAAGTGAAAGAGCCATTATAAACAAAGCGGAAATAAAGAATGCCGGCAATGATCCCGCCTAAGTGTGCGCTGTGGGCCACCACCATTTGATGGGTATAAGGATCACGTATCGCTGGCAACTCGTCGAAGATCAGGCCAAATACAGAAAGTCCGAGGCTGGCCCAAAAGATCCACTTCGGCTTTACCGTGACTGGGAGGACAAAGAAGAGCAGTAGCGTGATTGGTTGCTCGGGTTTGAGTAGGCAGAAAAAAGTCACGACGGCCAGCACGGCTCCAGATGCACCGATCACCGAATTGAGGCTATTGTAGTGAAAGAGTAAGAAGACCAGACCGCCGAATAAGGTGCCGCCGAGGTAAAGGATGAGGAACTGGTTTTTACCTAGAACGGATTCTATCATCCGACCGATAAAGAAGAGCCCCAGCATATTGCCTACGATGTGGATGATTCCATTGGTGCTATGTAGGAAGCCGTAGCTCAACACGGTCCAAGCCTTAAGCTCTTTGAAGTTTTGCCCGCTTAAGGCGAACCAATCGCCCATAAAACGATTACTACTACCCTGAAATCCAGGAAACATCATGTTGAGCATGTTCTGGAGCACAAACACCGCGACGGTCGCGATGATCAAAATCATTACGATACTAGTGCTTTTGGCGGCAGGCTCAGCGGACTGACGCATATACGGGCGGTCATACAACATGGAATCTATCTAAATATAATGGGCAGAATATCTACAAGACCTCGAAGATGGGCGGGTGTTCCTTGCTCCGCAAGCGTGCAGACAAAAGAGTTTCTGCCTTCGTTCTGCTTGACTCTTAGACGAAATTTGAGATTTTGCGGGATATGGCAGAAAAAGATGAAAAATGGCCGGAAAACGTAAATGGCAAATTCTATGTCGATGAACAATGCATCGACTGCGACCTTTGCCGTGAGACTGCTCCGGATTTCTTTACTCGTAACGAAGACGGAGGTTATTCCTTCGTGCATAAGCAGCCTGATTCCGCTGAAGGTGCAGAGCTCTGCATGGAAGCGCTCGAAGGCTGTCCAGTTGAAGCCATTGGCGACGACGGTGCTGAATAAGCCAACAGCTAAACAATTTTAAAAGCCCGCGAGTGATCGCGGGCTTTTTTGTGGCTACTCAAACTCGTTTGCATAATTCGGGTTAAAATGGCCACTGGGCTCGTAGCATAACCGAGCCGTAGATTTGGTTCTTATCCTGTCCTTTGAATTCGTCTGTTCGTAGGGTCTGCGAAAGACTGAGGTCGATGTTGCCCCAGCTTATGCCGACTCCGACCAGTAATTCTCCAACAAAGGGTTCGCGGTCGACGCCAGTATCGAAATCGCGAAAGACGGGTCCATCCAAGGTGATGTCGTGCAAAACCGCTGAACCTCGAGCCCCCGCAAAGCCAAAAATTGAAAATGGATCGTCGTCATCCTGTGCATCCGCGAAGACCGCGTGCCCGTAGCTGCCGATCTGCACGCGTGGGGTCGCATAGCTTGCTGGTAGATTATAGCCCGCACGAACCACTCCGCCGAGATAGGCATCGGTTCGAAAGTTGCCCAAGGCCGCGCCCCATTCGGTGTAGCCATCGAGCTCGATCGGCCAGTCAATCGAGCAGTCCAACCAATCGATCCGCCGCTTGTGGTCGAAGTGCAGGTTGACCGTCAGTTCACCTGGCACTTGGCTGTCCCAACCTTGATAGAGCGGGCTACCGGAGAGATTCTCATGCACCCAAGTCTGGGAGTCGCCTGCGTAACTATTCGGACCGGTTGTCCCAAGCGCTAGTGTGACGCTGCTTGCAGAATGGTCGTTCTTCACATGCAGCGAGAACTCCAGCCCGGCCCATCCCGCGTAGGGGCGCTCTCCCTGGGGGGCAGCGGGGGTGCTGAAGTCATCCGGAGTGAACATTAATTGGGTGACGCCGACTCCCCACGAGAATCGAGTCGAGCCTACGTCGTTGAAACGGTAGTCATCCAGCAAGCCGCCACCCGCCGCACCCCTAAGCCGATAGAGGGATGTCTGCAGAAAAGTATGCGTCTTTTGGTTAGGATCCAAATCTTGGACGAACGCCACCCGCGCACCGTTCGTATAGTCGCGGTCAGAGCCGGACAGCAGGTCGTTGTCCCATTGCACAAAAACCCTAGGCGGCGGCTCGTTCGCATCTACTTTCAGAACGATGGTCGTTAATATGCAGATTAGAGATAAAGGAATTCTTAGCATGTGTTACAGGCGAATAGCTGGGCATACATCAAAGTATAGTTGGAGTTTTTCTCTTTAAAGACACTCGTCAACTGGGGATTCGTGACTATATCCCTATTTATGCAATCGATTCGTTCTCAATTTCCCAATGTCTCCGACGAAACATGGACTGTCCTTGAAAAATGGGCGGTGCTCCTGCGTGAGTGGAACGAAAAGATCAATTTGATCTCACGCAAGGATATCGAGCACTTGGAGGAACGACACCTCTCGCACTGTCTTGCGATTACGAATCACCTCAAGTTGATGAACGGCACACGTGTGATGGATGTCGGCACTGGTGGAGGCTTCCCCGGAATCATTATGGCGATTTGCTACCCACAGGCACATTTCACCCTGATTGATTCGATTGGTAAGAAGATCACCGTCGTTCAAGACCTAGTCGATAAGCTTGGCTTGAAAAATGTCGAAGCGAAACACTGTCGTGCCGAATCGATTAATAAGCAGTTCGACTTTGTCACCGGGCGCGCAGTGAAAAATTTGCCGGAGTATTTCAGTTGGATTAAGAGCAACATCCGTCGTGGTGAGAAAAACACGATTCCCAATGGCGTGCTTTACTGGAAGGGCGGCGAGCTAGACGACGAATTGACTGCGCTCGGCATTCGCCCCCGCAAGACGATCAATCTAGAAGAAACCTTCAGTGATCCATACTTTGAGCAAAAGTATATCCTGCACTTTGATGCGAGAGATGTGCCACGCGCACGAAGACCTAGATCCTTTGAGAAGTGATTGAAGGAGCTTCTAGGGCTTCTTCTTGTTGGCTTTCAG
>JANQXM010000041.1 GCA_030729385.1 Opitutales bacterium | reverse complement strand
CTAAGTTGCAATCCGGATTTTTAAGGATTCAATGACCACATATGCAGGCATACTCCTGATAGCTGCAAGAATGGTCTAATCTGATTGACTTGGAATAATATCCATCTGTATTCACTCCAACTTGTTCATGTTCCAAAAATACACAGCTTATTGCCTTATCTTGATGATGGCAATGAACGGCCTGCTAGCTACTGCTGGTGGGGCTGTGCTTTGTCTGCACGATCATAATTTTGGTCATGTGCTAACTGGGCAACATGTTGATGAAGGCGATGCATGCCATGGGGATGAGGCTGAATCGCACAATCAAGATTTCCATCATGAAGAAACTGATGGTGCCCTTTTTGTAGTTAGTGGCCAACACTGTATTGATATTTCCATCAGCTCATCGGATGAGCCGATTCAGCGAGTCGCTGATTTGCTTTCGACAAAGAAACCAGTGGCCAAGAACTATCAGTATCAGCTATTTGCTTCGACCATAAAAGTAAACGCAGCACCTCAGATACGTTTAGCGACCAGAGCCCCACCGTTTTCTTGCGGCACGCTGGAGCAGTGCGTAAGCAAGACAGTGCTTCGAATTTAAAACCTGATTAGTGAAATAGACGTAGGACTTCCTGCGTGCGATCTAGACACCTTCGAACGTGTCGAACGACGATTTCAACTAAACAGGTTTTTTCATGCACACATATAAATATTTAGTAACAACTCTATTCATTTTCTACGCTTCACTGGCACATGCTTCGCCAGAAAGCTCTCTAAAACTAACAAGCCGAGACGCGGTTGCGCTAGCTTTACAGAAGAACCAGTCATTACAGGCTGCTCGCACTGCGATTAGTAAAGCAGGTGCTTACTCACAATACGCAGGAAGGCTCGACAACCCTGAACTCAAATTGGGATATGCTTCCGACCGTGGTTTCAACGATGAGGGTGAACAGTCTTATTCGATCGGCTTCGAGCAACGTTTTCCGATTACCAACCGGCTCAAACTTCTAAAGAACGTAACGGCAATTGAGGTGAAGCTGGCTGAGGCGGAACTACGCGATCAAGAGCGCTTGCTTATCCGAGATGTAGAAAGCTCGGTCGAACTCATCTCAAGTCTGAATCAACGCCTGTCTCTATTAGAGAGCATGATCACACTACAGGAAGGCTTTGCGGTTTTCTTGGAAAAACGGATCGAAAATGGCGAGGCCTCCAACCTCGATTTGAATCAAGTTCGCGTGTCGTTGTTTTCCGTGAAGCAGGAAATTCAGAATCTCACAAAAGAGCGTAATAAAGCGCTTGGGACACTACGTAGCCTCCTGGGCCTTGAACCCGCAACGGGACTGGAAATTCTCACTGAGCAAACTCGACCGTTACGCTTGTCAGAGATGCCAGCTCTTGAAGGCGAGCTTCTGCAGTCACACCCAGAATATCAGCTTAAAGCCTCACTCGCTGAAATCGCTCGTAGCCAGACAGCATTAGCCAAGGCGAATCGTTGGGCTGATATAGCAGTGGAGGTTTTCTTTGAAGAGGAGCGTGGCGTAGATGATCCGAATGGATTGGGACGGGATCGTTTCTTCGGGATTGGAGTATCCATTCCACTCCCTCTGCATGATCAAAATCGCGGAGAAATTGAGGCGAGTCGATTCCGCGAACAACAAATCCGCTACGAACTGAATGCAGTCAGTTTACGCCTGAAAAACGAAGCCGAAACACTCAAGCACAATGCGGAGGCAACTTACAGACAGGCGACAAAATACAAGGAAAGTGCGGTCAGCTTGGTCGAGCAAAACCTCGAAGACATCAACAATGCCTACGCAGCCGGACAGGTCGATTTAGGCGAAGTCTTTCGTGTGCAAGAACAGCACCTAAATATTCAAACCGCACAGCTAGAGCTCTGGCACGAACTCAAACAGATACTTATCCAATGGCGCGCCGCGACCGCGAGTGACCTCCCAACTTTATCCAACGAAGACCTTTCTAATGAAACTGAATAAAATACTTTCTTTTGTAGCCTTACTCTCAATCACGAACGTCCATGCGGCGGAAGAGACTAGCGGGAAAAATATCATCATTCTAGATGATGCAGCAGTCAAAAACCTCCGCATCCAGACGGAAGAAGCCGAGGAGCGTGACTTCGAGAGCACTGTCTTTGCGATTGGACGTATCGAGGAAATCCCATCCCGCCGCTCGGTTTTGTCATCACGTATCGCTGGCCGAATCAGCGCCTTGAATACCTTCGAAGGCGATGTCGTCGAAGCGGGTGATGTGCTGGCAACGGTGGAAAGCCGTCAGTTGGGCGATCCGCCTCCAAGCGTCGAATTGAAGGCTCCGCAAGGCGGATTAGTTGTGGCCTCGCATGTCCGACTAGGTCAACCCGTCGAGCCATCGGCAGAGCTACTCGATATCTCCGACCGCTTAAAACTATGGGCGGTCGCAAAGATCCCCGAGCAGGAAGCTGCGCAGACAAAGATCGGCACTCGGGCTCGCATTCACATACCCGCCTTGGGCGATGAACTGATTGAGGCTACGTTAACACGTTTTGGTGTCGAGGCAGACCGCCAATCAGGGACGGTAGAGGGCATCTTCGAATTGGATAATACAAACGGCAAACTCCGTCCCGGGATGCGAGCTGAGTTCTCCATTGTGCTGAAGACGAAACCCTTCGTCCTCTCTATTCCGCGCTCAGCGATACAAGGCGATCCGGCAAGCCGAGTCATCTTCGTCAAAGACTTCGACCTTCCAAACGCATTCGTTCGGGTGCCCGTAGTTCTTGGTGAGGAAAACGATCAATACATTGAAGTGATCCGCGGTGTTTTCCCTGGTGATGAAGTAGTCATACAGGGTTCCTATGTCCTCAGCTTTGTCGGCGGCGGTTCTGGGATGTCCCTAAAGGAGGCACTTGATGCCGCACACGGACATGAACATGCCGAAGACGGCTCGGAACTGGGTGAAGGTGAAGAGTCAACCGAGCATGACGATGGACATGACCATGAGGGAGCGAACGAGCACGGTAGTCATTCGAGCCTGCCACTGATGATTTATGCAGGCGTGATGACGCTGATTTCGCTCATCACCCTTCAGATGCTCATGAAGCGACGTCAGGAAGAAAGTGAGGCTGAAGATGCTTAATCGACTCATCCAGTTTTCGCTCTCTCAGAGGCCTCTTATTTTGGCCTTCGCCTTGGTTGTATTTATTCTCGGCATCAAAACAGCCAGTGAGCTTCCAGTTGAAGTTTTACCAGACCTGACCAAACCGACCGTCACCATTTTGACGGAGTCGCCCGGTTTCTCGCCAGAAGAAGTTGAAACCTTGGTGACCATCCCCTTGGAAAATTCCTTAATGGGTGTTACTGGCGTCACTCGACTAAGATCAGTTAACGACATTAGCCTTTCGCTTGTCTTTATCGAATTCGAATGGGGGACCGACATCTATCAAGCGCGCCAGTTTGTGCAGGAACGGTTGACAGGGGCGAGCGAGGCTCTACCCGAAGGAGTCACTCCCTACATGACACCCGTAGCTTCCTTAATGGGAAACATCATGCTGGTCGGTTTGGTCGATCCATCGGGTAAAACTGAGCCGATGGATCTGCGGACATTGGCTGATTGGACGGTATCCAGACGATTACAGTCCATTCCTGGTGTGGCTGAAGTGCTCGGAATGGGAGGCGGCGTCAAGCAACTGCAAGTCCAACCCAACCCCGACAAAATGCTGGCGATGGGCATCCGCTATGAGGAAATTCACAAAGCCGCAGCGAATGCAGTCAGTAACAGCACGGGCGGATTCTTAACCGAATCTTCACGGGAAATCATGGTGCGTAATCTGGCTATGACCACTGACCTCGATGCGATTGGCAATACAGTGGTGTCACATGTCAACGATCGTCCGGTTCGGATCAAAGATGTCGCCAACGTCGCATGGGATATTGAACCGATGCGTGGCGATGCGGGTATGGGCAGTAAGCTCTTAGGCAACCACGAGGATACAAAAGGTTACCCTGGCGTCATTCTCAGCGTGACCAAATCACCGGGATTCGACACACTCACCTTAACCGACGATGTCGAAACAGCATTGGAGGATTTGAAGAAATCGCTGCCCGACGGGGTCGAGTTGGTCACTCTCTACCGTCAGTCCGATTTTATCGATCTTGCAGTCGGCAATCTGGAAGAGGCCCTGCGCGATGGCGCGATCATGGTCGCTGTCATCTTGTTCCTCTTCCTACTCAATCTCAGGATCACCCTGATTACTTTGACTGCGATCCCCTTATCCTTGGGCATGACTGTTCTGGTTTTCGATATCTTAGGGTTGAGCGTTAATTCGATGACGCTTGGCGGCCTCGCTGTCGCCATCGGTATGGTAGTCGATGATGCCATCGTCGATGTAGAGAATGTATTTCGACGGTTGCGAGAAAATGCCCTTTTAGCAGAACCGCGTGACAAACTCGAAGTGATTGCCAAGGCATCTGCCGAAGTGCGTTCGTCGATTCTCTATGCGACCGTGCTGATTATTTTGGTCTTCTTACCATTGATGGCATTGAGCGGCGTCGAAGGCCGACTGTTCACACCGATCGCCGTGGCGACGATTGTCAGTATGGCAGCATCGTTTATTGTATCCTTAACCGTGATACCAGTGCTCAGTTCCTATCTGCTAAAACCGAAGGCCAATCAAAAACATGCCGATGGTATTATCGAGCGCGGGTTCAAAAAAGTCTTCAATGCGACTTGGCTGCGGCTTTCACTCTCTCAACCCTTTATCGTCCTATTTATAGCTGGTGCACTTGTCGTGCTAGCGGGAATCTCATTTTCAAAAATGGGTGGTAATTTCCTTCCCGCCTTCCGCGAGCCGACTGTCTTGGTTGCTATGACGACAGCACCGGGCACATCGCTCAAGCAGACACGCGAGCTAGCCGATACCGCACAGGACCTGCTCCTTAAAATTCCTGAAGTGGAGACGGTGGGTTATCGCTTGGGCCGTGCCGAACGCGGTGATCACGTCGTGCCTGTTTCAACCGTCGAGTTTGATCTCGAATTTGCCAGAGAAACCGATCGAGAACGTAGTGAGATAGTCGCCGACATTCGCTCAACGATGCAGACGATCCCCGGAACCTTCAGCGCTCTTAGCGGGCCATTGGCAGACCGCATCGGTCACATGCTCAGCGGTGTCTCAGCAAAAGTTGCGGTCAAAGTGTTCGGTCCTGAACTGGATGAACTCAGACGTATCGGCACCGACATTGCCGAGATCGCCCGTGAAATCCCCGGCATGGAGGAGGCTCGCGTAGAGCAGCAAGCACCCATTCCGCAGCTTCGGATCGAAATAGATCGCAAGCGCGCCATGGCCTATGGCGTTACTCCAGGTGCCCTGAATGCGGAACTCTCTGCGTTAATGGGAGGCGAAGCAGTCAGTGAGATTTACGAGGGCCAGCGTGTCTATGACTTAGTCATCCGGCTTCCGCAGGAATGGCGCGAATCACCTCAAAAACTCTCACAGCTATACATCGACACGCTGAGTGGTCAGCGCATCCCGTTGAACTACGTCGCGGATATTAGGCATGCAACCGGTCCGAATAATATCCTCCGTGAGAATACTATACGCCGCTTCGTCGTATCTATCAATCCGACCGTTGATGACTTGAACGCTGCCGTGGAAACACTGCAACGTGAAGTGGCTGAGCGAATCCAACTACCAGAGGGCTATACACTTTCCTACGAAGGCGAATACGAAGCTCAGGCCAAAGCGAAACGCACGATCCTGATCACATCGGCAATCGTTTTGTTGGTCATCTCGTTCCTGCTCTACAGCTACTTTAGGAATTTTACTTTCGTTCTTCTAGTCTTCACCATCGTGCCGATCTCACTTGTCGGTAGTATATTCCTTACCGAAATGACGCTGAATAATATTAGTATCGCCACCCTAGTTGGCTTCATCGCGGTGAGCGGGATCTCTGCACGTAACAACATCATGTTGATTTCACACTATCTCCACCTCATGCGCCATGAGGGCGAAAGCTTTACCCGCAAGATGGTGGAACGCGGCACACAGGAACGTCTTATCCCGATTCTCATGACCGCGATTTCTGCTGGTCTTGCTTTAGTGCCGTTACTCTTAGCTACCGAAGAACCGGGCAAAGAAATCCTCAATCCAATTGCAGTCGTCATCGTCGGCGGACTCGTCACCTCAACTCTACTCGGGCTCGGAGTGACTCCGGCGATTTTCTACAGCTTCTGCCGCAAGTCAGCAGAAACATCCGTCAAGCGTAAGTCCGCAGCGTCGGAATAACAAAATCACACATCCAAAAAAGGAAAACTAATGAAACAAAGAAAATATCTAATCACCGCACTCATCACCATCGCGCTGCTCACCTGGAACACCAGCTATGCAGCAGACGATCATGACCATGATGCAGGTCACGATCATTCAGCTCATCCAGCTGACGCGCACGATCACGATGCTCACAAAGATGCGAAATCCGAAGACGACCACTCAGAGCACGCTCATGCAAAAGCTAAGGCTGGCCCCAATGGTGGCCGCATCATTACATCGGTTGAACCACACCTTGAGTTTTACCTCACAGAAGAGCGTATGATTCAGATCACATTTCTTAATGACCATGGTGAGGTGATCGCTCCAGAGGAACAAGTCGTCTCCTTAATCGGCGGTGATCGCCAGAATCCGATTCGTCTTCGCTTTGCCAGCAAAGGCTCTGTTTTACTGTCCGACAAAGCACTGCCAGAGGGCAACAACTTGCCAATCATCCTCTCGATCAAGCCAGACGCGAAGTCCAAAACTATCCGCGAGCGTTTCAATCTCAACACCAGCGAATGCCCGACTTGCAAATACAAAGAGTATGCCTGCATCTGCGAGCATGGCGAAGAAGATCACGAAGGGCACGACCACTAAACTGACTAAAACGATGGAGTGAGTCAGCACCAGCAATTCGCAGCCAAAGTGAAGGACATTAACAATGGGACATGATCACAACCACTCTCACGGCACAGAAAATGTCAGCGACGGCGTTCTCTTGTGGACGGTCATTGTTAATTTAGGGCTCTCGATCTTCGAGTTCGTCGCAGGGGCGATCTCGGGGAGCGTGGCCCTGATGGCCGATGCGTTGCATAATACTAATGATGCTGCGGCTCTGCTCATCGCCTACATCGCCCGTAGAATTTCCCGTAAGGGTGCCGACGAGCAATATACTTTCGGCTATCGACGGGCCGAGCTGATCGGCGCGATGATCCAGTTGATCGCACTCATTATTGTAGGACTCTACCTTGTTTACGAGGCGATGCGGCGCTTCTTCTACCCTGAGCTACTGCTTGGGGGCTGGATCATGGCAGCGGCTGGCGTGGCACTCATCGTCGATGTGATCACCGCTTGGCTCCTTTGGTCGATGTCCAAGGGAAGCCTGAATGTTAAAGCAGCGTTCCTACATAACCTTACCGACGCCGGAGCCTCGGTTGCTGTCTTACTTGGCGGCGCTGCGATTCTATGGCTTGATTGGACTTGGGTCGATCCCGTGATCACACTCATCATCGCGGGATATATTCTCTACATGTCTTTCGGTATGTTGAAGAAAACCTCGCGCATTCTAATGGAAGGCACACCACCCGACCTCTCCCTGAAAGAAATCAAAGAGGCCATCGAGCATCTGGACGGTGTCGATAATGTGCACCACCTCCACGTCTGGGAACTAGATGAGCACCATCGTGCGCTAGAAGCTCATGTGCGAATCGAAGAAAATGGGCAGAGCCACTCAATTCTTCGGAAGCAGATCAAAGATCTACTAGATAATAATTTCAGCATCAGTCACAGCACTCTTGAACTAGAGGACAGCGCCGATGCCCATCGTTGTGGGGACGAGAAAATGATTCACCTAAAGTGAAGATCAAGAAAAACCCTGCTAAGTGCCGCAGAACCGCTAGAAACGCCTCTTACTTCGCCTCAAAACGCCCGTCGGCTCGTTTCACGACTTGGCGCTTCAATTCCAGCCCCATGAGCGCCGCGGAGACTTCCGCTGACGAAACTGACAATCGCTCCATTAATGCATCGGAGGAAACAATTTCGCCTCCTTCAAAACAATTCAAAACCGATTGCTCGATCTCACTCAAACTCACCGAGACAGTTTGCTTCGAGTCACCAAAGTCGAGCTCCTGCTCCTGCGGTCGAGCATAACGCAACTCCTCGAGGATATCATCCACCGAAGTCACTAATGTCGCGCCATCGCGCAACAGTTGGTGACAACCGGCACTGCTCGCTTGATCGATGCGTCCCGGCACCACCATCAACTGACGACCCTGCTCACCTGCAAATCGTGCCGTGATCATACTGCCACCCGCCGCATCGCTCTCGATCACGATCACCGCTTCCGACATCCCAGAAACCACACGATTTCTCATCGGGAAAGTTTGGCGATCCGCGCGACGACCAAATGGAAACTCACTGGCGACCGCTCCTTCTGCCACGATCCGTTTATATAAATCCAAATTTTCCGGCGGATAAATGATGTCCAGCCCACAACCAAAAACAGCAACAGTCTTACCACCAACCTCCAGCGCACCTTCATGGGCTGCACTATCGGTGCCCCGCGCCATGCCGCTGACGATGCAAAAACCCATTCGCGCCAATTCACTCGCAAAACGCTTTGCCACACTGCGTCCATAGAGCGTCGCGCGGCGAGTGCCCACAATTGCCACGCAAGGACGATCCACCACGTATTCACCCTGCCAATACAAACCGATCGGCGAATCATACAGCTCACGAAGCATTTCCGGGTATTCTGTTTCTTCCTGCGTAAAGAAACGAGTATGCGACTTGGTCAGTTTTTCGATTTCCTTCTGCAAGTCGAATCGTTGATCCCAATGGATCAGCGCATCCACGACCTTTTCACCAACACCCTTCACCGACAACAAGCGACTACGATTACCTGCCAAGATCGCCACCGCGTCGCCGTCAAACGCATCCATTAACCGTCGGAGCATAACAGGACCCACATGCTGCATTCCATTCAGCGCAAGTAGCGCCTGGCGTTGCGTTAATACGTGAGACATACAAAAATCATCCTACACCAAAAGATGAGGACAAGGTTATTATTCATTCTTACCCTAAATCGGCACGAATCACATCCGGAAGGTAATCCAGCAACTCCGTCGTGCTGACCATGACTTGACCATTTTTGCGAGCCAATCGCTGAGCGGCTAAGCCATGTAGCATCACTCCACGAGCCAAAGCGGTCTGGGTATTCGTATTATCCTGCGCGAGCATACTTCCGATCAACCCCGAGAGTAAATCACCGCTACCACCACGCGAGAGCACTGGTCCTCCGTGTGTATTATAAATAATCGACTCGCCGTCGCAAATCCGAGTGTTCGGTCCTTTCGAAACAGCCATCACCCGATAATGTTGGCAAAATTGCCTCAAGGTCTCGTTGGAATAATCTCTTTCAGCGAGTTTAGCGATTCGCATGAACTCACCCATATGCGGCGTCACAATGAGTGGTCCGTAATCAGCCTTTCGTTTGGGCGCGAGCTCAATGACTTTCTGTCTCAAGGCATCCGCATCCAAAATAACAGGACATGCGGCATTCTTAATAATATCTTGCGCCACCATTTCGGTATTTCGGTCGCGTCCCATCCCAGGACCACAAAGCACAGCTGTTGCGTAATTCAAGCGATCCACAAGCAAGGGCAATGCTCGCGGATTCAAAGTCCCATTAGCCGTCTCGGGCCATGGCACCCACATCGCTTCAGGCACTTGAGCTGATAATGCCGCAGCAACCGAAGCAGGCGCAAACGCAGTGACAAGCCCCACGCCGGAACGGACAGCGGCTTGCACAGCCATGAGCAACGCTCCGGGCATGTATGCCGAGCCACCGACGATAAATAGATGACCGAACGCCCGCTTATCGACCGAAGCGGGGCGCAATTTCTGCAAAGGCTCTAACACGCGTGGCTGCAAAATATGCTCGAAGGCATCGATCTCCGATCCAGGTGCACCATCAAAAAAGCCGAGGTCGATATAACGCACGCGACCACAATCTGCGATTCCTTCAAAGATCGCCTGCTTTGCGATGCCAGTGGCATATGTGAAGTCGGCATGAAAACTAATCGCTCCCCCCTCGTCACCTTTACCAGAAGGCAAGTCCACTGCTGCCCGTAAGCGAATACCTTCAAACGCGTTCACTGCCTCAAGGATCGAAGTCATCGGGCTACGCAATGGCGGCACAAAGGACATGCCGAGTAAGCCATCCATACAAATATCAATCGCTGCACCGTCCGCGACAACTTCCAACAAATCGCGCACAGCGGCGACATCAGCTTCCTTTGCGACAGTATGCTTACGAACACGCCCCTCAAGTTGATCATACGCACGCTTTGCCAATGGTCTCAACTCATCGACCGAAGCACTCATTATAAGATGAACCGTTGCACGCGGGTATTCAGCCAAGAGTTCGCCACATGCGATCAATGCATCACCGCCGTTATTCCCCTTCCCTATCAAAGCGAGCACACGGAGCTGCTGCGGCACAGGTAGAAGCTCTTGGTAATCCAACAGAACTGCCTGAGCAATGCCCCTACCCGCTCGTTTCATCGCATTCCACTCAGCATCCGCATCACTCAATACTTGAGACTCAAGCTCACGAGCTTGTTTGCAGGTCATTACAGGGTGGGCATGGGGCAACGACTTCATAATATATAGATATTGTTCGGCAGGATGATAGTATTAATCCAAAACAAAACTAGAACATGAACCATCTTTAGACAGATGCACGTTCTTTTTTTCGCATGTAGAAAGCTGAAACGCTGCTGGCTACAAAACTACACTAAGAAGGCTTTCATTTCACGCACCGCTTGCTCCACGCCCACAAAGAGCGCTCGGCTAACAATCGTGTGACCGATATTCAACTCGTGTAAGTGCGGAATCGTCAAAACCTCCGTGATATTGGTGTAATTGATACCATGCCCCGCATTGACTACGAGCCCGAGACTATGCGCCAACTTAGCGCCTTCTTGTAGAATTTTAATTTCTGCTTCACGCCCTTCGCCGTAGTAAGCATTTGCATAAGCACCGGTGTGCAACTCAATCCATGGACTCACAATCTCGGCCGACGCACGAATTTGCCTTGGGTCCGGATCGATAAACAAACTCGTGGTAATGCCCGCATCAGTCATCGCTTCGATTACCGCGGCGATGCGACTCTTGTTTTTAACAATATCCAAACCACCTTCAGTCGTAATCTCTTCACGACTCTCAGGAACGAGGCAAACAGAGTCAGGCTTCAACTCCAAGGCGTATTCAACCATCGCAGGCGTGCAGGCCATTTCCAAATTCAGCCGTGTCTTAATCTGATCGCGCGCACGACGCACATCGCTGTCCTGAACATGGCGACGGTCCTCGCGCAAATGGATGGTAATGCCGTCGGCACCTGCCTGCTCACAGAGCAAGGCAAACTCAACGGGATCAGGCTCCACCTCTTGACCAAAGTCGCGAGGGTGCGAACGGTAGCGGGCCTGTCTCACTGTCGCACAGTGATCAACATTCACGCCGAGCAAAATCTTGGAGGTAGTAGCAGTCATTAGCTACAACCTGTGGCAGATTTATACAACTTGTCGAATCGGATTTTAAATGACTTAAGGCATCAACCAAACACCTGCCGCCACAATCCTTGAATCACCGAAGATCGCTCCCGCCATCGCTTTGTTCGCTTGCCCTGCAAGCAGTTCGACACAAGGTGAAAGCCATGGAAATCGCGAACGTCGCCGGACTACAAGCAGATATCTCAATCCTGCCATCAAAGCAGGCGGCGATTCAACTCACCGACATTCGGGTAGATTACGGCACGACCACCGCAGTGAATGGACTCACGCTATCGGTGCCTTATGGCGAAATCTACGGATTAATCGGTCCGAACGGAGCGGGAAAAACAAGCAGCTTCAAAGTGCTAGCCACCCTCCTCGAGCCGACCTATGGAGACGTTCATGTTTGCGGCATCGATGTGGCAGAAGCACCAGAAGAAGCACGGCGATGTTTCGGCTACATGCCAGACCTCGCTCCAGTGCCCACCGATTTGAAATGCGGCGAGTTTCTAGAAATGTTTGCCGCAGCCTACGGTGTGCCGAGGAAGTTCCAGCAGCAACGGGTCGCCGATTGCCTAGAGACCGTGCGCCTCACTGAGAAGCGTGACACCTTCTGCAAAAGTCTATCGCGAGGAATGATACAGCGTTTGGTGCTCGCCAAATGCCTGCTTCACGACCCCAA
Source organism: Opitutales bacterium (assembly GCA_030729385.1). Lineage (GTDB taxonomy): Bacteria > Verrucomicrobiota > Verrucomicrobiia > Opitutales > Coraliomargaritaceae > JBPOFY01. Next base: position 8,448 of record JANQXM010000041.1, on the reverse strand, counting down.
AGTGCTACTACTGGATGAACCAGCCAGCGGTCTCGACCCTGCCTCTCGAGTGGCACTACGCGACACCCTTCGCAGTCTCGCCAGAGATGGGGTGGCAGTGCTGATTAGTTCTCACATCCTAAGCGAACTGTCTGAGCTCTGCACTCAGATTGGCATCCTCAACCAAGGACAGCTGCTCGATTCCGGTCCTCCGGATCAAGTCGCTAGACGGTTGGGCGCACGCACACACCGTATTATCGAAATAAAACTCAACCACGCCTGCCCCGATGCTCTAGAATTCCTCCGAGGTCTCAAGCACACCCAATCGATTAAAGCAGACGGCGACCGACTCACCCTAGACTACCTCGGCGACGAAGACGATCAAGCGCAACTCTTGCGCGAACTCATCGATCGAAAAGTTCCCGTCCGCAGCTTCACCGAGCGCGGCATCACCATCGAAGACGTCATCCTAAACTTAGGAGAGCAACGATGAGCCCCTCGCCCAAAACAGCAGCCTTACCACAAATGGTCGATCAACCACCCGCCTGGCAGATCTGGCGCAATCCTATATTCATTCGTTACTGCCGCGCCCGCTTACGCCCAGTGAGCTTTGCGGCGTGGGCGTCGGTCGTTCTGGTATTTACCGGCTTCGTTTTCTTTATGTCGTTTCTATCTCCACAGAAATGGGGCAACGCCACGGTTGAACAAGCCGCCGGATTTGCATTCGTCGCCATCATCGTCGTGCAATGCGCCCTACTGATGTTTAAGGGCAGCTTCAACATGGCCGCGGGCATCACCCGAGAAGGCGTGGAAGGCATGCTCGATTACCAGCGCCTTTCGCCCATGTCGCCGCTCTCCAAAGCACTCGGCTATCTGTTCGGGCTGCCGATTCAAGAGTGGGCGCTCTTTGGACTCACCCTTCCTTTCCTCGGATACATACTCTATGTGGGCGATATCCCGCTATTCAAAATCGGTAAAGTGTATGCAGTGATGCTTCCAGCCGTGATGCTCTACCATATGACGGGCTTCCTCGCTGGCATGGTCGTCAAGCAGCGCTTCCTCGCCGGGTTTCTATCTCAGATACTTATGGTGCTGCTCTACTTCATCTTACCGCAGCTTTCCAATATCGGCTACGTCTTCTTCGAATACCTGACCATTCGCCCCGTGCTATTTGATGAGCTCGCCGGCTTGCTACCCAATTGGGAACTACAAGAGCCAGTGCGCTTTTACCATTTTAACGTGCCCGTATGGCTGTTCTCGATCGGCATGCAACTCTCACTCTTCGGAGTCTTCCTACTAGTTGTCCTGCGAAAATGGCGCAACGAAAACGCCCACTTACTGGGCAAGCACGCATCAGTTGGCATATTCGGCGGAGCACTCGCGGTGTTTCTTGGGACAATCCTGCCACTGATTCCGAATGGGGAAATATTCCCGCCGTTCATGCGCGACAACTTCACTAGCGCAGACCCCAACATCGCCGATGCCGTGGTAAAGGTTCGAGATATGATCGAACCTCAAACGTTGGCCATGCCCGGCGTGTTCGGTCTATTTGTATTAATTCTGATATGCTTAATGATCTGCCTCATCACACCATCACGCGACAACCGCATGAAGGAACTGAGGCGTATACGTAAGCTCGGCTTAAAGAACATACCAGCGGGGTCGGACGCAGCTTCATCGCTACCGCAGACTCTAGCCTTCTGTTTACTCGGGTCGGTGGCTTGGCTGGTATTTCTAGTCAGCCTCTTCAAGTGTGCATGGTTCCAAGGCATGGCAATGGACTTCAACGCGATGGGCTGGATACTCTGTCCACTCGCGATCTTCCTACCCGCCATCCTCTTTCAACAGTTACTGGAACAAGGTGGATTCAAGGCAGTGTTTATACCCACGCTCTACGGTTGGGTGGTGCCACTCTTGGTCGCCATCATCATTCTTTCCGTAGCCGACGGTCTAGTGCTCCGCCGACTCGGCTACTATCTAATGGCACTAAGCGGTCCAGCACTTCCATTCTATGCGTTTACCGCAAACATGGAAGGCTCGGTCGGGCTCTACACCTTCTTCATGCGCGGCGCCTTCACCGTTTCGATTCTCCTCTACCTGTGCGTGCTGCCCCTCGTAGTCCAACAATGGATACGCTATCACCGTAAGCTCAAAGACATAACTCATCATGATTGAAAAACTACGCAACGTGAACGTCCTCGTCCTGATTGCCGGAATCGGCATCGGTATCTTCGCACATGCAATGCTACGCCCGTCCGAACGTTTTGCAACAGCCGCTGCCGCAGAGCAAGACACGGGCTGGGCAGTTGAAAGCCATGACCCCGAAATCCTCCAAGCTCAACTCGAGCTAATGGCTGTCGAAAATCGAGCGCTACGAGCAGACCTAAATTCCGCACGCCGCTACAGAAGCACGCGTGCGGTAAAAGAACTGGCTCGTAGTAATGGCGCCAAAAACGCGAGCGAACTGATCGACTACTCTAAGCCTATTTTCAGGGAACTGATCCTACCTGAACTCAGAGCCAATCGTGAACAAGCGATTCGTGATGGCGTCCAGCAAGCACTTAAAGACCGCGCCGAACGACTCAACCTAAGCGATGAACAGCTCCGCCTACTGGAAGAGCGCCTAGGCTACCAACAAGCAGCAAAGCTCGACGAACTCGAAAAAGTCCTCAACGACGACGAAAGCTCCTTAACCGAATATTTCCAAAAACAATGGGAGCAAGAGCGCGGCGGCGATCCCGACGTCGACAACATCTTTCTGGGAGTGCTCGATCCGGAGCAGCAAGAAACCTACACAGAAATCCGACTAGAAGAGAATGCCGAACAAGTCACTCGTCAAGCCGACCGACAACTTGCGAACCTAAGCAGCATCGTGGATCTCGACGAAGGTCAGGAAGACGCCATCTTTCCAGTATTTGCGCGCAACTCTCCAGGCTACCGAGAAGAGATGCAATTTGAAGGCGTCGACGTTACAGACACCACCGCCATCTCCGAGGACACCGCAAGGGATGAAGCGATTCAATCAGTCCTCAGACCCGACCAGATGGAAGCATGGAATGAATACCAGCGCCGCCAAGAAATCCTCAGTGGATTTGGAGTGATGAATAATTTTTAAGATCAAGCCTCCGACGGCTTCCAATCAACCAAAGTGACTTGCGGGTAGCGACTGTTGCGCCAGTAGTTCCACGAGAAACGGACAGTCATATCGAAAGCTTGTCCAGTTTCGGGAAAGTCCTCCATGCGCCATGCAATGCCGGCAACTCCACGGCGATTGTTGTGCGTCGGGGGTAAGCGAAAACGAAAATTATTATGCCCAAAAGTTTGCGGGGCATCTGAGAGAACAATACCACGCACACCGAAGACCGGTTCTGCGTTCCCCTGACCGAAGGGATGTAAACGATCTAACTCATCGAGGAGCCCCTCGTTCAGTTCATCTACGGTCAACCATGCTGAAACCTCCAACGACGGCTCGGGCAAACCTGCGGGGTAAAGCTCCTGCAGACTTTCAATGAATCGAGCCTTAAATGCAGGCACGTCTGAAACAGGCAAAGAAACACCTGCTGCCATCGGGTGACCTCCCCAGTGGTCGAGCAAGTCGGCACAACGTTGAAAGACTTCGACCAAATTAACGGTGGAAACACTCCGCCCTGAGCCTTTGGCCATATCACCTTCGCAACCTAAAATGACTGCAGGTTTATGAAAGCGACGACTCACGCGACTCGCTACAATACCGACGACGCCGGGGTGCCAGTCATCACCAAAAAGAACAACGCCAGGCGCATCCGCAAATTCAGCGACGACCTGTGCTTCGGCAGCCTGCGTGATGGCGCGCTCAATGGTTTGGCGCTCGCGATTCATTTCATCCAGCTCAGTCGCCATTCCTCGGCAGGCTTTGTAATCGTCCGACAATAACAGGTTGATCGGTAAAGTGGCATCGGCGAGACGCCCACTGGCGTTAATGCGTGGGCCGAGCTTAAAGGATATATCCGCACTGGCCATTTCCTGCGCTGAATCAATTCCGCTCACTTCTGCCAGCGCACGCACACCGACACGATCGTTCGCACGCAAGTGGCGTAAGCCGAACCAAGAAAGGATACGATTCTCTCCTTGTAATGGCACGAGGTCGGCCACGGTGCCCATCGCGACTAGGTCGAGATAATCCTGCAACTGAATTGATTCAACCCGAGGGTCTTCGGCTTCACGGCGCTTCTTCAGCAACCCGTGTAAAAGTTTAAACACCAAACCCGCAGTGCACAGATCACGCCATGGCGCATCAGCACTATCGTTGACATGTGGATTGACGAAAATGCAATCCGTCGGCGCTTCGGTTTTCGTTTGGTGGTGATCCACCACGATGACATCGACTCCTAGCTCACGAAGATACGCTATGGGATCGTGTGCATTGGTGCCGCAATCGAGTGCAATAAATAAGTCTGCCTTAACACCATCAAACACGCGATCAATTGCATCGCGACTAAGGCCATAGCCTTCATCCAAACGCCGCGGCACAAAGTAGCGCGGCTCCAAGTCCAGGCTACGCAGCATACTAACGAGTTGCACGGTGCTGGTGACCCCATCGACATCGTAGTCACCAAAGACGACGACATTCTCTTTACCTTCAATGGCTTGCTCGATGCGCGTAACCGCGGCTTCGAGATTACTCAGCTCAAATGGGTTTTGCAAATGAGCGAGCCGTGGGCGCAGGAACTCTTCGGCTTTCTCAGTCGTATTTAACCCACGCTGAATCAATAACTGAGCGGCCACAGTTGATACACCAAGTTTGGCGCTGAGGTCAGCGGTCAAACTTTCGTCGATGTCATTGGTGGACCAGAGCATGTAATGTAGAGCAACTAAAACAAGTAGGAGAGGTTTTATGCCTCAACTCTGCAATATTGCATGAGTCGAAACATAAAGCCTCTCCTACGTAATTAAGAAAAGACTGTCTTATTCGGCGTTCGAACTTTCCCACTCATAACGCTTAGGAGTGAGTTGATGCTCTTCAACGTGACGACGATCGCCCTTGTGCCACCAGTAGAAAACGGGGCTCGCAATGAAGATCGAAGAGAATGTTCCGGTCAAAATACCGATGATAAAGACGAAGGAGAAATCAACAATGACGCCAGCGCCGAAGATGTAGAGCGAAGTCGCTGCCAACAATGTGGTGATACTGGTGAGTAATGTGCGGGAGAACACACGGCTGATCGCAAGATTGATGATCGAGCGTAGATCGGAACCAGGATTCAACTCCAGCTCCTCACGAATACGGTCGAAAGCAACAATCGTGTCATTGATCGAGTAACCAACAATCATGAGGATCGCGGCCAACATCGGTGCAGTGAATTGACCACTGACAAAGATGCCAAGCTCTCCACAAATGACGAAAATACCAATTGTCATGAGAACGTCGTGAATCGTGGCAACCACCGCACCCACACCGTAACCGACTTCGAAACGGAAGGCCACATAGAGGAGGATGCCTCCCAATGCTGCGAGCACTGACCAGAGCGCATTCCATTGAATGCTCTTGGAGACTGAAGCTCCGATCTGAGTGATGCCAGTTTCAGCCAGATTCGCATCGGGGAAGGCTGCCTGCAAGGCTTCCAACACTGGGCGCGCTTGGTCAAACTGTGTTTGAAGCTTCAAGATCTCTACATTGTCACCGATTAAGCTCTGATAGATCGGAGTCACATCCCCCAGGTCGAGGTCTTCAACAACCTGCATGATCTCCTGAGCATCCAGACGTTTATCGTAGGATACTGTCATCTCATCACCACCGGTGAAATCTTTGCCCAAGATATTGTCATGGTGAATGACAACACTCACCACACCCACAAGCACGATCAACCAAGAGGCGATGAAAGCAGGCTTACGGAATTTAAAGAAATCAATCTTACGGTCTGGGAAAATATCCAAGCCCAAGATTTTGCTCACACCGAGGCGGTGCACTAGAAAATCGACTGTGAAGCGAGTAACGACCAATGCACAGAAGATCGAAGCACAGATACCGATCGCCAAGGTGATACCGAAGCCCTTAACAGGACCAGTGCCTAACCAGATAAGAATCGCGGCGGTAATTAAAGTGGTGACGTTGGCGTCCACGATGGTCGAAGTTACTTTATCGAAGGCACCTGCAGTCGCATTCTTAATGCTCTTACCAGACTTCAACTCTTCACGTATACGCTCAAAAATCAAGATGTTGGCGTCCACACCCATACCGAGTGTGAGGACTAGAGCCGCAACACCTGGCAATGTTAATGTAGCTCCCAAACTGGCGAGCACACCCAGCACGATGATCACGTTTACAATGGACGAAGCCACGCCGACGATGCCACCGATGAAGTAATAAATAATCATGAAGCCGACCACCAAGATCGCGCCCCATTTCGCAGCATTAATCGAGCTTTCACGTGCGCCTTCAGCGAGTGTCGCTTGCACTTCATACATTTGATCAACGCGAAGTTCGACAGAAAGCGGATTGTTCAAAACGTTTGCGAGGTCGAGCGCTTCACGTTGCGAATAGCTGCCTGTGATCTGAGCATTTCTAGAAAGCACATCTTGAATCGTTGGAGCAGAATAGAGCTTACCATCTAGCACGATTGCGAGTGGTTGACCGACCATTTTTTCGGTCACCGCACGAAAGACGTCCGCGCCGTCATTAGTCATCACAAGATTGATCTGGAAAGCTCCAGTCTGTGTCTGCGAGGCAAATGCGTCTTGCACGATTTCACCCGTCGCTTCAGGGATGAGCTTCACGAACATACGGCGCTCATAAACCTCGCCGGTTTTACGGTCTTCGATTTCCTCTGAAAGCACTTCGTAGCCGACAGGGTAGCGATTAGCTGGAGTCGTATCCGGAGTGAGTGTTGGGTGCACACGTCGGAACTCAAGTTTTGCTGGCTTTTTCAAGGAATCAATCACCTCTGGATTGTCCTTCGTGGAAAGACCTGCGATTTGAATTTCGATCGCATCGTCACCTACGGGGCGAATAATCGGTTCGGCCACACCGTTACCATCGAGACGATTAGCAAGAATTTCGATTGCGTCCTTCAGTTGGTCTTCGCGCTCAAAGGCACTTGCTGCATTAATAGAGTCTTCATCAATCTTAAGCGTTACACCCACGCCGCCTTTAAGGTCGAGACCAAGGCGAAGGTTGCTCTGCGCAGAGCTCAAGATGTGCTTCAGCAAAATATCGTTACGCTTGTTTTGATTCGGCACGTCGGCCAAATTAATTTGCGGGAAGAATTTTGCGTAATCGACGCCCTCTTCGACACCGAGCTCACGGAGCGCGACGAAAAGTGTCTTTGATTGACCTGCTTCAACACGGGCTTCGGCTCTAGCCATCACATCGGCAAACTCATCTGTTTCCGCAGTGGCTTGATCGACGATGTATTCCTCGAAAGGGCGATCTTGTAAGGGAGTGATACTCGCGACGCACCAAAAGACGATGGCAGCGGTGAGTAAGAATTTCCAAAGGATATTACCGGACATAAGAAGTGGTTGTAAGAAGGAGAAAACGTGCTGAACTACTCAGCGGAAGGGGTAATTTTAGTAGCGATGAAAGTTTTGCCGATCTCGACCTTGGTGCTGTCAGCAATACGAACGACGAAACGATCGTCCTTCACATTGGTGATTGTGCCGTAGATGCCGCCGCTAGTAACAATTTCGTCGCCAGATTGAAGCGCTGTGAGCATCGTATCGTGAGCTTTTTGACGTTTGCGCTGAGGCGCGATGACCAAAAACCACATACCAACGAAGAGTAATCCAATTGGAATGAGTTGTTGCAGACCCGAGCTTGAGCTGCCGTCAGCGACCGAGAGAAAAAAGGAAATATCAGAAAATGCCATAAGAGTGCGTGTGTTGAAAAACGGGAGAAGGAAAGGTAGTCCCCTGCAAATGGCAAGTTCCTATTCCAGAAGGTTTTCAAAGGGTGAAATTTAGCATGACGCCAATTTCCCGCAATCCTCAGCATTTGTCTGAGTAACGCAGCCCCAACTAGTTGCTAATACCAAAGGTAGGGACGCCTCCCCTCAGGCGTCCATGGCAGTAGGAAAGATGGTGGACGCCTGAGGGCAGGCGTCCCTACCAAATAACCCCACTAAAACTGAGGTGACACCTCCAGCTTTTGACCTGGCTCTAAGGTGTAAGGCCCTAATTTATCAGGATCTTCGTCGTTGCAGTAAATTTGCAGCTCCGTCGGTCCCTCCAGCGTTTCTGGAGCGATCCAGCGCCATTTGCCAATCTCAACAAACTCCATAGCCTCGCCTTTTTCCATACTGAGACCTCCGCCATTACCGCGAACAAAGGGCTTATTGCCGATTCCGATGAAAATTGAAGCCGTCAAAACCGCATCTGCCTTCTTCGCGCGCACACGATTCTTCTCAGTGGGCGGCAAGGTATCGGCAAACATATCAGCCACCGGCTCTGGCTCTGGCTCTGGCTCTGGCTCTGGCTCTGGCTCTGGCTCTGGCT
>JANQXM010000040.1:6249-20913 GCA_030729385.1 Opitutales bacterium | reverse complement strand
CAGCGAGCCAAAGAAACCATTGCAAAAGTTCCTGTAGCCACCGTGCCCGAAATCAATACAGCCCCTGTGTCGCCTCCCAAAACGCTGGCACCTGCAAGTATTCCGACACCTCAATCAGCCGCTCCTAGCGAAGCTAGCGTGCTACAACAAGCGATCACCCAATTCTTGGGCGATGCTCATATCGGAGGGGTCCGCACCGGCAACAGTCCACGAGTCACGATCGGCGGCGAAACCTACAATGCGGGCGACATTATTGATGAAACCTTACATTTGAGCTTTGTAGGTATCCAAGATGGACGCCTCTTATTTAAAGATCGCAACGGAGTGCATTATCTTAAAAGCTTCTGATTGCACTTTACCAATTAATCATTTCATATGTGCCATAATATGACAGCTAAAGTATCACTCATCTCCATCCTAGCACTAATTACAGTGCTTTTCTCAGCTTGCACAACACCAGTAGCAATTGATCCAGTTAGCGGACAAGAGCAAACTGCCAATTACCAAAGCGGTTATTTCTACGCCCCCATCGACGGCGAGCCTGGTCCGATTTTCCGCACTGCCATTCGCGTGCTAGACGAAGCCGGCTACTACCGCACTGGAGAGCTCCACAAAGAAACAGCCATCACGATCTATGCCCGTAAAGTAGGCGATGAAAAGGTCCTCGTGCGCATCAAAGCAACTGATCCCGGATTTTCTGAACTACGCATCCGTGTAGGCGCTTTCGGCAATCTGGCAGAATCACAATCGATCTACGCGAAAATCCGCGACGCGATGTAAGTCAGTGCCAATTTATTTGAAAGCCGCCTTTCCACTTGGATTGGCGGCTTTTTTGTATTTGCTCGTTCTAAACTCAACACTGCTCCTCATTCAAACTATGAACTCCCCATTTACACTCATCGGCGTCGGCAGCCCTATCGTCGACGCAATCGCCCAAGTCGAAGACAGCTTCCTCAATCAAGTCGATGGCGACAAAGGCGGCATGGTGCTCGTCGATGCAGCCACCATCTCTGGTCTGATCGAACAAGTCCCCGGTGGCACAATCGCTGCGCCTGGCGGCTCCGCAGGTAACACCCTGTTCGCCCTAGCTCGCATGGGCGCATCCACGGCATTTCTTGGCAAAACCGGCAATTGCGCAGAAGGCAGCTTCTACCGCGATCGCTTTCAACAACTCGGCGGCGATTGCAGCCGTTTCAAAATAGGCGATGTGCCCAATGGTCGCTGTCTCTCACTCGTCACACCTGATGGCGAGCGCACCATGCGCACCGACCTTGGTGCCGCCATGACACTTGCCCCCGAAGAAGTCTCCGTCGATGACTTTGCAGGCTGCAATCACGCGCACATCGAAGGCTACCTCCTTTTTAACGAAGCGCTCATGATGCGTGTGCTCAACTGCGCCAAGCAAGCAGGCTGCACCATCAGCCTCGACCTCGCCTCTTTCGAAGTGGTCAATGCCACAAAGAATATCCTTCCCGCCATTCTTAAAGACTACGTCGACATCGTCTTTGCCAATGAAGAGGAAGGTCAGGCTTTCACTGGGATCAGCGACGACTACATTTCCATGGCGAAGGAATTAGCCAGCCTCTGCGACATCGCAGCCGTAAAAATTGGCGCGCGTGGCTCCTACATCGCCCACGCCGGCACCGTAGAGAAAGTCGAGCCCATGCATGCCGCACACGTGGTCGATACCACAGGTGCAGGCGATCTCTGGGCTGCAGGCTTCCTGTATGGTTGGTCGCAAAAACGCACACTCGCTGATTGCGCCCGCATCGGCTCCATCCTTGGCGCGGCCGTCGTGCAAGAACAAGGCAGCGTCCTTCCTGAGCACGTCTGGCAAGACATCCTCTGCCAACTATAGGCCCTCTCGCCATCAGCTATTAGCCATTCAATTCAATGGACACCGATCAAATCACTCAACTCGTCGTCGACATCGCTAAACGTGCGCGCGCCGCCTCACTCGAACTGGCAGCTTTAGATACCAAGACGAAAAACCAGTTTCTCAATCAACTGGCCGATAAACTCGTCGCTAGTACCGACGCAATTCTCGCAGCCAACGCCCTCGACCTCGAAGCCGCGAAAGCGCTGGAGCTTTCCGGCCCGATGACCGAGCGCCTGACCTTCACACCTGAACGAATCGCGACCATGGCCGAAGGCGTCCGCCAAGTGGCCGCACTTCCCGACCCCGTCGGTGTCGAAATCGAACGGCTCGCCCCCCCAAAAGGTTTCGACCTTCGTAAAATTCGCGTGCCCATAGGCGTGATCGGGATCATCTACGAGTCTCGACCCAACGTCACCATCGACTGCGCCATTCTTTGCCTTAAGTCCGGCAACGCCTCGATCTTGCGTGGCGGTAAAGAAGCCTTCCACAGCAACATGACGCTGGCAGAAATCATTAAGGAAGCACTGCAAGCGACTGGCATCCACGAAGATGCCGTCCAATTCATTCCCACTACAGACCGCTGGGCCCTTAACGTCTTGCTCAAGCAAGACGACACCATCCATTGCATCATCCCACGCGGTGGCGAGAGCTTGATACGCTTCACCGTCGAGAACAGCCGCATCCCTGTCATCAAACACTACACAGGTGTTTGCTCTGTCTATATCGATGCCGCCGCCGACCCCGACATGGCCGAAGCCATCCTCATCAATTCCAAATGCCAGCGCCCCAGCGTGTGCAACGCTGCAGAAAACCTAATCGTCCATCAGGATGCTGCTGCCCAATTGCCCCGCTTGGCAAAAGCGCTACACGACCATGGCGTCGAGCTGCGCGTAGATGCCCACGCGAAAGCACTGCTCACCGCAAGTGGACTACCACTGGTCGATGCCACCGCAGAAGACTTTGCCACGGAATATACCGATATGATTATCGCTATAGGCATCGTGCCCGACATCAAAGCAGCGATCGAATTGATCAACGCCAATAGCTCTGGCCACACAGAATGCATCGTCACCGAGGACGCCGCAGCCGCACGTCAATTTCTGACCAGTGTCGATTCCGCGGCAGTTTTTCACAATGCATCGACACGCTTCTCCGATGGTTTCGAGTTTGGACTGGGTGCTGAAATCGGCATTTCAACTGACCGCTTACATGCACGCGGTCCGATGGGACTAAATGAGCTCTGCACCTACAAATACGTGATCCATGGCACAGGCGAAACAAGATAACTCCCCCCGACCTCTAGCATGATAACCGGCCAAATCCGTTTAGTTCTACTAATATGCCTGATCTACATCTTGGCATGGCTCGGCTATTACGGGCAAATAACACTAGGACAATTCCTCACACCAGAAGAGGCCGGCAGAGTCGCTGCAGCGCTGTCGCCGCAAAACGATCAGCCGAACACACTCTACCAAACGATCCTACATTTCGGTGCATCCTTCGCGGAGGAGAAACAAGCCGTCGTCACATTCGCCAGATCGATCAATGTCGCGGCACTGCTCTTGGGCACACTACTCATCGCCGCTGCCTCTGGTCAGTTTTGGAAAAGTCACCGCGCTGCCTGCATCGCCGGGCTATTACTCGGGCTCAACCCGATATTGGTTTTTCGCGTGGGAGAAATCAGCCCAACCATTCTCGCGACCAGCTGCGTAGCGATCGCCGTGGCTCGACTCCTCCACTGGTTACGGCACCCCAGCATGGCCGACAGCTTCATCATCAGCTCCGCACTCACACTGGGCACGGCATTTGAAACAGGTCTCATTGGACTAGCACTTTGCTGGCCTATCGTCGCACTGCTCTACCCCAATCGGAATCGCGTCATTCACGTCATCCTCGCTGCAATCACTCCGGTGATATTCATTGCACTCTGCATAGTATCCAAGTTCCAACTACAACAGGCGATCGATATCAATACGGCGGACTTATTGGTCCGCAGCTATACATTCTTCAACAACTTCGAAAGCTACGACGCATTAAGCTATCACCTCCACGGTCACATCCATGCCTTGCTTTTCCTTAACCCAATCCATTGGGGAGCACTTTTGATGTTAGCCACAGTCGGTGCTTACGCGCGAAAGAAGGACGGACACACTGGTCGCAGCGTGATCGCCTTCTTCAGCATTCTTTTCCTCGTCGGCTTGGCTTACGTATTGAACGACGGCGGCAGTCGCCTACGTATGACCTTGAGCCCGCTGCTCGCGATCTTCTCGGCTGGCAGCATTCTCGTGATTCCGAGAATCTGGCAACATGCCGGTCGCCTAACAAAACGAAATATCATCGTAGGCACCGCTCTGATCGCCAGTCTGACTTACTCTGCCGCGTTCAATAGTCACGATAAGTCCGATTTCATGCAAGACTACGCCTTCCTCGCACAAGCAAATGTGAAAATGGGTAAAAATGAAGCGGCTACGATTTGGGCTGAAAAATTACTCATTATACAGCCAGAGAGGCAGGACATGCACAGCGTGTTGATCCAAGCTCAATTCAACGAGTGGGCGCTCACATCGAAGCCAACACCACTTTCCGTCGAATCAACGAAAGCCTACCTTGAAGACACTGAGAAGGCAGAAAAGAATGCTGCCATCCCCGACGCCATTCGCGGCATTTACCTTTGGAAGCTTAAAAATCAGGAAGCCGCACTAGAGCTTTGGCACTCACATGCGGAGAGCTCTGCCCTCGCACAACTCTGCCTTTACTGGACCCAACAAGAGAATCCTCTGAGAAACTCGGTTTCCGATGAAGACCCTTACGCCGCACTGTTACACACTTCCCTCAAAATCAGCCGTGATGCGATTGGCTACAGCGACGAGGAAAAACGCTTGGACAACCTGTTTTCAACAAGCCACTAACTATTCCCCAAACGGACTGCTTGGTTTGGCTTCGGCTTCGGCCATCGCTTTTTCGGTTTTCAAGCGAAGCTGACCACAGGCGGCGTTGATATCGTGCCCCTTTTCGCGGCGGATCGTCACCGATACTCCAGCTTTACGTAACACGTCCACAAAGGCCTCCTGGCGGCGCAGGCTCGGGCGCTTCCACTCGAGACCTTCGACCTTATTATAGGGAATACAATTTACATGCGCGTGGAGATCGCGCGCGATCTTGGTCAACTCTTTGGCCTGCTCGATGCTGTCGTTGATATCTTCGATCAAAATGAACTCCAAAGTGAGCATACGCCCGTGCTTATCCTTAAAGGCTTTCGCCGCAGGGATCAGTTGCTCCAGCGGATACTTCTTATTGATCGGCATGATCTGACTGCGCACTTCATTCGTCGCTCCGTGCAGTGAAATCGCGAGACGAACAGCCACACCCTCTTCTGCCAGTTTCATAATTTGCGGCGCTAGACCAGAGGTCGAAACCGTGATACGACGAGCGCCGAAATTCAGCCCCCAATCAGCATTCAAAATTTTCACCGTCTGCACAAGGGTCTCATAATTGGCAAGCGGTTCACCCATCCCCATAAACACGATGTTGTCAAAGGACGCGATCTCCTCCTTCGCACGCTTCGTGTGCGCATCTTCCATTCGACAAATATGCATGAGTTGCGAAACCACTTCCGCAGCCATCAAATTGCGCTTAAAGCCCGCAAGCCCAGAAGCGCAAAACTTACAGCCATAGGCACAGCCGACTTGAATCGAAACGCAGACCGTCTTGCGTGACTTTTCCTGTCCGACGCCTGTTTGTGGCGCGCGGATGAGAACCGTTTCAATCAAGGACTTGTCTTCGAGCTCAAGCAGGAATTTTTGAGTCACATCGTCCGAACGCTTATCGAGCAATGACTTCGTTGGATAAATCAAAAAGGTCGCATCCAACCAGGCGCGAAAGTCTTTCGGCAGATTTGTCATCTCGCCCCAAGTCGCCACGCGCTTCTTGTAGAGCCACTCCATCACCTGCTTCGCCCGAAAGCCTTTGAAGCCAGCCGCTTCGACTTGCTCCTTTAAGGATTCTAGAGTTTCGCCAAATAGGCTCGGTTTTTCAGGTGTAAATCGCACGAAGGAGGAAGTTGCACGGATTTTCCGGAATCTCCACCGCAAAGTGCGACGATCTTATTTCTATATTGCCATGCACACAAAGTGCTCTAGTGTTCACTATCCAATGAGCGACAGCTATTCCAACAACCGCCGGATCAAAGACATGGTCGCCAGCGAGCGCCCGCAAGAGCGCCTCGAACGACTGGGACCGGAAGGACTCAGTGACCGCGAATTACTAGCGATGATCCTCCGTAGCGGCCCAAAGGGCATAGACGTGGTAACAATGTCAGCCGAGCTCATCGACAGAGCGGGTTCGATTACCAACCTATTGCGTTGGTCAGCCGAAGACTTTCGCGAGATCAAAGGCATCGGTAAAGTAAAGGCACTCCAACTCATCGCGGTCATGGAATTCGCCAAACGCATACTCAAAGCCGAAGACAACCAATCGACCATTTTCGATGCCGCCGAGGTCGTGGCGGAGCATTTCAGAACCATCACACCAGGACTTGAAGTCGAAAAATTCTGGGCACTCTGCCTCGACCGCAAGAATCGCCTCATCCGCCGAGCCGAGATCACCTCCGGCACAGCCACTAGTGCTTTAGTCCACCCCAGAGAAGTCTTTCGCGAGGCAATCAAGCTCAGCGCCTCCGCCATCATTGCCGTGCACAACCACCCCAGCGGCGATCCGGCACCGAGTCGCGCCGACATCCAAGTCACCCGCCAACTCCGCGAAGCCGCCAAAGTCATCGGCATCGACTTACTCGACCACATCATCGTCGGGCAAAAAACCCACGACCCACAAGGCCTCGGTTTCTACAGCTTCAACGATGCAGGACTGATCTAGAATTCTAGTTACTTCTTATTGTATTTCGCCTTTTCCTCAAAGACCTGATCCTCGATCTCTCCAGAGACATAGCGATGCAGAATACTCGAAATCAACGTTTGATAAGGTAACCCGTATCGATTCGCACGAAGTTGCAATTGATTCAAATCACGTGACGAAATCCGGATATTGATACGCTTGTCTTTGTTCAAAGTTGCGCGAGCAGAAGATTGAAGCTGCGAAAGCTCACTCTCCGTCGCCGGCTTGCCCACAATCGCGCCTGCCTTATCGAGTTCGATTAGTTCTTTTTCATAATCATCCACTTTCATCACTGCCTCCTTTCATTAAATATTGCATGGTCGCCTTGCGGCTCGGAATAATCGTTTTCAAAAAAAGCGTCTCCCCATCCTGAACATAGGGAACCAGATATACATAGTCTTCGATTTTTAGATAAATGATCTTTTGGTTCGGATAAGCTGCTTGATTGGGATGATCCGCAATCGCGAGAACATCTCCTTGCTCAATCGCATATACGGCATCTTGAAAGCAGATGCCGCGCTGTGTGCGCAAAGTAGCATCTTTCTCATCAGACCAATCGAACATTCAACAATGCAACGCCAACGTGTGCCTTTTGTCAACAATTCTAGGTGCGCGACTCGATCTCGATTACTCCGGTTTCTGCACCACCCAGAAGCGACAATCATCGGAAAAATCATCCACCGCCTTCGACTCGTGGGCAATTTCCGAGCGCATAACCGATGCTTCGATGCGAAAACCGACGCGCTCAAGCACGCCTTCCATTTCGGTCATTGTCGGCACGTGCATGAAATGCGCACCATGATGCGTGTCCTCGGTGCGATCTCCGAAGTCGTCGAGTTCCGACTTTTGTGCGGCCCGCTCCCAGCGCTGCTGCTCTTGCATCCAAAATTCACGATGCACCGACTTCTCACGATCATGCGAGGTGAAGACAAACCAACCGCCGGGTCGAAGCACTCGAAAGATTTCCTTCAAGGCCTGCTCGCGATTCGCCGCTTTCGGAATCTGCATCAGACCATTGAACCCAAAAATGACACCATCGAAGACATTCTCCTCGAATTCCAACTGAGTCGCATCACATACGCGAAACGGTATTCGATATTCCAAAGTCACTGCCAGTTCACGAGCGCGATTGACCATCGGGCGCGAGTAGTCCGTCGCCAGTATCTTATCAAAACCCAGCTCATGAAGTCCGATCGCGATGCGGCCAGCCCCACAGCCCAGTTCTAAGATGGAGTCACTAGGCTGAAAGACACGGGTAAAGATCTTTTCCTCCGAAACCCACAGCCCGACATTCGCAGCCGCGTCGGCATAGTGCTCGACCACGCCGTCAGCATCAAAATATTTACGCACACTTATAGGCTCCATTGTTTGACATATCCTTTGAGCGCCCCGTCTTGGCAAACGGATTCTTTGCCTATTGCCAAGGGAACGATTCCGCTCAAGTTATGACTAACACTCACTCATGGTTCCTATCATCAAAACCATTTCATTTTTAATTGTCGCGATACTGCTCGCGGCAACGGCTATTCTGGTTCCGGCCCATGTCCGCACAGTTGACCAGAGCGTGTTGCAACTCGCCGCATCTGAAGGTGATACACCGGCAGAAACAATTACAGTCGCGCTCAATGCCGCCCAAGTCGGGCCCGCCCAGCGCCTAATCGAGGCCACCGATCTCAGTTCCAACGAACGCCAGCAATTCCAATCCCGAATCAACAGCCTACTGGCGAAAGACCCGCAATTCGCGATCAGCGGAGGAGCGGATCCCAGCTTTCAGGACTTCCTAGAGCTCACCCAGATCACAAAGCCGGACAACAATGCGGTCGTCCCCTTACTTTTACCCCGCAGCGAGCGCTCCTCATTGAGCGGCGCCCTAGCCCAGTCCAGTCAAGCCAACGTCGCCACCTTGCTCTCCATCCGCAATCAACACGGCCTCCTACGCCTCCACCCTGCCGACCATGCAGCAGGCGCACCATACGACGCCGGCGTCCTCACACTGGCGCTCCTCGTTGAAGGTGGTCATTTCCGCCCAGCTCTCGCGCAACAAATCGGCGCCATCGCCACCCAAGCATCACTCAACACGCCAGCTGCCGTGCGTGCCGTCGAAGACCTTGTCATCGCCACCCTATCTCTCGGCCGCCAATTAGATTACCGTTCCCTTGCCAACCTTGCGGATCTCACCAAAACCCCCGCCGACTGGGCACAAATGGCCACCCTCTTTCGCGCTCAACCGGACCGCATTGACCAACTCTATGCCGCGCTTCGTTTTTCCGAAAGCCCGAAGCAGTTATTCAACTATCTAGCCGCCCATCCCGACACGGGGAATGCCGACCTTGATCAAGCCCTCAGCCTCGGTCCTGCTGCCTTACAGCTTCTACTCAAAACCAAGCAGCCCATCTACCGTCCCGCTTCGATTGCAAAACAGGTCACCGAACGACTCAGCCTCTACCGCCCAGATGCCTTTATCGCGATCACGTATAAAAATCCAACCAACGGGCTCGCCCTCAAATTCGCGATCTTCTTTCTCTCAGGTCTCGCCTTTGCTTTTTCCATGGGGGCCGCCTGGCGTGCCAGCCTCGGCAAAGGGCAACCCATCGTTTCCAAAGCAAATCCGATGATCTGGGCGCGCGACGTGCTGCTCAGTCTCGTCGTTGCACTCACAATCTGGACTTTCTTCGAACCCGATATTTTAAAATCACAAGACACTGAAACCGACTCAGGGCCACGCATCGAATTTGCCGTCGCCGACACACTTCAATCACTCAAATCACCAGTCAAAGCCATGCAAGATCTCAACCAAGTCACACTCCTCGTGCTCGCGCTGTTTTTCATAGTGCAGCTCGTCATCTACTCCTTCTGCTTGATCAAGCTCCGCGAGATATCGAAGCAAAAACTCAGCGCCGACCTCAAAATCAAACTTCTCGAAAACGAAGAGAACCTCTTCGACTTCGGTCTCTACGTCGGTCTCGGCGGCACCGTGCTCTCGCTCATCCTAGTCGCCGTCGGCATCGTCGAAGCCAGCCTCATGGCCGCCTATGCCTCCACGCTCTTCGGTATTCTCTTCACTGCGGTTCTGAAAGTCATGCACCTTCGCCCCTATCGCCGCACACTGATCATCGAAGCCAGCTCAAGCGCGACCAGCAACAACCCCGGCACCTTGATGGGAGACATCAAACTTTAAGCGATTTTTTCAAATTCGAAGAATACAGGAGGCAGAATCAGCCACTCCAAACAACCAACAAGCTCTGCGCTAGACTACTGAATTCTAACTCCTGACTCCTTTTTATAATGAACAAAACACTGATGCTCGTCATCTGCGACTTCCTGCTCTTGAGCATGTTGGCCCTCGCACGCTTTGACCCACCGGAAGAAAAACCGGAAGCCACTCTCGACGCCACCGCTTCGTCAGCCACCGCCGAAGCAGAGCTCATCGAGCTACTCGAAGAATCGCTAAAGTCTGAGCTCACCTCGCGTGAAGATTTAAGCGAAGACCTCGCCGTAACGCGCGAGAGCCTGCAAGCAAAAGCACACGCCCTTGAACAACGCGAAGCCGTGCTCAAGGAAACACAACAAAACCTCGAAGCCAAATCAACCGAGGCCGCGCAACTCGCGAAAACGAAAGCCGAGATCGAAGCGCAGCAAAAACTACTCGCCGCTGAAAAGTCTCAAGTCGAAGCCGAGCGCGCCAAACTCGCTGAACGTTTCGAAGACACCCGCACACAACTCGAAAGCGCCAACTCCGAGCGCGTGCAACTCGCCACCACTTTAGGCCAACTCAAGGAAGAAAGCTCAGTCGCAAAAGAACGCCTCAACCAAACAGAGGAAGAACTCATCGCCCGTGAAATCGCACTGGCTGAGCGCGAAGCCGCACTCAAAGCATCTGAAGAAGAAAAACAACTCCTCGCCAAACAAAGCGCCGAACTGAGCAAGCAACTCGAAGTCGCCCAAGCCGAGCGCCGCTTGCTTGAGCAAAACCTATCTCAGGAGCAAATCGAGAAACAACAACTTCGGGCCGAAAAAGAACAAGCCTTCGCACGTGCAGATCGCCTTGGACAAAATGTTTCCGACCTAGGCGCAGGCGTCAGCCAACTCGGCCAAGGCGTCAGCCAACTCGGTCAAGGTGTTAACACGCTCGCCCAAACTTCCGCCGACATCCAAAAAGAGATCGAAGACAGCCGCCCGCAAACGATGAGCGAGATCTTCACCCGCTTCCAAAAGAACCGCGCGACGATACAGTTTAGATCCTCCGAGAAAGCAGTCTTCGGCGGACTCAACCAGCGCACTTACGAAAGTAAAAGTATCCTCATTTCGGATAAAGATGGCACCACCTATCTCGTCACGCACACGAACGACACACCCTTTGCCTTTTCCAAAAACCAAAAGAGTATCACTTCGGTTTCGCTCACAGTCTCACTCGCAGGTCGCGACTTAACGATCAATCAAGTCGGCTTCCTTGCCACTGACCCACGACTGATCTTCATTCCGCTGCCCGCGCAAGTCGTCGCCACTTCGGGGCTCGAAACCTTCCCGCTCGCACTCCAACCAGAACGCTGGGAAGAAGCCGTGCTCGTGAAAAACGACGAGAGTAACTTTGGTCGCACTGGCTTCCGTCGCCTCACCAGCAGCGACCGCTTCCTCAAGATGGACCGCCCAACACTGGGTGAGCTCTTTGCCGATTTCGCGTCCTCAAGAGGCGACCTCGCCTTCACCAAGAACGGACAATTCATCGGTGCCCTAACCGACACGAACTACGCGGTAGTGATCAACGCATTCCTCGCCGCTGGCATCGTCAACATCGGCAACAGTTACAACGCAGATGAAAGCGCAGCGACAATCGATCGCTTAAAAGACCGCGTATCGAAGCTGCCAAAGGAAGTGCAGTAGTGCAGCTGAAATTTAACGACTGGAGGGCGATGCTCCGTCATCGCCGCAGCGCTTGCTAGACCATTCAAATTCCCTGCGGTTGCGACGGAGCGCAACCCTCCATAAAACAGCATTCACCTTCCGCTACCCTTTTACGCCGCTAGCGAGAATCGTTTGGAAATTCGGCGCTTCGGTTTCGCGGGCGACGACGTTGACTTCGATTTTTCGAAAGCCGGCGTCTTTTAAATATTGGTAGAGTTTGTTTTCGGAAAAACCCAACCACACATCGGCGTAAAGCTCGCGGGCTTTTTCGAAGTTATGCTCCATCAAGTCGATGATCATGATCTGACCGCCGGGCTTTAAAATACGATACGCTTCAGCGATTGCTTTATCGGGATGTTGCGCGTGGTGGAGCGCCTGGCTCAAGAGCGCGAGATCAAAGCTGCTATCCTTGAGTGGCACCGCTTCGATGTCGCCAAGCTTGTAGTTAAGATTGGTAAAGCCGTTCTTTGCTGCAAGCTCACTGCCGAACTCGACCATCTTCGAAGAGTTGTCCACGCAAACCACTTCTTCTGCACGTCGAGCAAGGAGCTGGGAAATCAAACCTTCGCCGGCGCCGAGGTCGGCGATCTTAATCTTCGGCGTTAGGTGCAACAGAAAGTGACCAATCGCTTCCCAACTACGACCGGGGCAATAGTTTTTCCCGAGGCGACCAGCCACGGAGTTGAAATACTGCTCTGATTGCTGCTTCCGCTTTTCCAGAATACGTTTCAGGTTGGCTCCGTCTTCGCGTATTTGGTCGGTTCTTTCCACCGCACGACAGGCAGCTTTCAATAAGGTCAACCCATCGACATCAAAGTCCGCATTGAGCGCATAAAAAGTCTTTTTACCCTCACGACGGTCGTGCACGAGCTCGCCCTGACGCAGCAGCCCTAAATGCGACGAAATGCGCGACTGCCCCATGTCCAGAACCTCTTGCAGCTCCGCAACGGATAACTCCTCTTTGTCCAACAAAGATAAGATCCTCACGCGTGTGGAATCGGCCAATAGTTTTAGGATATCCCAAGAGTCTGCCATAAATCTTTAAGAAGTAGAGAGTTGAACAGGATGGCGAGCCGTTTTCTCCTCCGCGAATGGTTTAGCGCTGAAACGACATCCACACTCACATCCACATATCGTTAGACGCCTAAATAGACCTATAAATCCATAATATGCCAAATATACGCCAAAAAAGACACTTTATTTATAACTTTATAAATGCCTATTTAGACGTTTATTCTTGAAAATTAGTCGATAACTGCCAACATAGACGGGTAATGAGAATTGAAAAACTACTGACTGACGAGACCATCATCCGCGAACTGGGCGAGCGATTGGCCCGGATGCGGCTAGATCGCGACCTCACCCAAGCCGAACTCGCCAATCAGGCTGGGGTCGGCCTGCGCACAGTGCAGCGACTCGAAAAAGGAACCGCCGCTCCACAACTCACGATGTTTATCCGTATCCTCCGCGCGCTCGATATCGTCGAACACTTCGACTTGCTGGTGCCCGAGCCCATACCCAGCCCAATGCAACAACTCAAAATGCGCGGCAAACTCCGCAAGCGCGCCAGCGGCAAAGAAATGAAAGTAGCCGAACCCAAGGGCGCATGGACTTGGGGCGATGAAACATGATCACTGAAATCCATATGTGGGGACGCACTATCGGCGCAGTGACCTGGGATCCGAAGACCGAGACTGCATCCTTTCAATACAACCGCGGTTTCCTCGATAGCGGCATCGAAGTCGCGCCCTTAATGATGCCGCTCGGCACGCAAGCATACCGTTTCCCCACCCTACCACCGAACACCTTCCACGGGCTTCCGGGTCTTCTGGCGGACTCCCTGCCCGACCGCTACGGCAATGCCTTGATCGACGCATGGCTGGCCGAGCAAGGGCGCACGCCCGAAAGCTTCAACCCGGTCGAGCGACTTTGCTATACTGGTCAACGCGGCATGGGCGCGCTGGAGTTCACCCCGGCAATCGGTCCTAAACCAACCCGTGCCAATCAGATCGACATCGATGCCCTCGTCAGCCTCGCGTCCGAAGTGCTGAGCGAGCGACGTAGCCTCACGGGAAAGTTCACCGAATCCGAACGCCAGAAAGCACTCAAAGACATCCTCCGCGTCGGCACCTCTGCGGGCGGCGCACGCGCTAAGGCTGTTATCGCCTGGAACCGCGAAACCAACGAAGTGCGTTCAGGCCAAATCGATGCCGACTCCGGCTTTGAATACTGGCTGGTCAAATTCGACGGCGTCTCTGGCAATAAAGACAAAGAACTCGAAGACCCTAAAGGCTACGGTGCGATCGAATACGCCTACTACCTCATGGCCAAAGCCGCCGGCATTCAAATGAGCGAGTGCCGCCTACTCGAAGAGCACGACCGTCGCCACTTCATGACCCGCCGCTTCGACCGACGCGCCAACGGCGAGAAACTACACATGCAGTCACTCTGCGCACTTTGCCACTACGACTTCAACGCCGCAGGCGCCTACAGCTACGAACAAGCACTGCTAGCCATCCGCAAACTCGACCTTCCCCCCGAAGCACACGAAGAACAGTTTCGCCGCATGGTCTTTAACATCATCGCCCGCAATCAAGACGACCACGTAAAGAACATCGCCTTCCTCATGAACAAGAAAGGGCACTGGGCACTGGCACCCGCGTTCGATGTGACCTACAGCTACAACCCAGACGGCGCCTGGACTTCGCAACATCAAATGACGATGAACGGCAAACGCGACCACTTCACTCTGGCCGACTTCAAGGCCTGCGCCAAGAAAGCCCTCCTCAAACGCGGTGCCGCCAAACAGATCTTAGACGAAGTGCACACCGCAGTCACCCAATGGCCCAAGTTCGCCGAACGCGCCATCGTCAAAAACGAATGGATCCAAACCATCCAAAAAACCCACCGCCTTAATTTAGCAAAATCTTAATCCCAACCTCAAAACCTCTCACCCCCAACTTCCCAACCTCCCTACTTCCCAACCTCCCAAC
>JANQXM010000040.1:2991-6149 GCA_030729385.1 Opitutales bacterium | reverse complement strand
CAACCTCCCAACCTCCCAACCTCCTTATAAAGTTTGAATTGTGCGGCTCACTCTCTATCCGTTGAAGATCATGAAAATACTACCGAGTTTAAACGGGGAACATCACTGGGAGTTCAAACGCATGGGCGGGATCTTCCAAGCGCAGCTCAACACCATCGACGACCTCAAAGCGCTCGAAGAACTGGACCCCAAACTCTGGGTTGCGCTCAGTTGCCCCGTCAATGATCTCGAGATAGATCCGCGCACACTCTCACTGATCGACCACGACGCCGACGGTCGTGTCCGCATCGAAGAAATGCTCACCGCCGTGCGCTGGACGCTCGCTCGACTTTCCAACACCGACACGCTGTTCAAAGGCGGCGACCTGCCCCTGGACGCGATCAACACCACCGACCCCGAAGGCGAAAAACTACTCGCCTCCGCCAAACAAATTCTGGCTAACATGGGGTCCGCTGACGCCACCCATATTTCGGTCAATCTCGCCGCCAACACCGAGAAAATTTACGGACAGTCCCGACTCAACGGCGACGGCGTCATCGCCAAAGATGCCACCACCGACCCCGAAGTCCAACAACTGATCCAAGACATCATGGATTGTCTCGGCGCCGACACTGACCGAAGCGGCGAACTCGGCATCACCCAGGAAAAGTTGGATATCTTTTTCAACGAACTCAAAAGCTACGAAGCATGGTGGACCCTCGGCGAAATCGATTCCGCCAAAGGCGAAGACATCTTCCCACTCGGCGACGCCACACCACAAGGCTTCAAACATTTCATCGCCGTTGAAAAGAAGGTCGACGACTTCTTCGCACGCTGCCACCTCACCGCATTCGATTCACGCGCCGAAGCCCCACTCAACCGCGACGTCAGCATCTACAAAGAAATCGCCGCTGAAGACTTTTCCGTTAGCCGCGAAGACATCGCCAAGCTCCCACTCGCCAAAGTCAGCGCCGAATGCATCGTGCCCATTCTCGTCGGCATCAACCCCGAGTGGAAGGAGCGCATGCGCATACTCTGCGAAAAAGTCATTCGCCCACTCGGCATCGGTCCGGGCGATGCACTTGACTTCGACGAATGGCAACAAGTCAAAGCCCGCTTCGAAGCCTACCGCGTATGGCGACAATCCAAGCCCGAGACCGGCGTCGAAAAACTCAAAATCAATCGCGTTCGCGAGCTCCTCAACTCCGATCTAGAATCTAAGCTGGCCGCCCTACTCACAGAAGACATGGCGCTCGCCCCGCAAATGAAAGCCGTCGCCAGCGTCGAGCAGCTCGCCCGCTACCACCGCGACCTCATTCTTATTCTCAACAACTTCGTCAACTTCAGCCAGTTCTACGACGAATCCCAAACCGCGATCTTTCAAGCTGGCAGGCTCTACCTCGACGGCCGCGAATGCCGCCTTTGCTTACGCGTCAACGACCCCGCCAAACACGCCGTCCTCGCTGGGCTCTCCCGCGCATTCATCGCCTACTGCGAATGCCGCCGCAAAGACTCTCCAACAAAGTTCTACATCGCCGCCGTCTTTTCCGCCGGCGACTCAGCCAACCTGATCGTCGGGCGCAACGGGATCTTCCGCGACCGCAAAGGTCTCCTCTGGGACACCACAATCGTGCGCCTCATCGAGAACCCGATCAGCATCCGCGAAGCCTTCCTCATGCCCTACGCACGGATCGGCCGCTTCATCGGCGACAAGCTCGAAAAGTGGGCCGTCAGTCGCGACAAAGCCATGCAGAAGCAAATGGAAACCGGCGTCGAAAACGTCGCCAGCGAGCCCGCAAAATCCAAACAATCTGACAACAACAATTCCAGCATGGGCGGCGTCGCCGGGATGCTCGCCGCAGGCGGCATCGCCCTCGGAGCTGTCGGCGCAGGCCTCGCCTCACTCTTCAACACCATGAAGGCACTCACCTGGTGGGAGCTGCCACTCGTCATACTCGGCGTCATTCTAATGATTTCGTTGCCGTCCATGATCATCGCCTGGCTCAAGCTGCGTAAACGCACGCTCGCCCCCCTCCTCGATGCCTCCGGTTGGGCGGTCAACGGCCGCACCCTCATTTCTGCCAAACTCGGCAAAGTGCTCACCACCCGCGCGACTTTACCCATATCCGCACAATGCCTGTTCGACGAACGCAGCGGCGTGCGCAGCACCTACTGGACCGCCCTCGGTCTAGTCATCGTCATCAGCGCCATCGGTTGGGCCTTCATCCTCTTTGCCTAAAGCACACGGTATAAGAAATGTAGCCACGGCACTCTGTGCCGTGTCATAGCAAAGCCCGCCACAAACAACACGACAGACACACAACACGGCAGAGACTGCCGTGGCTACACTACCCCTACCCCCTAACCTCTCACCACCTACAAAATTCAGATAAAAAAACTCTTTGAAACTTTTTGAATCATACTGGCGATTAGAAGTTCAAGCAGACAACACAGCGCTGCGAAACTAAAATTCAAAGGAAACCATTATGAAAACAAAGACATACCTCCTCGCACTATCATTAGCTTGCCTCATCCCGGCACTCGCTCAGGCCAAGCCTGAAGGCGGACAAGGAAAAGGCGCACGACCAGAAGGTGGTCGCCCACCAGCTGGCGAACTCTTCAAGAAATTGGATGCTGACCAAAGCGGCACCATTTCAAAAGAAGAAGCCAAAGGCCCACTCGCTGAAAACTTCGATAAAATCGACGCAGACGGCGACGGTGAAATCACCAAAGACGAGCTCAAAGCAGCCGCTGAAGAACGTGGCGGCGACCGCGGTGGCAAAATGAAGGAAGCTGACACCGATGAAAACGGCAGCATCTCCAAAGCAGAAGCTGAAGCAGCCGGACTCGATCGCCTCGTTGAGAACTTCGACAAGCTCGACGGCGATGGCGACGGTGAAATCACCAAGGAAGAGTTCAAAGCAGCCGCTGAAAAACGTGGCGGCGAACGTAAAGGCAAGGGCGAAGGCCGCAAAGGCGAAGAGTAATCCTCTCCAATAAATTAGCACAAAGCCCGGGCACCGAAAGGTCCCGGGCTTTTTCATTGAAAGGTAGCGCAGCACCGTCTCGGTGCGCACTTTACCAGAAGTGAGGAGTTAGGAGACAGAAGTCACCACTCAAGCCCAAACCTCTCAACCTCCCAACCTCTCAACCTCTCAACCTCTGAACCTCTCAACCTC
>JANQXM010000040.1:0-2891 GCA_030729385.1 Opitutales bacterium | reverse complement strand
AAACCTCTCAACCTCCCAACCTCTCAACCTCTCAACCTCTGAACCTCTCAACCTCTCAACCAGCATCACGTAAATAATGTCCTCAGGCCTCATTCATTGCGCTTGTAAGTAGAATAAAACCTGTCAGATGAAAACTCAGCAGACACTATTGAATCTGCACAAACCCACACACAGGAACATAAATGAAAATTAAAGCATTACTCCTCAGCACGATCTTCGCTGCTTGCATTATCCCATCCCTTGCTCAAGCCGCTAAGACCGAAGAGGGCAAAGGCGAAAAAAAGGCACCTGACCCTGCGAAAATGTTCGCAAAGCTTGATGCTGACGAAAGCGGCGAACTCTCCAAAGAAGAAGTGGCCAAGAACAAAGGACTCGTCAAAAAATTCGACCAACTCGACGCTGACGAAAGCGGCGAACTCTCACTCAATGAGTATAAGGCCAGCTTTGGCAAAAAAGAGAAAAAGCCTAAAAAGGATAAAGAAGACGACTCCGGCGACGAGTAAACTTCGATACCAGTATTTCACAAAGCCCGGGCACCGAAAGGTCCCGGGCTTTTCCATGACTAAACCACTCAAATATCGATTTAACCGCCCGTTCCCTGAGGTCACTCGAGATCGCAGAGGCCGCGGAGGCCGCGGAGGCAGATACTTGAGTTGATGTGAATGTAATGAAGGCGATAGAACGATAATTTGGAAATCTCACTTATCTCAACCTCCCAACCTCCCAACCTCTCAACCTCCCAACCTCCCAACCTCTCCTTCTCCCAACCTCCCACCCCTCCTTTTCCTTTGCATCTACAGCTCGATGCTGTTTATTTCCCGCGCCTTACGATTTCAAGAGCTCAGCCATCAGCCTTAGCTCTCCACTCAGAGTGCTTCTGACTTCTGAATCCTAGCTTCTAAATTCTTTTCAAAAATGATCACAATCAATCAAGTCTCCCACAACTTCGGCAAGAAGGTCCTCTTTAACCGCATCAACACCGTCATCAATGCGCATGACCGGATCGCCCTCGTCGGCTCCAACGGTTCCGGCAAGACCACCCTCCTCCGTATGCTCATGGGCGAGCTTGAGCCAGATGGCGGCTCTGTCGACAGACCAAGCTACGCCAGCGTCGGCTACCTTCCACAGGACGGCATCTCCGTCTCCGGTAAAACACTCTTCTCCGAAGCCGAAAGCGCCTTTGGCGACATGCTCTCTCTGCAAAAGAAGATCGAGCAAGCCGACGAGCAATTAGTCGAGATGGACACCGAAGCACCGGAATATTACGACCTGATCGATACGATCGGCGACTGGGAGCAACAACTCGAAGACCACGAGCCCAGCAAAATGAAATCCCGCATCGAGCGCATCCTCATCGGCATGGGCTTCAAACAAACCGACTTCGACCGCGACACCGGCGAGTTCTCCGGTGGTTGGCAAATGCGTATCGCACTCGCCAAACTCCTCCTACAGAACCCCAGCCTCATCATTCTCGACGAACCGACCAATCACTTGGACATCGTCTCCCAGCACTGGGTCGAGCAATACCTCAAGCACTACCAAGGCGCGCTCATCGTCATCTCTCACGACCGTGCCTTCCTCGACGAAGTGACCAACCGCACAGTCGAGCTCAAGCTCGGCGGCCTCACCAGCTTCAAGGGCAACTACAGCTACTACGTCACCGAAAGCGACAAGCGCCTCGAAACCCTCCGCAAAGCCTACGCCAATCAGCAAAAGGAAATCAAAGAGGTCAAAGACTGGATCAACCGCTTCCGCTCCAACGTCAAAAAAGCCAGCATGGTGCAGAGCCGGATCAAGTCGCTCGAAAAGATGGAGCTCATCTCCATCCCACGCGACGAAAAGAAAATGTTCTTCCGCTTTCCCAAAGCACCCCCCGCCAGCGCCAAGGTCATCACCATCACCGGCCTCGAAAAAGCCTATGGCGACAACGTCATCTTCGACGGGCTCGATCTCCGGATCGACAAAGGCGACCGCATCGCAGTGGTCGGGGTCAACGGCGCGGGTAAGTCCACCCTCGCCCGCATCATGGCAGGCACCGAGCCCTACCAAGGCGGCACCGTCGAGCAAGGGCTCAACACCGTGCTCGGCTATTTCGCACAGTCGCAAGCCGACGAGCTCGACCCCGAAAACACCGTGCTCGAAGAAGTCGAAAAAGCCGCCATCGGCAACGACGACGCCAACCCACGCGGCGCCCTCGGCGCGCTCCTCTTTTCAGGCGACGAAGCACTCAAAAAGACCAAGGTTCTCTCCGGAGGAGAAAAGAACCGCGTCGCCCTCGCCAAGATGCTCATGCACCCCGCCAACTGCATGGTATTGGACGAACCGACCAATCACCTTGATATCAAATCCAAGGAAGTTCTCCAGGAAGCGATCAACCTTTACGAAGGCACCGTGATTCTAGTCAGTCACGACCGCGCCTTCCTCGACGGCGTCGTCAACAAAGTCCTCGAAGTCTCTCCCGGCAGCACCCGCATGCTCACCTGTAACGTTTCCGAATACATCGAGCGCCTCGAAAGAGAAACCGCCGAAAACCTCGAAAAGTAGGCGCGGCGTCCGAGGGTCGCCGCAGGAGTCAGCGCCAGCGTGACACAGACATTCCTGTCTGTGATTCCCATGGTGCTTGTGCATCAACCACAAAAAGATCTCCCACAAAGCTCCGCCCAACCACTCACCTCTCCCCCGTAGCCTCGATTCTCAGAATCGGGGTCGGCGTGGCTCTTACCACGAAGTAATTTTAGGCAAAATAATTAGAGGCAAAATAATTACTGCTCTGCGTAAATTTCTGGGCAGTCGAACCACCTCCAAAACCTCCAAACTTCCAAACCCCAAACCTCCCAACCTCAACACCCGTGGTGAGCCCAGTCGAACCACCTGTGGTGAGCACTGTCGAA
>JANQXM010000039.1 GCA_030729385.1 Opitutales bacterium | reverse complement strand
GTCAGGTCGACCAGTATCAAACCATCGATCACATCACTAAAAGCAGGATCAACGTTAAAGCTCAAGAGCACACCGTTGAGTTTCAGATAGTGCTTCAGTAGAACCGGGATACCTTTTTCATCGTCTTCAAACCCGGAAATAATCGCGGAAACTGAATCTACAGACTCAATAGATTCTCCAATGCTTTTAAGCGAAATACCCCGCATCATCTTCGGTGCCTTCGGCGGCTTACGTGCTTTGACTAGCTGGGCCATCTCATCATCGAAACTATGCTCTCGAAAAAAGTGCACCATCAGGTCTTTAGAAATTCGATGATACGCATCGGTAATACTGACCGGTCCGAAAAGTGTTTTATACTTCGGATTCCGCGCAACAAATTCCCCGACCCCACGCCAGATGAGCGCCAGTGAAGCGTGCTTACGTTGATAGTTTAAGCATATAAAGGAACGACCCAGTTCAAGGGCAGGACCCAAGCGATCCAAGAAACCGGTGCGATAACGAAACAACGTGGCAGTGTAGAGCCCTGGTTTGCTACGCTCCCGAACAATCTCATCGGCCAAGCCGATTCGATAGGCTCCTACCAATTCATCGTTTGCCCGATCCCACATAAAGAGATGCAGATAATAGTCATCAAATTCATCCAGATCACGCGCCTGCCCAGTCCCCTCTTGAACTGCACGGAAGGTCTCTTCTCGCTGGCGCCCAATTTCCAACATTAACTTTGGGATCGAAGCCGCTCGCGCACAGCATACTACGAAATCACCGTGCTCCACCAAAACTTCCTCATTCGTAAGCGCTTCGATTTCCGCACGCAGGTGATGTTTCAACTGCGCCGGCGCTAATGGCTGAATCGTCTTCTCCGCCGAAGCTGACCGAAATGGCAGGCGTAATTTACGTCGTGGCTTCTCTTGCGGTTGCTGTGTGCTCAGAGAATAAGTCTGTAGGCGTAGATACTCTGTGGCTGCTGCGGTTGTTTCAAACCGTTTCAGTCGATCTGGTTGGATCAACTTGCCTACGCGCAGTTTAATCTGTGAGCCACGCGAACGAGAAAATTCCCGCGCCAACATTAGTGTGCGCAAGCGTGGATGTATCAGCCCCATGGCTTGGAAAAGAAAACTGTTCCTACCTTCAAAGTAAATCGGCAACACGGGTGCTTTCGTGCGCTGAGCCAAGCTGACAATATGATCGGTCCATTTAGGGTCGAGCACGGCACGCGGTCCCCATTTAAAACTGGAAACCTCTCCTGCGGGAAATGCGCCCAGACAACCGCCGCCGCGCAAGTGCTTAATCGCGGTCAACATGCCCTTCAAATTCGCACGCTTGGATGCTTCGGTTTCAAAGGGATCGACTTCGATAATGTTCCCTCGAATCCCTTCCATTTTACCCAGTAAATAGTTCCCCATTAACTTAGTATCCGCGCGCACACTTTGCATCAATGCGCCAAGCACGACTCCATCGACGCCACCAAACGGATGATTGGCAATAATCACCAATGGTCCTTCTTTCGGAATACGCTCAAACGACTCGCTATCGACTTCGAACTGCACCCCCATCACCCGCAGGGTCTTCATGAAAAACGAGGGATCATACTCACTGTCAGTCAACTGCGCATGCACATCCGCATAGATTTGATTCACACCGTCAATCGAAGTGATCCTCTCGAGCAATGGATTAACCACACCCCACGGCTTCGAAATGACTTGATCCAAGTCTATCAGCTTAGGTTTTTCTTCAGACATTAGGCTCAGCTCTTATTGAGCGCGACATATGCGGTTTTGAGAACGTCCTTTAACAGCGATATTTCAATAGGCTTGCTGAGATAGTCATTCATACCGGCGGCCAGGCAATTCTCGCGATCTTCATTCATCGCGAACGCTGTAACTGCTATGATGTATTGATTCGTTCGATCCTTATTTATCGCCCCACTCCGAATCTTCTTGGTTAATTCAATTCCACTCATCCCGGGTAAGCGAACATCCATCAAGATTACATCAAATACGTAATTCTCTAACTGAGTTATCGCATCATCGGCATCATCCACTAGCTTCAAGTCATACCCCATGCTTGTCATCAGCTCTTTAATGACCCAACGATTGTCTTCATCATCTTCGCACACTAAAATACGCAATGGGTATGCCTTCGAAAAATCAGGGTCTAGTTCATCTTTGTTGGCTGAACCTAATGGAAACGGAATTTTCGTGGTCCTCAATTCATTCGGCAATTTCAATTGAACTGTGAATTGAAAATTAGATCCTTCCCCAACTACACTGTCCACCCACATACGACCCTCCATACGCTCAATTAAGCGCTTCGATATAACCAAGCCCAGTCCGGTGCCGCCATACTGGCGGGTGGTTGAAGAATCGACCTGAGAAAATGCTTCAAATAATAAATCGAACTTTTCAGCAGGTATGCCGCAACCAGTGTCCACCACTTCAAAATAAAGGGTATCATCGCGCTCATTAGAATTTTCAGCTACCCGACCGACTCGTATGAGCACACTTCCCGAAGAAGTGAATTTCACCGCATTACTCGCTAGATTGATTAGAACCTGACGGAGGCGATGCGCGTCACCAATGTAGATTTCATCCACGGTATCTCCCACTTCATAGTCAATCTTCAGGCGTTTGTCTTTTGCCTGCGGCAAGACCGTTTCCAATGCTTCACAGACAATTTGTTCGATATCAAACTCTGCCATTTCCAGCTCTAAAGAACTCGATTCAATCTTCGAGTAATCCAGAATGTTATTGATCAGTTCTAGCAAGGATTTTCCGCTACGTTTAATAATAGAAGCATGCTCAGTTTGTAAGTCCGACAATTCGGTTTGGATGAGCAAATCCGTATAACCAATGATGGCATTCATAGGCGTGCGAATTTCGTGACTCATCATCGCTAAAAACTCTCCCTTCGCCTGACTCGCTGCATCCGCCCAATCACGTGCGACACGAAGCTCATCTTCACGCTGTCGAATCAAGGCCAAACCAGACAAACCGGAAGCCAAAACCCGAACCGCGTTGATCTCATTCTCACTCCAACTATGAGAGATCTGGCAATAATCAACGCCGAAGAAACCATATAGCTGCGACCCCAACCACATCGGAACTGCCAATATCGCCTGCGCACGCATGCTGTTCAACATCTCGCGGTGTTGCACATTAATCGACCCAGTATCGATCTTGATAATTCCATCCACAGATAAGTGCTTTAAGAAATATGGGAAAAATTCTTCCAGTGGTGCATCTTGATAATTCGGATTCTCCTTAAAACCGGTGAACTCAGACCGCAGGGTCCACTCATGCTCGCAACTAACACGCTGAAAGGATTCTTCCGAATTGCCCTTAATCACAAAGACGTATGCTCGCTCCACCCGTAATGCTTGCGCCACCTGGCGAATAGACGTCGTCACCGCTTTATCAAAATCCGCAGTCGTTAACAACGCGTTGTTCGCCCGTGCTGTCGCCTTCAACACCCTATCCCGCTGCCGAACATCTGCTTCTATATTCTTTCGAGAGGTGATGTCGTAAGCCACCCAGACAACACGCTCAATCTCTCCCCCAGTTGCTGCCATCGGTGATACACGTGCCTCGAAATGATGCTCCCCCGCGTCGACAGACTGCATCGCATACTCGAAGTTTGTCACCACATTCGAATCAATCGCCGCCCGAACGGTTCGTAAAAAATCGGCAGCGATTTCTTCATCTAATAACTCGTTGAGATGCTTACCTGAAACGTTTTGAGAGTTAAATATGCGGTGATTTCTTTCGACGCGTGTATTTCCAGCAAAGATATGCTCAATCAAACCCTCACTGGTAATCACAAATGCGATGTCGGGCAATGCGTCCGTAAAGGCGCTCAAACGATTTTCGTTTTCAGTCACTTCAGATTCACGCTTACGCAACTGCGTCATCACCGCCGCTAAGCAAATCGATGTAATCGAAATAATCCCGACAAAAACCCACACATTTGCCGGACTTTGCGAAATAGAGCCCCCATGCCCAGATAAGACTAGAAGAAGTTCCCACGCAGCAATCATCGCGAGCACCAATACACCTGCCGAAGACCCCTTCAGCCCAAAGCGAATCGAAGCCCAAGCCATGATCGGAAAGATCGCCAACTCCATCGGATAAAACAACACATCCGTAGGCGCCCAATTCTCGAATGTAATCGCACCAAAAGTAATCAGGGTAAAAAACCAAACCAAGAGTTCGAACACTTGATTTGAATTCAACTTTGACGAAGTCGGATTCGACCAGACTAATATAAATGGCGTGACAATAATCGCGCCGACAGCGGCTGATATCCAATTGGACAATATCAAGGCTTTGAAATCTTCCCATCGTATATCCGGATCACCAATGCAAAGTAAACCACTCTGCAAAACAACTCCAAGCAAGGAAGCTAATAGGATACCAAAGCCAATAACGCAGAGCGCATCACGCACAGACTCTAAATCAATGCGGACCTTTAAACGTCTTAACATTGCATGACCACAGACAGCAGTAGTCACTGCCGCTAAAGGCGTGCTCAAGATAACCAAAAAATTCGCTTCCACAAAAGCCGACGGAATCAAAGCACCCACAAAGATTGCAGGTAAGTAGCGATATCCCAAGACAAGCAGTAAAGCCAGAGCGACTCCAAACACAGGAGCGACTTGATTCACATGCCCACCAAATCGAGGGTCTGCCAATGCCACTGCAATTTGAGCAGCAAATGCTGTCGCAAAGAGAGACAGTAAAAACTTAAACCCGATCCAAACTGTTCGCTTATTCATGGGCGGCGCTATTCACGATACCAATCACCGGATTTCGACTGTATCCAAATGCCTTTTGCCGACTTCTCCCGAATTTGTTCTGCTCGTTTCAATTGAACCACCTCAACACTTACCTTCAATCGCTTTGCGATTAATGTGTAGTGAGCCAGTCGATCCGCATTTTCATCCGCTAAGATACGGCGCTCTGATCGCTCAAGGTCGGCACGCGCTGATACCATCGCACGATTGGTTTCGCCCACTTTACCAGCTAGTTTCAAATCCATCAATACAGGCAAGCGCTCCTCCATCGAAGTAATCAATGAGGTTTCCGTAGTCTCGGCGTGAGAGATGCCGGGAAGGCACAGGCAGATAAATGCTGATAAAACAGCGACTCGAATAGATTTCTTTAGCGCGATCATTCAGATCCTTTCTGTTGGGCGATTTCCAGTGAACGAGCGTCTAACTCAGAAAATGCATCGTTTAATTCATGCTCAAGGCGCACATTCACATCCATAGTGATGTGGATCGGCTCGACACGATGCTCCGTTTTGACAGAAACGCAGGAAGCCAGGCTTAAGAGTAAAAGTGGCAATAATCGGCGTATGCCAGTAATGAACATGGGGCGCATATTGATGGGGCTTTTGTGGGGCACATTATTCACAATAAAAGTATTTGATTCAATAGACTGAGTGAAGGCAATACTTGTTCCCCGAATTCTACAAAGTGAAGAAAGTTCGAAAAGTTGAAAAATCGATCAAAATTAGGCTTGATTCACTTGCCCTCAGCACCATCTTACACGTTTTCCCAGAACTTGAGGACGGCTAGCTCAGTTGGTTAGAGCACCTCGTTTACACCGAGGGGGTCGTGGGTTCGAATCCCTCGCCGTCTACCATTTTCAAGTTTGCTCGCTCGGTTCTGCCGAGCTTTTTTCTATCATGCGTCACATCATCTCAATCCTTGTCGAAAACAAATTCGGAGCTCTCGCCCGTATCGCTGGTATGTTCAGCGGTCGTGGTTTCAATATCGAGACTCTGAATGTGGGCCCGATGATGGACAACAAGCTGTCACGTATCACTGCAACCATCATTGGCGACAGCGACGCCCTCGACCAAGCGATCAAGCAAGTTAATAAGCTGATCAACGTTTTAGAGGTTACAGAGTTCAACTCTGGCCAAGCTACAGAGCGCGAATTGATCATGGTCAAGGTAAGTGCATCCGCCGGACAACGTTCCGAGGTCATGCAAGTTTGCGACATTTTCCGCGCCAAGATAATCGATGTGTCCGCAGACAGCGTTAACATCGAAATGACCGGTAACGCCAACAAAGTAGCTGCCTTCCTCAATTTGATCGAGCCATACGGCATCGTCGAAATGGCTCGCACCGGCAACCTTGCCCTCAAACGCGGCTAATCGCCTCTCTTTAGAACAATCGAATCTATTCAACCAGGTGGCATCCGTGCCACCGCAATCAACGAAAAATATGCCTGCAAAAGTCTATACCGATAAGGACGCTGATTTAAAAGTCCTCAAAAAGAAAACCCTCGCCATCATCGGCTACGGTTCACAGGGCCACGCCCACGCACAAAACTTGAAGGACAGTGGTCTCAATGTGATCATCGGCCTCTATAAGAAGAGCAAGTCCGTCAACGTCGCAAAAAAGCAAGGTTTCAAAGTATTCGAAACAGCTGAAGCAGTTCAAAAGGCAGACGTCATCATGATTGCAGTGCCTGACATGAAGCAGGCTGAAGTTTACGAAAACGACATCCTTCCAAACCTCACAAAGGGTAAGACACTTGCATTCACACACGGTCTCGCGATCCACTTCGGTCTTATCGAAGCACCTAAGGGCATCGACGTCATCATGGTTGCACCTAAGGGTCCTGGCCACGTTGTTCGTAGCCAATACGTTGAAGGTAAAGGCGTTCCAGCACTTATCGCAATCAACAAAGGTTCTTCCAAAAATGCCAAAGCCGTTGCACTTGCATGGGCAAAGGGTGTCGGCGGCACACGTGCCGGCGTTATCCAAACAACTTTCAAGGAAGAGTGCGAAACTGACCTCTTCGGCGAGCAAGCCGTTCTTTGCGGTGGTGCTTCTGCACTCGTCATGGCTGGCTTCGAAACACTTGTTGAAGCAGGCTACCAACCAGAAATGGCTTACTTCGAGTGCTTGCACGAGTTGAAGCTCATCGTCGACCTCATGGTTGAGTCCGGCATTTCCGGTATGCGTTTCTCCGTTTCTGAAACAGCTGAATGGGGTGACTACATCAGTGGTCCTCGCGTCATCAACGCTTCTTCCAAGAAAGCAATGAAGGCGATCCTCAAGGAAATCCAATCTGGCAAGTTCACTAAGGACTGGGTCAACGAATACAAAGCGGGTCTTCCACGATACAAGCAGTTCATCAAGGACGGTCAAAACCACCAGATCGAAAAGACAGGTCAGCGCCTCCGCGCTCTCATGCCTTGGGTGAAAAAGCGCAACATCGGTGGCGCACAGGCTTCCTACAACTAAGCCACTTTCAGTATTTGAAATTTCAAGCGGTCGTCGGTTTTATACCGTCGACCGCTTTTTAGTTCGTGACACAGGCATTCCTGCCTGTGATTGCATTTTATACCTAAACAGACAGGAATGTCTGTTCTACAAATCCACATGCCACAACCCATCCAAATAGCCACGCGTAAAAGCCCACTCGCTCTTAAGCAGACCGAGATGGTCATCGCATGGCTGGAGCAAGCGCTTCCAAACGACGTCTTCGAAGAACTGCGCCTCAGCACCAAAGTTGATGAACGGCTCACTTGGTCACTGGAAAAACGCGGTGGCATCGGACTCTTCACCAAAGAACTCGAAGAAGCCCTACTAGATGACCGCGCTACACTCGCCGTCCACAGCGCCAAAGATTTACCTACCGATTTTCAAGCCGACCTACATATCGCGGGCTACTTGCCCAGAGCTCGAGCCACCGACATCCTAGTGTTTCGAAGCGATTGCACCGAGCCCGCAAAGATAGCCACCAGCAGCCCACGCCGTCGAGCTCAGCTTGGTATACTTCACGAAACCGCGGAATGGACAACGATCCGAGGCAATGTCGGCACCCGCTTGCGTAAAATAACCGAAGGCGAAGCTGATGCCACCCTACTCGCAGCAGCCGGATTGGATCGACTGGACATTACAGAATACGAGGGTCTGACCTTTAAAGAACTGCCGATCGACGTAGTCGTGCCTGCCCCTGGCCAAGCGGCCATCGCCATCCAATGCCGTGAAGCCGATCTTCCAAAATACGAAGGTCTCTTCTGTGAACAGACCAAACTCGCCATCACTTTAGAACGCAGCTTTCTCCGCAGTCTCGGCGGTGGCTGCCAAACTCCGGTCGGTGCTCACTACACCGAAGGCACTTTTTATATTTTCCATCCAAAAGTCGGACACACCACTTTCGAATTTGAACTCAACGCACTTAAAGAAATCGATCCGATTATTAACAGCATCATAGCAGATCTCTCACTCTAATCGCAGATCTCGAATCACGTATTACGTATCTCGTATCTCTCCCACATGTCTTCCAATAAATCCACAGGCAAAGTCTATCTCATCGGCGCAGGCCCCGGCGATCCGGGTCTCGTTACCGTGCGCGCACGCCAGCTCATCGAAATCGCCGACGTCATTGTTTACGACTACCTTGCCAATCCAAAATTACTCGATTGGGCACGCAAAGATGCGGAACGCATTTACGTAGGCAAAAGCGCTGGTCGCCACTCCATTCCGCAGGATGAAATCGAAGAGATTCTAGTCAATCGCGCCAACAAAGGCCTACAAGTCGTGCGGCTCAAAGGCGGCGATCCCTTCGTCTTTGGTCGTGGTGGCGAAGAAATCGACGAGCTCCAACTCGACAAAATCCCTTTTGAAATCGTTCCCGGTGTCACCGCAGCACTTGCCACAGCCGCGTATGCAGGCATTCCCCTCTCCCACCGTGATTACAGTTCGTCGATCACCTTCCTCACCGGCCATGAGAACCCGGAAAAGCACACGCTGAGTATCGACTTTAAGGCTCACGCGAAAACCAAGAGCACACTTTGCCTCTACATGGGCGTCGGTCAATTACCACGCATCGTTGGAGAGCTGACTGAAGGCGGGATGTCTGGTGACACACCTGTTGGCATCGTTGAATGGGCCACACTCAATCGTCAGCGCTCAGTCTATGGCACACTCGATACCATCGTCGCCGACCTCAAGGCCTCTGGTATTGGCGCACCCGCGATGATCATCATCGGCGAAGTCGTGGCACATCGCGCCAAAACAGAATGGTTCGAAGGCCGTGAACTATTTGGCAAACGCTTTGTTGTCACACGTGCGCGCGAACAAGCCGGTCAACTCACACAAATGCTCGAAGATAAAGGCGCCGAAGTCATCGAGCTGCCATTTATCGAGGTCCAACCACAGTTCGATGCGAAACGTCTGGGTGAAATCCTGGCAGGCATCGCAGTCTATGAATGGGTGATCTTCACCAGCGCCAATGGAGTAAAACTATTCTTCGAGCTGTTTTATAAAGCATTCGACGACATTCGTTGCCTCGGGCCCATGCGAATCGCAGCCGTCGGCGCTGCCACTGCACGCGAAATTGAAGCACATAAGCTGAAAGTCGACTTTGTGCCCACACAAGCCAACGCCGATGCGCTCGCCGATGAGCTCATCGAAAACGAAGGCATGGAGAGCGTCCAAGTGCTAGTGATCACCGGCAACCAAAACCGCGAAGAACTCGTCCTGCGCCTCGAAACCGAGGGCCGTGCCATCGTCGACACCCTTCCCCTCTACAAAACGATCAAGACCGATCTCTTGAATAACGAAGCTGCCGCACGCTTCCGCAAAGAAGGCGCCGACGCTATTCTATTCACCAGCTCATCGACGGTAAATTCATTCATCGATCAAAGTGCAGCATTCAAGCTCGAAGAAGGCGCCAGACAACCCGTGCTCGGCAGCATCGGTCCAATGACCTCCAAGACGCTTAAAGATAAGAAGCTACCGATTGGCTTTGAAGCTTCCGTCTCCAGCTTGGAGCACTTCGTTGACGCAGCTGTTAAACATTTTAGCAAACGTTGAACATCCAACGCTCAACATCCAATATTGAATAACAGGACTTTTCATTCGACGTTCGATGTTGAGCGTTGGATGTTCAAAGTTCACTTACAATACACATTATGAACGTCATCCTAGAAACCACCCAAGGTTCGATCGAATTTAAACTATTCGACGACATTGCACCTAAAACTTGCGAAAACTTCACGACACACCTGAAGAACGGCTACTACAACGGAGTCATTTTCCACCGTATCATCGAAGAATTTATGATCCAAGGCGGCGACCCGACCGGCACTGGCCGTGGCGGTGAATCCATCTGGGGCAAAAACTTCGAAGACGAATGCGCCCGCGACGTCAAATTCGACAAACCTGGTCTCCTCGCTATGGCCAATGCTGGCCCCGGCACAAACGGCAGCCAATTCTTCATCACCACAGCATCCACTCCATGGCTCCACATGAAACACACCATCTTCGGTGAAGTCGTGAACGGGATGGACGTCGTCGATGAACTCGAAGGCGTGAAAAAAGGCCCAGGCGACCGCCCTATCGAAGATCAAAAGATTATCTCCGGTAAGGTGATTGATTAATCGGGCATAGACTGATTTTTAAAGCGGCTCTCGAAACGGAGCCGCTTTTTTTGCCATATTCACAAAAATACTCCTTTTCTTGACTTTTTGACTCAAGAACTAAAGTAATAAGCCAAATGACAGACATCATCACATCGCAAACCACTTCATCGAAGGATCTGGACTTAGAGACCGCATCCGCCGTTGATCGCGTCCGCTGGGCTTATGCGCAGCATGGAGACAAGCTCGTGCTCAGCACTAGCTTCGGAGTGCAAAGTGCCGTGATGTTGCACCTAGTCACCACTCAAATTCCAAATATCCCAGTCATTTTCGTCGATACGGGCTACCTTTTTCCCGAAACCTACCGTTTCGCGGACGCTTTGACTGAGCGCCTGAAGCTCAACCTCAAGACCTATTTGCCACTGCAAACCGCCGCTCACCAAGAGGCTGTGCATGGCAAACTCTGGGAAAAAGACTTAGAAGGCCTGGAAAAATACAACCGGATCAACAAAGTTGAGCCAATGAACCGCGCAGTCACCGAACTTGGTGCCACCGCATGGCTCTCAGGACTACGACGGAAACAATCTTCATCCCGAGAAGACCGCCCAGTGGCCCAACAGCAAAACAAGATCTTAAAAGTCTATCCGATCATCGATTGGAGCGACCGAGACATCTATAACTACCTGACTGAAAACGACCTACCATACCACCCACTGTGGGACATGGGCTATGTCTCAGTCGGCGACTGGCACAGCACCAGTAAACTAGGTGAAGGCATGACCGCGGAAGACACTCGTTTTGGCGGGCTAAAGCGTGAATGTGGACTCCACGAGATCACCGGCGGAGCTGATTTCCAGATTTAAGGCTCTTAGAGAAGTGTAGCCACGTCACTCTGTGACGTGTTCGTCGGAGTCAGATACTATACGTGGCACGTCACAGAGTGACGTGGCTACACCAATATCTCAGCCAATTGCTGACGATCAAGCTTACGGTCTGTCCGCAACTCCAGCACGCGCACACCGAAACTTGGTAATGTTGAGATTTGCGTTGTGAAAGCTTTCCAGTCGTCAATCCGCTGATAGGCGACACCATGCGCCTGACATAGCGTTTCAAGATTCACCGTCTGCGGCGTCGCAAAATAGGCCTCAAAGGGTGGCTCCATCGATGCAATTGGCAGATGCTCAAAAATACCGCCGCCATTGTTATTGATGAGGACAACAGTCAAGCTGCCCTTCAATTCACGAGCCGCTAAAAGCGCATTGCTATCGTGCAAGAATGCCAAGTCACCAGTCAGTAACACAGCAGGTTCACCACCATGCGCCACGCCCATTGCGGTGCCTAAAGTGCCATCAATGCCATTGGCTCCGCGATTGGCAAAAACAGAACAGGCACGATTACCCGCACACCAGAAATACTCTGCATAGCGCACGCTCATGCTACTCGCGAGGAATACAGAGGTCCCTACCGGAATATGCCGCGAGAGCAACCAAGCCGCTTTACCCTCAAACATACGCTCCTCAGCCTCAAGGCGAGCATCGATGATTGCAGCTTGTTCGCGTTCCAACTGCGCCCAATTAGGGATCCAATCAGGATCTACTCGTTGATGCGGCAACAGCTCGGCCAAAGTGTGTGCTTCTCCGCGCAAGACAGTCGCCACACGATGCAATGGGTCAGAATTAACAGGACGATCCAAAACCAAAAACGAAACCGCATCTAAATCACTCAACCAAGCACGCAGCACTTTACTTGTGGGCAAGGCACCCATTTGTAGGATCGCCGTCGGTTGCATTGAAGCCACCGCGTCGGGGCGTCGCAAAAACGCATCATAGTGAGCCACCAACGCGGGGTTCTCTCCCGCATGCCCACGCAATGGATTGATCACATCGCTGAATACCGGCCAACCCAGCTTTTGCGATAGCATCGCCACCGCATCGGCAAAGGACTCATCCCCATCTCGCGGATTGATACCACCGACCACGATCAAACCACGTTCATGGCTGGCAAGTCGCTCAATCGCCACCGCATCGAAACTAGCACCACAAGCCACCGATTCACATGGGCGGGTAATGACCGATGCAGCCGCCTCAAGCGTTGCAGCCTCGACCACCTCAGCACCTGCAACCGGTGCCAAAGGATCACGGAATGGAAAGTTTAATTGCACGGGCCCCGGATTATCATGCTGCGCACGGTTCACCGCATGCACGAGCGTCTGCCGTAAATATGCCAACATCTCAGGCCGCACTTCCGGAATCGCGACTTCAAAAAACGCCCGTGCGTAATCGCCATAGAGTTTAAACTGATCAATCGTCTGCCCAGACGAACAGTCTCGCAGCTCCGGTGGGCGATCAGCCGTTAAAATCAACAGCGGCGTGCCGCTCATCGAAGCTTCCACCACAGCTGGAAAGTAATTCGCCGCCGCTGAACCAGAGGTGCACACAAGAGCAACTGGCTTGCGCGTGCGCTTGGCGATACCTAGCGCAAAGAAACCTGCCGAGCGCTCATCCAAAACAGGAATCGCCTCAAGCTTGGCATTGCGAGCCGCCGCCACAGTCAGCGGTGTTGACCGCGACCCTGGTGAAACCACGACTGTCTCCACTCCCAAACGAGTGAGGACTTCCATCGTCAAAGCACCCCAAGCCGAGTTTACGGTCGAACATGCCAGTGCATCAAAAGTTATCGTAGAGGTATCAGCCACGCCACCAACGAAAGCCGATTTAGCGCTAATGACAATCATGTAGTCAACTTCACAGCAGACAAAAGCCTTCCCAAAACAGCCAAGCTTGACAGTCCTTCAACACACTGACAAATCGAACAGCTTTTTAACCTCTAATTCATACACACAACAATGGCATCACCCACAGAAGTCCGCAAAGGCAAGGTCCTCAACTATCAAGGTTCACCGCACCTCGTGCTCGACGTGCAGCACCGCACACAAGGTCGCCAGGCCGGCTTCATGCAAGTTACGATGCGCAATCTAGGTTCCGGCGCCAGCACCAACACCAAGATCCGCACCACGGACTCCGTTGAGATCATGCACACCGACATGGTGAAGCTCGAGTTCAGCTACGTCGATGGCAACGAGTATCACTTCATGGAGCCTGAAACCTTTGAAGACATCATCCTCGACGAAGCACTCGTTGAAGATGCCAAGGATTTCCTCGTTGAGACGCAGGTTTACAGCATCCTCCACGTGAACGATAAACCGATCTCAATCGACCTCCCCGCTTCCATCGAGATGAAAGTAATTGAGTCCGCTGAAGGCGTGAAAGGCGACACCGCCAGTAACGTGCAAAAGCCAGCCACTCTAGAGACGGGTCTCACCATTCAGGTGCCCCTCTTCATCAAAGAAGGCGATGTGCTCAAAGTCAGCACTGCCGACCGCTCCTACATGGGTCGCGCATAAAGAGCGCATACAAATCAACATTTCTAAACGGCGTGGAGTCTATCTCCTCGCCGTTTTTTGTGCATACCGGCTCCTGCTAAATGCCTATTCACTTTCTTAACTAAAAAGCCCTGCTGGTTATTAACCGGCAGGGCTTTTGAAAATTAGCTGAACAGTGCTTAGCTGCGCTTTACTTTGCTCTCAGAGGCGATTTCTGGGCCACCTTGAGCAATGGCACGACGACGGAGGCGAAGCGCGTTGAGGCGGATGAAACCGCTGGCATCGTCTGGATTGTAATCACTATCGACGCCTTCCATGGAAGCGATATTTTCATCATAAAGCGAAAGTGGAGACTTACGCCCAACTGTGGTGACGTTGCCCTTGTATAGCTTCAAGCGCACGGTGCCGGTGACTGTCTTCTGTGAATCGTCGATAAATGCCTGTAGCGCCTCACGCTCTGGCGCATACCAGAAACCGTTGTAGACAAGCTGTGCGTAGCGTGGGATCAAGCTATCACGCAAGTGCATGAGCTCGCGGTCCATTGTAAGCGACTCCATGTTGCGGTGTCCTTGCATAAGGATGGTGCCGCCCGGTGTCTCATAGACGCCGCGGCTCTTCATGCCAACGAAACGATTCTCGATAATATCGACTCGGCCAATACCATG
Organism: Opitutales bacterium; assembly: GCA_030729385.1. Classification (GTDB taxonomy): domain Bacteria; phylum Verrucomicrobiota; class Verrucomicrobiia; order Opitutales; family Coraliomargaritaceae; genus JBPOFY01. The sequence continues at coordinate 61,044 of JANQXM010000039.1, read as the reverse complement.
CTTACCAGCGATCTTGTTGAGATGCTTCATCACTTGTGAGGGTATCATCGCTACACCGTCTACAGCTACACAGTCACCCTGCTCGAAATCGAGCTCGATGTATTGTGCCTCATCAGGTGCGTCCTGAGGGTCAACTGTGAGCTTATACATGCCTTTGTTGTCCTCAGTAGTCGGATCGAACCAAGGATCCTCTAAGATACCTGCTTCGTAAGAAATGTGGAGTAAGTTGCGGTCCATCGAGTATGGCTTCGAAGCACTGGCTTCAACGTCGATGTTATGCTCACGGCAGTAATTAATCATTTCCGTGCGACCAGGGAACGCCTTGCGGAACTCCTTCATCCGCCAAGGGGAAATGATCTGAAGCTGTGGTGCCAGCGCTGCGTAGGCCAACTCGAAACGAACTTGGTCGTTGCCCTTGCCAGTTGCGCCGTGTGCGACAGCGTCTGCGCCTTCTTTTTCGGCGATTTCAACGTGAGCTTTACCGATGAGCGGACGCGCAATCGAAGTGCCGAGGAAATACTGCCCCTCGTAGATCGCGTTGGCGCGCATCATCGGGTAGATGAAGTCACGAGCAAACTCGTCGACTAGATCGAGTGTGTAGTGCGCGGAAGCACCAGTGGCTTTGGCTTTTTCGGCAAGACCGTCGAGTTCTTCCTCCTGACCGACATCGGCGGCGTAGGTAATAATCTCAGCGGAATAATGCTCCTTGAGCCAGCTAACGAGGACGGAAGTGTCTAAACCTCCAGAGTAAGCGAGAACGATTTTCATACTTCCTGTATGAGTTAGGCGAGTTCAGGTTAGTTGCAAGCGGAATTCGATAAGTGAGCGTAAAATGGCGCTAGAAACCCTGATCTCTTGATCGAGACAGCTAGACGATAACCTTAAAACAAAAAAGCACAGGTCGCATGACCTGTGCTTTTGAGAAATAATAATCTGAAAAAACTTAACCGTTCTTCTTGGAGTAGAAGTCGTCGATTTTTTGCGCGACGTCACGATAGCTGATATCCGCTCCATAGAGGGCCTTGAATTCAGCCATGGCTTTATCCATATCACCCTGCTGCTCGTATGAGGTGCCGAGTGAGTAAAGGACGTCCTTCTTCTGGTCGGTCATGCCTGGAATTTCAGACTTCGCAATAGTGAGTTGCTCCGCAGCGAGGTCGAAGAAGTTTTTCTGTTGATACGCTTTACCAAGAAGAATCAAAGCACTGACACGAACCTTGGGGCTACGCAGAGCCAACTGAAGTTCCTTAATCGCCTTATCGATTTCACCATCCTCGAAGTATAGTTCACCGAGTTCAAAACGATAGCCAAACTCATTCGGATAACGTTGAACCAAGCTCTCGGATTGCTCGCGACGGAAAGCGTGCTCCTCAGTTTGAAGCTTTTCAAGTTCTGCTTTAGCTGCAGCGTTTTCGGGATCAGCCTCAAGTGTGGCCTGCACGACTTCGATGGCTGTGGACATTTTCTCACGTGTGAGTGATACAGTGAGACGCTCCAAATTCACGTCGGCACGACCCGCATCCAATTGACGAGCTTTACCAACCCACAGGAGTGCATTATCGAATTCCTTTAACTTGCGGTAGTAACTCGCAAGGTCACGATAATGGTTCATGTTGTCTGGCTGATCAGCAACCGCTTCAAGCACTTCACTAATCATTGAACGTAAACCAGCATCGCCAGTCTTCGCACGGCCAGCTTGCTCAAGCTTGTTGGCTTCTTCTTCGTCCTTAAGTTTATCGCGGAAGCCCTTATCATCTTCCCACTTCCCCTTGTTGATCGATTGTTCAACGGATGCTTTTTTGATGAGACCTTGGATCTCGTCGTCAGCTGGGTTCTTTTTATAAGCGGCATCACCAATACGGATGGCTTCATCACTTTTACCTAAAGTAATGTAGGCACGCATCAGTGCCTTCACATTTTCTGAATTGTCCGGTTCGATCTTGCGCAATTCCTCATAGGCAAAAGCAGCAGTTTCACTCAATTCCATTGCTTCTGCAGCAGCTCCAAGGAGTCGGTGGGCTACAGGATTGTATGGGTCGGCGCCCAACATTTGCTCGGCAGACTCCATCGCTTTCGCGGGATCTTTTTTCACCTTCGAGTCGCCTCCCATAGAGAATGGGATGCTCGTCATCTTGGTGATAAATTTACCTAAGCCCTTCGACTTACCTTGTTTCGATCGCTGCTGCGCTTGACGCAAAAACTTGCGCGCATCTAGGCAATTAGGGTTACGACCCACGATATTGATCAGAATATCAATCGCGTATGTCGGGTTTTTGTCGATGGCTTTGCGAGCATTTTCAATCTGCTTTTGGAGCCGAGTATCGAGGTCTTGTAAGGCAACTTCTTCCATAATAAAAAATAAAAGGGGATAAGACTCTATTGGTGCTGAATGAAGGCTGATCGGTCAATCATCAATTACGGTCAGATCCTGACGAACCGCTTTTTCAATCTGGGCAAGTGCCTCCAGAACATCTTTTTCGATCTTTCCTTCCACCAACAGACGCAACTTGGGCTCAGTCCCGGAATAACGGACAAGCACTCGCCCCTCTTCACCGAATGCAGACTCCACCTGCTCAATCGCCGCTGTCAGCTGAGGCAGTGATTCCAATGGCAGCTTCTCTTCTACCTTCAAGTTAAGGGTCTTTTGAGGGAATAAGGTGATCTCTTGAGTCAACTCTGAGAGCGTTTTGTGAGTTTTACACATCAAGTCGATCAACTTGACGGCAGCCAACAGCCCATCTCCCGTGCTAGCAAAATCAGAAAATATAATATGCCCCGAATTTTCGCCGCCGATATTCGAACCGATCTCACGCATTTTACTGGCAACATTTCGGTCACCAATATCTACACGCTCGACCTTCCCGCCTGCTTGGCGGATCGCGTCATCCAAACCCAAATTACTCTGGATCGTAGCCACTAAAGTATTCTGCTTCAGCGCACCGGAACGCAGCGCATGTAAGCCAAAAATTCCGAGTAAAACATCTCCATCAACGACATCCCCCTTCTCGTCGCAAACAACTAGACGATCACCGTCGCCATCATGGGCAATACCAATATTGGCACCATGCGAACGGACTGATTCGCCCAATGCCACAGGATACTCACTACCTACACCGGAATTAATATTCTCACCATCTGGATTGTCTCCGATCAGATGTAGAGTCGCGCCCCATCGCTTAAAGACCGATGGCGAAGTCTCGCAGGTGGCTCCATTCGCCGTGTCCAATACGATGCTCCAACTACGCATACAGTTCTGATCCATCAGCGAACGTAGATAATTGATATAAAACGAAGCACCATCCAATGGATACGATTTCGGCAGCGGCAATTCCTTTGGAGGATTTGGCTCCGCATCGATCAACGCTTCGATCTGAGCCTCCACCGCATCGTCATACTTATGCCCCTTAGAATTGAAAAGCTTAATTCCGTTATCAGAAGCGGGGTTATGCGAAGCTGTAATCGTAATACCTAAGTCAGCGTGTTGCTCAATCACCGATTGCGCAACCGCAGGTGTGGGCACGATACCCGTATCATGAACAAAGACGCCATGTGCATTCAACCCTCGTGTTAAAGCATCACAAATCTCAGATCCACTAATACGAGTGTCCCGTCCGATGATCACATTATAACCCGCACTAGAATTTTTCTGAGCTAGAAAACAGCCCAAAGCTGAACCCACTCGATACGCGAAATCCGGGTTGATGAATTCTCCACCAAATTTACCACGTATACCGTCTGTTCCAAAATATTTGCCCATAATAATCAGTGATAAATTTTAATTATGCATAGAAGGCTCGCACCTGATCCAACCAGCGCGCAACCTGACCACTACTCAAGATCTGCTCTGCCTGCTTCACTCCTGAAGCCATATCATTAGTCTGCTCGGCAATCCAAAGCGCAGCCCCTGCATTAAGCAACACGCTATTTCTCAAGCCTGCTGGAACAGCGTCGGACGCTCCGGAAAGCAGTGCCTCCATCGTTTGTAAATTGGCGGCGACATCGCCGCCAGCCAATTCATCAAAATCGCAACTGGGTAAATTTGCGGTGCTCGCAGTGACGGCATTCTCGATATTCGCAAGCGCACCAAAACCGGCAACATAGTTTGTTCCGGCACAGCTCAACTCATCCAGCGCTGCGCCTTCGCGTGGTGTGCCGTGAGCCACCATGCCAGCCTTCAATTCAAGTGCCCCCAATGCGTCAGCCAGCGGTTGCACCCAATCTTTTGAAAAGACCCCCAGCAACTGGCAGGCTGGACGACCTGGATTGATCAATGGGCCCAGTAAATTGAAAATCGTGCGTTTACCCTCTGCGGCCAAAGCCTTGCGCACCGGCATAATCTCCTTGAACGCGGGATGAAAAGCAGGCGCAAAAAAGAAACAAAAATTCAACTGCTCCAAAGACTCGCGCAACATCTCGTGCGGCGCATCAAGACGTATGCCCAATGCTTCCATCAAATCGGCACTACCACATTTGGAAGTGATCGAGCGGTTGCCGTGTTTAAATACCGGCACACCGGCAGCAGCGACGAGGAAGGAAACCGCTGTCGAAATATTAAAGGTGCCAGAACCATCCCCACCAGTGCCGCAAACATCAATGGCCCGATCTGCCCATGCCTCAACACCCGGATTGATCGCATAATTTCTAAATGCAGCGGCGAAGCCAGCGACTTCAGCCGAACTTTCACCCTTCTGTGCCAAGGCTAACAAAAACTGTTTTTTCAGCTCCGGGTCCACCGAAGCCTCCACTAGCGCTTGAGCGGCGAGTGTGATATCTGCGGCGGGCAAATCTTGCCCTTGGCCCAGACGGAGAGTGAGTGAATCAAGCGAATGCATCATAATTCCTAAATGTAAAACCATGACAACCAAAGCTTTCACTCCCCAACCACAAGAAAAATGTGAGATCCACCGCTCAGCGTTAATAATGCTGAACGTATTTTACGCCTTTCAATTGAAATCCTCTTAACTAAGGTGCGAGCGATATGTCACGTATTCGTCTATACCTCTACTTACTATGTTGCATCTTTTCGCTCTGTATCAGCACAGCCCAGCTCGCCCATGCTGACGTCACACCGACCACAGTAATCGAAACAACACAAGAAGACTCCAACCTAAGCTATACAGATGCCGTCATACTCGGGTTGGTCGAAGGCATCACCGAATACCTACCCGTTTCTTCGACGGGTCATTTAATTTTAGCCAATGCCTTTCTCGGTCTGAATGGCGATCAGGCGATGTTGGATAGTGAGGGTCGACCTATCATGGTGACCGATGACAACGGCCTACCTCGCCCCTATACAATTGGCGAAGCTGCTTACGCCTACACGATCGTTATACAAGCCGGCGCAATTGTGGCGGTGATCTATTTATATTGGCAGACAATACTCGCCTTAATCATGGGATGTCTCGGACGCGACCCAAAAGGCTTCAAACTGGCAATCAATCTAATCGCCGCATTTTTACCCGCAGCAGTTATAGGGCTCCTGCTCGATGACTGGATTGAAAGCAAGTTAGGCGACAATATCCATGCAGTCGCAGGCGCTTTAGTCGTGGGTGCCATCGTCATGCTGGTCGTTGAACGTTGGCGAAAACGCAAAAACCTGAATACCAGCAGCATAGATAATGATCTCGGGCTCGACACTTTGACAATACGCAAGGCAGTCATGATCGGTTTCATTCAATGTTTTGCGATGTGGCCTGGAACCAGCCGCTCGATGGCCACCATCGTCGGCGGTTATATCGCCGGCCTTTCTCCCGCGAAAGCCGCGGAATTTAGCTTTTTACTTGGATTAATCACCTTGAGCGCGGCATCCGGTTACAAATTCGTCAGTGACGGGGGTAATATGCTCGCCGCCCTACAGGTTGGTCCAGTGCTCGTAGGCTGCCTAGTTGCATTCATATCGGCGACTCTTGCCGTCAAATGGCTCGTCGGTTACCTCAGCCGTCACGGTTTGGCGCTATTCGCATGGTATCGCATCGCCCTCGCGATCGCGGTCTTTTACCTGATTGCCTAATCCACCGCCAAATCCTTGATCTGAAACATCATTTTAGGCGTTTCGGTGCATGGATATTGCATCTTTTGCAAAAACACCCTCTATCAGTGGCATGAAAAAAGTAGCCGTCATTCTTTCAGGTTGCGGAGTCTATGATGGCTCCGAAATCCACGAAGCTGTCTTGACCTTGCTCGCACTCTCACGCGCGGGTGCCGAGATTACATGCGTGGCGCCCGACATCACACAAAAACATGTGATCGACCATAGCACCGGCACAATCATGGAAGACGAAGACCGTAATGTGCTTCAGGAAGCCGCTCGTATTGCCCGCGGCGAGATCCAGCCGCTCGATCAAATTACAGTTTCGAACTTCGATGCCTTTATCTATGTTGGTGGCTATGGTGCCGCTAAAAACTTATCCACCTTCGCATTTGACGGCGCTACCTACGATGCCGACCCCACCACGGTGAATCTCATACAACATGTCTGCGAAGCCAAACGCCCCCAAGGGTTTATGTGCATTGCACCGGTTCTGGCGGCACGCGCACTCGGTAATAAAGGAGTCAAAGTCACGATCGGGAACGATCCCGACACCGCAGCCGCAATAGAAGCCAAGGGAGCAAAGCATGTGAACTGCTTGGTAGGCGCGACAATCGTCGATCAAGACCTAAAAATCGTCAGCACCCCAGCCTACATGCTCGCCCAAAATATACTCGAAGCCGAAAGCGGAATCAACCAGTTGGTCGAGGACGTGCTCAAAATGTGTTAAAAGAATGCGCATTAATGCTGATTCATTGCTTGACGGACAGCTTTAACGCCCTTTAATCCGCGCACTTTGCAAGATATCGCATCTTAATTTTTCCAAAACCAACCAAACAATTTTATGGGACAGCCAAAACGCAAACAATCTAAGCAACGCAGCCGCAAGCGCCGCGGTGCAGTCACATTCGCACTTCCTCAGCTTGCTAAGGACCCACAGGACGGCACACGCTTCCGTGCACACCGCGTCAATCCTGCCAATGGCATGTATCGCGGTCGCCAAGTGCTTGACGTAGAAGTCTAGAACTAGCGTCCTACTGCCACCCTATTATTTTTAGCTTTCTATGGGCGCAAGCGCTGTCAACTGCACCATCGCAGTCGACACCATGGGAGGAGACAAAGGTCCCGCGGAGTTTATTCGTGGGCTTTTTTATGCCGTCGAAGAGCTCAAGCTCGAAGGTGAATTCATCCTCGTCGGTAAAGAAAAGCTTTTAAGACGCCTGCTAAAGGTTCGTAAGCTGACGATCGATCCGGATCGTATACACATACATAATGCCACCGAAGTGATCGGGATGGACGAAAAACCCATCCAAGCGCTCAAGCGCAAAAAAGATTCCTCAATGGTGCAAGCGCTAAGCTTGCTGAAGGATGGCAAAGCGCAAGCACTCGTCAGTTGCGGCAACACTGGCGCATTGATGGCTGGTGGCACGCTTCGTATGCGCCCGCTCCCCGGCGTCGATCGCCCCGCCCTAGCCACCATCGTGCCTAGCCGGAAGAAGCCCTTTGTGCTCATCGATGTCGGCGCAAACCCGGAATCCACGGCTCTAAATCTCGTCCACAATGCAACGCTGGGCTCGAATTACGCAAAAGCTGCCTTAGGCATCAGCCAGCCCCGAGTAGGCTTACTCACGATTGGCACCGAAGAAGGCAAAGGTAATAGCCTGATCAATGAAACCCACGGCTACCTTCAAAAAATCAACGGCGTGATCAATTACGTCGGTCCGATTGAAGGCTTTCAATTGTTCGACGGTAATATCGACGTGGTCGTTTGCGATGGTTTCGTCGGCAATATCGTGCTCAAGTCCAGCGAAGCCCTGTTCGGTTTCATCGGCAGTACGATCAAGGAAGAGCTCTTGCGAAACACAAAACGTAAAATCGGAGCCGCGTTGTCAGCTTCAGCCTTCAAGGACATGAAAGTGCGCTTAAGCCCAGACCAACATTCGGGTGCGCCTTTGCTAGGTCTACAAGGCAATATTTTAAAGTCACACGGGTCCTCAAACTACGTTGCTATTGCCAACGCCATGCGCATCGCATCGGAGCTAGTCAAACATGATATGATTGACTCAATTCGTAGTGACATCAATCAAGCTAATGCATTGATTGAAACCGCAGAATCAGAATAAGTTCTGCTTTAAGGAATAATTTCCAAGGAAAGCCCTACACTATACATGTCTAGCCAAACATCATCTGTCATCGTTCTCGGCACGGGTTCGTATGTTCCTGATCGTATCGTGACCAACGATGACATGGCAAAAATCGTTGATACGTCCGACGAGTGGATTCGCACACGAACCGGTATCTCAGAACGCCGTTTCGCCGCTGACGACGAAGCCACCAGCGACTTGGCCTGCGCCGCCGGTGCACGCGCGATTGAAGCCGCCGGTATCGACCGCAGTGAAATCGACCTTATCATCGTTGCCACGATGACACCGGACATGCCTTTTCCGTCCACCGCCTGTCTCGTACAGAGCAAATTAGGTCTCCCCAATGTATGTGCATTTGACGTGCAAGCTGCCTGCTCAGGATTTGTCTATACCTTGGGTATTGCCAACGCCATGCTTCTATCGGGCAACTTCAACAAAGCACTCGTCATCGGAGCCGAAAAAACCAGCCCCATTCTCGATTTCGAAGACCGCACCACCTGCGTCCTCTTCGGAGATGGCGCAGGCGCTGTCGTCCTATCACGTAGCGATGTGCCCAATGTTGGTATCCTCGGAGCTTTGGGTGGCTCAGATGGTTCCGACCCAAGTCTATTGCACCAACCTGCCGGCGGTTCCGCCATCCCATCATCAACTGAGTCTCTCGCCGCTCGTCAGCATTTCTTGAAGATGAACGGTAAAGAAATTTTCAAGCAAGCCGTGCGCGTCATGGGCAAAGCCAGTGCAGACATCCTCGAACAGCAAGGCTTTGACTCTAGTGAGATCGATCTAGTCATCCCACACCAAGCAAACATGCGAATTATCGATAGCTTGGCGAAGCGCATGAAAATTCCGATGGAGAAATTCCATAACAATTTGGATCGTTACGGTAACACATCGGCCGCATCAGTAGGGATCGCGCTCGATGAGGCGTATCGCGCTGGACGCATCCAATCCGGCGATTTACTACTATTGGTCGCTTTCGGCGCAGGCTTGACCTGGGCATCAGCACTCATCAAATGGCAATAACACTTTTTATGCGTCACACATTCACTTATTTTTTCATCATATTGCTTTCACTTACTTCGACGCTTTGCGCCGATTTCTCGCTCAATCCAATTAAATGGTTTAGCGACGATGAAGAACCCAGCAATATGTGGGTCGCAAGTGCATCCGACGAAGCCGCTGCGACCAGTATGCTAGAAGTGGGTCGTCAAAAACTGGCAGCCGGCAATACTGGTTCCGCCAACCGCACATTCAAGAAGATCATTAAAAACTACCCAACAGCCAAGGCTACGGGTGAAGCGCTCTTTCTTCGTGCACGTATTTTGATGACTCGTGAGCGCTGGGATAAAGCTTTCGACTCCCTTCAAGTCATTGTTTACAAGCACCCCAATTACAAAGATTTCAACCAAGTGATTGGCTCACAGTTTGATTGCGCGACCGCCCACATGGAAGGCGCGCGTGGCCGCATCTTTTGGGTATTCCCTGGCTTCCGTCAATACGACAGAGCCATGGAGGAATTTGAGCAGATCGTTAACAATGCCCCCTACAGTGACTATGCACCACTAGCGCTTATGAATATCGCATTGGTCGCGGAGCAAGAAGAAGAACCTGAAGATGCGATTGATGCACTCGACCGCTTAATCAACTACTATCCACAAAGTATGCTCGCTCCCGACGCCTACTACAACTTGGCATCAACCTACTCGAACCTAGTTAAAGGAAGTGAATACGACCAAGGCTCGACCCGCCAAGCGATCAGCTACTACGAAGACTTCCTCGTCCTTTTCCCAACCAGCAACTACACTGGAGAAGTAGAATCCAATCTAGAGGGCATGGAAAATTTACTCGCGACCAGCCGACTCAATCTGGGTGACTTCTACTACTTATACCGCAGCAACAACACCGCAGCACTGATCTTCTATAACGAAGCCATCACGATCGCACCCGACTCTGAAGCAGCCCAAGAAGCCACCGCTCGAATTGAAGACATCGAAGCAGGCGTCCGCCCAATCAATGGCGCCACAATGCTACGTAAAGTGTTCCTAATGGATTAAGCTATAAAGTTGCGCCCACTCACTACTTCACACACCGTTCGCTCTATGCTAACACGACGCACAGTCCTCGCCAGCCTCAGCCTAATTGTACTTTCATTGTTCAACGGCTGTGCATCCTACCAACTTGGTGCGCCAACAGAATTGCCGTTTGAATCGATTTACATCCGACCTGCTGGCAATGAAAGCTTCGCCCCGCAAGCACAGGCACTGCTGAGCGCGAATATACGACAAGCCTTCATCCGAGATGGCCGTGTAAAAGTACTCAGTGACGAGAAAGAAGCCGATATCGTGCTCGAAGTCACCATTACTGATTACATTCGTCAATCCGCAGCACGTCGTCGTGACGATACGGTCAGCGCAGCCACTTATAACACCACCCTCGTGGCCCAACTTTCACTTTACGACACCAATCAAGGCAACTTTCTCTTCCAGAATCGACAACTCAAAGAACGCAACAATTTGTATATTCAGAACCCCTACACAGCTGCCGCAACAGACCCTACAGGCTTTGTGAAAGCAGAGTATGACGGCATGCCGATCCTGACACGTGGACTCGCGCGTCAAATCGCCGACGAAGTGCTCAGCCCATGGCCTGCCAAAACTGACGCGTCTCAGCCAATTGCGACCGAAACTGAAGAAGCAGCAGAAGTCGAAGAAGTCGCCACCGAAACCGAGTAAAGGCAGGCGCATCGAACGCACACCACTGGTGTTGCGTTACACTTGGCTAGAATTGACGAACTCAAGTGAGCCGTCAGTCTTCACAATGCGATAGTAGCAGCCCGAACGTGCAATACCTGCTTGATTTTTTGTGTGGCAAGCACCCTTCCCTGCAGGTGTGACCTTATAGAGAATGGAGTTTTGCTCACAATTTACCCGAATATCTTCGATCTTAAGGTAATCACCACTGGTCTTCCCTTTGATCCAAAGCTCGTTACGGCTCGTGCTCCAAAATGTAGCCATGCCGCACTCACGAGCGGTGTCCAATGCCAACTGATTGGCATATCCGACGATCAAGACTTCCCCTGTGCTCGCATCTTGCGCAATCGCGGGTAGCACATCGGCACCACAATTCGCAACTTTGCGTAATTTAGTAAAATCAAGGTTCAGGACCGAGCCCTCTTCAAGTTCTTCATGAGTCATAAGTGAAGGTCTAAGACGCCGCACGACACTGAGTCGAGATTTGAATACCATGAATGAGGAGAATTCATCCGAAAACGGGATTTTTCCTTTTCATTCAGGCGCAGCAGAGCATCCTACTTCGTTTTAACAATCCACTCAGACGCGATCATCGCGCAAACTAGACACTAAGCTATGCAAACAGAGATACTCTCACAAGCAGCCACACAAGCACGTGGCCTCGCAATCGACGCCATCCACGCCTGCAGTTCCGGGCACCTCGGACTCCCTCTCGGTTGTGCCGAAATCGGCGCCGTCCTATTTGGCAACGGTGGACTCCGCTACGATCCTACATCACCTAAGTGGCTCAATCGCGACCGTTTCGTCCTCTCTGGTGGTCACGGCTCCATGTTCATTTACTCATGGTTGCACATTGCTGGTTACGATCTTTCACTCGAAGAAGTAAAGAGCTTCCGTAAACTCGGCTCCGAAACCCCAGGTCACCCTGAGTTCGGCGACACAGTAGGCGTCGAAGCCACCACAGGCCCACTCGGTCAAGGTATCGGCAACGCAGTTGGTTACGCCCTTTCCGGCAAACACGCTGCCGCTAAATTTAACACTGCCGAACACACCATTTTCGATCAGCACGTATTCGCCCTCCACGGTGATGGCTGCTTGCAGGAAGGTGTCGCCAAAGAAGCCATCGCTTTCGCGGGACACAACAAACTCGATAACCTCATCCTGATTTACGATTCCAACGACGTCACACTCGACGCCATGGCAGACCGCACACAAAGCGAAGATGCTGCCGCATACTTCGCATCACAAGGATGGGATGCCATCACAGTCGATGGTCACGACCTAGCGGCAGTTTCCGAAGCCGTCACCACTGCAAAAGAAAACGACAACGGCAAACCAACCGTTATCATCGCCAAGACCACCATCGGTAAAGGTATCCCCGAAGTCGAAGGCACTGCTGCTGGACACGGCGAAGGCGGCGCAAAGTTTGCCGAAAGCGCCCGCAAGGGTCTCGGCCTACCAGAAGAACTCTTCTACGTTTCCGCTGAAGTGCGCGCATACTTCACCAAGGTCGCAGAATGCGGCAAGGCTGGCAAAGCTAACTGGGACGCAACATACGCCGCATGGAAGACCGCAAATCCAGAACTAGCCGCTGAGCTTGAAGCTGGCGTCAATGGCGACATTCCTGCCGACCTAGTTTCTCGTATCCCTGAGTTCGACGCAGGCACAGGCTCGGCAACACGCGCCTCCGGCGGTGTCGTCATCAATGCCGTCGCCAAAGAAGTGCCACAGCTCATCTCAGGCTCCGCCGACCTCTACGGTTCGACGAAGAATTACATTAAGGATGGCGGCGACTTCGGTGCAGATAACTACGCTGGTCGCAACATCTGGTTCGGTATCCGCGAACACGGCATGGGTGCGATCTGTAATGGTATCGCTTACGACGGCATCTTCCGCCCCAGTGGCGCGACCTTCCTCGTATTTGCCGACTATATGCGTGGCTCGATCCGTCTCGCATCCCTCGCGAAGCTCCCCGTCACTTACATCTTCACACACGACTCTGTCGGTGTTGGCGAAGACGGCCCCACGCACCAACCAGTCGAAACAGTTAGCGGACTGCGTGTGATTCCAAATCTTGATGTGATCCGTCCATCCGACGCCGAAGAAACCGCAGCAGCATTTGCAGCCGCGACACTTCGCAACGATGGCCCGACTGCACTCATCCTGACTCGTCAAAACATTCCGGCCAACGATGCCGTCAGTGTTGCCGATCGTCGCGAAGGCACCATCAAGGGCGGTTACATCGCGAAGCAAGAAACCGGCGACTTGAAACTCATCATCCTCGCCACAGGTTCTGAAGTGCAACACGCACTCGGTGCTGCCGAGCAACTCGGTGATGGCATCCGCGTGGTATCTCTCCCCTGCTTTGAGCGTTTCGAGCGTCAATCTGCTGAATACATCGAAAGCGTCCTCCCAAGCAGCTGCACAAAACGCGTAGCTGTCGAAGCCGGCGTTTCCGCAACATGGGGCAAATACGTCGGCCTTGCCGGCAAGACCGTCTGCATCGACCGCTTCGGGATCTCCGCTCCAGGTGACACCGTGATGGAGCAACTCGGCATGACAGCCGACAACGTCGCCAAGGTAGCCAAAGAACTACTCTAAGACGTAGTTAAATCTTCAATACAAAAGCCCACCGTTTACGCGATGGGCTTTTTTTGTGTCCGCCAAATTCATCGAATCGGCCGAATCGGAACCAGTTCGATGAGCGTCATTTCGGTCGGACAATTAAACCTCAGCGGAGGTAAGCCGTTAAAACGATTTGATCCAGCTCCCGCAGAGACATTTAAATAAGGAATCCCGATACGACGAAAGCCACGCGACCACTCCTTCGGCACCTCACTATCAATCACAAGTGGACCATACCAAGGGAGTCGAATCTGCCCACCATGAGTGTGTCCAGCAAGACACAGGTCGATGGACTTCTCGCCGACAGATAATGCGTAATCAGGCGCATGCCCAAACAATATTCTGAAATCACTTTCTGGCGATTCTTGTAGCCACGTGTCGACCGTTCGCATCGCCCAGTCACTTGATTTGGATTGATATAGGCTGAGCCCGTGCAAACTGAGCGAGCCACCGTCCACAGGGATTTGCTGAGACCGCGAAGACAGCATACGCAAGGGTTCAATCGCTTCAGGTCTTAAACGATAAAGTTCACGCTCGGTATCCCCATATACCGCATAGGTGCCGTAGCGTGGATTGGCTGATTGAATCAACTCGAACAACTTCCCCCACTCTTCATTGAAAGTCGCCGGCGGGACTACCTGCAAGAAGTCGCCCGTGTTGATGATAATATCAGGCTTGAGCGCTATAATCTGTTTAAAGATTTCAAGTTGGTAGTCTTCCACCGATCCCGCCTGTATATCCGAGATATGAAGTAGTCGAATGGGTGCAGTGAGCTTAGGCGTTTCTAAACGCACCTGCTTCACCACCAGATGCTCCGGCTCTATATTTGTGACGTAGTAGCGCAGTGCAAAAATATCGAATCCGAGAAAGGCATACAAAGCCGCCACCCACAGTAAGTTTCGGCGCAATCCTCGCCAAGTCACTGCGAGACCAATAAATACAACCGCCACCACGCATAGAATCCACCCCAACTGGCCTAAGTTGAAATGGTAAGCTTCATGGATGACCCCAAAGTCCGGTCGCAGCATGCCTGCTCGAATAAAGAGATAGTTCCTAACCACCACGTAGAGCGTAAGCACCAAGCCGACAATGCCGCCAAGCTTCCATGCACCACGTCCCCTAGGGCGAGAAGCGACATCCGTCATCCCCAATTCCATAATCGGACTCATTGAGTGACTCGTCTCCGTAAGATTAAACGAATACTAAAAGGCACCAAAGCAATCGCGCCGAAGCACCCGCACAGCAGTAGCTCTACAGGAGCACGGAAACCGCACTTAATTGCTTTTTGATAAATCATAGTGCCTAGAAACAAATTCAATATCTGATAATTGCAAAACAAGACAAGGAATGCAATCGGATGCTCGGCAAAGTCGCGCGCCGAGTGGTAGGTCGCCTCAATGATGGGTTCCGGTAGTATAGAAGCTTCGTATGCTTTCCAAAGCAGCACAAACAGAACAATGCAATAAAGCGGAGCCACGACAAAGGGCTGAGCAACCGCGCGCACTGCTTTTGCATTCGAAAAAGCAATCATCGCGATCCAAATAGGTGCGGTCATCAACGCAATAAAAAGAAATACCTGCTCCAGATCACGCGCTCCGAAATATTCAATCAACCAAATGGGCATGACCTGCGGAGTAGAAAGTGAAGGTGTGAGTGAAAAGTGGAGGGACGTGCTCCCGCGAGTCCGCAGTATACCCACTGGGCTTAACCATTCACAATCGTTAAGTATGCTTGAATGTAACGATCGAGCGTGCCCTTCAATACATCTCCTGGAAGTGATGGAGGCGGTGGTGTTTTATCCCAATCTAGCGACTCTAAATAGTCGCGCACGAATTGCTTATCGAAAGAAGGCTGCGCCCCACCGGGCGCATATCCTTCACGCGGCCAGTAGCGCGAGGAGTCGGGTGTTAGAATTTCATCGATCAAGTAAAGATCGCCTGCCTCATCTGTGCCGAACTCGAACTTAGTATCGGCAAGAATCAAATCAGCCGCATCTGCTCGCTCTACTCCCATGTTATAAAGAGCGATACTCAGATCGTGCACTTTCTTGAAGAGTTCCTCGCCAATCAACTTGGCTGCATCTGCGCAATCAATCGGCATATCATGCCCCGATGCCACTTTAGTCGTGGGTGTAAACACAGGTTGCGGCAACTGGCTGCTATCTTGAAGGTCATTGGGGAGCGTATATTCAAATAATTGCCCCGTCTGTTGATAAGCCTTCCAACCGGATCCAGACAAGTAGCCGCGCACGACCGCTTCGATCGGCAATGGCTTGAGCTTCTTCACAATCATGCTGCGATGCTCCAACCCGGGATGAGTCTTACCGAGTTCAACAATGCGAGCCGCGTGATCGTCAACCAAGTGGTGCTGTGTGAGTGCAGCAGCTCTCTCAAACCAATAAAGACTGATTTGCGTCAGGAGCACGCCCTTACCGGCCAAGCCTTCGGTCATAATCACATCAAAAGCAGATACACGGTCTGTCGCAACCATGAGCAAGGCATCGCCCATGTCATACACTTCACGCACCTTACCGGACGCGATCAATGGATAAGGCAGATTATCCACTTTCAAAAGCGGTTTTTCAGGCAGTGGAAATGGCAAAGTCTCAGAAGTCATATCTTTTCATTAGCCTTCCACCCCGCATGCGCAAACGGTTTCTTAAGTAATAGAATATTTTGTGTGATTTTCTCAAAAAAAGACTTGCCCCCCCCTTCTGTAAACATAGCTTCCGTGACTTCTCCTCCCTCCCGTTCGTCTAGCCCGGTCTAGGACACCTGGTTTTCATCCAGGCAACAGGGGTTCGAATCCCCTACGGGAGGCCATTTTAAGCCCCTCGGTTCATTGAACCGAGGGGCTTTTGTTTTTTCCAAAATGCGACAGGAGAATGGAAAGTCGGAGGACAAACCAAAGGTTGCCCCTCCAGAAACTGTCACACATTGGAGGGACAGCGTCCCGCCTGCTTCGAACGCTACAATCGAGAATCCGAAAAGCGCGTTAAGTTATTTCGAATCTTACCGCGAAAACCTTTGATTTCATCAAATCGATTTTGATAGAAACTCAGGGTAATCACGTCATCCGTATTCACTATGTCATTTTGGGTCTCATTCATCATACTGCCAATAAAGCGACGTAGTATCTGGATGTTATGCGACGATGAGGTGCCACGGGTCCAATTAAAATCACTGGTAATATCTCGATATAGATACCCAAGAGATGAGTGATCCCGATAGGAAGTGAGCAACTGAGATTCACGACTGAGTTGGTAACTAATGTTCCACATCGCAATAGTTCTATCTTCGAAACGCTGATACGCTTCACCTTGCTCGTATAAATCCGACAGCTCGATTTGCTCCCAAGTAATTTCACCGTCTAGACGATATCCGAAACGGCGGATATCATTCAAACCAGTGCCTTTGGTCCATTTACTATCAGAACTGAAATCCTTCAAATGTGAAGCCACGGCAATGACTGTGCCAAGCTCTGCATGAACAATCGGGCCACCACTATTACCTGGCACAAACTTGGCGGACACTTCCACTTCCTTTGGACCAAGACCTTTAACAACGCCTTTCAATCGAGTCGCGACACTCGCACCACTGGAATTCCCCATTACGATGACACCGTCGCCAATGGCAACTTTATCGAAATTCAAAGACGCTGAGAGCTCCAAGGTAGAGCCCCCCCACGTTAAAGGCATAATAGCAATATCACGCCCTTCGCTGACGTAAGCAGTCGACCCCAAACTAAGTTCCTCACCATTTACCGTCGTAACGCGTGCACCTCGAGCAGCGCCCATCACATGAATATTCGAAACAAGAAACGGACGCCCCTTCATGTTAGCAATAAAACCGGACCCTGAACCATTTTCACCCTCGATGACAACCAATGCACCGGAAGGGATCTCCGTTTTCTGAGTCGGCGGCTGTTTGACCTGAGCAACCTCTTCTTCGGCATCTCCGGCATCTCCGGCATCTCCGGCATTTCCAGCACCTTCTAATTCAGCCAAAGCTAGCTCCGCTTCAGCCAATTCTTTTTTAAGCCGCACGACTCGCGCTTCTAGAGTCTCTTGTGCCGATTCTTCAGTATAACCAAACACCGTGCCTTGAGATAAGCCAGTGCTACTGAACATGACAAATAGCACCAATACTGCCGCTAAAATATTTTTCGCTGAAGATCGCATCTTGAGTGTTTGATTTGCCCGAAACCAGATTGCGTAGCAAGGCAGAATGCTAAAATGGGTCATGTGGTTGCGCGCCGGCGAATCTCAGTGATCGCCCATTCTGCATGCTCAGAAACCATCGGATCTCCCGCCCCTATTACAGTTTCCAGGGAAGGTATATCGCCCACCTCGCCGACATTCCCCAAGACCACGCAAATATTCCTACGAAAGCGATGCCACTTGAGGCGCCGCATAGGCGAACCCTGCATCTGAGTCGTAAAGGTCGCCTCATCCCAATGTAACATTGCAGATAGGTCGGGCAACGAACGCGGGGCAAACTTCGGCTCAGTTGTCGGCGTGGCCCATTTGTTCCATGGACAAACGTCGAGACATTCATCGCAGCCATAAAGTCGGTCGCCGATCGCACTGCGATATTCCAAAGGTATCGAACCATCATGCTCGATCGTTAAATAGGAAATACATTTGGAGGCATCCAATTGGTAAGGACCGGTAATCGCACGTGTCGGACAAACATCGATACAGCGCGTGCAAGTGCCACATCGGTCCTTGGCTTTTTCATCCGCGGGCAAGTCCAGCGTGGTTACAATATTAGCAAGAAAAGACCAAGTCCCCTGCTTCGGTTCGATCAAGATCGTGCTCTTGCCCTGCCAACCTATGCCCGCAGATTCCGCAATCGGTTTTTCGAGCAAGGGACCGGTGTCCACATAGGGGCGTTGCGCACCTCCATACTCTTCCCGCAATATTCGGCAGAGCCGCTTTAGACGGCGTAACATGAAGTTGTGATAATCGTCCCCAAGCGCGTATTTTGCGATACGGTAGTTACGCTCTGGATCCTCCTGGTAATAATTCAGTGCCAAAACAATAATCGAGCGCGCCTCGGGCAAGAGCCTCTCTGGAGCCAAGCGCCGATCATTATTGTTCGCCATCCAAGCCATAGTGCCATGTTTGCCATCAGCGATCCATTGCTCATAGTAAGCAGCCCTTAGCTCAATGGGCACCTGCGTCACACCAAATGAATGGAAGCCCAGCGAACGGGCTTCGTCGCGTATGCGTTGTTTGATGGCGTCGGACATTGATATGAATAAAGGTAGGCCAGTCGTCATTGACCAGTCGAGAATGTAGAAAACCGAAAGAATCAACCATTCGCCAGTTGCACGAATCCCATTGAGGCATTCACCTAATTCCATAACAATCCGTTAAACCCATAAATCGACCGATTTAGTGCGTTTTCGACTGACAAAATTACACCAATCTATAAAGCTATCCAATTATGAGTGATCCTATATGGCCAGTTGTGACCGAAAACCTAGCCGAGCAATTATCAGCTTCGCAAGGTGGCGTGGTCCATCCTGCACAGCTACTACCCTACCTTCCGGTTAGCATCGGACTCATTGAACAAACACTCGATGAACTCGCAGAATCCGATCGCGTGCAAAAAGAAACACAGAACGGTCTCACCACTTACCTTTTTGTCGAGTCACTCAATAAACCAGCTCAAAAGTTCGCGCCTCGTCATTGCGTCTATTCAAACGAGCCACTGGATGATTTCGAATATACCGTGCTCTCGCCGGAGACTCGCCAGAAGATTGAAACTGAGCTAGCTCACACTGCACAACACGACATCTGGCCCGCGGAAGCGGTGTGGCAGCATGAGTTGATATATTTAGCCAACAATCTCCCTGCTCCCGCCAGCACTAGCGACATCGCAGGGCATTCGCGCATTTCATTCAAAAAAGTGGAAAAACGTCTCACCGAACTCAAAGACCACGGTATTTTAAATTATAGTATGGAGATAAATGCTTGGACACTCCCCCCGCTCCGTTATCCCACGCCAGTTTATAAGCGAAATGATCTCTTCATCCGCCAATTTCCCGGTGCCTTACAAGAAGAAGTCGAAGTTCGCTTGCTTAAAGGATTATCCATGTCACTGCTAATCCTTATCTTCTGCTTCTTACTAGCCGTGACCGCTAGAGTTCCATTCCCTCTAGTCTTTTTCGGAGGCTTAGCGGCAGCAGCAATCAGCTTTTTTAGAATACTTAAAGCACCACCGAAACCACTTCCCTCGGTCTAAATACGAATAGTCTCAATAAATTTCACACTCATAATATAAAGTCACCATGGCATTAAATTTTCCCAATCAACGGAGCCAGCCTCCTATCCTTGCAGCTCTCGAACGATTCAAAGGCTCACTCGCCCTATTATTACTCGCCCTCGTTGCACTCACTGTTTTCCTGATGGTCACTTTCCGAGTCCAACGTGTCTCAGGAACTGAAGTCGGCATCAAAGTAAACAACGTGACTGGCAACATTGAAGTCATCGCCGAGTCGGGCACCAATATTTATAATGGTCTACTCAATACTTTTCACCTTCTTGACATGACAGTCCAGCGCCTCGAGATGGTCTCCGAGTCTGGTCGCGGTCAACGCAGCGGTCGCGACGACCTTCGCATCAAGACAGTCGATGGCAGTGATGTCTTTCTAGATCTCACAATCAATTACCAACTCGACCGAGCGATGGTCGAAGCAGTCGTCACCACCTCTGGTCTCGAAGACGCCTACAAATACAAATGGGTGCGCGACTATTCTCGCTCGGTCTGCCGCTCTGTTTTTGGCGAGATGACTACAGAAGAATTCTATGATGCGAGCATTCGTAACGATAAAGCTGAAAAAGCACGCCTTGAACTCAATAAATTACTCCAAGACTACGGCCTTGTTGTCTCCAGTGTGATCGCCGAAAAATTCAGCTTTCACCCAGAATACGAAGAACGTATCCGCGCCAAGAAGCTAGCCGACCAAGAAGTCGAAGAACAAGTCTCCAAGGCAAAAGCATCTCTCCAAAATCAGATTTTCCGTGTTGTTGAAGCAACCAAGAAAAAGGAAGTCTTCCTAGCGACCTTCGATGGTGAAATGCAAAAGCTAATCGTCGAAGCAACTGCCAACGCGGAGCGCGATATCAAACAAGCAGAAGCCTATGTCATCGACACCAAGCTCGGTGCCGATGCTGACTTTTATAGCCGCGATAAAAACTCCCAAGCCATCTTGGTCCAAGCGCAAGCCGAAGGCGAAGGTCTCACCGTCATGGCCCAAGCCTACGAAGGTGTCGGTGGCGTCAATTTGATCAAGCGCGCCTACGCTGAAAAAATCGGCGACATGAAGATTACAGGCCAGCCTTTCACTATCGAAAGTAAAACTGAACGCCTCACCTATCAAGACGAAGGAGCCGTCACCAAAAAGAAGACATTGAACTAAACTTGTAATATTCACATTTCGCTCAACTTCTACAGCCACTTTTTAAAATGAAATTTCTCAAAATTCTCTCTGGAATCATTCTCGTCACCCTGATTTGCGTCTTCTTAGCCGCGCAGTTTGTCTTCATCAAAATTGAACTCGGGCAAACAGGTGTCCGCACCCAACAATACGCTTTTCTTGGTGAAAAAGGTGTCGTCGCAGAAGACTACGGGCCAGGTTGGCACCGCAACCTTCCGCTCCTCGACACATGGAACGTCTTCGATGCCACAGTCCAAACAACCGAATTCACAACTGAGCAAGAACGCCAGGAAACCAATAAAATCTATAAATCTCTTTCCTTAGTTTCTCGCAGCTATCTGGACACCGCTCCCGTTGGTGGTCCCGGCCAAGTGGAATTAAAATCGAAAGATGGTTACACTGTCCGCCTCGACGTCACAGTCAAATACCGCATCCAGCCAGGTGAAGTGCATAAGCTCTATCAAGAGCTTGGTTCTCAGGCTCGCTACAAAGGCATCGTTCGAGACCAAGTCCAACAAGTCATTCGCGGCACCTTTGGCACTATGCGCACCGAGCAATTTTATGACCCCGAAGTCCGTCGCCTCAAGGTCTCTGAAGCCACTAAGCTACTCGAAACCGAGCTGACTTCCAATAGTATCGAACTCATCCAAATCTTGATCCGCGATATCGGATTTGATCAGGCATACGAACGCAAAATTCTCGACAAGAAACTTGCCGACCAAGACGTCGAGCTCAACAAATCACGTGCCCTCGCCGAAGAAAAGCGCGGCGAGACCAATCGCATCGGCGCCGAAACAGAAGCCAAGGTCAACGTGATCCAAGAAGAATTAAAAGCGGATCAACGCACAATCAAAGCGGAAACCGACAAGCAGATCGCTCAGCTAAATGCGGACGCCCGCCTTGCTGCAGCAAAGCTAAAAGCCGATGCAAATCTATACAAAGCAGAACTGGAAGCGAAAGGCACCCTTCTTGAAAAAGAAGCCTATGCAGAAGGTGAAAGCCTCAAAGCCAAAGCCCTCAATACACCTGGAGGTCAAAACTTTGTCGCATTCGAACTCGTCAATCAACTCCAGCTTGGCGAAATCACAGTCTCCACCCAGACCAACGATTTCCTCGATGTTGAAGCGGTGCTTCAAAAGGTCGGCGCTAGCGCCGAGTAAGCTCAGACCAACTTGGCTATTCAGAAAATAGACACACGGCACGATAGCGCGAGTGCACTATTGACGAGTAAACGTGAATTGCTAAATTTCGTTACCTATTCATCAATAGCATACGGACATGAAGACCTCTACCACACTTGGACTCATTGCGCTCACAATTGGCGGCGCACAACTACAAGCCGAAGATTGCTTTTTTAATTCTTGCGAAGCAGGCGTTCGTATTGGTTTTGATGCAGAAAGCACTGTCAGCCTCAACAGCTACGAATTCTTTGGCACGATCAACTCACCTTGGTCATGGGAACTAAACGACAGCATCACCGCGGACCTAAACTTCGAAGCCGCCCTAGGCGCACTCACAGGTGAAGGTGAAACTGCTGGCTACATCCGCTTCGCTCCTGCACTTGAAATTTCTTTTGGAGATTTTCCAGTCAGTATAGTAATGAGCTCTGGTCCTTCCCTCTACTCAGAAGACACCTTTGATCAATACGACATGGGCGGCAACTTCCACTTCACTAGCAGCCTCGGCCTAGAATGGCGCATGTGCGAGAACTGGTCGATTAGTTATCGATTCCAGCACACTTCTAATGCAGACATCAACGATCCGAACCCCGGCCTCGAGATGCATACAGTCGGCCTCACCTGGAAGTATTAAAACTCTGCAGGTTCGCCTTTGATCATTCTCCATATGCGATCAAATGATCGCTGCGAAGGATCTCGATAATAGACCATCTCCGCGTGAGCCTCGGTTTCTTGAGGGTTCACCGTGATGCCCCACAATGGCTCGACCGAGTCGGGAAACATCGAGTAACGCAGGTCCGAAACAACAGGTTCATCGGGCACCTGATAAAGATAATCCTGCGAGAAAAACCTAAAACGCTCAACATCCCGCGCTAGTATTGAATCAGCAGGCAACAGTGCATGCGCATCCTCTAGCCTGAATACCGGAACCGATGCACCTGGATAATGGATTGCTGGCCTGAAAGGCAAAATACGAACCGCATCCACATAATATTGATCGCCCGCCCGATAAACGAGACGCCAAAGGACTGTATTACCGAAAGAAGGTCGTGCCGTAAGCTGCAGTGGCCGGTGCCCTCTTTCCTCTGCTAAACCTGTTGCGAAGCTTTGCGCCCGCTCTCGTTGATATACCCCAAAGCAGAGATACAACATGCAGAAACCAAACACCACTCGGGCGAATTGAGGTCGTCTCCACGCAAAAGCGCATACTGTCAGCAAAAACAAAGGTAGGGTAAAAATAGGATCAATGATCGAAATGATATCCCAAGACTCTCGATGCGATGAGATCGGCAAATACAACAAGGTGCCATAACTCGTGCAGGCATCGAGCAGCCCATGCGTCAGCGCCCCCACAATACCAAACAACGCCAATTCTCGATACGACCATCGCTTCCAAAAAAAGAGTCCCTTAAACAAAGCAGCAATCAACAGCCCAAAGGCCGGAGCAAAAAGCAAGGCATGGGTGAAATGACGATGATACTCCAAAGCAAGCAACGGATCCGTTGCGGAACGAATAAAGACATCCACATCAGGAGCCGCCCCTGCCGTCGCGCCGACAAGTATAGCACGTCGAACATTTCGACCACGGCTAAACAAGGCTGCCGCAGCCGCCCCTAAGCTTGCTTGAGTTAATGGATCCATTTCCAGCAAACTGCCCAATCAGTGCAAGGTCGCAACTCAGAACAACTTTTATACTTTAAAACTCGGGCAAAGACGCGTCATATCATATTTGAATGATTTGGTTCTACCGACTGCTTTTCCTCCCGGGCTTATTAATCGCCCTCCCTTACTACCTCCTGCGAATGTGGCGACGCGGTGGCTATGGAAAAGACTTTCAGCATCGCCTCGGTCGTTTCCGCCGCCTGGCACCACCTGCCACCGACCGTAAGCGTGTATGGCTACAAGCAGTCAGTGTCGGCGAGGTGTTGGCGATCGGTCCCCTGATCGAAGCGTTACAGCGCACAAATCAATTTGAAATTGTGCTCACCACGACGACTAGCACCGGTTATGCCGAAGCACGTAAACGCTACGCCGATCAAACGCTAGCGATTGGCGTCTTCCCATTGGACTTCTGGTTATTCTCGCGCAAGGCATGGAAGCGCATTCAACCCGACATGCTCATACTCACTGAAAGCGAACTCTGGCCTGAGCATCTGCATCAAGCCAAAGCACACAAAGTCCCCGCCTACTTAGTCAACGCGCGCATTTCTAACCGTAGCTTTGAACGTTATCAGAAAGTGCCCACTATTGCCGCCCGCATGCTGCGTAAATTTGATGCAATTTTCGCTGCCAGCCCACTCGACCAATCGAGATTGGGAGCGCTCGGAGCAGCCAATGAGAACATCAAGATGCACGGCAGCATTAAATTCGATGTCTCGATTCCAGACCAGCTAACCAACGAGCAGAAGAACGAGCTCCTCGCCGAGCTTGGGTTCCAAGCCCAGAACGAGGCCAAGCCTTTCGTCCTGCTGGGCTCTTCCACATGGCCAGCCGAAGAAGCGGCTTTAATCGCCGCTCAAGATCGCTTAATTGCAAAAGGCATCGACTGCCGACTACTCCTCGTGCCCCGCCACGCGGAGCGTGCCCCTGAGATCGTCCGCCTACTCAACGATCAATCACGCACTTGGCATCAGCGATCAACGCAATCACCCGTAGCAGGTCCCGTATCTATCTATTTGGCCGATACCACTGGAGAACTAGCACGCCTCAGCCAAGTCGCTGACCTCGCCTTCATCGGCAAAAGCCTTCCACCCAATCACGGCGGTCAAACCCCAATTGAAGCCGCTGGACTCGGCATACCTAGTATAATGGGGCCCGAAATGGCCAATTTCAAGGATCTCAGCCGTTCTCTAGTCCAAGTGGGCGCGGCACGACAAGTCGCAGATGCCCCTGCCCTAGAAGCAGCCATTCTTGAATTAGCAAACGATCAAGCCGCCAGAGCCCAGATGGGCGAAACGGCACGCTCATGGCACGCCTCAAACCGAGGCAGTAGCCAACGGATTGTCGACGAAATCTGTGCCCGTAGCGCATAAATCTGACAGCCAAAATCGACCACATTTCAGGTCAAATTCGCTTGCTTGCCCAATGATCTCCGAAATCGCTCAAAGACTGTGTTAATAACGGCATTTTAAACAGACCAAGCAGCCGTTTATTCCAGTCTGGCTGGCGGTCTTCGGAGCAGCACCGAAAACTGCCATTTTAAGGGACTTTTTAGTGGCATCAGATGCCCTTCTTCCGTATTTCTTTCTGCTTATGTCAGAACAAGATAAGCCCGAAGATTTACTACCAACCGCCGCCAGAAAAGACGCGAAAGATGACGCTCCTGAGGACGTGTATGATTCGTCCAAAATCCAGAAGCTAGAAGGCCTGGAAGGTGTCCGAAAACGCCCCGATATGTATATCGGCGACACCAACGAGCGCGGTCTCCACCACTGCGTCTTTGAAATCGTCGACAACTCGATCGATGAAGCCCTCGCTGGCTATTGCTCGCAGATCACAGTCAGCATCCACAATGATGGCTCTTGCTCCGTTGAAGACGACGGTCGCGGCATCCCAGTCGACATCCACCCGAAGTATAACATTCCAGCCCTAGAGCTCGTCATGACGAATCTCCACGCTGGTGGTAAATTCGGCAAAGGCGCCTACCAAGTCTCTGGCGGTCTCCACGGTGTGGGTGCCAAGTGCGTCAACGCGGTCTCCGAATGGTTCGAAGTCGAAGTCCGTCGCGACAACAAGGTCCACAAGATGGAATTCTCCCGCGGTAAAACAACCTCGCAGATGAAAATCATCGGCGAAACCAAGCGCCACGGCACACGAATCGCCTTCTCCCCCGATCCTGAAATTTTCCTGACCACACGCGAATTCAAATCCGAACTACTCGGCAAACGCTTACGCGAGCTCGCATTCCTGAATCCCGGCATCCACATCAAATTTGTAGATGAACGTATCAATAAGACGACGACATTCATCTTCAAAGATGGTATCTCTGAATACGTAAAGTTCCTCAATGAGAACAAAAACGTCGTCCACGAAGATCCGATCAGTTTCCACGGCGAAGCGCCGACACCCAACCCCGACCTCGACGCCAACATCGTCGTCGATATCGCGCTACAATACAACGATAGCTACAGCGATCAGATTTACGCCTATGCCAACTCGATCCACAATATCGAAGGCGGCACACACCTCTCCGGTTTCCGCACCGCGCTGACTCGCGTCATTAACAATTACGCCAAGCAGAATAATCTAATTAAGGAGAAGGACCCTAGCCTCAGTGGCGACGACACACGCGAAGGTCTCACAGCCATCGTTTCCGTCAAGGTCCCCGAGCCTCGCTTCGAAGGCCAGACCAAGACCAAACTCTCCAATGGTGAAGTCGATGGCATCGTTCAAAAAATCACAGGCGAAGAGCTCAAGTATTACTTCGAGACCAATCCTCAGACTGCCAAACGACTGATCGAAAAGTGCCTCCATGCCGCTCGCGCACGCGAAGCCGCTCGTAAAGCCCGCGAAACCGTCCGTAAAGGCGCCCTCTCCGGCGGTGGCCTCCCCGGCAAGCTTGCTGACTGCTCCTCTAAAGATCCCGCCGCATCCGAAATCTACATTGTGGAAGGTGACTCAGCGGGTGGTTCGGCCAAGCAAGGTCGTGACCGTGCAACTCAAGCGATCCTGCCGATTCGTGGTAAACTACTGAATGTTGAAAAAGCCCGCTTAGACAAGGTGCTCAACAACAACGAAATTCGTAGTCTCATCACCGCACTTGGCACCGGCATCGGCGACCATGAAGGGCCCGGCGCATTCGACGCCTCCAAAGCACGTTACCATAAGATCATTCTCATGACCGATGCTGACGTCGACGGCGCGCACATTTGCACCTTGTTGCTGACGTTCATATTCCGTCAGATGAAAGGACTCATCGAGGCCGGTTACATTTACATCGCACAACCACCGCTTTATAAAATCAAGCGCAAGCGTCGTGAGCAATACATCGACAACGATGCGCAGCTCAATCGTATCCTACTCGAGCTTGGAACAGAAGACGTCGATCTCGTTCGCCTTCGCGATCAGAAAGACCTCGATGGCACCACAATCGACCGCATCGTTGAAGTCCTATCTCGCCTAGAAATGGTCGGACGTGGTGTCACACGCTACGGCTGTGAATTTGCCGAGTATCTCGACCAGCACGACAAAACTACACAAGCACTTCCTCGTTACATCGTTCGTATCCGCACGGGTAATGATGAAAAATTCCGCTTTTTGATCGGCGACGAAGATCGCATCGAGTTCCACAAAGAGTTCGACCTCGCAGACGCAGACTTCAGCGACACTCTACTTCGTGAAGTCGAAACGGACGACGGTCAACGCATGCAACAACGTATCTCTCTCCACGAGATCTTTGAATCCACCGAAATGACCAAGCTCCTACGTGAGCTGTCTGACACTGGTATGGACGTGAACCAGTTCTCTAAAAGCGAAGAGCCTCGCTATCATCTCATCGAGAACAAAGGCGTGGAAAAGAAAGAGAACATCACAGAGCTTCACTCCATTATCGAATTGATTGAGAACATCCGCACGATCGGTCGCCGTGGTCTAAGTATCCAACGATACAAGGGTCTCGGGGAAATGAATCCGAAGCAGCTCTACGAAACCACCATGGATCCGAAAACTCGGAACCTGCTCAAGGTCAACATCGCCGATGCTGCCGTAGCCGATGGCGTCTTCTCCATGCTCATGGGTGAAGATGTCCCTAGTCGCCGTGCCTTCATCGAGGACAACGCGTTAAACGTGTCTCATTTAGACGTCTAAACGATCAATCGCGTATATTAATTATTAATGAAAGCAGAGCAAAGTAACTAACACCTTACTCCTAGCTTCTAACTCCTTCAAAAGAACATGTCCGAAGAACTCCCACCAGAAATCAGCAGCGATCATAATCCTGCGGAAGTCACATCGATTATCGATATCATGCAGACGGCCTACATCGACTACTCGATGTCCGTTATCGTCTCTCGCGCCCTACCCGATGCCCGTGACGGCTTTAAGCCCGTCCAGCGCCGTATCCTCTACGCCATGCTGCGTGAAGGTCTGCTCCACAACCGCAACTTCGACAAGTGTGCCGGTGTGGTCGGGGAAGTCCTGAAGAACTATCACCCACACGGTGACTCCTCCGTTTACGACACCCTCGTTCGCCTCGCGCAGCACTGGGTCATGCGCTACCCGCTGATCATGCCACAAGGTAACTTCGGCTCGATCGACGGCGATCCACCTGCAGCCTATCGTTACACCGAGTGTAAGCTCGAATCGATTGCCGAGGAAATGCTCAAGAATATCGACGAAGATACTGTCGACTTTGTGCCCAACTACAAAGAAAGCACGACCGAGCCGTCCGTTCTCCCCGCCTCGCTACCGAATCTCTTGATGAATGGTTCGACAGGTATTGCCGTCGGTATGACGACCAATATTCCGCCGCACAATTTGAGCGAGATCATCGACGCGACTTGCGCGATTATCGATAACCCGAATATCGAAATGGATGATCTCATCAAGATCATCCCTGGTCCCGACTTCCCAGGTGGCGGCTTCGTGCACGGCACTGCCGGCATCCAAAGCTACCTCCGCACAGGTCGTGGCATCGTCCGCACACGTGGTATCGCTGAAGTGGTCGAATCAAAGGGCAAGGAAGAGATCATCATCTCCGCCATCCCTTACAATGTGAATCGTGCGTCACTCGTCATGCGCATTGCCGAGCTCATCCAAACAAAGGCAATCGACGGCATTTCCGATCTTCGCGACGAGTCCACTGAAACCACGCGTATTGTCATCGAACTGAAGCGCGGCGCCATCCCACGCGTCATTATCAATCAGCTTTACAAGAGCACACCGCTCGAAAGTTCCTTTGGCGTCATCCTCCTTGCTCTCGATAACCGTCGTCCTAAGCAGATGAACATCAAGGAGATGATCAACTGCTACATCGACCACCGTCGTGAAGTCATCTATCGTCGCACACAGTTCCAACTGCGTAAAGCAGAGGCTCGCGCCCACATTCTTGAAGGCTTCAAGATTGCCCTGGATAACCTCGACGACTTCGTCAAAATTATCCGCGCATCGAAGAACCGCGAAGAGGCCAAGATCAACCTCATGGCGAAGTATCCACTCAGTGAGATACAAACCAACGCCATCCTAGAATTGCGCCTCTACCAGCTCACTGGACTTGAACGCGGCAAGATCGAAGAAGAATATCTCGCCCTCATGGCACTCATCGAAGAGCTCCGCTCGATCATTAACAGCGAGCAAAAGCTCCTTGAAGTGATCAAAGAAGAGCTTGGTGAAATGCGTGCTAAATACGGCAACGCACGTCGCTCGAAGATCCTCGATGTCGATGGCGATCTCAGCATGGAAGACATCATTCCAAACGAAGGCTGTATGATCACCATCTCCCATAAGGGCTTCATGAAGCGCACTTCTCTTGATGAATACCGCTCGCAAAAACGCGGCGGCAAGGGCGTCATTGGTTCTGGTCAATACGAAGACGACTTCGTCGAGCACCTCTTCACCGCCTCTACGCATGACTACATCATGTTCTTCATGAACAATGGTCGCGTGTATGTTGAAAAGGTTTACCACATTCCAGAAGGCAGTCGCACCGCTAAGGGGCGCGCCATCGCGAACATCATCGAACTCCAAAAGGGTGAGAAGATTGCTGCGATGATCTGCGTGAAGGACTTCGACGAATCTGAAAACCGCATCGTTCTTGCAACAGAGAAAGGTGTCACCAAAAAGACACTGCTATCCGATTACCGGAACCATCGTAAAGGCGGCCTCATCGGCATCAACATCGATGAAGGTGACAACCTCATCGGTGCACGTCTCACTAATGGCAACGACGACATCCTCTTGGTTACCAGCAACGCGCAATCCATCCGCTTCTCTGAATCCGATCTTCGCGATCAAGGTCGCGCCACTCGTGGTGTCCGAGGCATCAAGCTGAAGACAAAAGAGGATAAGGTCGTCGCCATCGAAATCGTTAATGACGAAGAGAAGCTACTCATCGCCGGCGCCAACGGTCTCGGCAAGCGCACTGAGTTCAGCGACTACCGCGTCCAATCACGCGGCGGCTCTGGTATCATCGCCATCAAGTCCGACAAGGTCGCTGGCGCACTCAGCGTAACCGACGAAGACGAGATCATGATGTTCACACTCAAGGGCCAAGCCGTCCGTAGCCCGATCAACACAGTTCGCATCACCGGTCGTGCCGCCAGCGGCGTCAAGCTCGTCAACCTAGGCGACAAAGATAGCCTCATCGGAATCAGTAAAGTCATCGCCAGCGAAGAAGACGAGGCCGGCGAAGGTGATGAAGAGAACACCGAAGGGAACGACGAAGTCATCGACGTAACGGAAGTAACTGAAGAGTAATCCGCTTCGATAAATTTCAAAGGCCGCTCAGCAATGAGCGGCCTTTTTTGTAAAACGTGGAGATGTGGGATAGATGAGCGCCAGCGAAATCTATTGCCTCACCGCGACTTGTGCTGCTTCGACGATATAAGCAGCATGGTCGGAGAGATTAGAGGCTTCTACGCTTCCTCAGGAGAGGAGCGTTGGGCCACTAAGAGGCGAAACACATAGTCTGACTTGCTTTTGTAGCCACGGCAGTCTCTGCCGTGTTCTGTTTTTAGCTATCATGGACTATGCTGACGATCACGTCACACCTTCGACCGGCTCAGGTCGGGCGAGTGACGTGGCTACACTATACTAAATAACAAGATTGTGGCTGTCTCTGACGGATGGCGGTCGGGATCCGTCGTCGCCGATGGCTATGCCGAGACACTGCGACCGCCGCTACCTGTATCAGTAATGTAGATCGGATTCACTACAATCGCTCGCCCTCCGTGGTGAGTCTCATCAACTCAGCTTTTCCAGAAGCGAGTGATCTCAGATAAGATCCAGTCTTTCTCTTCCTCTTTTAAATTGGAGCCAAACTTCAATGGTTTTTCATCCGTGAAGTTCAAACCGACTCCGTAAACGGGTCGATCATTACTTCGATAACACTCTACCCTTTCAACTCTGTTCAAGCCCTGAAAGGTCCGGACCTTCGTAAATGATTTACCGAAAATTGTCCGCGAGAGTGTCACCGTTTCTCGGTTAATCAGCAGAGCGACTTCCACCTTCAGTAGATAGAGAAACACACCGAAAGTAATCAAGCCGATCGCTATAAATGGGATCAAGAACAGTATCCCTCCAAGCTCACCCGCTTTCAACGCGCTAATGAACCCGATCCAACTGATCGCATTCCAAAACAAAGAGAACACTAAGAAAAATAAAGTGACTCCTCGAAAACCTAAGGGAGGAAAAATCACACCCATATCATCTGTATCCACAAAAGACTCAATGCGGCTCGAACTAGGTTTCTCGACCAGCGCAATGTCTTCAGCGCTTGTCTGAAAAGAAGTGACGTCCACAATCTCATTACACGGCTTACAGTGAGCAATTCCCTTACCGATGTTAATGTCAGTTGCGGGGATCTCAGCCTTACAGCTAGGGCATAATATTTTCATACAGGACCAATCACACTCGTTCAAAAGCCACGATTCAATCTGATTTCGGTAAAACACTGGAAAAAGATACAATTCCAACTATCCTACGCGCATGGATTCAGAAAAAATAGCTGTCATTGGCCTCGGACTCATTGGTTCGATATGGGCCGCCCACTATAAAACAGATGGTTGCCTTGTCGCCTCTTGGAACCGGACAGCAAAGCCAAAGCTCGATCTCTTGCAGTGCTCTTTAGAAAAGTGCGCTCAACAAGCCACCCTACTCCAAATTTGTCTCTACGATGCGGCTTCAGTCGAAGCAGTCCTCGACCAACTGGAGCCATTCCTCAACGCTAGCCACTGCGTAATGCAATCATCCACAATCGATAGCATCAGCGCAGAGCGCATTGCCAAGCGTGTGCAAGCTACCGGAGCCAGCTATGTCGAAGCTCCTTTTACCGGAAGCAAGCCAGCGGCAGAAGAACGAAAGACCGTGTTCTTCTTGGGTGGTGAGCCGACAGTCCGAGCACGGGTAAAACCGATGCTCCGCCACATCTCAGCTCAGCAGTTTGAAATCGGCACGCCAAAACAAGCGGCAACCATCAAGCTTTCTATGAACCTACAACTTGCTGCCATGACCGAAGCACTCAGCGAGAGTATCCACATGGCTCGCAGTGCAGGCATTGCAGATGACACCTATTTCGAAGTGATGAAATATAATGCCGCATGGTCGGGATTAGCAGAGCTCAAAGAACCCAAACTTCGTAACGCCGACTATACGCCACAGTTCTCGATCAAGAACATGCATAAAGATATGCGACTGGCTCAGTTGAGCAGCGAACAAGAGCTCCCTATTTTAAAGGAAGTTTGTAAACGTCTAGAGAAAGCCGAGAACAGCGGATACGGCGAAGATGACTTTGTTTCGCTTATCCGCTTACTAGAAAGCCGAACTTAAAGCGTCCGAATAAACGAGTCTGCCTCGGCGATAGAGACTTCCATCTCTTTCACTAGCGACTTCACGCGATCTTCGATCTTAGCGACTTCGGCATCAAGCGCCGCGATGGCACGGGCGTTGAGATTGTGCTTCAAGTATAATACTTGGTCTTCAAAGAGTTCCAACACCGGAGACATACTCTTCTCTGCGGCACGCATCTTACGTAGCATCACGCCATACTCGGCTTTAGTCTCGCGTAGAGAGGCTTCACTCGAACGTCGTAAGCTTTCGCTACTGTAAGCATCGAGTTCCCGAGTCCATTCCTCGAACAGCGCATCTCCCACCGACTGCACATTATCAATTCGATCAGTCACACGTTCAGCAGCAGCTAGACTGTCTTTATAGGCGGCATTCAACTTATCATAAATTGACTCAAGTTCGCCGCCTTGATATTCGGTGACTGCCGTGAAAGCTTCCAATGCATCTGCAAATGTCTCTTTTGCTTCCTGCTGTTCGTCGCGCGCTGCTTCGACTCGATCTGAGAGAATCTCTCGCTTCTCGATGCCCAGCTTTTCCATCGACGCGTAGTAAACCGACTGGCACCCAGAAAGAAATAAGGCGACGCAAAGAATGGGAAGAGTGATAGCTAATTTCATATCCACAGCTTGATCCGCTCAGCTCAAAGATCAAACGTAGACTACATTTGATTCCCACTCAAAAATAGCTCCTTAAGTCTAATCAAAATCGAACTTCACCTCTCCCGAGACGACTTTCAACTTTGCTTCAAAATCCTTGCCTGCTTTCGACTTAAAACCACTGAGCAATTCAGTAGTCCCAGAATCAAGTAATTGCTGTGCCGTTTCTGTCGATATTTCGCGCTGAGCGATCGTTTTCCAGATGACGAATTTACAGCCATTGCGCCAGTTGGAACAGCCATACGCCTTCGCACCGATGACGATATCGCCGCCACAAGTTGGACAAGTCCCTAGCGCATCTTGCGCAGCTTCCTTCTTCTCCACTTCAGCTTCGTCGTAATGTAACTTACCTTTCTTATCCAAGCGAAGTGCGGCAAAGTGCTTTTGCTTTTTCACCGTAATCGGATGCGGCGTTAAACTACGTTTATGTGTCAATATTTCGCGCGCGAGCTGTGGCGACAATTTCAAGCCCCACACTTCGGCAGCCAAAACAAACTTGCACCCCTGCTTCCAATCCGAACAACCATACGCCGTGCGCCCCTTCATAACTGGTGCATTACAAATCGGGCATGGTCCAAGATTCGCCAAATCAATCGTCTTGTCTGCGGTGCATTGTAAAATTTCACGCGTGTAATCAGCTACTTCCGACATAAATTGCGCCGGATCATATTCGCCGCGCTCGACTTGCTTCAACCGGAACTCCCAGTCACCGGTCAACTCCGGCGATTTCAATCGCTCATCTTGGATCAATGAAATCAAGCCGCGCCCAGACTCGGTGCTCAACAGGCTCTTACCTTTACGCTCGATGTATTGGCGCTGTATCAAAACCTCAATGATCGATGCGCGCGTCGCGGGTGTGCCCACACCTTTATCTTTCAGAGCTTCTTTCAAATCTTCGTCGTCAACGATTTTACCTGCGGTCTCCATCAACTGCAGCAAAGTCGCCTCGTTGAACCGCTTCGGAGCAGAAGTCTTAAACTGCGGCAAGGCTGGTTCATGCGGATGACTCTCGCCCTCTTTAAATTCAGGTAAGTCCTGCGTGCCTTCATCCTCAGACTCTTCTGCCTTGTCTGGAGTGTCCTTCGCGTAGAGTGCTTGCCACCCTGCATCAACCAGCACTTTTCCACGCGCACGAAAATACTCCTCCGCGGCGACTGCTTCCACCACAGTGACGGCTTTAATACACGGTGGATAAAACACCGCGATCAAACGAGTCACAACCGCATCATACAACTTACGCTCATCCCCGCTAAGTCGGTCTCCCAATACCTCGGTCGGTATGATGGCATGGTGATCTGACACTTTCTTGTCGTCGACGATCCGTTTGGTAAAGGTGAGCTTCCCGAGATCTAATCCCGCTACTTCATCCGGCTTGAGTCGACGCAACGCTTCAAGCAGCGGCTGAATCGTCGGCTCAATGTCGCTACTAAGGTAGCGGCTATCTGTTCTCGGATAGGTTAAGTGCTTACTTTCATAAAGGGTCTGAGCCAATTTCAACGTCTGATCCGCAGTAAAACCAAAACACTTATTCATGTCCTGCTGCAATGAGGTGAGATCATACAACTGCGGCGGGTTCGACTTCTCGTTCTTTTGGGAAATCGACTGCACCACGAGCGGTTGCCCACTGACCTTCTCGATGATCGCCTCAGCCTTGGTCTTATTCTCAAACTTACCATCGGTGTGTTTAAACTTCGCGCCACAACACAGCGTATGCACTTCCCAAAAATCCTTCGGCTTAAAGAAATCGATCTCTAGGTCGCGGTTCACAATCATCGCCAAAATGGGTGTCTGCACACGCCCTAAGCTGAGCAGTAGATTTCGTTGCCCATACTCCACAGTGAAAAAACGAGTCGCATTGAGCCCAACAATCCAATCCGCCTCACTCCGACACTTGGCTGCCTGATACAGCCGATCGTATGATTCGCTCGGCGCCAACTGACGAAAACCTTTCTCTATGGCCGACTCTGTCAGCGAGCTAATCCATAGCCGCTTGCAGGGCTTCGACTCACATTGTGCCCAAGTTAAAATATATCGAAAGATCAGCTCCCCCTCTCGACCCGCGTCAGTCGCGCAAACGATTTCATCGGCCTCTTCAAAGAGTGCCTTAATCGTCATTAATTGCTCATGCGCCGAACCGTCTTTACGCGTCCGTAGTTTAAAGTCCTGAGGAATGATCGGCAAATTACTGAGCCGCCAAGATTTCCACTTTGGGTTATATTCTTCCGGTTCCTGTAGCTCGACCATGTGCCCAAAGGCCCAAGTAACTGTCCACTCATCATTCCGTAAGAAGCCCTTCCCCTGACTCGTCGCACCGAGATACTTCGCGATGTCCCGTGCAACCGAAGGCTTTTCCGCAAGAACGACTTTCATCTAAATTAAAAAACCATGCTTCAACGCGATGGCAGCGATATATTAGGCATATACGATACGAGCGCACTGATCACAGAAATGCGGTTCACCGGCGCTCATCGCTTCTTTGGAAACTTCATTAGAGACTCGAAGGTGACAACCCCCACAAACATGGTTTTCGATCGGCGCGACATAAGGCGGGCGACTCGTCAAATTCTTCACTCGGTCATACTGCTCCAGATAGTTTGCCTCTACTCCAGTTCGCGAATCAGCCAACGCCGCCTTCGCATCATCAATCGAAGCTTTTAAATTTTCTTCACGCTCTCCAAGCAGAACAATTTCTCGGCGTTGCGCTTCAATACGTGCTTCAATCACTGCGCGTTCTGCTTCAAAAATCTTTTTGGTTTCATCGATCTCTAACATGAGCTCGATCTCCTTTTCTTCCATCTCTCCGATTTCAGTCTCCAGTTGCTCAATCTGATGGGTCAAGGCGCGATACTCCTCGTTCTTTTTGACTTCGAGCTGCTGTGTGCGAAAACGCTGAATCGAGCCTTCCTTAGCCTTCACATCGACATCCAACTCATGGCGTTGCACCTCTTTCTCTTTAAGCGCGTGCCGCGCCTCCTCGACATTCGCCTCTTCCTGCTGAATCAGCTTTTCAATCGAAGCACGCTCATTCGGAATGCGAGTGAGCTCCTGCTCAATTTTTTGAAGCGATGTGTCGCGGTCCTGGACGATTAGAAGCTTTTCGATTTGCGGGTCAGACATAAGTGAGATAACTCTATATCACTCAAAACCGACTCCAAGACAGAGCAACACAAAAGAAACCATGAACGACACTTCACTGCAGGATCAAATCGACGACGCCACACTAGACTTCACCTTGGGCGAAAGCGCAGCAGCGATCGAAAAGCTGCAAGCTATTGTAGCCCAACACCCCGATTCTTTTGCCGCATGGCACGCACTGACCGAAGTCTATTTCTCCGAAGGCGACTACGATGCTGCGCTAGAAGCCGGCAATGCAGCCCATGCGCTCAGTCCAGACGACATCCACATTAACACCAGCCTCTCCCGCATTTGGATGGAAAAAGGTGACAAACCACAAGCAGAACAGTTTGGTGCTCAAGCACGTATGCTTGGCTGGAAAGATGAGCTCAAATCGCCGCCAGAGGCGAAAACGGACTTAGATTAGAGGTAAAGCATTGCCAAAAAAACTAACAAACTTACTACCAACAACTTAAGCAGCATCCCGCCCTAAAACAGCAGTCACTAAGTGACCAGAATTCGCATCGTCTGATGGTATTCGCGGCATTGACAGGCAGGAATCACGCCTCCTAAATCTACAGCACATGGAAGATGTTACATACACCCTCGAATTTGAAAAACCACTACGTGAACTGGAAAAACAGTTAATCACATTACGCACCGTCTCGGACGAGTCGAAAGTCGACGTCAGCAATGAGATCGCTGCGATCGAGCAAAAAATCGAAAACACCAAAGCGGAAATATATTTAAACCTTACTGCTTGGCAGCGCGTGCAACTTTCGCGTCACCCAAAGCGCCCCTACTCACTCGATTACATCGGTCTGATTTTTACGGATTTTGAAGAACTTCATGGCGACCGCCGTTTCCGTGAAGATGCTGCCATTGTCGGTGGCCCAGCCTTTTTAGATGGCAAACCCGTCATGGTCATCGGTCAGCAAAAAGGCCGTAACACACGCGATAATTTGAAACGCAACTTCGGTTGCCCTCACCCAGAAGGATATCGTAAGGCGATGCGCCTGATGGAGATGGCCGAAAAATTCAAAATGCCCGTCATCACCTTGATTGACACACCGGGTGCATATCCTGGCATCGGCGCCGAAGAGCGCCACGTCGCGGAAGCGATTGCTGTCAACATTCGCGACATGAGCGCGCTTAAAGTTCCCATCGTCACGATCGTCATCGGCGAAGGTGGTTCTGGTGGTGCACTTGGTATGGCCGTGGCCGACGAAGTCATGATCATGGAAAACAGCTACTATTCCGTCATTTCCCCCGAAGGTTGTGCTGCGATTCTATGGAAAGACCGCGCGGCGGCTCCAAAGGCTGCAGACGCGCTTCGATTCAGCCCAGAGCACCTGAAAACTTTCAAAGTCGTCGACCGCATCATCAAAGAGCCACTCGGCGGTGCCCATCGTGATCACGAGGCAGCAGCCAAAAATCTAAAGGAAGCCATCACGGACTCTCTTTCCATAATGGAAAAGAAGAGCCTAAAGAAGCTACTCGATGATCGCTACAACAAGTTCCGCAACCTCGGTATCTTTGCTGAAGCGTAAGTCTTCGACAGACCGCTGTCCTAAAATGTTTGGACGTATAATTTGGAGGGCAATGCTCCGTCATTACCGCAGAAACGCCTAAGGACATCGACCCATCGGCGGTTGCGATTGAACGCCAGGCTCAGGTTGCAGAATGAAGTGGCAACATCCATATAACCAAGCTGTAGCCACGGCAGTCCCCTGCCGTGTTTCTTTACAATGCGATCTAACCTACTGAACACTCTGAATATCAAACGTCACAGAGTGACGTGGCTGCATCTCAAATAATACAATCACAAGTGGAAACGACTGGCCGACACAGGCGCACCAAATGCCCCTACCAGCTCACCCGCAAGCCATCATAGGCAAGTCGAATGTTGTCCGGCAACTTCGCCTCGGTCGTCTCATGGTCGACCATGTAGGTCATGTGAGTCAAAAACGATAGTTGCGCACCCATTTCAATCGCAGTTTGCGTGGCCTCATCGACTGTCATGTGCGACGGATGCGGCTCTGGGCGTAAACCATCGAGCACCACGACGTCAGCCTCTTCAGCTAAAAAGCGGGCTTCCTCGCCGACCTCTTTACAATCGGTGAAATAAGCCAACTTCTTACCGGTGTCCTTCTCGGTAAAGATCAAGCCCAGCACCTCCATCTTGCCATGCGGCAATACGACCGATTCGATTAAACCGCCAGGCACCTCAAGCTCTTTGGGCATCTCTTTCAACTTAAAGGCAGGATACCCTTTGACCACAGGCTTATCCATAATGGCATAAGGGAAAATCTCCTGAACCCGTCGAAGCCCCTCAGTGCTACTATAAACGGGCAAAGCCACTCCCCCGTTGAGATCACAAAAACGGCGCAAGTCATCCATACCTAAAATATGATCTGAATGTGGGTGCGTCAGGATAAAGGTATCGATTTGTGTAATCTCATTCTGAATACACTGCATGCGAAACTCTGGAGCCGCATCGACTTGAATGAAATGTCCGCCCATCTCGACATGTATGGATGTCCGTGTGCGCCAATTCATCGGGTTGCCTAAATCGCAGCCACCCTCAGGTTGCGCAATCATCGGAACACCTTGAGAGGTGCCAGTGCCTAAAAATACAAGTTCCATAATCCCCGCCAAATTTGGCAATCAATCGACTGCTGGCAATAGAGTAAGCCTGATTAATAGAATTTTCGAAGCGTCTACTTCGATTCTGCAGCAGGTGGAACTGAATCAAATACAAAGTCAGCGTAAACCATACGGTGATCACTGCCTGTCAAGACGCCTGGTTGATCTGCAATCTTCCCTTTACCAGTCCGAACATATGGCGCCATCGCAGATGACAGCACAAACCCATCAACTGATTGATAGAGGGCTTCTTTCTCGTAAAAATAAGTCCACACCTCGCCACGAGAATCGGCAGCAGGTAACAATGAGCCAATAGCCAAACTACCACGTTTATAAAAGCGCCGCATCGCGGAACTCCCCGGATGTGCATTAAAGTCCCCAGCGATAATAAATCGATCCTCTTCCATGTTTGCGGTGCGCTCGATGATTCGACTCCGACAGGCTTCCGCCTCACGAACTCGACGCAATTCAGATTCAGGGTCTGCCTTATCCACAGTCCAACGACTTTTTAAATGCAGTCCGAACACCCGAAACAATTCTCCACTCTCAGATTGAAAACTAACTTCTAAAAGTCCGCGCTTAACGACTTCCCGTCCCTCTAAATATTTAAAATCTAAATGCGTATGCTTCTTCACATCCGTTGGGCTGATCATTGACAAGATGGCTACGTGCCGATCGGGATCCGGTCCATCCATGTGAATAGCATATGGATAGTGCACCCCGTCTTGATTCAGATCCGCTCGTAATTCTTCCAAGAAATCAAGAGATCCCATTTCCTGCAAAACAAGAATATCTGGGCGTATATCGCGTATGACCTCGCGCACCATCGACTTCTCGCTCTCTGGCTTCGGGTAGGAAGGACGCCAAAACGCACCCACATGCCGATCCATCACTAGATAATTGCGCACATTGTAAGTCGCAATACGCACCGTCTCCGCCAGCGCAGTCGAGACACAAAGACTGCAAAGCAAAAAAACAGAGCTGTATTTACGGATTAAACGCATGACGGGGGCCAAATATCAAAACCAACTCACTTGTTTTTGAAAGTCTTTAAAGAAGCCTCTCTTTCGAGCAATGTCGGGTGCGAATAATAAAACGCACTATAGATCGGATGTGGCGTCAGGTTACTTAAATTTTCTTTATGCATCTTACGCAAAGCACTACTCAGAGGTGCAGAGCTTTCCATAGCATCGCGGGCAAACGCATCGGCCTCGTATTCATGCTTACGCGACAAACGGCTCGTCAAGGGTGACAACCAAAAGGTCAGCAAACCGCTTAACAGCATAAACAACAAAAGCACCGGGACAATATTCCCCGCATCCGTTGCGCTAAAATAAAAAGCCTCTGCCAACCATGTGCCATTGGCCAACCAACCTAGCAGCGCAAACATCCCCAAGGTCGAAACACCGGACATCGCGATCATTTTAGGAATATGCCCCAGCTTGTAATGGCCGATCTCGTGTGCCAAAACCGCCTCTAGTTCCACCTCATCCATTTGCTCAATCAAGGTATCATAAAGCACTATTCGACGAAAACGACCAAAGCCCGAGAAGAAAGCATTCGAATGCCCCGAGCGTTTACTGCCATCGATGACCAAAATCGTCTGCGCTTTAAATCCAGTGCGATCCGCCAGAGCAAACAGACGGTCCTTCAATGCGCCCTCTTCCATCGGCTCCAACTTATTAAAGAGCGGCATGATAAACATTGGGTAAGCCACCACCATCACCAGTTGAAAGATGAAAAAGACCGAGAAGCCCCAGACCCACCAAAGCGTGCCCGCAGCACTGACCAAATAGATCAATAAAGCGAGCAACGGAAATCCGATCACAAAGCCCAAAATCAAGCCCTTGATCTTATCCACGACCCATAGCCCAACCGTGCTCTTATTAAAACCAAAACGCTCCTCTAGGCGGAAAGTGCCCCACCAATCAAATGGCAGACCTGGCAGACCCAATATCACACCGACGAAAAATAAGACCGCGGACTGCCCCCAGACTCCATAGCCTAAGACTCCACTCAAGGCATGATAGAGCCACGGCAAAAATCCAGCCAACAGCACGACTGCCAAAATAAGCGTATCGTAAACCTCGGTGACGATACCGAACCGAGTCTTCGCCACCGTATATTCAATCGATTTTTGATAGGTCGGCAGATCGATGAAATCACGAAAGCTCTCAGGCACTTCGGACGATGCGGCACGCGCATGGCGCATGTTAATCAGGTCCAAAACGATGCCCGTCACGAGCTTCAGCACTAAAAGGCAAACAAAGGTAATAAGAATCAAGTTCATAGCAGAACCAGCAAGGACACAGACATTCCCACCGCGGGTAAAGCAAATCCGACAGCCATTTAGCTAGCACATCCCTCCAACAAACGACGATTTCACAAATATTCGAAGTTCAATGTTGAGCGTTCGATGTTCGATGTTCAAAACAACCTCCATGTCTGCTGATTACACCGAAGATAGCATCAAATCCCTCGACTGGAAACAACACATCCGCCTGCGCCCTGGCATGTATATTGGTAAGCTCGGTGACGGCTCCTCCCCAGATGACGGCATCTACATCCTCCTAAAAGAGGTCATCGACAACTCGATCGACGAGTTTGTCATGGGCAATGGCAAGGTCATCGAAGTGAACATCGACGGCACCCACGTTGCCGTGCGCGACTACGGCCGCGGCATCCCCCTCGGCAAACTCAAGGACTGCGCCTCCAAGATCAACACTGGCGCCAAATACGACTCTGAAGCCTTCAAAAAATCCGTCGGCCTAAATGGCGTCGGCATCAAGGCGGTCAACGCCCTCTCCTCCGAATTCGAAATCCAAGCCTTCCGCGAAGGCATGACCCGATCAGTTTCTTTCTCTCAAGGCGAAGTTATTTCGGAAGACAAAAAGGACAAGGTAGCCAAAGACGCCAGAAATGGCACCGCTCTGCGCTTCGACGCCGACCCCGATATCTTCGGTAAAGTTCGCTTCCGCGATGACTACGTCGAAGACATGCTCTGGAATTACGCCTACCTCAACAGCGGGCTGACCATCGTCTACAACGGCAAGAAATTCAAGTCCGACAAAGGCCTCCACGACCTCCTTGAAAACAAACTCGATGGTGCGCCCATGTATCCGATCGTCCACCTCAAGGATACCGACATCGAGATCGCTTTCACCCACAACGACTCTTACGGCGAAGACTACTACTCCTTCGTCAACGGTCAGCACACCACGATGGGCGGCACTCACCTCGCCGCTTTCCGCGAAGCCCTCGCCAAGACCATCAAGGAATTCTACAAGAAAGACTTCGATGCCGTCGACATCCGCACCTCCATCTGTGCCGCCGTCGCCATCAAGGTCGAAGAGCCCGTTTTCGAGTCGCAAACCAAGACCAAGCTCGGCTCGCAAGACATGGGACCGAAAGGTCCAACGGTGCGCACCTTCATGATGAATTTCATCAAACAAGCGCTCGACAACTACCTCCACCGCAATCCCGAGACGGCCGAAATCCTTGGCAAAAAAATCCAAGACTCGGAGCGCAACCGCAAAGAGCTCAAAGGCATTCAAAAGCTCGCCCGTGAGCGCGCGAAAAAAGCGAAGCTCCACAACAAGAAACTACGCGACTGCCGTATCCACCTCGACACCAAAAAAGACGGTCGCCTCGACTCTACCCTCTTCATTACCGAGGGTGATTCCGCATCCGGTTCGATCACCAAGGCACGTGACGTCAATTCACAGGCGGTTTTCTCACTCAAGGGCAAGCCACTCAACTCCTTTGGACTGACCAAAAAAGTCGTTTACGAAAACGAAGAGTTCAATCTCCTCCAAGACGCACTCAATATCGAGAACGGTCTCGACGACTTACGCTACAACAACGTCGTCATCGCTACCGATGCCGATGTCGATGGTATGCATATCCGCCTACTGTTGATTACATTCTTCCTACAGTTCTTCCCAGAACTCATCAAGCAAGGGCACCTGCACATTTTACAAACCCCACTCTTCCGAGTGCGCAATAAGAAGGTCACCCGCTACTGCTACAGCGAAGAAGAACGTGTGGCAGCAATCGAAGAATGCGGTCCTAAGCCCGAGATCACACGATTCAAGGGCCTCGGTGAAATCTCACCCGACGAGTTCCAACACTTCATCGGCAAAAACATCCGCCTCGATCCAGTCATCATTCCAAAAGGCATGACGATTAAAGATATGCTCACTTTCTACATGGGTAAAAACACACCCGAGCGCCAAGAGTTCATCATCGAAAACCTAAAGGTCGAAAAAGACGAAGCCGAGCTGATCAGCGCGTAAGTCAAAGGAGCCACTCCTCAGCCTAAGTGCGAGCCATTCATACGTA
The DNA here is from genome assembly GCA_030729385.1 of Opitutales bacterium. Lineage (GTDB taxonomy): Bacteria > Verrucomicrobiota > Verrucomicrobiia > Opitutales > Coraliomargaritaceae > JBPOFY01. The sequence goes on along the minus strand of JANQXM010000039.1, from coordinate 17,616 downwards.
TGGTTAGCCACGGATGGACGCGGATAATCACGGATTTTTATAGCCACAAAAAGGCACAAAAAGCGCAAAAAACTGATTCGTCCACGATCATGGTTTCATGACGTTTAGTAAAGTGTAGCCACTTCACTCTGTGACGTGATCGTCAGCATAGACTTTGTCCTTTAAAACAAAACCCGAGTTATACATCGTTTAACGATACAGATAACACTGTTCGATAAGAAAAAATGAATCAATTGTCACAGAAAAAGACGGAGCTGATCAGAAATGCTGGTTTCCTTCTCAATGGAATTGGCATTGGTATCGTTTTCTCTGGTAGCGCATGGCTTCAAAATTCGAACCATCATGAGCTCTTTATGATAGGGCTTTTGATAATAGTCGGAGGTAACTTCTTACGGTCAGCAAAAACAAAAGAAGAAAAGGAGAATGAACTTCAGAAAAAGAGCGATAGGTATGCTCGAATGGCTGAAAGGATCGGACCTAGTCGAATAAAGTTAGTCTTTAAAGCTTCAGTCCTATTCACTGTAGTCGTTTTCGCCATTGCAATGGCAGTCATGATCAGTGGCTCTATGAATTCCGTATGGCCGTTGATCGCCCTAATTACAGTTGGCTTAGTCACAGCGTCACTCACACACGAACCAGATCCAATCGGACGAGATGAGCAACGGCAAGACCGTGCGCACTCTTGACGTTCGGCAAAAGAATCAAAATGAAAACCATACTTCTCACAATCCTTTCCGCGCTTTGCTTCATTTTTGCCGGCTGTAATAAGAACTCTACGGAAGCTACAATAGTGGAGACGAAAGTTGTATTCTCCCATCCCAATCAGTTTTCTGGAGGGGGTGAGATGACCCGTCGCCAAGAACTTGGCACGATCAGTAATAAGACGCCGTCCACAGGGCAGATTATATCCCTGACGGACAAGAGAGAAGTTACGATTAGCCAGAGCACCGACGCCTCTGATCCAAGCATGATTCTAGTGACGCTGGAATCCGAGATGGACGGCTTTCCACTTGAGACGCAAGTGCTCAAATTCGACTCCAGCGCACCACATCCGCCAGCCGCAAAGTTTAAGAATGGACTCACTGCAACTGTGTCAGTGAACACCTACACCAAATAAGCGAATAAGACGGAACACCGAACCCCCGAGGACGGCCCCAACTACGCTACTGCTTTTGCAAAGCGCCACCAGCGGTCAAGGCGGCCATCTTCGCAGACAAAGCAGCAGTGATCGCAGCAGGATCGCCGAGATTCTCAGCGATACAGTTTACAATCGCACTGCCGACCACCACACCATCGGCTGCTTGCGCGACGGTCTGCACATGATCGGCATTTGAAATCCCAAATCCGACGACGACCGGTAGATCGGTGTGCTTCTTAATGGTTTCTACACTGGCACGAATGCCGTCTGACATTGCAGCTTGCTCGCCAGTCACACCTTCGCGGGAAACATAGTAAACAAATCCACTCGTCGCACCGCAGATAATCCCTAAGCGCTCATCCGGCGTGGTCGGCGCAACGATGAACACCGTGCCGAGGCCATGCTTTTCGCAGGCGGCCAAATGCTCGCCCGCTTCTTCGGGTGGCAAGTCGAGGGTCAGTATGCCGTCCACACCGGCTGCTTTCGCTCTCTCGGCATAGGCCTCACTCCCCTGCGCGAAGACCAAATTATAGTAAGTGTAAAAGACAATCGGCACATCACTAAAACTGCGCACCGCACGCACGAGCTCGAGCACACGCTCGCTGGTCATGCCGCTTTCAAGCGCACGCTGGGCCGCGAGTTGATTGGTCAAACCATCTGCTAATGGATCCGAAAACGGCACGCCAAGCTCCAACACGTCCACTCCGGCATCTAAGATCGCTCGGCAAGCCGCCACAGAGGTGTCAAAGTCTGGATCACCGGCACAGAGGTAGGCGACGAAGGCCGCGCGGTTTTCTGAGCGGGCTTTAGCAAAGGCTTGTTCGATACGGTTCATAGATGTATGAAGGTCAGAAAGTGTAAAAGTGGGAAGGTTAAAATTAGGCTCAGCAGTAAGACCTCAATACCTTCAAACCTTTTTACCGCGAAGTGATCAGCTATTTCGGACTAAAGCCTTCTCAATGAGTGGCAACATTTCACCACGGCGGAAGAGCGTGACCTGCCCGGTGCTACCGGAAACCACGATACACAGGCAATCTACCGCCTGAGAAATCGATGCCGCAGCCGCGTGGCGACTACCCAACCCGCTTGGCAGGTTATGCGTATAATCGGGTGCATGAATCAACGAACCAGCGGAAACCAGCACACCATCACCTCGAATAATGAATGCTCCGTCGATAGACGAAAGCTCCTTCACTGTTTCATCCATGAATGGATTCAGAATGTTGCGATCCTCGTCTTTGTATCCATAAAATGGATTCAAGATGAGCGGTTTTGTATATTCCGAAATTTTATCTGAATCACCTAATGCAAAGAGGCAACCAACGGGATGCCCTTCACGGCCTTCGACCGCGAGCTCTGTGGCAATGGCCAGAACACGCTCAATCACCTCAGGCTTCACGCTAGCAGGCAACATATCTGTCTTCTGCATGAGCATGGTTCGGAATTCGCGTTCCACATCCACCACTGTGATACTGTCGAACTGATTGCTTTGCGGCAATCCACCCACACAGCAAAGCCGATCATGGCTACCAAATGTGCCACGAGTCAGACCAATCAACACCGCACTGCGCAATTGAGAGAAACGATGATTACTGTAAGAACGAATCGGCAACACCGCATCGATATCGGAGTGTTCGGTGATGCTATCAGATGTCGTGTGGGCAATTAAGACTGTTTTAAAACCTTTAAAAACTTTGCCGATTTCTACGCCACCGCCAAAAGTATCGCCAAAGACCAGCACCGAGGTGCAGTTTGCGCCTTTTGCGATCTTAGCCGCCTCCTTGAGGATCAAGTTGTTAAAACGATTGTGCTTCCTGCGGGGCTTGTTGCCATCACCGCCAAAAACAGATTTCAGCTCTTGCCGAAATGCAGGCAATGATTTCGCCGCGTCCAACTTCGCCATTTGCGCCTGGTCTTGAAAGACCCGCGCTAAGGAAGCCAATCCATACAAATAGCTGCGCGCATTTTCGGACGCCAAGAGAAGAAATACGTATCGGATCTCCCGATACTCCTTCTGCCCATCATATACAAGACCCTGCGGGCAACGACCAATCGCAATCATATAAGGTCGTTTCATTGACACCCGCGCATGCGGTAAGCAGACGCCATTACCCAGATAGGTCGTCATCTGTTTCTCACGCGCCAACAGATCTGCGAGTAGACCTTTCTTCGTCAGCCCTCGCTCTTTAGAAATGTCACAAACCTTTAATAACTCGCTCAATGCCGACGTGAAATCCGTGCTTTCGAGATCGACCACACGTGGTTGGGCAATGTAACGGTCTATGCGCATATAAGATGAATAAAGTCGGGAAAGGTGCTAATTTGTAAAGGTGTTGCTCAACTGATAGCCATCGATCCTGAAAGATCAACAAGCAACTAACAATTAACAACTTAGCGGCGCACTACTTCTCCCACTCAATCGCGCCTTTCTTCAACTCATAGACCAGTCCTAAAACCAGAACAAAGAGGAAGAAGAAAACGGGGAGCAAGATGGGCAACTGCGCGGCAAGAAATTCACGAAATATCAAGACCCAAGGGATCAAGAAAACCACTTCGATATCAAAAAGAATAAACAACATCGCGGTCACATAGAACTTCACTGCGAAGCGCGCATGCCCCGAACCTTGCGCCAACATACCGCACTCGTAAGGGGAATCTTTAATTGCGCCGCGCGAACCGCGCTGGCCGAAAATATGAGACGCGACAAGAACGACCGCACCAATTCCGGCTGCGATAGAAAACTGAACAAGTATCGGATAATAGTCCGCGATCTGCATACAAAAGAAAGAAGGCGGCTTTCTCGGCTAGTTCAAGGTGTTTTTATCAGAAGACTCAATTATTTCGGTCTGCTCCAACTTTGGACCGACCACCGTCGCCACTGGTTCAATCCGAATCTTAGATCGCTCAAACACACCCAAGCCCAAACTTGACGCGAAAAGTAACTGACTCGGCATCGGATCAATCTCCGGAAACCCTTCTAATAAGCGATGTGAATTAAACCGATCAAACAGCAACCGATCCATGGCAACCGGGTCACTACTCATCCATAATCTCGGCTCTGATCGACAGTAGAGAGAATTAAAGAATGGTCCCGCTATGAATTGATAGCACTCCAAAGATACCATATTCAGAACCATTCGTTCGGATAGCTCGGGAATCGCCGCAATTTCCGCCACTGCTGCGGAGGCCGTCGCTTGGTTCACTAAAAAACGCTGACTATTGCTCACATTCCAAAGCGTCGCATTGGCCAATACGCCATCCACACCCAATGCTGGACCGTCCACCCCAACTGCTAGGTTGATCCAAAAATCCACCTCTAATAACAACGGTTTTGAGAGAAAACTTTTTCGCTCCTCGACCCCTTCCTCCAGCGTCTGCGAACGGCTGAAGGCACCAAACAATTGTGGTTCTTGCTGCAGCGCAGGTGGTAACGGACTATCATAAAACCAGTCCGCATCATAATACTGCCCGCTATCCAGAGCAACCACAGGACAACCCTCGAACTGAGCACCCATGTCACTCAGTGGTGGCATAATACCCGCCTGACGTAAATTATAGGCGGCATAATCGGTAATCATGATGTTCTCACGAGCGTAACCTCGCAACTCCAGCGCCTCGATCACCGCCCGCAGTAATTGCAGCGAAGTGCTCAAGCCCTTTCCGCCCCGAGTGTTCACTTTTAATCCGACCTTTCCGCGGTCGGCAGGTTTCAGTTCGGCACCGACAACTTGCTCGTAATAGGATAGCAGAGCTTCCACTTCAGCATAATACAATGCACCAGGCGCGATTTCAGCCTCCCAAACCAAACCAGCTGGTGCCTTCTGCGGTATCGCCACAAGCGACCCGACTAACCCAAAGAAGCACAGCAGTAGAAAGCTGACACGCCCCTTTAATCCGCGCCAGCACCTATCCACTTGACAGATATAGCGGGGAAACGAAAGTAAATCACACATAGTCTTCGTTATTCGTAACATATACACACTCCGAACACAAATCCGGCATATGCCAAAAGCAAACTTCAATCGTCTATTCTTCATTTCCTTATCGTTGACCCTCTTCGGGCTCATCGGTTGCAGTGGACCTGAAGAAAAGAAAGCTTCCAGCCTCGAAAAAGTGGCCGACCTGCGCGCTGACGGGCAGAATGAAGAAGCCCTAAGCGTTCTTGAAGGACTGGCTGCCGACCACCCGAACGACCCTGCAATATTAAGACAGATCGGCACTATTTTTAGTGAAGAGAATGACACCACCATGGCGGCCTTCTTCATTGAGCAAGCGCACGAGCAAAATCCGGACGACATCGAACTCCTTTTTCAAACATACAAAGCCCTCGAGGCAGCCAACCAACCCACCATTGAATTGCTGGAACGGATGGCGACTAAAGCGCCGGACTCCATGAGCGACGAGCTCTGGGTCAAGCTAGGCAAAGCCCGTGCAAAGGATAACAAAACACAACTCGCACTCGACGCCTACCTGAAAGGAGTCAACCCCGAGAAAAGCACCCCACCCGCTGATATTGCGGCCTCGATTGGTCGCCTATTCATGCAACTTAATAACGGCGCACAAGCCGAACGCTGGTTTGAGCTGGCCGTCGACAATGACAGCCCCGACGCGCTCACTGCTCTGTTCGGACTCTTAGAAATCAAACTCAGCCAAAAAGATTGGAAAGGTGCCGAAGGCGTCATCACTCGTTTGGACAAACAATTCCCAGGCGCCATCGATGCCAGCGAATGGGCATCTGCTCGTAGCGAATTAAAGCGCTGGCGCGAGGCACAAGAAACCATGCAAGCCGAACTCGCTAAGGCGGAAGCCGTAAAAAAGGCCGCCGAAGCTGCTGCCGCCAAAGCTGCTGCTGAGGCAGAAAAAGCCACCGTCGTCGCCATAAGCGATAACGCGACTAGCGAGAAAACCGACACCGAAGGTAAAGCCCAAGTCATCGCCGACCTCGAAGCCGCCGAATCAATGGCCAACACACCAGCAGTCGAAGTCGTGTCGGTCGATACCACAGTAGAAAGCACAGAAGAAACGACCATCACTTTTAATCCCGCCATCGTGATCGAACCAGCCGAGCCAGATGTCACAGTTGGCGTCACCTACGATCAACAGGACAACAGCGTCCCAACCAGCTACATGGTCGACAACACAGTCAATGTGACACCCGTAGAAACTACCTTAGAGGAAACGATCGATCCCATCCCTGTTCGCCCAGCGGGAAAACCACTTTCTATAGATGAGCTCATCCAAGCAGCCGATCAGGCCACAGCTGACCGCAATTACAAACTCGCGATTTCCAGCTACTGGCAAGTTCTCGGCAGCGCCAACGACCGCGACGATATTTGGAACCTGCTTTCACGCGCATACCTCATCGACGGCCAATTCAAAAATGCCGAAACCACCGCGCTCGAAGCCATTCGTATCGCACCTAGAGAAATCAAATACACGCTCGCCTATCTACGTGTCGCACAGCGCTCCAAAACTCCAAGCGAATTTCTAACAGAGCTCAAAACCGCACACGACCGCTTCCCTCGCAGTCCCGAAGTGACCCTGTCACTCGCCCGCGGCTACGAGCGAATCGCCGAGGATACAGTTGCAGCCGCTTCACTTTACCGCCAATTTATTGAGCTCGCCCCCGGCCATCCTCTCCGCCCAGAAGCGGAAACTGCAATCGACCGTCTGCAATAAAAGACTCTCTGGTCAGGAGCCCGTTTCAATCGCTTTCCTGACACCACTCCTTTTGGCTCATTTAAGTATTACGTGTTTCATATAAGTGCCCAGAATTGCACAAAGATCCATCGAATCGCTCAAACATCAAGTAAACCTTGTTGATGTCGTTTCGACCTACGTGCAGCTCAAACGCGCTGGAAAATCATGGAAGGGCTTAAGCCCCTTCACCCAAGAAAAGACGCCCTCTTTTTACGTCCATCCGGACCGTGGTTTCTATAAATGCTTCAGCTCCGGCGAAGGCGGCGATGTCTTCACCTTCGTGATGAAACAAGAAAACCTCGAGTTTATCGAGGCCGTCGAGTTCATCGCCAAGAAGTTCAACATCACACTCGAATACGAAGAAGGCGGTCCCTCAAAGGAAGAAGTCTCTCTTCGTAAACAAATCTACGAGCTGCACGAGATCGCAACCACTTGGTATCACCAGCAATTCCTCGAAAGCGACGAAGCAGCGCCCGTCCGAGAATATTGGCAGAACCAACGTGGATTCTCGATGGAAACCGCCGACGAAGTCAAAATCGGTTATGCTCCCTCCGCTCGCAATGCCTTTGCACTCTACTGCCGCGACCGCAAGGTTTCGCCTGCCGCCATGCACCAGTCGGGTCTGTTTTTTGCACGCGACAACGAGCGCAACCACGAATACTTCAAATCTCGCTTCCGCGGTCGCCTCATGATCCCGATTCGCGATGTGCAAGGACGTGTCGTCGCCTTCACCGCGCGTCAACTCCCGCAAACCCCAGAAGACGACCCCGCGCGTGACGCCAAATACGTCAACTCCCCGGAAACACCCATCTTCCATAAAGGTCGTATCCTGTTCGGCATGGATCACGCCCGCACACACATCAAGGATAAGGAAGGTTTCCTCCTGGTCGAAGGCCAACTCGACGCCATCCGATGCTGGTCGGTCGGGCTCCACACCGCCGTCGCCCCGCAAGGCACTGCCTTGACCGAAGACCAAGTGCACCTGCTACGCCGCTACGACCCCGCCTACGTCGAATGCCTCCTCGATGGCGATTCCGCAGGTCGCAAAGCAGCCATCAAATACATCCCACTCGCTTTCAAGGCAGGATTGGAATTCAAGTTCCTCCTGCTCCCCGAAAAAGCCGACCCCGACGACTTGCTACGCCAACATGGCGCTGCCGCGCTCGAACCTATACGAGCAGTCGCCAAAAGTGGCATCGAACTCGCCATCGCCGATAGTCTGCCCGAAGACCGTCCACCCACAACGCACGACAAAACCACTGCCCTACGGACGGTTTTCGAACTCCTCCAACACGTGCCATCCGAGGTCGCTCGAGAGGACTACATTCAAATCGCCTCAAAGATCATTAATGTCGATCCGGTAGCCGCGCTCCGCGATTTTAATAAAGCGCCTAAACCGACAACATATCAAGGCCCGGGACAAAAGGCTCCTACTCCCCCGCCCGCCGCTAGAGACCCGCTATTGACACAAGCGACTTGGGAACTACTTTGGCTCGTTTCACATTATCCGGAATACGGCACAAAACTCTCAGAAATAATTGATTACGAATGGATTAATACCAATTCTCCGGCGGGGCGCCTGCTCGACCGCATCCTCGCAGAAATCAAAGAAGGTCTCATCGAAAATGCCACGCAGACAGAAAACTTAATCGAAACTATTGAAGACCGCCAATTATTAGCTGAGATTAACCTCCGCGACCTCGAAGTTGAAGATCCAAAGACACACATCGAAGCCTGCCTCCAAACACTTTACCGCAACTATTTAAACGCCCGCAAAAAAGAACTGGAACAAAGAATTTCCAATGCTGACACTTCATCTGAGGAACAATTGCGCCTCATGCGTGAAGTCAGCCAGATCCGCAAAACATTAGCTAAACCGCTACAGTTACAACTTTAGACAAGCCACAAAGATTCCATCAATATTATGTCAGCTGCGAAAAAGAAAACCGCCAAAAAGACAGTCAAGAAAGCCGCAACCAAGAAGGCACCCGCTAAAAAAGCGCCTGCTAAAAAAGCTACGAAAAAAGTAGCGGCTAAGAACACTGCGACCCAAAAAGCACCTGCTAAAAAAGCGGTTTCTAAAAAGGCGCCTACGACAAAGGCGGCGAAGAAGGCACCTGCTAAGAAAGCTGTTTCTAAAAAGGCACCTGCTAAAAAGGTGGCCACCAAAAAAGAAGTTAAGAAGGCGCCCGCTACAAAAGCGGCACCAAAAAAAGTAACCGCTTCAAAGGCACCCACTAAAAAAGCGCCCGCTACAAAAGCTGCCAAAGTCGTTAGCGAAGACGCACTCAAAGAAGCCACCCAACAGGTCACCAAGAAGCGTCGCCTCTCCACTAAAGCTCAAGAAAAGCTGAACGAGCGCATTCGCAACCTCATCCGCCTCTCCAAAGAGCAAGGCTTCCTCACTTATAAGGATATCAACAAAGCGCTTCCCGATAGCGTCAATAACCCTGACGAAATCGAGAACGTCATTTCCATACTTCAAAACCTCGAAGTCGAAATCCTCGATGACAACGAGGTAGAAGCCTACAAGGCCCGTATCGAAGAAACTGAAGAGAAAGAAGTCCGCACCTCGCAGAATGACATCCTAGACGATCCTGTCCGGATGTATTTGAAACAAATGGGACAAGTTCCCCTGCTGACGCGCGAGGAAGAAGTCGCCATTTCAAAGCGCATCGAAAAAGCCGAACTACGCGCTCAAGATGCCCTCTTCTCTACCGCGCTGACACTAGAATTCCAGAACGACATCGTTCAAAAACTTCTCAACCGCGAAGAACGTTTCGACCGCGTCGTCCTCGACAAAAAAATTGAAAGCCGTGAAGCCTATTTCAACAGTTTACCTAAACTGCTCGAACAAGCACACAAGCTCGGTGAGCGCATTTATGCCGCTTGGGATAGCCATGTCGCCGCGACGAATGAATCCAACGCTAAACGCTCACGCACACGTATGATCAATTATGAAGGAGAGCTCCGTCTCGTCCTTCGTAAATACTGCCTCAAGCTAAAGGTCTTTGAGGACTTCCTCACGAACCTCACCCCAGTGTATCGCGAAATCACCAGCCTTTACGAAGACCTCGAAGCTGCGGACATGGTGTCTACTCGTCGTAAGACAAAAGTCGATGTCGCTAAAACCAATAAGCGTCTCGAAGAGCTCAAAGCTGAGTTCAAAATCGATGCCCGCGAATTCATGGAAATCATCCGTGAAGTCCGCACTGGTATCCGCGAGGCACACAAAGCGAAAACCGAAATGGTCGAGGCCAACTTACGCCTCGTGATCTCCATTGCCAAAAAATACACCAATCGTGGTCTTTCCTTCCTCGATCTAATTCAAGAAGGCAATATGGGCCTCATGAAAGCGGTGGAAAAATTTGAATATCGCCGCGGCTATAAGTTCTCAACTTACGCAACATGGTGGATTCGCCAGGCCATCACCCGCTCGATTGCCGACCAAGCTCGGACCATTCGTATTCCGGTCCACATGATCGAGACCTTGAACAAGGTTATGCAGGTGCAAAAGCAACTCCTTCAAGAACTCGGGCACGAACCCACCGCTGAAGAAGTCGCCGACGAGATGAACCTTCCGATCGAGCGCGTCCAGTCCATCATGAAGATGGCACAGCAACCGATCTCCCTTCAGAGCCCCGTCGGTGATTCCGACGACACCAACTTCGGTGACTTCATCGAAGATAAAGGCGCTGAAAACCCTTACGACATGACGGCCTACAGCCTTCTACGTGAGAAGATCACCGACGTCCTCGATAGTTTGACTGAACGCGAACGCCGCGTCCTCTCTCTCCGTTTCGGTCTAGCCGACGGCTATTCACGCACACTTGAAGAAGTGGGTCGCCAGTTCAAAGTCACCCGCGAACGTATCCGTCAAATTGAAGCCAAAGCACTCCGTAAGATGCGTCACCCAACACGTATTCGCCAGTTACACGGTTTCTTTGAAGGCGATATCAATCTCGAAAAACCTGGTATGGACAGCATCAAACGCGAAAATGCCAAACACAAATAACAGTCGCTCACTACGATACAACAAAGTCCCTACGAAAATCATGCGCTCGACTCGAATCACTCCTCTTTGCATCGGCATCTGCCTTGCACTCATACTCACAGGTTGCGGCGGCGGTCCATCCGGCGTCCGCGTCACCCAAGGTGATACACAGATTGGCAGAGCCCAACCAGGCACTATCGTCGCTTCGAATACATCGACTATCGTTCACGTTGATATGTTTGAACGCATTGCCACCATCCGTAATGGTCGCGATCTCCCGATCGCTTTCCTCGTTGCGACCAACACAGACGGCACTCAAACAGCCATCCTCAAAGCACGCGAAAAACGCGCAACTGGTCTTCGCACTGCCGATATCCTTGAAGGAGAGCCTCGGATCAACAACACTATCACACCCGCCAGCGCCGCCGAAAGTGAACGCTTGGCTAAAATATATCGTGACGCCGAGGCCGATACAGAGTAAAGACGGAACAATCACTAAAGCATACACACATATACCTTTTATATTATGAGCACACTTGCATTTCTACAAAATCTCAGCAGCTGGGAAATCGTCCTAATTTTTATGGTCGTCCTCCTCTTTTTTGGAGCAAAACGCCTGCCCGAGCTATTCCGATCACTCGGCAAGTCCGTTAAGGAATTCAAGTCTGCCACATCCGGCATTGAAGAAGACATCCGCAATGCCATGGAAGCTGACGAGCCTGTAAAGAAGACTCCAAAGCCTGCCAGCAAGTCAGTCGAAGCTTCCGCAACAGATGCGCCAGTTGCTGCTGAAGTCGAAGCAGATAAAGAAGCGTCTACTGAAGACAGCACTTCGGAAACGAAGAACGCCTAATCACCCACGACCGAGGCTAACACCTCGTCTCGTCAATGCCTGATACAATCAAGCTCCCCCTGCCCAGCGCCGTGCTCTGGGACATGGATGGCACGCTGATCGATCAAACAGCAGCCATTGTGCGCTGCTACTGTGACGTCATCACTACGCTCGGTTATCCCGAACCGGACGCCGAGGTCATACGCCGCAGCCTTGGCGGTCCTATGGCATCCACGATGTCGCTCTTCATCCCAGAAGATCAACAGGACCAAGCAGCCAAAGCATTTCGCGCCCGCTTCCCAGAGATCATGTTCGAAGGGCTTATCATTCTAGCAGGTGGCAGCGAACTCATCGAAGCCTTTTACAAAGCGCGCATCCCCCAAGCTATCTTCACCAACAAGCACGGCGATACCGCCCGCAGCGTTAGTAAATACGCAGGGTTCGCTAAGCACGTCCCAACCTGTATTGGTAATACCGATACAGAATGGCACAAGCCTCAAGCGGAGCTCACTCGCCACGTCCTCGACCAGATCGATGCCAGCGCCGAAGGTGCCTGCATGATCGGCGACTCCCCCACCGACATTGAAACCGCACACAACGCAGGCCTCCCCTGCTATTGCGTGGCCACTGGCGCACACAGCGTGGATGAACTCAAAGCCACCGGCGCTGAAGCCGCCTTTGAGAATCTCAAAGAGCTCAAATCTGCCCTCCAGCTCTAATCTCGTATCCCGCATCCCAGATCTCATATCCCGCATCCAAAATATTTGTTCGCGATCCTATTTAAACTCCGCCTATCTATAAGAGATGCGTAGTATGACTGGTTATGGCACAGGCTCAGCACAAGCGGCAGAGCATGGTTTACAAATTGAAATCGAAATCACCTCGGTGAATCGAAAGACACTCGATGCGTTTGTCTCTGCCCCACGCGAGTGGAGTGGACTCGATCAACGCTGCACAGAATGGCTCAAAGGCAGCTTCCAGCGCGGACGGGTCAATGTGCAAATAAAAGTGCAGTCCACCGCAGGCGAGCAATACGGGCTTACCTGGGACAACCGTGCGATGGATGAAACCCTCGATCGCCTTAAAGCTTTTTCAGAAAGCCGCGGGCTTCCGTTCAACCCTGACACCTCGCTACTTGTCGACTTGGCTAAATCGTTGAAAGACAGCTCAGGTCTGCCCGACTGGTCCGTCATCGAAGAAAGCATCAAGGCAGCATTCGACCAGGCTTTGACCGACATACACTCGATGCGCACCGCCGAAGGTGATGCCCTCAAGAAAGACTTGCTCGAACGTATCGACGCACTCGACCAACTCAGCACTGAAATCGAGACACATGCCGCCGGCGCAGTTGGCAAATACAAAGACGCCCTACTTGAGCGCCTCAAGCAGCTAGAACTCGACCTCGATCCTAGCGACGAGCGTGTCCTTAAAGAACTCGCCATCTTCGCGGACCGTTGCGATGTGAGCGAAGAAATGACCCGCCTCAAAAGCCACTTCAAACAATTCCGTGAATTCCTCGCTGCTGAAGAAGCCACTGGGCGCAAGATGGACTTCCTCTGCCAAGAAATTCACCGAGAATTCAACACCACTGGCAGCAAATCTAGTCAGATCGAAATCACCCGCGCAGTCATCGAAGGCAAAAACTCACTCGAACGCATCCGCGAGCAAGTGCAGAACGTCGAATAAGCTACACCGTCACCGTCAACCCAGCATTATCCGCACTCAAGCGATAAACGCGGGCCTTTGTGCCATTGACCTCATATGCTTGCTGCATCGCTGCACCCACGGCACGGGCATTGGCGGCATCAGTCACACACATCACCGTTGACCCACTACCACTCAGCCAGCCCGTATAGGCACCTGCATGGCAACCTGCCTCGATACTTTCGCGACCAAATGGATTGAGCAGCTCACGATATGGCTGGTGGATGTAATCATTCACCGCTCCGTCCAGACGCTTAAAATCACCTGAAACCAGCACCCCGACCAAATAGGCCAAACTGTTCGCACTGCGCACCACGTCGTCAAACGGAATACTATCGGGCAATACACGGCGCGAGTTCTCTGTCAGCACCTCGTAATTGGGCGAAACAGCAACAAAAACCAACGAATCAGGCAGCGGGAAACGAACATGCTCGCGATATGCAAATGTCGCGGGCTCCGTCCGCGCGATACAAAACCCACCAGCAAAAGCGGCACAGGCATTGTCAGGCGCATTGTCCAACTTAGTCGTTAAACGAATCATCGCCTCATGGTCGAGCGGCTTGCCATACAGTGCATTCAAGCCAGCGACCACACCGGCACGAACAGTGGAACTGGAACCGAGGCCACGCGCCATCGGCACCTCACCCCATATTTCATAATCAAAGCCACCGATTTCCACCGCTGCGGTTTGAGCAAAGCTCAAAGCCACCTCTTCAACCATCGTTTGAGTCCCTGCCCCAACCTCACCTACAGGTGCGATTTGATCATCTTCGCGCACAGTTAAGCGGACGAAATTATACAAAGTTAAAGCGATACTAAGCGTATCAAATCCGGGGCCGCAATTCGAGGTGCTGGCGGGAACTTGAACGAGAACAGTGGAGGCAACGGATGACATGTTTACGATAAATTATTTATAACGCCGCATTTCGCGCTCTGCTTCGCGCATAGTGATTTTCTTTTTCATCGTCTCACGCTTGTCGTGCAGCTTTTTACCTGTGCACAAGGCGATCTCTACTTTGATCAAGCCATGCTTTAAATAGATACGTAGAGGGACGAGCGATTTACCGCCCATATCAACCGCACCCATCAATTTATGGATCTCACGGCGGTGCAGTAGTAGCTTACGCTTTCGGCGTGGTGGATGGTTATTAAAATTACCAAACGAATACTCACCTATATGCGAGTTATAGAGCCACACTTGCCCCTTCTCCATGCGGCAAAAGGCATCCCCGATCTGAGCATTGCCCTCTCGGATGGCTTTTACCTCAGTGCCTTGAAGCGCAATACCTGCCTCAAAACGATCACCCACAAAATAATTGTGGGTGGCTTTCGCATTCCGGACCTCTTTAAAGCGGTCTTCGGGTGATTTTTTTTTGGCACACACGTGGTATCAATCCCTTCATTAGGGAAACGCTCATGGCCGCAGGACGAAAAAACGAAACCCGTAAAACAACAAAGTCGCTTTACTGAGGCTCAATTGTTTCGTCGAGTTGGTAAGTGATCTTACCTTCCATCACTTCGCGCAAAGCCAAATCTTCAGCAGATAAGCGCTCAAGTGACTCAACCAGTGGTTTGTAACCACTTTTTAGTTGTTTCGCACGACGCGAAATCACATTGATCAATATCATTGGATCAGGAATTACCAATTGTGCGGCCTGTAAATAATCGTCTCTCAAAGTTATAGCTCCTTCTTATGATGAATCTGGAAAAGCTGCGGAAAATGACGCAGAAGACCCCTTTTGCAACAAAAAACAGGATTCTTATGAAAATTCATTAAAATTCCCATTGACAGGAGGGTTCCCGATTTTACTGTTCACCGCTTTTCCAAAAATCATGAAAACGACTTTAGCTACTAAATCTGATCACACCAAATCTTGGTATGTGGTTGACGCTGCCGAGGAGACCCTTGGTCGTGTATCCGTAAAAATTGCCAACGTGCTTCGTGGCCGTCATAAGCCGACTTACACGCCGCATGCTGACACCGGCGACTTCGTCGTTGTGATCAATGCCGAGAAGATCCGCGTGAGCGGCAAGAAGAACAGTGATAAGAACTATATGTTCTATTCCGGTTGGATGGGTGGCGAAAGTTACGTATCAATGGCTCAAATGCGCGAAAAGAAGCCTGAGTTCATTATTGAACACGCCGTCAAGGGCATGCTTCCTCGCAACAAGCTTGGTCGCCAAATGATCAAGAAGCTGAAGATCCATGCAGGACCTTCACATCCATACGAGGCACAACAACCAAAGCCTCTCGTTTAATTTCCGACTTTTATATAACATGAGCGAACAAACATTTGTCACCGTCGGTCGTCGTAAGACCGCAAGAGCACGTGTCCGACTGACACGCGGCACTGGTAAAATCGAAGTCAACGGCAGTGAGCCCCGCGCTTACTTCAAGACTGAAGAGTTTGCCAACGCAGCACTCTCCCCTCTGAAGACCGTCGACATGCTCGATCAAGTCGACATCAAGATTAAAGCAGAAGGCGGAGGTCTCAACGGCCAAGCCGGCGCGGTTCGCCTCGGCATCGCACGTGCACTTGAGAAAATGAACGGCGATCTTCGCGCATCATTGAAGCCGGAAGGCCACATGAAGCGTGATCCTCGCAGTCGTGAGCGTAAGAAACCTGGTCAACCAGGTGCACGCAAGCGCTTCCAGTTCTCCAAACGTTAATCCGCACAGCGGCAAGGACGCATCTTTTTGCAACCCTCCATGGCCGTGTCCACACGTGCTTTGGGGGGTTTTTCTTTTTAGACATTCAGCATTTCGCCATCAGCCACTATTCAATAGCTATCAATCATTAGCTATCAGCCATTTTAAATCATGAACGCAGCCATCATAGGAGCATCCGGATATTCCGGAGAAGAATTAGTTCGGTTACTCTCAAGGCACCCGAATGTGCAACTGGCTGCCGTGACTTCACGGTCGCTCGCAGGGCAAAAAGTAGCTGATGTCATGCCTGCCCTACGGCACACAGTCGGCGACTTAGAGTTTACCAGCTCCGATCCTGCCGAACTCGCGCAACGGGACGACTTGGACGTGTTCTTTCTCGCGCTCCCACACGGTGTCGCCAGCGAGTTTGCCTACCCACTATACAAGGCAGGTAAAACCGTGATCGATTTGAGCGCCGACTTCCGGCTCAACTCCACTTCGACCTACGAAAATTACTACGGTCACCCACATCCTGCGCCGGAATTACTCAAAGCCGCACCCTACGTCATCCCCGAACTGGCGGACGACTCTTGGAAAACTGCCACGTTGATCGCATGCCCAGGGTGCTACCCCACTAGCATCCAACTGCCACTCGTCCCACTGCTTAAAGCAGGGCTCATCAAACCGAGCGGCATCGTCATCAACAGCTACAGCGGTGTCAGTGGCGCAGGACGGAAAGTCGCCGAAGACTTTATTTACTGCGAACGGAACGAGAGCATGAAGGGCTACGGGATGCCAAAGCATCGGCACCTTTCCGAAATCGAAGAGCAACTCGAAAAAGCTGCCTTCGCAGATGTCATCGTGCAATTCAACCCACACCTCGCACCCATGTCGCGGGGCATTTCGACCACTATCGTAGCGAAATCCAACGGCGTGCCCCTCGAAAGGCTCTATTCCGTTTGGAATAAAACCTACGAAGGCAAACCATTTGTAAGTGTGCTCCCATCAGGAACGTATCCAGATACCAAATACGTAACCGGAAGTAATCGGGCAGACATCTCTGCCGTTTACGACAAACGGACGGACAACTTCATCATCACATCCGCCATCGACAACCTGCTCAAGGGTGCCAGCGGACAAGCCGTGCAAATCTTAAACCTAAAGTCTGGTTTCGAAGAAACTGCCGGACTTATCTAATCTTTCACACTACCGACCGACTATCCCACCATGTCCGATACGATCACAGTCAAACTTATCGATAACCCGGGTGGAATCGCGGACTGCCCAGGCTACAAGACCGCAGGTGTTGCCTGCGACATTAGGGGAACCGGTGACAACGAACGGCTAGACCTCACCATCGTCACCGCAGATAAGCCCTGCTCCGCCGCAGGCGTCTTTACGCTCAACGATGTTTGCGCGGCACCCGTTCACGTCTGCAAAGAAATTCTTTCTCACCCGGGCATTAAAGTCAGTGGATTTGTCGCCAACAGTGGTAATGCCAACGCAGCCACAGCGGAGCAAGGCATGATTGATGCCAAAGAGATGTCCGCAATAGCACAGCTCGAAACAGGAATTGGAGCCCCCTTTCTAGTCTGCTC